>NZ_JAFCXC010000004.1:0-157754 GCF_049897845.1 Arthrobacter sp. TWP1-1
CAGCTAAACGGTCCTGCCATCACCACAGGGGCGGCAACAACAAAACCAAATAACCAATTCAATATAAATAAATTGGTATCAATAAAACTTGGCACACTATTGAGTTCTCAAACAACAACCGCTCCCAGCCACACACCAAAAACAACCCGTAAACAACAGGTGAATCCTTGACGATCAGTGCCGGGGCAACTTTATAATCTTACCCGACTGAATTCCAATAAGTCAAATCAATGATTTCGACTAAATTCAAATTTTCATTTGAACACAAAACAGAAAGCCCATTTTCTAGGCCATTGTTTTGGTCTTGTCCAGATCCGAACCGTTCGTTCAGCGGAGTACTAACAATAGCACCTGCTTGCCTTGAAACCTAACGGCAAGCAGGTGCTAGAAGTGCGAGATCTTGCTACGAGTCAGCGGGTGCCAGATAGAGCGCGCCCAGCGGCGGGACTCGCAACTTAAGCGACGATGCTTGTCCGTCCCAGGCAAGCTCTTCCGCCTGCAAGATCCCGGCGTTTCTGACATCGGAACCGCCATACACGGCCAAGTCAGTATTAAGTACCTCTTCCCACTGTCCTGCTGCCGGCAAGCCGACCCGGTAACCCTCGTACGCCATGCCGGCAAAGTTGATGATGCACACCAAGGGTTTGCCCGCCTTGTCCCAGCGAACGAAGGACACTACGTTGTTCTCGGTATCCCCGCCATTGAGCCACGTGAAGCCGTCCGGAACATTGTCTTGTTCGTAGAGAGCGGGAATGGCGGAATAGTTGTGGTTCAAATCCTTCACCAGAGTCTGGATCGCTCGGTGGGAGGGGTTCTCTGCCAGCCACCAGTCGAGGCCGTGCTCTTCACTCCATTCGGATTCTTGACCGAACTCGGTTCCCATGAAAATTAGCTGCTTGCCCGGATGAGCCCATTGGAAGGCAAGGTAGGCCCTCAGGTTGGCCAGCTGCTGCCATCTGTCCCCTGGCATTTTGCGCAGCAAGGAACCCTTCCCATGAACCACTTCGTCATGGCTAATGGGCAAGAGGAAGTTTTCCGTAAAGGCATAGACGAGCGAGAACGTGATCTGGTTGTGGTGCCATCCCCTATTAACGGGGTCTTCCGACATGTACGTCAGCGAGTCATGCATCCAGCCCATGTTCCATTTGATGCCGAACCCCAGTCCGCCTTCACTGGTTGGCGCAGTCACGCCGGGGAAGGCCGTGGATTCTTCGGCGATGGTGACGATGCCGGGATTGCGCCGGTATGCCGTTGCATTCATCTCCTGCAGGAAGCTGATCGCTTCTAGGTTCTCCCGACCACCAAATCGGTTGGGGCTCCACGCTCCATCGTCCCGCGAGTAGTCCAGGTACAACATGGACGCGACGGCATCAACCCGTAGCCCGTCAATGTGGAATTCCTCGAACCAGTAGAGAGCGTTGGCCACCAAGAAGTTCCTCACTTCATTGCGACCAAAGTCAAAGATCAGGGTTCCCCAATCGGGGTGCTCACCCAGCTGGGGATTCGCGTGCTCATATTGCGCCCCGCCATTGAAGTTGGCCAGTGCCCATTCGTCCTTGGGGAAGTGAGCCGGCACCCAGTCCATGATGACGCCAATCCCAGCTTGGTGCAGGGAATCAACGAGGAAGCGGAACTGATCCGGGTGGCCAAAACGGGACGTCGGTGCGTAATACGAGGTGACTTGATAGCCCCACGAGCCACCAAAGGGGTGCTCCGAGACCGGCATGAGTTCCACGTGGGTAAATCCCAAGTCCTGAACATAGTCAACAAGTTCCTTGGCGAGCTCCGTGTAACTCAATCCGGGACGCCACGAGCCCAGATGCACTTCATAAGTGCTCATGGGCGAGTTGTGAGGATCGCTCGCTGCGCGCTTCTTCATCCAGTCGCCGTCTTGGAATGAATAGCTGGACTCGACCACACGCGAGGCCGTCAACGGCGGCACCTCCGTGCCGTAGGCCATGGGATCGGCCTTCTGCAGCCAGGCACCGCTTTCGGTGAGAACCTCAAATTTATAGCGGTCCCCCGCTGCGACATCCGGGATGAACAACTCCCAAAGGCCGCTATTGCCAAGACTGCGCATGGCGTTCGAACGGCCATCCCAGCCGTTGAACTCGCCAATGACCCGAACTGCCTGAACTGCGGGCACCCACACGGAGAAGCTGACGCCAGAAACTTCTCCGAGCTCAGAGTGATAGTGCTGTACGTGGGCGCCCAAGACGGTCCACAACGTTTCATGCCGGCCCTCGGCAATTAGATGCATATCCAATTCACCGACCGTCGGCATATACCTATAGGGATCATCGGTGCGGTGGACGCCGTCTGCATACGTGACATCTAGCCGGTAATCCGGAACATGTCCGGGCTCTTGGGCGGGCACTACAGCGACCCAAATGCCACCATGTTCGTGCGTCATGGGGGTGACGCCGTTTCCAGTGACCAGCTGCACCGCCTCGGCCAAATGCCGCAGCGCACGCACCGTCACATAACCGTCACTGTCCAGATGCGCCCCGAGCACGGAGTGCGGGGCGTAATACGTGCCCTCGGAAATCCGTGCCAACACACCCGCATTGACTGCCAGAGGGGCCATTTTATTTAGTCCCATGTCCACACCACTTTCCATTGATTCAAACAAATCCCGCACAGCATTTACCGGCACCCACGTCCACGTGGGTCGGTTTTGCAATTCATAAACAACCTCATAGAGCGCCTTATCCAGCCACAATGCCACGAAAAGCGGACTATTACGTGCAATCGTCTCGCCGGAGCCGCTTTCATAGCCGCTAATTAAGGCGTCGGCGCATTTCCTGGCCCATTCGGCGCCCTGATTTCGTGTCACGGCTCCCGTGCCGGCGGCCTGGGCGCCTGCGTAGTCAAAGGACCGCAGCATTCCAGCCAAGTCTCGGATCGCAACATCGGGCCGCGATCGCTCATTCAGGGGCCGCAGCGGTTCGCCCTCAAAGTCCAGAAAGAACCACTCCGGCGACCCCGCCGATTCACGGCGCACAAGCTGCCCCAGGTGTAGATCACCGTGGATACGCTGGACTTGCGGGATCGAATCGATTTGGCGCAATCGTGCCAAAACATCACGGAACCTTGTGTCATAGGGCCCGACGACGGGGCGCGCGATTTCCCATGCCCACTCCAGCCGAGCGGCAATGGCTTCAACGAATGTCTCAGCTTCGGATTCCTCCGCCCGATGCGAACCCATACCCACCCGCAAGCCAGCGTGGACTCGGGCTAGGGCCACACCAATCGAATGAGCATTGGCGGTGAAATCCACCTCGGAACCGGCGGCCTTAAGGGCAAGCGCCCACCCATCCTGCGCTCCCTCGATGAAATCGTGAACCACACAGAGAATGGTGCCCGAACCCTCATACTGCACCACAGCCTGGACCGCTGGAACATTTGAGACATTGACCTTCCCGGACACCGAGGCCAACGCACGCCCGATTTCAACCTCTGGATGCACTCCATCGTGGAGGACCCGGAAGAACTTGGCAATCAACGAGCGGCCATCCTGCCGGAAAATGACCGAGGTATTTGACTGCTCCCCGTCCAGCGCGCGAATGTCTGACAAGGCCGAACTCGCCGGACCGCCGAGACCCGAACTCCGCCAAACTTCAACACTCCCGCCACTACCGAAGGAACCGTATCCGGGGACCCCCGCCACCGCGGAAAGCCAAGCCCGCAGGAAGACGGGATCGGCCAATCCATCGTGTACGCGCCCACCGGGCCATCCGTCTCGTGTTGCTATGGCACCAAGGACGCCGCCTCGCATCGCAACGGTGGCAGCGGAAGTCGGCGAAACAGCGCCGTTTAACACAGCCGCGCCATTTCTGTGAAAGCTCAGGGGCAGCTGCAGCGTGAGGGTCTGTCCGGCGTCGTGCATTGACGTACTGCCGCGAGCTCCCGGGAGATCCACGGTAACAAGTAGCACAAGCAGTGTTACGTCAGGGTCGGGGGAAGGCAACTCAAACCGTTCGGCGATGGTCAGCTGGGCACCCTGACCGGCGCTGCCTTTGCGGGGGTACCAGCGCTGGTGGGGAAGCCAATCGGCGAGCAGATCCAGAAGAGTTAGGGCCATTAGAGTCCGCGGACCGATCCGTCAATCACCGGCAGCGCTTGCGTCTGCGTGGAGAGGACGTTGGATGACTGTGAACGAACTCGCAGCCAGAAGAAATCGTATGATCCCAGGGTCAAAGTGAGGTGGCCATCGCCGTCGATGCCGGGGAAGATGTCCCCGCCAAAGATATCGCGCAGTCCGCGGCCGGCAAGAGCCGGCAATTCAAGTACCGCGGCGGCCGGGTGCTGGGAAAGGTTGAACACACAAAGAATGGATTCGGGCTCCTCACCTTCCTGGTTACCCGCGGGCAGGATCCGTAAGAAGGACAGCACCGATTCATTGGACGTGGGTACGTTCTCGTACCGACCCAATCCAAAGGCAGGATGAGCCTTGCGAATACGCAGAATCTGCTTGTTCCAGTGCAGCAGGGAACTGGTGTGAGCCGTCTGTGCCTCAACGTTCACATGGTTGTAGTGATACACCAGCGATTGCACTACGGGGAGAAAGAGCTTGCCGGGATCCACGTGGGAGAAGCCCGCATTGCGGTCAGGATTCCATTGCATGGGGGTGCGGGAGGCATCACGATCCTCCAGCCAGATATTGTCGCCCATGCCAATCTCGTCCCCGTAATACAGGAAAGGGCTACCCGGTAGAGCGAGCAGCAGTGCGTTGATGAGCTCCATTTCCGCTCGGGAGTTATCCAGCAAAGGTGCCAGCCGGCGTCGGATACCAATATTGGCGCGCATGCGGGAATCGGGGGCATACCACCCGAGCATGGCCTCGCGCTCATTGGGCGTAACCATCTCCAGGGTCAGCTCATCATGGTTTCGCAGAAACGTTCCCCATTGGGCGCCCTGCGGAATCTCCGGCGTATTGGCCATGGTCTCGATAATGGGCGCGGCCTTTTGATCCCGCAGTGCGTAGTAGAGACGGGGCATGATGGGGAAATGGAACGCCATGTGGCATTCGGGGTTTTCTGGCGTACCGAAGTAGTCCACTACCTCGTGCGGCATCTGGTTGGCCTCGGCGATGATGATCCGCCCGGGGAATTCGGCGTCGACCATGGCACGCAGGTCCTGTAGGAAGCGATGCGTGGCCGGGAGATTCTCACAATTGGTGCCGTCCTCGGCATAAAGGTAAGGGATGGCGTCGGCACGGAAACCGTCGATGCCCTGTTCCAGCCAAAACCGCACCACCTCAAAGATGGCGTCACGGACGGCGGGATTCTCAAAGTTCAGGTCCGGCTGATGGCTGAAGAAGCGGTGCCAGAAGAACTGGCGCCGGATGGGGTCAAAGGACCAGTTGGAATCCTCGGTGTCGACGAAGATGACCCGGGCGTCCTCATACAGTTCGGTAGTGTCACTCCACATGTAGAAATCACCGAACGGCCCATCCGGCTCCTCCCGTGAGGATTTGAACCACTGATGCTGATCGGAGGTGTGGTTCATGGGCAGATCGATGATGATCCGCATACCTCGTTCGTGGGCCTGCGTCACGAGCGACTTGAAATCTGAAATAGTGCCGTAGGTTTCCATGACGGCCTTGAAATCACGCACGTCATAGCCGCCATCCAGCAACGGCGAATCAAAGAACGGCGGCAGCCACAGGCAGTCAATCCCCAGCCACTGGAGGTAATCCAGACGGGAGATCAGACCCGAAAAGTCACCCGAGCCATCACCGTTTGCGTCGGCAAAGCTCTGGACCAAAACCTCATAGAAAACAGCCTTCCGGTACCAGTGCCTGTCATGGGCCAGCCCGGGCGCATTCAGATTGAACTGCGGCGCACTATTGGCATTGGGATAGGCCATCGCCTATCGCCTGATGTGCAAGATGTGGGCCGGTTCCATGTGCGCATCCAGACGGAAGTAGTTCTTCTTTCCCCAGTTCCACGTAGCCCCGGTGACAAGTTCGTCAACGATGAACGTACCGTCAGAGGAAAGCCCGTCAAGTGCCAGCGCATCAAGATCAAGGGTCACTTCCCCTTGACGCATGCTGTGCGGGTCAACGTTGATCACCACAATGATGGTGTCCTTGCGAGCCGGGGTCTCCGCTGTGGCCGCGATGTATTTGTGCTTGCTGAACACCAGTGTGGCGTCATCGGAGCTTTCATGCAGGCTCAGGTTTTGCAGGTCAAGCAGCGCCGGGTGCTCACGCCGGATCTTGTTCAACAACGTCACGAACGGTGCCAGGGATTTTCCATGAGCTTCCGCGGCGGCAAAATCACGGTCCTTGAATTCATACTTTTCGTTGTCAATGTTCTCTTCGGACCCGGGCCGCGCCACGTGTTCGTAGAGCTCGTAGCCGGCGTACATGCCCCAGAGCGGACTGCCCATGGCGGCAAGAATGGCGCGGATCTTGAACGCCGCGGGCCCGCCATATTGCAGGTACTCGGTCAGGATGTCAGGGGTGTTGACAAAGAAATTGGGGCGGAAATAGCCGGCCGATTCCCGGCTCACATGGACCAGGTATTCCTCCAGCTCTGCCTTCGTGTTGCGCCACGTAAAGTAGCTGTACGACTGCTGGAAACCGGCCCGTCCCAGCGCCGCCATCATGGCAGGACGGGTAAACGCCTCGGCCAAAAATACAATATCTGGGCGCTCGGCGTTGATGGTTCCGATGAGCCATTCCCAGAACCAGACAGGCTTGGTGTGGGGGTTGTCGACACGGAAAATCCGCACTCCGTGGTCAATCCACAGACGTACGATCCGCAGAATCTCGGCTGACAATCCCGCGGGATCGTTATCAAAGTTCAGCGGATAAATGTCCTGGTATTTTTTCGGTGGGTTCTCCGCATACGCGATGGTGCCGTCCACCCTGGTGGTGAACCATTCGGGGTGTGCTTCAGCCCAGGGGTGGTCAGGGGCGCATTGCAAGGCCAGATCCAGGGCAATTTCAAGGTTCAGCTCATTCGCGGCAGCCACAAATGCGTCAAAATCGGCGAAGGATCCCAGCTCGGGATGAATCGAATCGTGCCCGCCAGCAGCCGAGCCAATGGCCCACGGCGACCCTGGATCGCCCGGGCCCGTGGTCAGCGAATTGTTGGGACCCTTACGGTTGATGGTGCCGATGGGGTGGATGGGCGGCAGGTACAACACGTCAAAGCCCATGTCCGCGACGGCCTGAAGGCGGTTCACGGCGGTGCGGAAATTGCCGCTGGTCCACTCACCTGTTTCGGGGTGGCGGTGCGCGCCTTCCGAACGCGGGAAGAACTCGTACCAAGCGCCGCGTCCGGCCGCGTCACGCTCAACCAACAGGGGGAATGACCTGCTGCGCGTCACCTGATCCCGCAGCGGGAAAAGTTCGACGGCGGCGCGGACCTCCCGGCCAGTTCCGGCGGCCAGGCGGTCATTGGTGTTGAGGGACCAATCCGCAAGCGTGCTCGCCGCAAGTTTGAACACCTTGGCAGCATCGGGCGCAGTTTCCTTGGCAGATTTGGCCGCGTTGCCCAAGAGCAGGGCACCTTCGGCCAACATGACGTCAACATCAACATCGGCGTTGATTTTTACCTGCGCGTTATGTGCCCACGTTGCGTAGAGGTCGCTCCACCCTTCCACGGCGAACGTCCAGTTACCCTCGGAGGACGGGGTCAGCACGCCCTCCCATGAATCGGTGCCCTTGGCTCCCGGCTTGAGCCTTGTGCGCTGCGCCTCGCTCTGATCCGGCGCAAAAAGGATGGCCGTGGCACCCAAAACGTCGTGTCCTTCACGGAAAACCACGGCGCTCACCCGCACATCGGCACCGCGAACACCCTTGGCCGGGAACCTGCCATCTTCCAAAACCGGCTGGACGTTCGTGACGGGAATTCGTCCAAATCGCAGACCCTGTTGCGGGTCCAATGGCGCAGCCCCTGCGGCAGCTGCCGCGCCGGCATCAGCGGCCGCGGACGCGGGGCTTCCCTTGCCGGAAACAGACACGACTGAGCCCTGGGTGGTTGCTGCGACTGGCACGTTGCGCGAAGGCTTAAAAGTACTCACAAAGACGACGTTAGCGACTCCCCGCCCGGATTGCTAAGGTCTCCCGCCATATCGGCGAGTTGGAGCGTCACACGCGGACAAAATTCACCTCTGAACATGCAGTCCGCGTAATGAATGACCAATTTTCCACAAGTGCTGTAATCGTGCCGAGAACTTGGGCTATGGTGACCGGCATGAAGGCAATTCGCAGATTTACAGTCCGCACCGTCGTCCCGGCCCAGATTTCCGCACTGACAAGGCTAGCCACCAACCTCCGGTGGTCCTGGCACTTGCCCACTCGTACGCTGTTTGAATCGCTAAATCCCGAGCTCTGGGAAAATTCCCGTCGCGACCCCTTGGCCATGCTCGCATCCATGTCCCGTGAACAACTCCAGGAACTGGCAACCGATCCCGATGTTGTCGCCCGCGTGGCCGCTGCCGAAGAAAGCCTGCACGAATACCTCAACGAACCGCGCTGGTACCAGGGACTCGGCGCAGAAGCACCGAAAGCGATCGCCTACTTCTCCCCCGAATTTGGCATTACCGAGGTGCTCCCCCAGTATTCCGGTGGTCTGGGCATTCTGGCTGGCGACCACCTCAAATCCGCATCCGATCTCGGGGTGCCGCTCATCGGCGTCGGACTTCTCTATCAGGCAGGTTATTTCAAGCAATCGCTCTCGAAGGACGCATGGCAGCAGGAAAGCTACCCGCTGCTTGACCCCGATGCGCTGCCACTGACCCTGTTGCGTGAGGCGGATGGCACACCGATTCAAATCCAGCTGCCGCTGCCCGGCGACAGGTTGCTACGCGCAAATATTTGGCGAGCCGATGTTGGCCGGGTGCCCTTGTTGCTGCTGGATTCAAACGTTGCAGAGAACGACGACGCTGCCCGTGGGGTCACGGACCGGCTGTACGGCGGCGGTGGCGATCACCGGCTGTCCCAGGAATTGTTGCTGGGCATGGGCGGGGTCAAGGCGCTTCGTGTCCACGCCCGCCTGACAGGAACCCCCGCACCGGAGGTGTTCCACACGAACGAGGGCCATGCCGGATTCTTGGGGATCGAACGCATCCGCGAGCTGATGGATCCTGCCGTGACGGACCACCCGCTTTCGTGGAGTGAGGCGCTGGCTGCGGGCCGGGCGTCAACAGTTTTCACCACCCACACGCCGGTTCCGGCCGGCATCGACAGATTCCCGCGAAACATGATCGAGCACTTCTTTGCCGGTCAGCTGGCACCGGGGGTCCCGGTCGCCGAGATCCTTGGTCTGGGTGCGGAAAATTACGACGGCGGCGATTCCGAGGTGTTCAACATGGCCGTCATGGGGCTGCGCCTTGCCCAGCGTGCCAACGGCGTCGCCAAGCTCCACGGCGTCGTGTCCCGCGGTATGTTCTCGGGTCTGTGGCCAGGCTTCGACCAGCAGGATGTGCCGATCACCTCGGTGACCAACGGCGTCCACGTGCCCACCTGGGTAGACCCGGAACTGGCGGCTCTGGCACGCGAACGTTTTGGTGCCGAGGTCCTGGACGGGCCCGACTGGTCCAAGGTGTACGACGTGAGCGATGAAGACGTCTGGGCACTGCGCCGCCGCTTGCGTGCGGCGTTGGTCGAGGACGCGCGCAGCCGCCTGCGTTCCTCGTGGAAGAAGCGCGGCGCCGCCGACGCCCAGCTTGCCTGGACGGATTCCGCCCTGGACCCGGACGTGCTGACGATCGGCTTTGCCCGCCGCGTCCCCACCTACAAACGCCTGACCCTGATGCTGCGTGATCCGGCCCGCCTCAAGGCCCTGCTCCTGCACCCAGAGCACCCGATCCAGATCATCATCGCCGGAAAGTCGCACCCCGCCGACGACGCCGGCAAGAAGATGATCCAGGACCTGGTGCAGTTCACCGACGATCCAGAGGTGCGCCACCGGATCGTTTTCCTGCCCAACTACGACATCGCCATGGCCCGAACGCTCTTCCCGGGCTGCGACGTTTGGCTCAACAACCCGCTCCGACCCTTGGAAGCCTGTGGCACCTCGGGCATGAAGGCCGCCATCAACGGTTCTCTGAACCTCTCCGTCATGGACGGCTGGTGGGATGAAATGTACGACGGCGAAAACGGCTGGGCGATCCCCACGGCCAATTCCGGGACGACAGACGAGGAACGCGACGACATTGAGTCCGCGGCGCTGTACGAGCTGCTCGAATCGCAGGTTGCACCGCGGTTCTACGGCGAAGTTGTGGCCGCCGGTGCCGGAGCTGCCGGTCCTTCCCAACCGCACGACGGCGGACTTCCATCGCACTGGATATCCATGATCAAGCACACGCTGGCGCACCTAGGCCCGCAGGTATCCGCTGACCGCATGGTGGCCGAGTACGTGCAGCGTTTGTACCAGCCTGCTGCCGTTGCGGGGCGCCTCGCACGCGCCGACGACTACGCGGCAACACGGACATTGGCTGCCTGGATTGACCGCGTCAGGCCCGCTTGGCACGAGGTCGCGATTGAGCACGTGGAATCACAGGGACTGGCGGACGAGCCCCAAATTGGCGAAACGCTGCAAGTCCGTGCCCACATGGATCTTGGCAGCTTGGATCCCAGCGATGTGCAGGTCAGCGTTGTCTACGGAACGGCCGGCGACACCGATGAGCTCAGCGACACCCGCAGCCTATCCCTCGACGAAGTCACCCCTGCCACCGACAATGGACCTGGCCGCTACCAGTTCTCCGCCGAATTGGTGATTGACCGGTCAGGGAACTTTGGCTATGGCGTCCAGGTGCTTCCCCGGCATACAGCGCTGGCCAATCCGGCAGAGCTGGGCCTGATCACCACCGCTTGATCCGGGCGCCGTTGGTCGAGCCTGTCGAGATCGGTCTCGACAGGCTCGACCAGCGGTGTCAGGCTCGACCACCGGTGTCACCGGCGGCAGGGTTAGCTAGCGGTGAGGTCGTTGCGGTAGATCTGAACCGTGTTTGCGTCCACCCGGACGGTCTCGCCCGGCTTGACCAGCGGAATGGAACGCGGCAAGCGGAAGGAAGGCTCGCCGTCGTCCGCAAGGGTTGGCTCCGCCGTGGTCATCCGCAACATGTACGGCCTGAGCTCCGGCAGTGCCACCTCTGCGGCCGCGTCAGGATCCGGCTCTGACGCCGGCTCCGTTACTGGCTCCGATTCCGGTTCCGGCTCTGTGGCACCGGCAATAAAGCGCGGGTTAGCGGGCAGAACCACGTCTTCGTTGGTGATGCCGGTGTTGAAGACAACCAGCCCGTCAACCTTGCCATCGGGGGAACCCATGAGCATGGTGAGAACACGTTCGTGCGGGTTTTTCCATTCCTCCGGGGACATGGGGACGCCATCGGCGCCAAACCAGTGGATGAACGAATGCCCGCCGCGCGTGGGGTAACTGCTGGGCTGGGCGGCCAGGAAGTCCTTGCGAATCTTCACGAGGCGGCGCGTGGCAGCCAGCATGGTTTTCGCTTCCTCATCCATGGACCAATCAACCCAAGCGATCTCATTGTCCTGGCAGTAGACGTTGTTGTTTCCGCCTTGGCTGCGACCCAACTCGTCGCCCGCGGTGATCATGGGCACGCCGAGAGCCAACAACATGGTGGCCATCAGGTTGCGGCTGGTTCGCCCGCGCTGGGCCAGGATGTTCTCGTTGTTGGTAATGCCCTCAACACCGTGGTTCCAGCTGCGGTTGTTGCCCGTGCCGTCGCGGTTTTCTTCCTGATTATCCAGGTTGTGCTTGTGGTTGTAGGCCGTGAGATCGGCCAAAGTGAAGCCGTCGTGGGCGGTAATCATGTTGATCGAGGCCATGCGGCTGCGTCCGGAAGCGGCAAACAGCTGGGCCGATCCGCCCAAGGCGTCGCCAAACTTTGACAAACCATTGTGGTGGTAGCCAGCGAGCATGGTTGCCCGGTCGGTCAGCCAAACCTCACGCAGGGTGTCCCGGAAGGAATCATTCCAGTCCGCCCAGCCCGTGGGGAAATTACCCGTCTGCCAGCCACCGTAGCCGACGTCCCACGGCTCAGAAATGAGTTTCGTCGAGGCCAGCACACCATCTGCGGCCGCGGCCAGCAGGAACGGGTGTTGGCTGTCGAATTCGTGAACACCGTTACGAGCCAGCGAGACCGCCAGGTCAAAACGGAATCCGTCGATGTGGAACTCTTCAACCCAGTACCGCAGCGAGTCCAAGGCCATTTTCATGACCTGGGCGTTGCCGAAGTTCAAGGTGTTGCCACAGCCGGTGGTGTCGTAGTACTGACCGTCCCGCATGCGGTAGTACTGCTCCTCGGCCAAGCCGCGCCAGCTCAACGACGGACCGCCCGGACCGCCCTCGGCCGTGTGGTTGTACACAACATCCAAGATGACTTCGATGCCGGCCATGTGCAGCAACTTGATCATGCCTTTGAGCTCGGCCTGGACCGCTGCCGGACCGGCTTCGCGCGCTGCGGCGCTTGCATTCTCCACATGTGGGGCAAAGAAACCAAGGGTGTTGTAACCCCAGTAGTTCGTCATCCCGGTGCCATGCAGATGTGGCTCATCGATGTGGAAATGAACAGGCAAAAGCTCGACGGCGGTCACGCCAAGTTCCTGGAGGTGCTTGATCATGACGGGGTGGGCCATGCCGGCGTACGTACCCCGAATGTCTTCGGGGATATCCGGGTGCAGCATTGTCTGCCCACGGACGTGCGCCTCATAGATCACGGTTTCGCGCCAAGGCGTATTCGGCCTGGTCACGGTGCCCCAGTCGAACTCAGAATCCATGCGCACCGACAAATACCCGTCAGTTCCGTCGGAGCGCTCGGCCTGGTCGATGAAACGTCCGTACGGATCGAGCAGGAGTTGCACCGCTTCGGGATCGATCAGCAGCATCTCTTCGCGGGTTGCCTCGAGATCCGTGTAGAAACCATAGCGGCTGCCTACGGGCATGTTCTCCACCAAGGCGTGGTGGACGCCGTCGGTCTTGTCAGGCAGCAGCACTGCCTTCCAAGAGTCACCGGGAGGCTGAAAACACAGCACCACATTGCGGTGGGCAGGTGCGTAGACGGCAACGTTGGCCGTCAGGCCACGCTGCTCCTTGGAAATGTCACTTACCCCGAGGGGAAAGTGACGCGACAAAGCCGCCCCCAGTGTACTGATGGCCTCCACAACGGTCTCCGGCATGGCTACGCCTTGACCGCGCGTTGCCTCGAGATCTCGTACAAGCTGATGCCAACAGCCATGGACGCGTTCAAGGATTCCATGGCTGAGTCGATCGGGATCGAGACGATCTGGTCGCAGTTTTCGCGCACCAGACGGGACAGGCCCTTGCCTTCGGAGCCAACCACGATGCAGACAGGTTCCTGCGCCAGGGTGAGGTCGGGCAGCGAAACGTCGCCGTCGCCGTCGAGCCCTAGAACAAAGAAGCCCATCTTCTGGAACGCGCCGATGGCACGGTTGAGGTTGGGAGCCTTAGCAACGGGCACACGCACGGCGGCACCGGCGCTGGTCTTCCAGGCAGCGGCCGTCACACCGGCGCTGCGGCGCTCGGGGACAATCACGGCGTGGCCGGAGAAGGCGGAAACGCTACGGATGATGGCACCGAGGTTGCGGGTGTCGGTGATGCCGTCAAGTGCCACGATGAGCGGCGCGTTGGCGATATGGCCCTTCTTCCACTTGGCGATGATCTCGCTGGCCGTATCAACGGCGTCCTCGTATTCGTACGGAGGAATCTGCAGAACCAGGCCCTGGTGGATGGCGTCTTCGGTGAGACGGTCCAGCTCAGGCTTGTGGGCTTCCAACAGCGGGATGCCGCGCTCGGTAGCCAGCTTGATGGACTCGCGCACACGCTCGTCCATGTCTACGCGGACAGCAACGTAGAGGGCCTTGGCGGGAATGCCCGCGCGCAGTGCCTCGACGACCGAGTTACGGCCCGTCACGAGCTCCTCGGTAGCCTTGCCCTTGGGACCGCTGTTGCGGCGCGGAGAGTTGCTGGCGCCGGCGCCGCGCTTGGCAGCCGAACGCTCTGACAGCTCCTGGTTCTTGTACGCCTTGTGGTAGGTGCGCTCAGCAGCCTTCGGCGTAGGGCCCTTGCCTTCAAGAGCCTTCCGGCCATGACCGCCTGTGCCGACGCTGGGGCCCTTCTTGAGCTTGCGTACTGCCCCGCGGTGTGAATCATTGGCCATGGTGAAACCCTTACGATTGGTGCGGCGCCCTGTGTTTCCATGGCCCCGAAGTTCGTCAAATCAAATCTAGTCGCATGCGCTTTTAGGCACGCAAGATTACGGGAAACAAAAGACCCGTAGCTACTAGCTTACGGCCTGAACATAAATTTCGGGGTGCACAGCCGAAAAAGTGCGCATTCTCACCGCTCGGCTGGCGGTGAGTGCGCGAGCGTCTGGGGAAAACGCCCCGTAAGTGCGCGAGCGTCTCAAGGAAACGGCCGTTTAGTGGTGCAGCGTTCATCAAAAACCGCCGTAAAGTGGTGCGGGGTCTGAGGGGTTAGCGCTTTAGGGACCAGGTGGAGCCGGTGGCGGAATCGGCAATCTCGACGCCGGCCGCGGCCAAGGTGTCGCGGATCCTGTCCGATTCGGCCCAGTTCTTCTCAGCCCGGGCTTGCGCACGCGCCTCCAGCTGGGCCTTCACCAAGACGTCCAGCGCAGTCAGCTCGGCTTCTGAACCGCTCCCCTGCTGCCATTGCGCGTCCAAGGGGTTGATTCCCAGTGCATCGGTCATGCCCATCACTGCGAAGAACGCTTCCTGCACTGCTTCCTTGTTCCCGGAAGCCAGTGCCGTGTTTCCGGCACGGACAGTCTCGTGAAGCACGGCTAGGGCCGCGGGAACATTGAGGTCGTCGTCCATTGCGGCGCGGAAGGCTTCCGGCCGGGTACCGATGTAGCCGAAATCGCCACCCGGAAAGAGCAATCCCAGTGACGCCTTTGCAAAGGTTTCAACGCGCTCGACGGCGGCCGCAGCTTCCGTGAGGGAACCCGGCCGGTAGTCCAAAACGGAGCGGTAGTGGGCCTGTCCCAGGTAGTAACGGACCACCAACGGGCGGGCGATCTCCAGCATTTCACGCGGGTTGATGGTGTTGCCGATGGACTTGGACATTTTTTCACCCTGGTAGGTGACCATGCCGTTGTGCATCCAAAAGTTGGCGAAACCGTGACCGGCAGCCTGCGACTGAGCCATCTCGTTCTCATGGTGCGGGAAGCGCAGGTCCAGGCCGCCACCGTGAATATCAAACTCGGTGCCGAGGTACTTGGTGACCATGGCGGAGCACTCGAGGTGCCATCCGGGACGGCCGGCACCCCACGGGGATTCCCAACGGGCAGTCTCGGGATCGCCGTTCTTGTGCCCTTTCCACAGCGCAAAGTCGCGGGGATCGCGCTTGCCCCGGGGATCGGCGTCGGGCGCGGCCTGCATGTCGTCAATATTTTGGTTCGTCAAGGAGCCGTAGGCAGGCCAGGAGCGCACGTCAAAGTAGACGTCGCCCGAATCGTCCAGTGCCGGGTATGCGTGCCCGCGCTCAATCAGCGCAGCAATGAGCGCATGCATTTCCGGGATGTGGCCCGTAGCGCGCGGCTCATAGGTGGGCTTCTGAATGCCAAGGGCCGCATAGGCGTCGGCGAAAGCCTGCTCAAAACGGTAGGCAAGGCCCCACCAGGGCTCGTTATTCTCGGCGGCTTTGACCAGGATTTTGTCGTCGATGTCCGTCACGTTGCGCACAACAGTGACGTTGTAGCCACTGCTCTGAAGCCAGCGGGTTAGCTGGTCAAAAGCCAAGGCTGAGCGGACATGGCCGATGTGCGGCTCGCCCTGGACGGTGGCACCGCAGTAGTACAGCGAAACCTCCCCCTCTTTGAGCGGGACGAAGTCGCGAACGGCGGCGGTGGCAGAATCATGGAATCGCAGGGTCACGGCTCTAGGGTATCCCTTTGCGCGACCTCTTGGTGTGCGCGATAAACCACGAGCGCCGTGGCGTACGCCGTGATGCCTTCGTTGCGGCCGGGGAAACCCAGCCCGTCCGAGGTGGTTGCGCTGACAGAAACCGGCGCTCCGGCTGCCGCACTCAGGGCAGCCTCGGCTTCCTGGCGCCGCGGGCTGAACTTGGGCCGATTGCCGACAAACTGCACCGCGATGTTGCCGATCTCAAATCCGGCTTCGCGCACAATACGTGCAGCCTCCGCCAACAGCCGCACACCCGTGGCGCCCTGGTATTCAGGGCGGTCGGTGCCAAAGTGGGTGCCAAGATCGCCCACACCGGCGGCAGAGAACAGCGCGTCGGCGGCCGCATGGGCCACGGCGTCGCCGTCGGAATGGCCGCTCAGGCCGCGCTCACCTTCCCACAGCAGACCGGCCAACCATAGTGGAGCGGGGCTGCCTTCGGGTGCGAATGCATGAATGTCCACGCCGATGCCGGTGCGAGGCAAACTCATGGGGCTATCCTTCAATCCAGCGCGGACGCAATGGTCCTGCGAGCATGGCCTCGGCCAACAACAGGTCCATGGGTGTAGTGATTTTGAGGCTGTGCGTTGACCCTTGCACCACAAAGACCACCTCGCCCAAAGCCTCCACGAGCATGGCGTCGTCGGTAATGCGGGAGGCAGCTCCGGCATCCAGCGTCAACAGGTACTCGTGGGCCCGGCGCAACGTGTCCAGCTCAAAGCCCTGAGGGGTTTGCACGGCACGGAGTTGGTTGCGCGGCGGGGTGTCAACGACCTTTTCCAGCCCGGCCCCGGTGACGGGCAGGCTGGCGGGAACTACTGTCTTGATGGTGTCGGAGACGGCCAATGCAGGGATCACGGCCTTGGCTCCGTCGCGCAAGGCTCCGGCCACGCGGTTAAAGACGCCGGCCGGTGTGAGCGGCCGGGCTGCGTCATGAATCATGACGGTGGTGATGCCGCTGGCAATCACTTCCAGCGCGGCAGTCACAGAAGCTGACCGCTCCGCGCCACCTTCAACAATGCTAAGAAGGATGCCCGCCGTGGCAGCCTCGGCACCCACTCGCTGGCAGATGGCGGCCACCTCCGAATCGTCGGCCGGAATCGCAACGCAAATCTGTGCGGCCACCCCGGCCTTGATCACGCCACGGACCGCGTGAACCAGCATGGCGTCGCCACCCAAGGGCACCCGTGCCTTAGGTACGCCATGTCCCAGTCTCTGCCCGGACCCTGCTGCAACCACCACGACGGCGCACGAGCCGTCCTTTACCTCTGTCATGGCATCCACTTTAGTCGGCCTAACTTGGTCCGGAGCATCTGCAGCAGCAGACATGGTTGGCAGGCGCGAAAAAGCCCCCATACCTTGCGGTACAGGGGCTCTCGAGGATGGAACTATGAAGCCAGAACTTCGTCAAGAACCTCGGACGCTTTGTCCTCGTCTGTCTTCTCAGCCAAGGCCAGCTCCGAAATCAGGATCTGACGGGCCTTTGCCAGCAGACGCTTCTCGCCAGCAGAGACTCCGCGATCGTTGTCGCGGCGCCACAGGTCGCGAACAACCTCTGCAACCTTGATAACGTCACCGGAAGCAAGCTTTTCCAAGTTTGCCTTGTAACGGCGAGACCAGTTGGCGGGCTCCTCCGTAAACTCTGCGCGAAGAACATCGAATACGTGCTCCAGGCCTTCCTTGCCTACGACATCACGCACTCCCACAAGATCAACGTTCTCAGCGGGAACTTCGATCGTCAGATCCCCCTGGGCAACCTTGAGCTTGAGATACATTTTCTCTTCCCCACGGACGGTACGCATCTTGATCTCTTCGATCTTTGCCGCACCATGATGTGGGTAAACTACTGTCTCGCCGACCTCAAAAAGCATGTGGATTCTCCCTTTCCAATAGTCCTAGTTTACCACGGTTAACTCTTCACTCCCTTGAGTTTCCGCAGGTCAGGGGCCCCGGAAACTACGCTAACCGCGCAATTGTTCCAACAATTGGAGAATTTCGACCTCTTGACTATTGCCAGTGGAGATGCATTCACTCGGCGGCCCACGCAGCAACAAAGTTGGCCGCGAGAGTACCGAAGCGCACTTTTGCCGCAATTACGGATAAGCTGGGCAAAGATATTTTGTCTTTTCCATGAGGAGTTACTGACGTGAGAATCGCTGCCGGCATCCGCGGTACCAAACGAGCGCAACGCTTGAGCCTGATTGCAGCCATCGGCATTGGTGCCATGGCATTCACCGGTTGCAGTGCCATCAACGAGCAAAGCACCACCCGCGTGTACTCCGCATCAGATGGAGTCCGTCTTGATCTGGGCCAGCTGGAATTGCGGAACGTACTGATCGTTTCCGAAGCTGCTGATGGTCCGGGCCGCGTGGCTGGAACGTTCTACAACCAGTCCGAATCCGACATCACACTGACGATTAGCGGCGCCCAGGGCTCGCAAACCGAAATCACCGTCAAGCCCGGTGTGCCAACGGTCCTGAACAGCGCTAGCGACAGCGCCATCCTGAGCACCGTTGCTGGCGCTCCGGGTATGGTCGAGACCATTGAGCTGCGCACCTCCGGTGGCGCTACCGAAACCGCATCGTTGCAGGTTCCAGTCATGGACGGAACGCTCAAGGAATACAAGAACCTGATTCCGACTCCGGCACCCACCATGGAGCCGACGGCGTCAGCCACAGCTGACGCATCGGCGTCGCCTACCGCTGAGGCAACAACAGCTCCGTAGTTCCCCATAAAAGTGGGGCCGGTTGCATTGAATGCAACCGGCCCCACTTTTTTGTGCCTACGACCTTCTTGTGTCTACGACAGCTTTCGTAAACTCGCTTCTACACGTCTAAGCCTGCGTGTGGGCACGGGGACATCATTCCCGCGCCCACCGCGTGCTCATGACTGCTGCCGCTAGTGGCCACTAGCCCGGCGACGGCTCATGATGACCACGCCTGCCACGAGGATCAGCACGGACGCCAGGCCAATCAGTTTGTCATTGACGCTCGTAGTGACAAGCACCGGCTCTATCTGCGTAACCGAACCCGAGGCACTAATGGTCAGCGGCGAACGGACCTTGACCGGTTTCCCATTAATCCCCTTGCCGTCAACAACGATGGTGTGCTTACCCGCTAAGACATCCTCAGGAAGATTCACGCTCAAGGTCACCGTGCCGTCATTCGCAACTGTGGCAGTTCCCAACTTCACGGGCTTGGAATGCAACACAAATTCCGCCACTGTTCCCGGCTTGAAGTTCACACCCGAGATCGTGAGCTTCTCGCCCGGAGCCAAAGTTCCCGAGCTCAAGGTAACGGCGGCCGCGCCATCCGAGGGCACCGAGTTCGACGGCGTGGCGCTGGCCGACGCGGTTGCGGTTGCGGTTGGTACAGCCGTTGCCGTCGGTGTCTGCGTTGCGCTCTCCGTCGGAGCTACTACCTCGGCGACCGAGATTGCCACGGTTTTAGTGCCAAGGACCGACCCGGACACCGCATCTTTGATGGCCGCCGTGGCGGTGAAAGCACCCTTGGCCGAATAGCTGTGCGTAGCCGAGTAGCTACCGTCAACAACAGGAACGGTCACAGCAGCGGTGCCGTCGCCGAAATCTACGACAGCCTTCGTCAACGCACCGTTGCCAATCGCAGCTAGGGCCGAGGTGCCGCTGACAACAGCGTCCGCTCCGACGTCGACCGTGGACTTCGCGGCGGCCGCCGTAACAACGGGAAGGGTGTAATCCGGCGCCGTGTTCAGCGTGGTGGGCACCCCGCCGAGGCTGGTTCCGCGATCCACCAGGGTGATGGAATCCGGGCCCTGGGCGTCGCGTTCGGTTGTCAGCGCGATGGCAATCGTGTTTTCGCCCGACTTGTTCAGGAAGCCGCTGGGAATGGTGAACCGACTCTGCGGACCAACATTGCCGACCCAGGTGCCAGTGTTCCAGCCGTTCACATAAATAACGGCTCGGGCGTAGGACTGACGGCCATTCTCAAACTTGGCATCGTTAATCTGCAACGCCAAGGCGGTGTCGGTACCTGCCGGGACCGCCAAATCAAAGGTATTGCGGTACCAGGTCACGCCGGCCTTGGCGGGCTTGAGACTGGTGCTGTCCGCCCATTGTGCGTCGGGGTAACTCGGCAGGTACCAGCCGGCACGCTCGCCATAGAGGCCGCCGATGTTGTACATGGTGCGGTCGGTATCGACCGGAGCAGCCTTGTCCTTGGCACCCTGCAACTTCCAGGTCACCGTGCCACTGCTGGGCAGGATCGCATCAAACAAGCCGCGGTTTTGGCGGGACAGTCCGTCATCGGACCAGTCAAGGTTTTGTCCTTGGTTACGGACGACAGCTGAAACCACCGTATCTTCACCGTTTTTGATGACGCCGGCGGGAAGCTGCAGGGTTTGCATGCTGCCGTTGGCCGCCGTGGCTCCGACGTAAGTACCGTTGACCCACACCAGCATGTTCGCGCCGCTGCCACCTTGTCCACGCAGCTGAATGCTGGTGGCAGCCGAGGAAGCAGTGAAGTGTGCCCGGTACCAGGTGTCGCCCTCGTAGAAACCGTAGTAGGCGGTGTCCAGGACCTTGCCCTGGTTGGGGCCCGGGCCCTGACGCGTGTTCGCCGCCGTGGTGGCCGTGGCCTCGAGCCACGTTGAATCATCGAAGGCAACGGCGGATTCCGGATTCTCGCCCGAAACCTTCCAGGTCGTCAGCGCCGGCAATACCGCAGGGGCCGGGCCGGCGAGGCTGGCGTTCAGCTCGCCATTGGCGCCCGACGTCGTAGCCAACGGTTGGCCGTTCCACGTGGCCTTGGTGATGCCTGCCGGAACATAGATGCCGATGGTGCGAGCAGCCTTCGTGTCGCCCACCAGGTGGACGGTGTCGCCGGTGAACTCCACCGAGCGCAAGAGATCAACACCGGTGACCATGGCGGTCTTGTTCGTGGTTCCGCCCGTGACCGCGCCTTCCACCGTCCACTGCAGCGCCGTGGCGCTGCGATCGGTGGTGACGATGGTCAGCTCCGGTGCACCGCCGCCGGTGATTTTGACCCAGGTACCCGCGCCGTGAACGTAGTTCAGACGCAAGGTCTTGCTCGCGTCATCCCAGACAGATTCCACGGGCGTGCCGCCCAAAGTAGTCACCGTGGGAGCCGAGGCGTATTGGAGAACTGTTTCTCCGGCGTCGTTCTTGGCACCGTTGAGCACCAGCAAGGTGCCACCGGTGACAGGCATCTTCGTGAATAGCTCGGACGTGCTGTACATGAGCTTCTGACCGTCGAAGGCGTAATCGGCGATCACCATGGCGGCGTCGCGGCCGTGCAGGTTCAGGAACGTCCCGGCCTTTTGCGGCACGCGGTCGAAGGTGATGGCGTCGGCCGGAGCCTCGGGGGTGGTGGAGGGTGTGGAGGTCTCGATCGCGTCAATGGCAATAAAAGTGCCAACGGCGGCCGGGTCACCCTTCACACCGGTATTGACCACCTTGATGACGTGCTCGACGTTAGGGTCGAGGCCGGTCTTTTCGAAGGCCACAAATTGGGCCTGGCTGGGCAGTGTGGGGATGTACGTGTTGGTCTCGCCCGCCTTGACGCCGTCAATGAAAACATCGGCCTTGGCGTGATTGGTGGAACGCGGAGAAATCAGTCGGACATCGGCGGCGCTGAACGTGTATTCGTAGGACGCGCCGGTGACATTGCTGGAGGTTTCCGTGCCCAGGTAGTCCTTGATGGTCCAGTTCTTACCCGTCTCGTGGTTCCACTGCGAAACGCCGGCGGAGGTCTTCGAGAACGCGATCTTGGGGTCGACGTCGTCGATCTTCACGGAGGTGGCCTGCGTCGGGGCGGCGATGACGTCAAATGCGTCAACGCTCACGAAGGTGCCCGAGCTGCCAGCATCCTTCTGACCCGTCACCACAATCTTGAGCGTGTGCTCAACAGTGGGGTCCAGCCCCTCCTTCTGGAAGGAGACGTACTGGTAAGCGGCGTTCTGGCCGCGGAAGGTGTTGGTCTGGCCGACCTTGACGCCATCAATGAATACATCGCCGTAGCCATGGTTGATGGACTGCGGGGAGATGACCTTGATGCCGGCACCCGTGAACTTGTATTCCAGGGAATCGCCCGTAGTTGCGCTGAACGTCTCGGTGCCTTTGTAATCGTTGGCAGTCCAGGCTTTGCCCGTGGCATGTTCCCACGCCCCGGTATATGTGATGGCCGTGGTGTCGGTGTCATCGTTCGTGTAGCTGGCCACTGTGACTTCTTCACGCGGCGCAAGCGATAGCGGAACGGTGTATTTCAGTTCCGCGGTGCTGTTGCTGTCGGCCTGGCGGAAGCCGAGGTAACGGGTGCCGTTGCCTGTCACCGAATCGGCGGTCAGGTTTTCTGTGGCGATGCGTTGGTAGGAATTGATATTTCCCACGCCGCCGTCAACTGTCACCGGAGCACCGTCCTGGGGAACCATGTTAGAGATGGGTGTGAAGTCGCGTTGGAAGTAGCCGAGCTCCTTCTGCACTGCCGCCTTGGGCGTGAGCTGGCGGTCCTCGTTGATGGCCGCGCCGTAATCGTAGGAGGTAAAGCCGGACGACGGCGATCCGGTCCAGCCCCAGTTCGTGCCGCCGTATTCCATGTAGTAGTTGAACATATTGATGCCGTTGTTGAGGTTGTTCACCCCGTATTGGCGGGTGAATGCGGGGTCAACAAATTCGGCGCAGCGATCGGTGTTGAAGCTGGCACCCCAAGGGGTGAAGGCACCGCCCTGACCCTCGGCGATGAACATGGGGCTCGTGGCGGTGCGTGCGCGGAAGCGGGTCTCCATGTCTTGGATCTGCCCGCGCGTGTTCGAGCAGGTGAAGCCGAGCGGGTACTGGTCGAACGCGTAGTAGTCCAGGCCAACATTTCCGCCGGCCGTGGTGCTCCCTGGAACGTAGGCGCCGTTGAAGCCCCAATCGTTGTGGAACACCGGAACGGTGATCCCATCACCCTTAATCTGGGTGACCAGTTCCTTCATGAACGCCGGGCGGTCACCGCTCTCATTGAGCAGTTCATTCTCGGCCTGGTAGGTGACGATCGAACCGCCGCCGTCGGTGACCTGGTGCTTGACGGCGATTTCATTAAACGCGTTGATCCAGCTCAACGACTCGCTGAGAGCCTCCGGATCCGTGCTTCGCAGTCCACCGGCCCCGCTCTTGGTGAGGTAGGCAGGGAGACCACCCATGGAGACTTCGGCATTGATGTACGGCCCGGGCCGTGCGATGACGTACAGGCCCTCCTCCTCGGCCATGGTCAGCAGCAGCTCGATGTCTTTGATGCCTGTGAAATCAAACTTTCCCGACTCGGTGGAATGCAGGCCCCAGAAGAAATACAGCGAGACAGCGTTGAAGCCGTTCGCGCGCATTTTCTGGAACATGTCTCGCCAGTCATCTGTACCAGGGAGGCGCCAGTAATGAAACTCCCCCGACCACACGTTGAGCCGCTCACCATCAACCATGAACGACTTCGGGTCATAGGTGACCTGGTGGGCCTGGCCATCGTTGCCAGGGAAGTTGATCTTGTTCCCGGCCGTCGCCGCGAGCTCGGCCGCCTGCGCTACCGCCGGAAGCGCCGATTCAGCCGTTTCGGCCGGAGCGGCCGTGGCCAGCGCTGGGCTGGCGATCGCCATCAGCCCTAGCGCGGCCGTGGCCATCAGCGCCGTCGCCTTGATGCGCCGGGGTTGGGATGGTGGCCTCGATGAGTGTGCAGACATATTTGAAGTACCTCAAATCTTGATGCTGCCACCGAGGCCAGCCCCTATGTTATCCGTCACAGCGTATGACGCGGATCACTCAGGGGCAATCAAAATTGAACTTTTTCACTCATGTGACGCATTTATGACAAGAGTGTGCACAAAAAGCTGGAATCCTTAGGACTCGAACTTGTAGCCCAAGCCGCGCACCGTCACCAGGAACTTCGGGGCTGCCGGATCAGGCTCGATCTTGCTGCGCAGCCGTTTGATGTGCACATCCAGCGTTTTGGTGTCGCCCACGTAGTCCGAGCCCCACACGCGATCGATCAACTGGCCGCGGGTGAGAACCTTGCCGGCATTGCGGAGCAGCATCTCAAGGAGCTCAAATTCCTTCAAGGGGAAAGCCACAGTGTCACCAAGAACGCTGACCACGTGGCGCTCAACATCCATGCGGACCGGGCCAGCATGGACCGTGGAATCCATGAGCTCTTCAGGTTCCGTCTGGCGTCGCAGGACGGCACGGATTCGGGCGATCAGCTCACGGGAGGAATAAGGCTTCGTCACATAGTCATCGGCGCCCAGCTCCAGCCCAACAACCTTGTCGATCTCGGAGTCCTTGGCCGTCAGCATGATAATGGGGACCGTGGAACGTTGGCGTAGGTGCTTGCACACCTCGGTGCCACTCATGCCCGGCAGCTGCAGGTCGAGCAGCACTAAGTCAGCGCCGTTGCGTTCAAATTCCACGAGTGCGTCAAGGCCGTTGTCCACGACCTGCACCTCGTATCCTTCCTTGCCAAGAAGGAATGACAGGGGGTCGCTAATGGACTCCTCGTCTTCGACAATCAAGATTCTGCTCACGCTGGGTGCGCTCCTTTAGATCAGGCCGAGGTGCCGGTCGGCGCGGTGGTGACTTCCGCCGTCGGACGTTGGAGTGGAAAGTTGGGGAAGCCGGACGGTGAAGGTTGAACCCAGCTTCGGGGTCGACCACAGTGTCACCTCACCGCCGTGGTTGCTCACAATATGCTTGACGATGCTCAGGCCAAGGCCGGTGCCGCCGGTGTGACGCGAGCGGGCGGCATCGACGCGGTAGAAGCGTTCGAAGATTCGGTCCTGCTCCTGCGGCGAGAGGCCATCACCCTGATCGGAGATACTGACGGAGACGACGCCGTCGCTCACCTGCAGCCCGATTCCCACCTGGGTGTTGTCCGGTGAGTAGCGCACAGCGTTGTCGATCAAGTTGCGCAGCGCCGTCACCAGCTGCGGCTGGTCACCATAAACCAGAGCCGGCTGCGCGGCGCCGACCGCCAAGGTGATGTTTTTGCTCTGGGCCGGCAAGCGTGTCCTGTCCACGGCCTCGGCAATCACGGCGTTGATATCCACCGCCAGGGCAACGCGAGCAACATCTTTACCCTGGAGCCGGGACAACTCGATAATGTCCTGCACAAGCGCCGCCAGACGCGCCGATTCGGTCATCATCCGGGTTGCGAAGCGCCGAACAGTTGCCTGATCTTCCGGCGCAGCTACGAGGGCCTCGGCCAGCAGCGAGATGGCGCCGACGGGCGTCTTGAGCTCGTGGGAAACGTTTGCCACAAAGTCGTTGCGGACCGCCTCGGTGCGGGCGATCTCGGTGCGGTCGTCCGCCAGGAGCAAGATGTACTCCTCCGTCAGCGGTGCCACGCGGACCTGAACCACGAGCGTTCCCTGCCCCGGGGTTCCCCCCTGCGCGCTCGAGGAGTCGTGGACCGTATGTGCCTCATTGTTGCCGTCCGGCACCGAATGAGCTGCATTGGCGGCTGCCGGCAAGGCGCCACGGGGCAGGATCAGGTCTTTTTCTTCAATGACACCATCCCGGCGTACCCGGTGGGCCAATTCAAGCAATTCTCTGTGGACCACAGTGTGCCCGCGAACAAGTCCATAAGCGTAGGCACCCGGGCTGGCGCGCACCACGCCGTCGACCGTGTCAATGACGATGTACGCCTTGCCCACCACAGAGAGAACCTCGGCCGCGCCGTCGGGCAATGTTGGCTCGGTAATCTCCACGGTATGGCGGCGCGAGCGGTCACTGACGCTGAATGCGAACATGCCAAATACGCCCATGGCTAGGCCAATGAGCCCGGCTATCAGTCCAACTACCAAGGGATCCACGCAACCAGCCTAAGCTGTATACGCCCTAAAATGAGCAAAACAAGCACTTGGCGGCACCCGTTCAGCTAACGTTCACCTCTAGGTGCTGCACCGTTTACCTTTCAATGTCATGCTGAGACGTAGTTAGGGCCCCTTTTGCCCTGCCCATGAAAGGACACACGCGTGCGTAAAGTTTTCCAGGCCGAACTTCACCAGATCGGCGAAGGACTCATCGAGATTTCCGTCCTGGTTGGAGAAGCCGTCACCAAGGCCTCTACAGCCTTTGCCGCGGCCGATCTCCAAGCGGCCCAGGAAGTTATCGCCGCGGATGCCCGCATCGACTTCCTCCAGAATGACTTGGACGAGCGCGCCATCGACGTTTTGGCGTTGCAGGGACCGGTTGCCAGCGATCTGCGCATGATCGTGGGCTCACTGCGCATGAGCGCCTCGCTTGAGCGTATGGGCGATTTGGCCCGGCACATCGCTCAGCTGACTCGCCTGCGCTTCCCGAACACCGTCATCCCCGCACAGTTGCAGGAAACGTTCGCCGAGTTGGCCCGCCAGGACATGATCATTGCCACCAAGGTCACCGAACTGCTCGAGTCCCGTGACTTGGATCTCGTGGCCGACATTTCCGCGGCCAAGATCGAGATCAACAAGCTCCACAAGAGCGTTTTCACCACGATGGCCGCACCGGAATGGACGGAAACCCCGGCCACCACCGTTGATGTCACCCTGGCCAGCCGCTACTTCGAGCGCTTCGGCGACCACGGCGTCTCCGTTGCCCGCAAGGTTTCCTACCTTGTCACCGGCGCATGGCAGCCCGAGGACTTCCTCGCCGGCTAACTTTCCCGGTGGCGTTGCAAAAATGCGCCCGTCTCCCACTAATGAGCCCGTTCTACGGGGTGCATTTTTGGGAGGCGGGCGCATTTTTCATTGGGCCATACTTAGGCGTCTGAGGTGGGCGCGCTTAAAGTTCGACGGCGGGTCCCCCCTTCACATGAAGGGGGACCCGCCGTCGTTCTTGGGAAAGCTTGCGTTACTTCTTGCCCTGGTTGGCAACTGCCTGGATGGATGCCGCAGCGGCGTCCGGGTCCAGGTACTTGCCACCAGGGGTGATGGGGGCGAAGTTTTCGTCCAGTTCGTACACCAGCGGGATGCCCGTGGGGATGTTCAGGGATGCAATGGCGTCATCTGAGATGCCGTCCAGGTGCTTGACGAGGGCGCGCAGCGAGTTGCCGTGGGCCGTGACCAGAACGGTCTTGCCGGCCTTGAGGTCAACCTTGATGTCTGATTCCCAGTAGGGCAGCAGGCGGACGAGAACGTCCTTGAGGCACTCGGTGCGCGGCAGGGCATCGCCCAGGTCGGCGTAACGGGGATCGTGAGCCTGTGAGAATTCGCTGTCGTCAGCCAGGGCCGGCGGCGGGGTGTCGTAGCTGCGGCGCCATTCCATGAACTGCTCTTCGCCGAACTCGGCCAAGGTCTGTGCCTTGTCCTTGCCCTGCAATGCGCCGTAGTGGCGTTCGTTCAGGCGCCAGTCGCGCTTGACGTCGATCCAGCCACGATCGGCCTTATCCAACGCAATGTTGGCGGTGTTGATGGCGCGCTTGAGGCGCGAGGTGTACAGCACGTCCGGCAGAATGTTGTTCTCGACCAGCAGCTCACCACCGCGTGCGGCTTCGGCGAGGCCCTGCTCGTTCAGGTCTACATCCACCCATCCGGTGAACAGGTTCTTGGCGTTCCACTCACTGTGGCCATGGCGTAGCAAAATCAGCGTATAAGTCATGCTTTCATCCTACCGGGCAGTGCTGGAGGGCCCGAATTGCTACGCGGCGCTTCGACTTCTGCGGGCCTGACCCTGAACTTATGTGTTCAACCCGCCGTGAGTTCTGCGCATAAACACTCATGCGCAAAACCCACCGCGGGTCTGGCGCATAGTTTCAGGGTCCGGGGCCGCCGCTCCTGGTCAGGGTCTCCTGCGGCGCACCTCTAAACTTGTTCTGTGGTTCAACGTGCGCAGCGGGTCAAGGGTGCCTCCAACGACCCCTCGACTCAGGGTTCACGATCCGCACAGACGGCACGCCAACGCAACAAACCCTTTGGCAATGTCACCCGCGGCACCACCAACCCCAACCGGTTACGGCGTGTTGACCGCTGGTTGGCTGGCCCACAGGCCTGGCGACTCTCCACGGAGCCAAACCCGCTGGTGGTTGACCTTGGCTACGGCGGATCCCCGGCCACCGCCGTCGAACTTTATTCACGCATCCACGCCGTTTGCCCCAGTGCCCATGTGACCGGCATCGAGATTGAACCCGAGCGTGTCCGCATCGCTAAACCCTTGGAACACGAGGGCCTTGACTTCCGGGTTGGCGGCTTTGAAATTCCGGTTGCCGGCAACGCCACCATGGTGCGCGCCTTCAACGTTCTGCGCCAGTATGACGAGGCCGATGTCCGCCTCATCTGGGCCACCGTGTGCTCCCGCCTGACACCTCAAGGCATCTTCGTTGACGGCACCTGCGATGAGATCGGCCGCCGGACCACCTGGGTTGCCCTCGGCGTTGACGGCCCGCAATCCCTGACACTTTCCATGCGTTTTGGCGGCTTCGAGCTGCCCTCGGACGTCGCCGAACGGCTGCCCAAGGCGCTCATCCACCACAACATGCCGGGCGAGCGAATCCACCGATTCCTACAAGCCCTGGATAAACACTGGCTCGCCGGCGCCACGCTGGCACCCTTCGGCAACCGGCAGCGCTGGCTGCGTATGTGCAAAGCCATGTACGACGACGGATGGCCGGTTGTGCGCGCACCCTCCCGTTGGCGTTTGGGCGAGTTGACCGTAGCTTGGACCGCCGTTGATCCAGACGTTCCGATCGGCGAGACTGTCTAGATATTTTCGATTCCTGAGCGACGAACGGAGCAGACCATGACCGGTACCGCATTTCCCGAGGTTCTCCACCTTGCAGCGTTCGCCGATGGCCCCGGCGGCGGCAATATGGCCGGAGTGGTCCTCGAGGCTGCAGGGCTCAGCGATGAACAGATGCTTCGAACGGCTCGGGAACTGGGCTACTCCGAAACCGCCTTTGTCACCACCGCACTTGACGCCAACCGAGGCGCTCGGATCCGCTACTTCTCCCCCGGCGCCGAGGTCCCCTTTTGTGGCCATGCGACGGTGGCAACGGCAGTGGCCCTTGCCGAAAAGTATGGTCCCGGCGCATTCTCCCTCCTCACGTCCGCCGGTGAGATAGTTCTGGAAACCACCGAATCCGCGCAAGGCATGACGGCCTCATTCACGAGTGTTGAGCCAGCCGTCACCGAGATCTCGCCGCCAGTACTGGAGCGTTTACTGGCCCTGCTTTCGCTCGACGCCAACCAGCTACACCCGGATTATCCGGCCAAGCTAGCCTTTGCGGGCAACACGCATCCGGTGATCGTTGTGCACGAGAAGGAAGCCTTTGACGGCTTCGACTTTGATGCGCCGGGACTGCGGATCCTGATGGATGAACAAGGCTGGGCCGGCACCGTCACCGTGCTCTGGGTGGCGTCCACCGAGCCCATGGAGCTTGAAGCCAGGAACTTGTTCCCGGTGGGTGAAATTAGGGAAGATCCGGCGACGGGTTCGGCCGCAGCCTCGACCGGCGCCTACCTCCGCACCCTCAAGGCCGTGCAAACACCTTCAACGCTGGTCATCCGCCAAGGGCAGCATGTGGGAAGGTCCTGCATTCTGCATGTCAGCATCCCTGCCGAAGGCGGCATCACGGTGACAGGAACCGCCACGCACGTGCTGTGACTAGCTGCGCTGTGACTAACGTGTTGTAACTAGGCCTGGTTGTGCGAGAGCGTGCTTACCAGGAGGTGCCGCGGTTTTGCTGGCCCTTGCCGCGGCCGCGGACCTCAACCAGTACCGGACGAACATCGGCCAAATAGACTCCGGCTGCCGTAACGCCGGCAAGGCTCAAGATCAGGCCCATGCCAATCGAGGGAACCGTCAGGGTCATGAGTGGCCCAATGATGTACAGGACGCCAAAGAATACGGCACCGCCGGTCAGTGCCATCCAAAACGTCTTGGTCCGCTTGTACACGCGCTCAAAGTCACTGGCCGAGGTGCGCAGGCAATCGCTCAGGGCCCACACCTGAATGCCCAACGCCACGAGGCCCAGGGCAACCAGAACGAAAAACTCCACATAGTTCAATAAAGTGAGCACACAACAAGCTTACAGGGCACCGCGGCGGATGGAAGTGACGGCTTTCACCCGGAACGAGCCACCCGCAAGTGGCTACGCGGCTGGTGTCACCTTGGCCAGTGCCTGCTCCAGATCAACCCAGAGATCTTCAACGTTTTCGATGCCAACGCTCAGGCGCAGCAGATTCGCTGGAACAGAAACGGGCTCGTTCGCATGGCGGCGACGGCGTTCGATCAGTGATTCCACACCACCCAGTGAGGTGGCCGGTGTCCACAGGCGCAGCGCCTCAACCAAGGCCTCCGCCGCTTCCTCACCGCCAGCAACTTCGATGCACAGGATCGAGCCGAAACCGGTCATCTGGGCCTTGGCCCGGAGGTGCCCCGGATCCGAAGGTAGGCCGGGGAACAAAACCCGGCTCACGCCGTCGTGCGCGTCCAAACGGGTGGCCAGTTCCAGGGCACTGGCCTGCGAGCGCTCAACCCGCAAAGCAAGGGTGCGCAATCCGCGCAGGGCGAGCCAGGCCTCGAAGGGTCCGGCGATGGCGCCATGGATGGAGCGGTGGTGGAGCAGGGCGCTGCGCAGCTCCGGGTTGGAGGTCACGAGGGCGCCCATGATGACGTCGGAGTGCCCGGACAGGTACTTGGTGACGGAGTGCAGCACGATGTCCGAGCCAAGATCGAGCGGTTTTTGCACTAGCGGCGTGGAGAAGGTGTTGTCAGTGACAACCACGGCGCCGACTGCTTGGGCGGAGCGGCAGAGGACGTGGATGTCGGCCACCTCCAGCATGGGGTTGGTGGGGCTCTCCAGCCACAGCATGTCTGCAGCCTTCTCCCCCGCACCGGTAAGCGCGGCAATGACCTCGTCATTGTTGGCGATGTCGACGGTTCGCAGCGTGAACAGCCCCTTGGCCTCCAGCTCCTGCGCCATGACCAGCGCACCCTGGTACGAGTGGATCGGCATCACGAGTATGCCGCCAGCCGGAATCAATGACAAGGCAGCGGAAACTGCGGCAAGACCGGAGCTGAAGATCAACCCGGGAAGCGTTGCGCCTTCCAGCTGGGACAACGCCTCTTCCAGCGGATCCCAGGTGGGGTTGGAGTAGCGCCCATAGGCCCTGTCTCCATCCACGACCGTGCCGGTGCCAACATAAGTCGAGGACAAGACGATCGGCGGGTTCACGGGGGCGTCGTGCTCGCGCGCCGGCCTCCCTGCGGCTACCACCAGTGTGTCGGGGCTGAGTTGGTCTGGGTGCGCGGAAGGCTGGTACGTCATAACGTCCAGCGTAGACCGGCTGCGGTTCATCCAAGCCCAATATGACCTTGGCGCTCAATAATGTGGATAACTGTCCCTGTGGACAACCCGCCGCGGGGCCCGGCGCGGCCAAGGATCCATCCAGCTTCGGCCGGTAGTGTGGTGGAGTGACTCTTTCTTCTGCCCAACAGCCGGGCCTCTTTATTGCTTTTGAAGGTGGCGACGGTGCGGGAAAATCCACCCAAGCCGCTTTGCTCACCCAGGCCATGTCCGACGCCGGACGAACAGTTCTGCGCACCCGTGAGCCGGGCGGGACTCCAGTAGGCGAAAAGCTGCGCTCGCTGGTGCTCGAGCACGGTCAAGGCGAGATTGATGCCAAGACCGAGGCTCTGATCTTCGCCGCTGCTAGGGCTGCCCACGCCACGCAGGTCATCGCCCCCGCCGTTGCGCGCGGCGAGATTGTCATTAGCGACCGGTACGCGGATTCATCCATTGCCTACCAGGGTGCCGGCCGCGGGCTGGGCACGGAGGCAATCGTGAAGCTCAATGACTGGGCCACGAGCGGATTGTGGCCGGACCTCACCGTCTTGCTGGACGTTTCACCCGCGGAGGGCCGCGAACGGCGCACGGCCGGCGATGCTGCCGAGGACCGGATGGAGTCCGAACCCGATGACTTCCATGCCACGATTCGTGCGGCGTTCCTGGAATTGGCGCAAGCCAACCCGCAGCGCTACCTTGTACTCCCCGCCGATGGCGCCGTTAGCGAGCTGGCGCAGGTCATCCGCGACCGTATCAATGCACTCCTTGGGACCGCATGAGCGTCTGGGTTGATCTTCAGGGACAGGAATCCGTGGTGGCGCAGCTGCGCCGGGCCGCGCAGTCCGGCGCCCCTACGCACGCGTGGCTTTTGACCGGCCCACCAGGTTCAGGGCGTTCCAATGCGGCGCTGGCCTTTGCCGCCGCCCTTGTGTGCGAACAGCCCGAATTGGCCGCGCGTGGCTGCGGTGTGTGCAAGGCCTGCCACACCACCATGAACGGCACCAATGCTGACGTGACGTTTGTGGCCACAGAGAAAACCACCATCACCATCGAGGAATCCCGAGCCCTGGTGCGCAAGGCGCACGACAGCCCCTCCTCGGCCCGTTGGCGCGTCATGATCGTGGGCGACGCCGACCGCATGGCCGAGCGCACCACCAACGTGTTACTGAAGGCCATCGAAGAGCCGCCACCACGCACCATCTGGATTCTGTGTGCACCCAGCCCCGCCGATGTCCTAGTCACGATCCGTTCGCGCTGCCGCACCCTGACGCTGCGACTGCCTCCCGTGGCCGATGTTGCGGCCCTTCTGGTGCGCCGCGACGGCATTGACCCGGAGCTGGCACTGACGGCCGCCCGGGCCGCGCAAAGCCACATCGGCATTGCCCGCCGTCTGGCCACCGATTCAGGAGCGCGGGAACGCCGTGACGCCACCGTCCGGCTTCCGCTGAACCTGCGCGACGTCACCACCGCCGTTATGGCCGCGGCCTCACTGCTGGAATTGGCCCAGGCCGAGGCTGCCTCCTCCAATGAAGAGCGCGACGCCGTTGAGAAGGCCACGCTGCTGCGAAACCTTGGCGCACCCGAGACCGGGACGCTGCCGCCTTCCCTGCGCAGCCAGGTCCGTGCCCTTGAAGAAGACCAAAAGCGCCGCGCCAAGCGTTCCGTGACGGACCATCTGGACCGTGCTCTGACGGACCTGTTGTCCTTCTACCGGGATGTGCTGGTACTGCAGCTGGACGCCCGAGGAGGCTCCGACGTCGAGCGTGCATCTGTTGAGCTGGTCAACGAACCGCTGCGTACCGCCCTGGTGGAGTTTGCCGCCCGAGCCCGCCCCGAAGCCACCCTTGAGCGCCTGGACGCCGTCAATGCCGCCCGCCGCCGACTCACCACCACCAATGTTGCCCCGCTGCTGGCTCTTGAAGCCATGGCAGTCAGCCTGCTCTAACCCGTGAAGGACTCCCGTATGCCTTTTGGTAATGTTCGACGGCGCCACCGCCTGATTCTCGCGGCTGCGGCCAGCATCGGGGCGCTCTTGCTGAGCTCCTGCTCCGTGCTGGCTCCGGAGAAGAGCACGGAGACGGCAGCGTCGGCCGAGATTGTTGGCGACGTTCCCGCGGAGCTGCTGGACTTTTACACGCAGCCGGTCACGTGGACCTCCTGCAACGGCGGTTTTCAATGTGCCGAGGTGAAAGTTCCTTTGGACTATGACAAGCCTGGCGATGATTCCATCAAGCTCTCCGCGATTCGGCTTCCCGCAAGTGGGAATCGGTTGGGCGCCATGCTGGTCAACCCGGGCGGTCCCGGCGCTTCTGGAGTGGACATGGTCAAGGACGGGGCCACCTCCTATTTCTCGGACAAGCTCCGCGGCGCCTACGACGTGGTGGGATTTGATCCGCGAGGGGTTCAGCGTTCGGCCGGGGTAAAGTGCTTGGACGCCGCCCAGACGGACGCCGCCCGGCAGCAGAACTTCGATCTCTCCACCGATGCAGGGTTTGCCGCCGCAGAAGCCGAGACGAAAAAGCAGTCGGAACTGTGCCAGCAAAATTCTGGGTCCGAACTGGCCCACATCGACACCGTCAGCTCTGCTAAGGACTTGGACATCCTGCGGGCCATCGTTGGCGACAAGCAGCTGAACTACATGGGCTTCTCCTACGGCACCAAGCTGGGCGCCACCTACGCCGGGCTTTTCCCTGACCGCGTGGGGAAGTTCTCCCTGGACGGCGCCATGGATCCCGGCTTGGACATTGACGAGGTATCCATGGGCCAGGCCGTTGGCTTCGAGAACGCGTTGCGCGCCTGGGCCGCCGATTGCCTCGCCGGCACCGACTGCCCCGTGTCCGGAACTGTGGATGACGCCATGTCGCAGATTCAACAGCTCATTGCCCTCCATAAGTCGCTCCCGCAGCAAACTTCTGAGGGCCGGCTTGTGACGGGCACCGAGTTCACTGGAGCGTTGGCCTTTGGTATGTACTCCACCGATTTGTGGGAGCCGCTGAAGGGGGCGTTGACGCAGGCCTTTGCCGGAGACGCCTCCGGCATGCTCATGCTGGCCGACTTCTCGGCCGACCGCGATTCGAGTGGTGTCTACAACTCCAATACGTCCGCGGCCTTTACGGCGATCAACTGCCTTGACTACCCGATGAACACGGACACCGCACACATGCGCGAGCAGGCTGAACTGTTGAAGAAGGCCGCTCCGACCTTTGGGGATCTGTTGTCGTACTCGGGATTGACCTGCAAATACTGGCCCTACCCCGCCACTGGCGATCCTGCCCCGATCGCCGCAGCAGGCGCCGGCCCCATTCTGGTCATTGGCACCACAGGCGACCCGGCAACGCCCTACTCCTGGGCACAGTCACTGGCCGAGCAGCTGGATTCTGGCGTGCTGGTCACGTGGAAGGGCGATGGCCACACGGCTTACGGCCGTGCCAACGACTGCTTGATGTCCACGGTTGACGACTACTTCGTTGATGGAAAAGTTCCCGCGTCCGGGACCAACTGCTGATTTAAGCGTGGGCGCGGGCCGGCCGATTTTGTACATCCGGCCCGCGCATATTAGAGTTGTTACTTGTGTTCAGCACATCAACCCGGTTCGGGTCGTAGCGGAACACAGGCCTCCATAGCTCAGTTGGTAGAGCGTTTCACTCGTAATGAAAAGGTCAACAGTTCGATTCTGTTTGGAGGCTCCACTAAAACCCCGCCACGGCGGGGTTTTTTGGTTAACTCGGCCAATTTTGCGCATGGCGAGTTCTAGTGGTCGTTCCAAAAAATGCCATAGCTTGACGTCAAGCTATGGCATTTTTGGGTGTGAGCGCGTCAGCTATCCCAGGGGAAAACGACGCCTTCGCCCACAACTTTCAGGGACAGCTCGGTCCCCGGACGCGCCAGCATGGCGTTCCAGTGCCTAATGCTGATGATCTCCCCGCCGACAGGCTGGTGCGGATCGAGAGGATGCTCGGGGTCGCTCTGGATGGGTTCCAGTTGAATCCGCACGGTCGTCTCGGGTCCAAAGTAATCGGTGTCCACAACACGACCGCGGATGGGCCCGCCGTTGGCGATCCGGATTTGTTCGGGGCGCAGCATCAGGTGCACCTTGCCCTGTGCAGGTGGGCGGCGCACCGGAATACCGCCGAGGGAACACAGCGCTAGGGACCCCTCCATCCACGCTTCCAGAATGACGGCGTCTCCGAGGAACTCTGCCGTGGCCCTGTCCGAGGGGCGGGTATAAACAACGAACGGGCTGCCGATCTGGGCCAGCTGTCCATCACGCATGACGGCAACTTGATCGGCGAAGCTCAAGGCCTCGGCTTGATCGTGGGTCACCAAGATAGTGGTGACCCCGGCTTGCTCAAGTGTTTGGGAAACGGCCCGGCGCGTGGCAACCCGAAGGCCCGCGTCGAGGGCGCTAAAGGGTTCATCCAGCAGCATTAGTTCGGGCTGTCGGGCCAGGGCGCGGGCCAGGGCCACGCGCTGTTGTTGGCCACCGGACAACTGGTGCGGGCGGCGCTTGGCATAGGAGCGGTCCATGGAGACCATCTCGAGCAGCTCCCCCACCCGCAGCGCTGCTGCCTTGCCGCGCAGTGGCAGGCCGAAGGCAATGTTGGCACCAACGCTCAGGTGTGGGAACAAGGCCCCGTCCTGAGCAACGTAGCCCACGCTGCGTTTGTGCGCCGGAACCCACTTGGCTGAGCCGGCAACCTCGGCGCCACCCAGGGCAATCCGTCCAGAATCGGGAGCCGAGAAGCCAGCGATCAAACGCAAGAGTGTGGTCTTGCCCGAACCCGAGGGGCCCACAATGGCCGTGGTGCGTCCGGCAGCAACTGCGAGGTCCACGCCTTTGAGTACTTCGGTGCCACCAAAGCTCTTGCGGATGTCTCGAACCTGCAGGTGGTCGTGAGAGTTGTTGGGCTGGGTGGTCATTGTCCCGCGGCTTTCTTGGATTGCACAAAGAGTAAATACGTCATGGGCGCCGAGAGCACAATCATCAGCAGGGCATACGGTGCCGCGCCCATGTAATCAATTTCGCTGCTAAGGGACCAAAACTGGGTGGCAAGCGTACGGGTGCCGTTGGGCGCCAACAACAACGTGGCCGTCAGTTCGTTGACGATGCCAAGGAACACGAGTGCGGCACCGCCAGCGGCAGCCGGAGCGGACAACCGCAATGTGACCAGGAAGAAGGCCAGCAGTGGCGGCTTCCCCAGAGCCTGCGCAGCCTCATCCAACTGAACGGGCGCCTGCGCCAGGCCGGCCCGCAGGTTCACAAGAGCCCTCGGCATGAAGAGCAATGCGTAGGCAGCAACCAGCACCACTGAGGTTTGGTAGATGGCCGGAATGTTGTGAACGGTAATGGTCACGAGGGCCAGCGCCACCACAATGCCCGGCATGGAACTGGAGATGTAGTTGACAGCCTCCAGAAGCTTGCTGAACGGTCCAGGATGGCGGATCACCAGATACGCCAGGGGGAAGGCCAATACGGTCGTCAGCACGGCTCCGGCCAGGCCGTATCCAAGAGTCAGCAGCAAGGCGTTGATGAGGGCCGGACCTTCCCAGATGGCAGCACCACCGGCGAGGACCCACCGGCCTACATGCCACAGCGGCACGCCAAGAGCCAGGAGGGAAACGGCAATCAGCAAAAGTTGCCCGGGAATTTGGTACCAGCCCAAGGAAAGTCGGCGCGGGCTGGATTGCACGCCGGAACCTATGCGGGCGTAGCGGGCGCTGCCTCGCGACTTTGATTCGGCCAGCAACAGCAGCAGACAAAAAAGGACGAGCACGCTGGCCAGCATGTTGGCCGCGGCCCCATTGAATGTTGACCTGAACTGGTCGTAGATCGCGGTGGTGAAGGTGTCGAATGCAATCATGGCGAACGCACCGTACTCGGCCAGCAGGTGTAGCGATACCAACAGGGCTCCGCCAGCTGTAGCCAGGCGCAATTGCGGCAAGACTACCCGGAAGAACACGCGCCAAGGACTAAGACCCAAGGACGCGGCGGATTGCTCCAGGGCCGGATCCAAGCGGCTCAACACGGCAGCCACGGGAATGTAGACGAGCGGGAAGTAGGAAAGCACGGAGATCAGGACCCCGCCGAAGATGCCGCCCAACGATGGAATGGCGCTGACCCAGGCGTAGCTGTTCACAAACGCCGGGATCGCCAGCGGCGCGGCGAGCAGCACGGCCCAAACCTTGTGTCCGGCCAAGCGGGTTCGTTCAACGAGCCACGCCCCGCCAACGCCAATCACCACACACAGTGGCACGGTGATGAGCACCAGCGCCAGAGTGTTAAGCAGCAAATCGCCAACACGCGGACGGAACACCAAAGCAATCATGGTGTCCCACCCAGTGTTGGCGGTGGCCGCCACGACATACCCCAGCGGTACTAGGGAGAACGCGGCGATCAGTACGCAAAGTACGACGACAGGCCAAGGGCCGAGGCGTGAGCCCCGGCCCCCAACAGTATTACGCGAGTTTTTGGCACCCGGCGAGCCAGCCGCCGTCGTACTTTGCTGTGAAGTCATTGACTCTAGAGTAGCCCGGCAGCCGTCATCAGTTCGGTGACCTTGGTGGAGTTCAGCTTGGCCGCATCGATTGCGGGAGCCTGCAGATCCGCAAGCGGAGTCAGCTTGTCATTGGCCGCAACCTCGGAACCAACCGGGTACTCGAAGCTGGTACCGGTCTGCAGGACGGTCTGGCCGGCCTTGCCCGTGACGAACTCGAGGAACTTCGCGGCGTTGTCCTGGTGCGTGCTGGAGGCCAAAACGCCACCACCGGAAACGGAGACAAACGCGCCCGGATCCTGGTTCTTGAAGTAGTGCAAGCCTACGTTCTTGGAGTTCTCACCGGTCTTGGCCTGATCGCCGAACCAGTAGTAGTGGTAGATGACAGCGCCTTCGATTTCACCGGCGTTGACAGCCTTCATGGCCGTGGAGTTGCCCTTGTAGGCCTTGGAGTTTTCCTTCATGGACTTCAACCAAGACGCGGTGGCGTCTTCACCCTTGAGCTCAAGCATGGCCGAGACGATGGCCTGGAAATCGGCGCCCGACGGTGATGCGGCCCAGCGATCTTTCCACTCCGGCAGAGCCAGATCCATGATGGACGCAGGCAACTTGTCTTCGCTCAGCTTGGTGGTGTCGTAGGCGAAGACGGTGCTGCGGGCGGCGATACCGGTCCACTTGTTCGTGGAGGGACGGTATTCTGCGGGCACCTGCTCCTGAACCTTGGCACTGGTGTCGGCGAAGAGGCCGGCGTTTTCAACCTGCGTCATGGCCGGGGAGTTCTCGGTCAGGAACACATCGGCCGGCGACTTGGCGCCTTCTGCGATGATCTGGTTGCTCAGTTCAAGGTCGCTGCCCTGACGCAGCGTGACCTTGACTCCGGTTTCCTTCGTGAACTCATCCACCCACGCCTGTGTGAGGGATTCGTGCTGAGCGTTGTAAACGGTGATCGTGTCGCCCGCGCCGCCAGCAGCGCCGCTGCTTTCCGCCGGAGTGGTGGAGCCACCGCACGCGGCAAGTGCCAAGACTGATGCGCCGGCCAACACGGCCACGGCGGTCTTGCTGAACTGCTTCTTGGTAAACCAGGTCTTCATGGGAGCCCTTCGGCGTCAATAATAATTAGCGAATGCAAATTGATCGTAATCCATGACAGGGCAGGCTACCCTCGCCAAAGTGCCAATTGTGATATTGATCACTTTAATTGGTGGTGGTTTAGCCTGAAAATGCTGCTACCCGTCGGTAGATTTCCTTGTGTTGAGCAAGTCCCGCGCCCGGTCCACCTGCTGGTGCACAATTGCTGCCTTAAGCTCGACGCCGGACACCTCCCCCGCGCCCAACCTCAGCAAGGCGAGTGCCTCCGCTGTTGCCGCAAGGGCATTGCCTGCCCGGGAAAGTTCGCGGTGGACATCGTTGAGATAACCGCCGGTGCCGGTGGGAATTTCCATGCCGTCGCTGGGGCCGGCCATTTGCGCTTCTCTCGCGATGGCTCGCACGGCGGGGAGCAGTTCGGCGAGATCGTTCGCCACGGCCACCATGGCTTGATAGTTGGCCTGCGCTTGCGCCTCACTCTGGTTGGGCGCGGCTACTGCTTCTTCCAAGCCTTCGAGCATTTGGTGGAAACGGTCTAGCCCGCGCTGGAACCTGTCGTGGGTGCGTCGCCAAACGCCTTTGCCGAGTTCGGCGTCGTCGAGTTTGGCTTGGCGGGAAGCTGAGAAAAATCCTTTGAACATGCCTGTCATAGGTACTGCCCGGGGTCGGCGGATTCCTGCCGTCCAAACCCGGAATCGCCGGAGTGTGCCCCTGCAGACTGTTGCCCGGACGGCGCACGCTGCGGCTCGCCGTTCTCGCCCACAATAACTCCGGGAGCGAGCACTGTTCCGGGTGGCAGCTGGTGGTGTGCAAGGCGGGCAGCCGTTTGCTGGTTGGCCATGGCCTGGACGGCCAACGCTGTTTGAATGCCGTGGAACAAGCCCTCAAGCCACCCCACGAGCTGTGCCTGGGCAATCCGCAACTCTGCATCCGAGGGTGCCGTTTTTTCGGTGAACGGCAGGCTGAGCCGGTGAAGTTCATCAACCAATTCAGGCGCAAGACCGTCTTCAAGTTCCTTGATGGATGCTTGGTGAATCTCCGCGAGGCGGGACCGGGCGGCGTCGTCCAAGGGCGCGCTTTTAACCTCGTCAAGCAGCTGCTTGATCATGGTTCCAATGCGCATGACCTTGTCGGGCTGGTCCACCATGTCTGCCACGCTGGCCGGCTTCCGCGCAGCCTCGGGCACAACATCTTTCGTGGCAGCAGAGCTCTCCACGATTTTCCCTTCGGCCGGTTGGTCAGCGGCCGGCTTCTTCGCTTCGTCACTCATGAAGCCAGTCTCTCACGAGCCCGCCGGATCCGTCCCGCACTGTCAAGTTTCACAGCACGCTAGCAGCAACGGCCTTCCGGATTGGCGTCCTGGCGGTCCATCTTGTCCCGCCAAAACTCCTTGACAGTCAGAGGCTGCACCGCGCAGCCGGTGGCGTGGTGATGTTCGAGGTAGCGCTCATAAGAGTCCTCCCCCAGGACTCCTTTGAGGTACCGTCCCACGGCTCCCACCCCACTGGCTGCGCGGCGCAACACGTTCATGGCTAGTGCCCGGTCCGTGCTGCTTGCTTGCCTGATTCGGCCCATTCCTTCATGAGAGCCTTTTCCGCTGCGCTGGGCGCAATGGAAGCCGGTGCGAAGATCCGCGAGACAACCGCAGGGTCCTCCTTGCTGGTTCCACCGCCAGCCTTGATGGAGCGCACGGTGACCAGGATCGCCGTCGTAATCACCACAAGTGAGAGCACCACGAAGATGATGGACAACGTGCCCTGAACGGTGGTGTTGCGGACAACAGCCTCCATGGCCTCGACATTCTTGGCCGAACCGAAGCTCGTCTTGCCATCCGCCAGCGCCTGCTTGAATGCGTTGTGCTGTGCCCAGTAGCCCACGGCCGGAACGGTGGAGAAGATCTTCTGGAAGGAAGCCACCACGGTCACGACGGTGACGAACACCAACGGCAGCGCAACCATCCACAGGTACTTCACGTGGGTGTTCTTGGAAACGATGACCAGGCAAACGGCCAGTGCAATGGCGGCCAGTAACTGGTTGGCGATGCCGAACAGCGGGAACAAGGTGTTGATGCCGCCGAGCGGATCCGTGACACCCATGATGAGGATGGCGCCCCAGCCGGCCACCATGATGGCCGTGGTGATCCACGAGCCCAGGCGCCAGGAGGTGTCCTTGAACTTCGGCACAAAGTTGCCGATGGAATCCTGCAACATGAACCGCGCAACGCGGGTTCCGGCGTCGACCGCGGTGAGGATGAACAGGGCCTCGAACATGATGGCGAAGTGGTACCAGAAGCTCATCATGGACTGCCCGCCGGCCACCTGCTGCATGATGTGGGCCAGGCCCACGGCAAGGGTCGGGGCGCCGCCGGTGCGCGAGACGATCGACTCTTCGCCGACGTCGGACGCGGTTTGGGCAAGTGTGGCCGGGTCAACGTGCACGCCGGTCAGACCCAGCGAATTCACGAATGCCGCGGCACCTTCGATGGTGCCGCCCGTGGCTGCGCCGGATGCGTTCATGGAGAAGTAGATGCCGCGGTCGATGGACAGTGCGGCGACGAGTGCCATGATCGCCACGAAGGACTCCATGAGCATTCCGCCGTAGCCGATGTAGCGGGCCTGGCGTTCCTTTTCGATCAGTTTCGGCGTGGTTCCGGACGCGATCAGGGCGTGGAAGCCGGAAAGCGCACCGCAGGCGATGGTGACGAACAGGAACGGGAACAAGGCACCGGAGAATACGGGCCCGTCCGAGCGTCCGGCGAATTCGCTGAACGCGGGGACGTTGATGGTGGGGCGGACCAGCACGATGGAGCCGGCCAGCATCACGATGGTGCCGATCTTCATGAATGTGGAGAGATAATCGCGCGGGGCCAACAATAGCCAGACAGGGAGGATCGCGGCGATGAAACCGTAAACGATGATGCACCAGGCGAGCGTTGTGCGGTCAAGGTGGAATACGTCCGAACCCCACTCGGTGGCCGCAACCATGCCGCCGCCAATGATGGCAGCGAGCAGCAGGACCACGCCGATCAGGGATACTTCCATGACCTTGCCCGGACGCAGGAAACGCAGATAAACACCCATGAACAGGGCGATCGGGATGGTCATCGACACCGAGAACACGCCCCACGGGGATTCGCCCAAGGCGTTGACAACAACGAGCGCCAGAATGGCCACAATGATAATCATGATCAGCAGGGTGGCGATCAGCGCGGCAGTACCGCCGACGACGCCGAGTTCCTCGCGTGCCATCTGGCCCAGGGAGCGTCCGCCGCGGCGCATGGAGAAGAACAGAACCAGGTAATCCTGGACCGCACCGGCAAGCACGACGCCGAGGATGATCCAGATGGTGCCGGGCAGGTAACCCATCTGGGCTGCAAGGATGGGCCCGACCAACGGGCCGGCGCCGGCAATGGCGGCGAAGTGATGCCCAAAGAGGACGTTGCGGTCCGTGGGGACAAAGTCCTTGCCGTCGGCCTTGTATTCGGCCGGAGTTGCTCGCTTGTCGTTGGGCTTGAGGAGGAACTTTTCAATGACCTTTGAGTAGAAGCGGTAGGCGATCAGGTAGGTACAGACAGCGGCAAAGACAAACCAGATGGCGTTGACGGTTTCACCGCGAACAACGGCCAGAACCACCCAGGCCACACCGCCGAGCAGCGCGATGGCTGCCCAAATGGCAATCTTCAGTGGCGTCCATTTCTGGGTTTCCGCTTCCGCTTCGAGGTCCACGGCCACGGGCGGCAGCTCCGGGTCCTGGATCAAGACATCGGCTGGATCGCCAACTCTGTTTGACGGCACTGTCATGTTTTCCCCTACGTTAATACTTCAATAAGTCTGCAATTACGGCCACCTGAGATTAGTCATAGGCTGCACGTCACATTCACACTGTGGCATGAATCATGGCCGAAAATCTGCAAGCGGTAGTGATTTTGCGACGAAAGGTCTGATTCCCGACGACGGCTTTGCCGGACGACGTCCGACGGCGGGAGCTGCCGTTGCGCCGGAGGGGACGAGTCCCGCCGTCGTGCTTCATACCAGTGAAAATCTGTGTGGCAGTTGTTGTTGCTGAAACGCCAAGAATCGGGGTTTCTACAGCAACAACTGCCACACAGAATTGGGGGCGGATGGCCTTTGGTGCACGGCCCCCGCGCTCCCCGCACAGCGGCCACACCCTGCGCTAGAGCGTCAGCAGCACCTTGCCGACATGCGAACCCGAATCGAGGTAGTCGTGCGCGGCCGCGACCTGCGCCAGCGGGAACGTCTTGTCCACCATGGGCTTGACGGCGCCGCTGGTAACCAGGGGCCACACATGAGCGCGGACTTCTTCCATGATGGCCGACTTTTCCTCAACGGACCGGGCACGGAGCGTGGTGCCGATGATGGCCGCGCGCTTGGTGAGGAGGGCTCCCAAGTTGAGTTCCGCCGTCGCACCTCCCTGAAGGCCAATGACCACAAGGCGGCCATAGGTGGCCAACGCCTCAACATTGCGGGCTAGGTATTTGGCGCCCACAACATCCAAAATGACGTCGGCACCATGACCCTCGGTGAACGCCTTGACTCGCTCCACAAAATCCTCGGTGCGATAGTTGACGGCCATGTCAACGTCGAGGTAGCTGGTGAGCATGGCAACCTTCTCGTCGCTACCCGCAGTGGCAATGACGCGGGCACCGGCAGCCTTGGCGAGCTGAATGGCCATGGCACCTACGCCGCCAGCGCCGCCGTGAATGAGAACGGTTTCACCGGCCCGCAGCTGCGCCGTCATGAACAAGTTCGAGTGCACGGTGGCTGCCACCTCCGGCAGGGCAGCGGCCGAGATCACATCAATTCCGTCAGGCAGGGCGAGCACTTGCCCGGCCGGAACCACCACCTGGGCAGCATATCCACCTCCTGTGAGCAAGGCCACAACCTTCTCGCCGAGGCTAAAGGGACGCGTCACGTTAGGCCCGAAAGCTGCGATCCGCCCCGAGACTTCTAGGCCCAAAATATTTGAGGCACCAGCCGGTGGAGGGTAAAAACCGCGGCGCTGTTGCACGTCTGCGCGGTTGATTCCTGCGGCAATCACGTCAATGAGGACCTCACCCGGGCCCGGAACGGGAGCCGTGACCTCAGCTAGTGCCAGCACCTCCGGCCCACCTGCGCCCGTTGTAACTATCGCCTTCATGACCTTCTCCATCGCCCGTTTTGCACCCATAAATTCTAGCCGGACCTGTGCTCATTTTGGTTGCACGGCCCTGCCTATGAAACACTACTAGGGTAAGGAAGGTTGTCCGAGCGGCCGATGGAGCTGGTCTTGAAAACCAGTGTGCGGTAACCCCGTACCGCGAGTTCGAATCTCGCACCTTCCGCGCTTATAAAAGGAAGCGGCCCCGTCACCGGGGTCGCTTCCCTTTTGCTACTGGCCTTGTTTGCCGTCATTTGTGGCCAGACTGTGGCCGGAAGTCTTGGCAGTGGCGTTTCTGGGGATCATTGCAGCGCGCTTATCGGCGGCTTGTTCATCCACACCAGAAGTAAATCGATCCGGGGCCACTGTCTTGGGTCAGGCGCAATTGGCGGCGTGATATCTACGACTTAGCCGGCCGGAATGATCCATCAGGCATTTGCTTGCGGGGATGTTCGGCAGCGTACGCTATGAGTTCGTCCGGCAAGCTACGCCGCCTCTTTCCGAAGACTTCCTTGTGGCCACTTACTGCTTTGCCGCGGACCCACAATCGCTCCTTGGTGGACATATCCGACAATGAGACGCCTAGGCCACTCGCGGGATAGCTGACGATCGCACTCTCACCTGGACCCAGGGTGATTGGTAGAGACGAGTCACCGGCCCCCGGTTCCATATAGGCAAACGTTCTGCCATTGGGTAGGGCGACTAAAAGTCCAGTTACCTGCGTCGTCGCCGTTCGGCTTTGATTGACTACTTCGACGTTGATCCTGTCCCAGCCTGGGGCAATCCGAAGATCTCCGTGTGTCATCATGCTCCAAGACGTCTTTACGGCAAGTTTGAACCGATCCTGATACCTGAACCCAAGCGTTAGACCTATGGAAAGTAACGATATGACAATGGCGACGGCAGGCAAGATGAGGACCAAGGGCGATTGCCCTACTAATTGAACTTCAATGGCGGTATTTATCACCGATACAGGCTACCCGGCCGCGCTGAAAGACTCCCGCCTTCTGGCCTGCAGTACCATCGACGGGCAAACGAAGGTATTTGCAGCAGACAAGGATGGCCCCACACCTCAGGTGTGGGGCCATCCTGTTCCTTAGCTCAGCCGATCCCAGCTGCCAGGTGATGAAACTTGACCGTCGTCGAAACGAATGCCAGCCAAAAGTGCACCACTGACCCGACCATCCTTGTTGTGCGTGATGCGCCGCGGCAAGCCGCAGGCAACTGCAAACTCAGAAATGTCGAAGTTGGGATCTGCATGCATCAGCACCTGGGCAGAGACCCACATGACGTTGAGTTTCAGCGTGTCCGTTTCGGCCTGCGTCAACTGTTGCGTGCTTGTGTGATCACTGCTTCGGTCATGGCCGGCACGGTCTGCTCGGTAAGGAGCGTCCGACCAATCATGATTGCTGATTTCACGGGCATGTTCTTGAGCAATACGGCTCAACATAGAGCTACCTCCGATAGGTATTGGAAAAGCGCATCCCCGATGGACGCGCACTACAAGCCTAAGCGGCGAAGGTGACCAATGGAACCTGTGGCCGAACTGTGACCAGCGGCCCCGCCACCTATTGTTTTTCGGTGGTGCTCGATAACACGACAACCCCGCTCTGACCTGCGACGATGCATCTAGACGGCGCTCGCTGGTTCCCGTTATTTCGGGGAAAACAAAACTTGAAAACCAGTGTGCGGTAACCCCGTACCGCGAGTTCGAATCTCGCACCTTCCGCGCTTATAAAAGGAAGCGATCTCATCACGAGATCGCTTCCTTTTTCTTTTGCCCGCCGCCCCTGACCTTTTGACTCATTTTGCCCAAAACCCTTGGAATTCCATTGACCGAGGCCAACCGTTCATGAATGATTCACATCTATGTGTTTGGATCAAACTCATTCCTGCGGGCAGGTTGGGTGGCGACTATCTGTCCTTCTCCCCTTGCAAACTGCGGATCATCATCACTCACGGCGCCTGGGGGCGCCACACTTTTGAGAGTTGGAGACATGACGAGCAACACCTTCATCAAGGCTGGGCTAGGGGCCGCACTGGCCCTTGGTTTGGTTGTGGCACCGCTGGCGATCTCGCCGGCCATAGCCGCAGACGAATCGGCAACTGCTGTTGCCCCTGCTGAGCAAGGTTCGACGGCGGAACTTGCGCCAGTCGGATCACTCCCCGCCGCTGTCACCGCCGCAGGCACCCTTGCGGCACCCAATGTGATCATTAACGAGGCCTACCTCAACGGCGGCAGCGCGAACGCCACCTACAAGAACAAGTATGTGGAGCTCTACAACCCCACGGGCGCCGATATTAGCTTGACCGGCTGGTCGCTGCAGTACCGATCCGCTACAGGGCAAGTGGCTCCCACCGGATTCGCAGCCCTTTCCGGCACCATCAAGGCCAATGATTACTACCTGATCAAGGGCAACTCCAATGGCGTTGTGGGCAGTGAGCTGCCGGCCAGCGATGGCGACGCTAGCGGCTTCTCCTTCGCTGGTGGCGCCGGCACGCTGATCCTCTCCGACAAGAATGCCAAGTTGCCGGCCGATCTTGCCACCGGCTCCTTGGTGGGCACCGCTGGCGTAGTTGACCTCCTCGGCTACGGCTCCTCCAACACCTTTGAAACTGCTGCGTCCTCGGCTGCCAATGCCTCCTCGTCGCTGAACCGCACGAGCTTTGTCGACACGGACAGCAACGCGGCAGACTTCACCACGGCCGCACCCTCGCCTGTTGGTACCGGCGGAGGCGACGAACCGCCTCCGCCGCCTGTTGATTCGGGCGCCAAAACAATTGCTGAAGTTCAGGGCGAAGGCGTCAAGAGCCCGCTCGTTGGGACCACCGTGACTACCAAGGGCAAGGTCACCGCGACCTACCCCACTGGTGGCTTCAACGGTTACTTCATCCAGACCCCGGGCACCGGCGGCGATCTTGACCTTGCAACACACAAGGCCTCAGCCGGCGTCTTTGTTTACTCGCCGGCCACCGTTGCCGCCGTTCACATCGGCGACTACGTCCAGGTCACAGGTTTGGTCAAGGAATTCGGCGGCGCCTCAGACACCGCCACCACTACGGAAATTGACGTTGCCGCGGGCGGCCTGACGCCGCTCGTAGAGCCGACTACCGAGGTCAAGGCCGCTGTCATCACAGTTCCGGCTTCGGTGGAGCAGCGCGAAACCCTTGAGGGCATGCTTGTTGCACCCCAGGGCGATTTCACCATCACCGACAACTACTCCCTGAACAACTACGGCGAGATTGGTTTGGCCACGGGCACCACTCCTCTGGTCCAGCCCACCGCAGTGGCACCCTACGGCTCGGCCGAGTACACGGCCAAGGTCGCCGAGAACGCTGCCCGCGCCATCAAGCTCGACGACGGCGCCAGCACCAACTTCTTGAACGCCGCCGGCCGGTCTGTTCCTCTGCCGTGGCTGACTCAGGAAACGCCTATGCGCGTTGGCTCCACCTCGGAATTCATGGCGCCTGTCATCTTTGACAACCGCAATAACTCCTACAAGTTCCAGCCCTTGGAAGCACTTACCCCTGCCAACGCAGCTGCCGTGCAGCCCATCGCTTTCGGGAACAACCGCGTAGCGGCACCGAAGGACGTAGGTGGCAATCTCAAGGTCGCTTCCTTCAACGTGCAGAACTACTTCACCGAAACCGGTGACAAGAACGCCTCTTGCCAGTTCTACAACGACCGCGAAGGTAACCCGATCGCCGTCCGCACGGGCTGCAACCAGCGCGGTGCTGCCAACGCGGAGAACCTCAAGCGTCAGCAGGACAAGATTGTTGCCGGCATCAACGCATCAGGCGCCGATGTGCTCTCGCTGGAGGAAGTTGAAAACTCCGCCAAGTTTGGCAAGGACCGCGATAGCGCCTTGTCCACACTGGTTGATGCACTTAACGTAGCCACACCGGGAGTCTGGGACTATGTCCGCTCCCCCGCCGCTGACCAGCGTCCCGACGTCGCAATTGAAGACGTCATCCGCACGGCCTTCATCTTCAAGAAGGCTGCCGCGGAACCCGTCGGCGCATCGGTGATCCTCGACGACGCCGCCTACACCGGAATTGCTCGCCAGCCGCTGGCCCAGTCCTTCAAGCTCGTTGGCGCCGAGGATTCGGCCAAGGTGCTGTTGATCGTGAACCACTTCAAGTCGAAGGGTTCCGCGATCGGCAACGACACCGACCAGGGGCAGGGCAACTCCAACCTGGCCCGCACGGCCCAGGCCCAGGCCCTGGTGAAGTTCTCCGCCGAACAGCAGTCCGCACAGGGCACCGACAAGGTCCTCCTCATGGGTGACTTCAACGCATACGGCTTTGAAGATCCCATCAACGTCATGACAAATGCCGGCTACGTCGACCAGGATCCCAAGACGGGCAAGCACTCCTACAGCTACGGCGGCATGGTTGGCTCACTCGACCACGTTCTCGCCTCACCCGCTGCGGAAGCCATCATCACCGGCGCGGATATCTGGAACATTAACTCGGCCGAGTCCATCGCGATGGGCTACAGCCGCTACAACTACAACGTCACCAACTTCTACGATGACTCAGCGTTTTCCGCCTCGGATCATGATCCCGTGGTGGTTGGCCTGAACCTTGAGGGCGTCGAAGAGGCCACCAAGGACATCAATCTCCTGAACATCAACGATTTCCACGGTCGCATTGACGCCAACACGGTGAAGTTTGCCGGCACGGTTGAGCAGCTCCGCGCCGAAGCCGGCGATGCCAACACGGCCTTCATCTCCGCCGGTGACAACATTGGTGCCAGCCTGTTCGCCTCTGCCTCGCAGGAGGACAAGCCCACCATCGATGTCTTGAACGCGCTGGAACTGCAAGCGTCCGCCGTCGGAAATCATGAATTCGACAAGGGCTATGCCGACCTCGATGGCCGTGTCAACGACGCAGCCAACTGGGACTACCTCGGTGCCAACGTGTACGCGAAGGGCACCACCACACCGGTGCTCGATGAGTACACGATCATCACGGTCGACGGCGTGAAGGTCGCCATCATCGGTGCCATCACGCAGGAGACACCCACCCTGGTGACGCCGTCGGGCATCTCCACGCTGGACTTCGGCGACCCGGTCGAGGCAGTCAACCGCGTGGCCAAGGAGATCACCGACGGCAAGCTCGCCGATGTCATCGTGGCCGAATACCACGATGGTGCCGGCGGGGGAACGCCCGAGCAGGCAACACTGGAGCAGGAAGTTGCCGCCGGGGGCACGTTCGCGGAAATCGTGACGAAGACCAGCGCATCGGTCGACGCCATCTTTACCGGCCACACGCACAAGCAGTACGCCTGGGATGCACCCATCCCCGGCGTTTCCGCTGACGCTGCCTTGAAGACCCGCCCCGTGCTCCAGACCGGAAGCTACGGCGAGTTCATTGGCCAGATCGAGCTGACTGTGGATACCGACACCAACGCGGTTATCTCCTACACGCAGGGCAATGTTGCACGCACCAAGGCCGACGACGCCGCGCTGGTCGCCGAGTTCCCGCGCGTGGCCGCCGTCAAGACCATCACCGACAAGGCTTTGGCCGATGCCAAGGTGGCCGGCAGCGTTCCGGTCGGCAAGATCGCAGCTGACATCACCACGGCGCAGATTCTTGATCCTGCCACTGGCAAGTACATCCGTGACGACCGTGCCAGTGAATCAACCTTAGGCAACCTCGTGGGCGATTCGCTCCTGGATGCGCTCAAGTCGGAGCAGACCGGCGGAGCCGAGATCGGCGTCGTCAATCCCGGCGGCCTCCGTGCGGACCTGCTCTACAAGAACACCGGCTTCGACGATGGCGTGGTCACTTACGCCAACGCCAACGCCGTATTGCCGTTCGTGAACAACCTGTGGACCACCTCCCTGACCGGAGCGCAGGTCAAAACCATGCTGGAACAGCAGTGGCAGACCAATGCTGACGGCACGATTCCCAGCCGTCCGTTCCTGAACCTTGGACTGTCGTCCAACATGGACTACACATACGATTCCACTCGCAAGTTGGGCGACCACATCACCTCGGTCACCATCAACGGCGCACCGCTGGATCTTGAGCGTTCCTACCGCGTGGGCACGTTCAGCTTCCTGGCTACGGGCGGCGACAACTTCCGCATCTTCACCGAGGGCACCAACACGAAGGATTCCGGCCTCATTGACCGGGACGCCTGGATCAAGTACCTCGGTGAGCAGTCCGCCACGGCACCCATTGCCCCCGACTTTGCACGCCGCGGCGTCGAGGTCATCGGTAACCCAGCCTCGGTAAACGCCAAGGGCGCCGTCAGTTTCCAGCTCAACAAGCTTGATCTGACGTCTTTGGGAAGCCCGAAGAACACCGCCGTCACGGTGGAATTCACCGATAGCAAGGGTAAGAGCACCGTGGTTGACACGGTAGGCGTGAGTGATGGATCTGCAAAGGTCTCCTTCACCCTTCCGGCTGATGCCCGCACCAGCGGCACCATCACCGTCAAGGCAGCCCCCAGCGGCACCACGGTGACGCTGCCGTTGCTCATCACCAACCCGAATGAGCAGTGCAAGCCCAACAAGGGCAAGAAGGTTTGCCTCTGATCGGACTGAGCTGAACACTCACCGCGCCCGTTCCCGGGTGATCGAGCCTGTCGAAATCGGACAGGCTCGACTCCCGGGGGCGGGCGCGGTGCGTTGCGGACGGGTCTCGACAGGCTCGACCAGCGGGACTTAGCCCAGGATGTGGGCCGCGATCGCATCCGCGTCGCGAACCGTTCGGTACCCGCTGCGGTATTTAGCCGAGGCCTCCGCCGCGATGGCCGTACCCCACTGCACCGAAGAGAGCTGCAGCCCCAGAACATACAGGCCCTTGACCGGCTCGCCGACGCCGTCCAGCGTTCGGTACGGCGGCGCAGAAACATCAAGTCCGCTGGTGACGACGGGTTCGCCGTCGGACGCCAACATATGGCGCGGACGTGCCAGGCCATCCACCAAGAGATTTTGCATCAACAACGAGTCGCTGCGCAGGATGTTGTTGGCAGGAGCAAGTGCTTCCACCAAATATCGCGCCTCCCAGGGCGTGCCGGCCACCCATGGCGAGCCAGCTGTGAACAACCCGTACTGGATCCGGAATAGCGGATCAGGACCAGCAAAATGCACCACCGAGGCACGCACCAGCGCAGCCAGTTGCTCCATGCGAACGGCCGGCGGCCCACTAGCCAAGCCCTCAACGAAGCTTTCAAACCAGCCGCGCAGCTCGCCCAGCCACGAACCTTGCGTGATGCCGCCGTCGGACACAAGTGACTTAATGATGGCGCGCCCCGCGTTCAAAGCACCAATGGCCATCTTGACGGGATCGTCCTCACCGCGGGCAGACGCTGCGGCATCGCCTGCCAAATATTCCAAGACGGCTGCGTCCATGTCCGCGTACGAGGCAAACCGGTGCCCCTCGCCCGCGCGCAAAGGATGCCGGGCCAGCGGACGGGCCAGCCCCTTTAGGTCAAGGATGTGGCCGTCCTGCACATGGCGGGCCACGAGCTCCTTGAGCCGCTGCACCCACCCAGGGTCTCCGCCGTCGAGCCCTTCGTGGAGCAAGGCATCCAGCTCAGGCAGCAGCTCCGGCGCAACCGCATCGGGACGAGTCCGGGCGAGCGTCGTGTAGTAGGCCCAGAGCGTATCGCGGTGCAGAAGCGGCCAGATATCGTGATCAAAACCGGCGGTGGCACCCATGGCCCGAATGGCTGCGACGGCATCCTCGCCAAGGAATCGCAGCGTGACGCCCTTGGGGTAATAGCTGTCCATCTCGGCCTTGGCCCGGTACGGAGTGCCGCGGCGCGAGGCCCCAACAATCACCGGTTCGCGGCCCGAGGCAACGTACCGCAGCGACTCCCCCGCGGGCAGCCCTGTGGGTTCAAAAACGCCGCCTCGACCCTCCGTCAGCTGCCCCAGCACGTCAAAAAAGTTCAGTCCCATGCCGCGCACCAGCACGGTTTCGCCGGCGGGCAACAGGTCCCAGTCCACGTCGTTGGGCACGGCCGGCGGGAAGTAGTGGAGCCCGTGCGTCCGGGCCTCGTCGCGCAACTCCTTTTGCGGCGGGCTCAGCTTTGAGTCAATGTGTCCCAATGCCAGCACCACCTGATCCGCGTGGAGGTTCTCGCCGCCCTGAAGTACGACGGCGAAGCCACCGTTCTCATGGTCCCTCGCCACCCGCTTGGCCTCGGCGGGGTGGATGGTGAGACTCACGCCGTCGGGCATGGCTTCGGTGAGCTGCTCAAAGCACCAGCTCAAGTAACGGCCGTACAGGGCCCGGCTGGGGAAATTCGTGGCTTCGAGGCCTGCGAGTTCGGTTTTGTCGCCGCCGCTGAGCTTGTCCCAGGGCGTGCCTTGCTGCGCCGCACGCCATTCGTTGAAGCTGCAGCCGGCCAGCGGTGGGGCCTGCACGCCCTGGTCCGGGATCAGGGTTGGGAAGAAACTTTGTGTGTTCATCAGGTACAGGCGCGACTGCTCCGTGCGCCATACATGCCCGGCCCCCGGCGGAAACGGGTCAACGAGGTGGATGTGCAGCTTTTTGGTTTCGGCAGCTGAGTTTATTGCGTGCTGGGCGTGCTGGGCCGCGTGCTGGGCCAGGAGGCGTTCCATGACGGAAGTCCCGCGGGGTCCCGCCCCCACAATGACAACGCTCTGCACACCCATAGATTCCACCCCTTGAGCTTAACCGATCCCGCCAAAGCCGCCCCTGCTCCTGCTCCAGTTGGCACGTGGCCGGAATGTTCTGTTCTACGTTGAGTTCGACACTAAGTTGCCGCAGAACACTGTTGTGCGGCAACTCCACACCGAACCGCGCGCAGGACAGAACTTAAAAGGGCTCGATTCGCTGCCATGCCTAGGATGGGGCTATGACTGAAGCTGGCGCACCCTTGAAACTTGCCGAACAACCCGAGGACGAATTCCTGTGGCTCGAGGATATCCACGGCGACGACGCCATGGCGTGGGTCCGCGAGCGCAATGCCCGGACGGATGCCGCGTTGGTGAACGCCGCCTACTCGGATTTGGAGGCATCGGTTCTGGAGGTTCTGGATTCGGCGGACCGGATTCCCATGGTGTCCAAGCGGGGCAACTGGTATTACAACTTCTGGCGCGATGCGGCGAATCCCCGCGGCCTGTGGCGCCGGACCACGTGGACCAGCTACCTCAGCCCTTCCCCGAAGTGGGATGTCCTGCTGGACGTAGATGCCCTGTGCGCATCTACGGGCGAGGACTGGTTCTGGGCAGGGGCCTCCTTGTTGCGCCCAGCCCCCGGGGAGGAGTACCGGCACGTGATGGTGGCCCTCTCCCCCGACGGCGGCGATGCTATGGCCTACCGCGAGTTCGACCTCTCGACCTTGAGCTTCGTGGACGGCGGTTTTGAGCTGCCCTCGGCCAAAACGCGGCTGGGCTGGCTGGATGTGAACACCCTCTACGTTGGCACCGACACTGGCGTTGGGTCCATGACGGAATCGTCTTACCCGGCGGCCACGCGCGTCCTCCAGAGGGGCGAAAATCTGGAGCAGCTGGCGGCGAAGGAACCGCTCTTCTCCGTCCCGTTGGATCACCTCAGCGGCGGTGTCTCGCACAGCAGCACGCCCGGGTTCGAGCGCGACGTGGCCTACGACGTTCTGGACTTCTTCAACAGCCGCAGCTACCTGCGCGTCGGAGAGGAATGGGTGCACATCGAGGTGCCCGACGACATGAGCGTTTCCCTCCACCACGAATGGCTGTTGCTGCGCCCGCGCACCGACTGGACCGTGGCCGGAACGGTCTATGCGGCTGGCACCCTGCTGGTGATTGAGGTTGACGCGTTCATGGCTGGCAGCCGGGAACTTCGCACCATCTTCGCGCCCACGGCGGCGCAGTCGCTGCAGTCCTGGAGCTGGACCAAGGACTTCCTGCTCCTGAACCTGCTCTCTGATGTTTCCTCGAAGATTCTTGTGTTGGATCCTGCCTCCGGCTGGGCTACCGCTGAGCTTGACGCGTGCCCGCCGCTGCATTCGGTGGACGCCTACTCCGTTGACGACGAGGATGTGGACCCGGACAACCCCAACGCCGGCAACGACTACTGGCTCGTGGCCACAGGATTCCTCACCCCCTCCACGGTCTACCGCGGCACACTTTCCGGGTCCGACGCCAAAGGAGGCGCCACGAAGGGTGCGGCAGCAGCGCTGGTGCGGGAGGCGCCGTCGTTCTTCAACGCCGAGAACTACAGCGTGGAGCAGCACTTCGCCACCTCGGCCGACGGCACCCGCGTACCCTACTTCCAGGTGGGGTCGAAGGACCTGGTGCTCGACGGCGCGAATCCCACCTTGTTGAGCGGGTATGGCGGATTCGAGGTGTCGCGCACACCGGCGTACAGCGGGACCGTGGGACGCAGCTGGTTGGAGCGCGGCGGCGTCTTTGTCGTGGCGAACATCCGCGGCGGCGGCGAATACGGCCCGACGTGGCATACGGCCGCCTTGCGGGAAAACCGGCACCGTGCGTACGACGACTTCGCCGCCGTGGCTCGCGACCTCGCGGCACGCAAGGTGACCTCGGCGTCGAAATTGGGCTGCGCGGGCGGCAGTAACGGCGGGCTGCTGGTGGGCAATATGCTCACGCATTACCCGGACTTGTTTGGGGCCGTCTCCTGCGGGGTGCCGCTGCTGGACATGCGGCGCTACACGAAGCTATCCGCCGGTGCATCGTGGATTGCCGAATATGGTGACCCGGATGTGCCTGAACAATGGGAATTCATCAAGACGTTCTCGCCTTACCACCTGCTGCGTGCCGGTGTTGAGTATCCGGCGACGTTCATTTGGACGGCGACCTCAGATGACCGGGTGGGGCCGGTGCAGGCCAGGAAGATGGCGGCACGCATGGAATCAATGGGAATTCCTGTGTGGTTCCACGAGGCTCTCGAGGGCGGGCACTCCGGCGCCGGGAACAACGAGCAGGCCGCCCGGCTGCACACGGCATCGCACGAATTCTTGTGGCGGGCGCTGAACGGACAGCTCTAGATTCATGCGGGAACGTCTCGGCGCGGGGTAATTTTGCCCCTACCCCCGCACTCGTTTTGCTTTGTAGGGCATCTACTGGGTAAAGTTTGGGATGCTGGTTAGGGGCTTCTACCTTAGCCAGTGCTGGAGACGTGCCAGAGCGGCCGAATGGGCTTCACTGCTAATGAAGTGTGGGGCACAACTCCACCGGGAGTTCAAATCTCCCCGTCTCCGCAGAAAAAAATGCACTCCTCGATTCGTCGAGGGGTGCATTTTTGTGTGTGGTGGCTTTCCGGGCTTTCAAACATCAGACCATTAGACTTGATGCATGGCCGTAACTGACGAAGCAATCACGAAAATCAAGGACATGATCATTTCCGGCGAGCTTTCTGCCGGGGACCGGTTGCCTCCGGAGAAGGAACTCAGCGAAAAGCTAGGCCTGTCCCGCAGCTCCTTGCGCGAAGCCGTCAAGGCCCTGGAAATCATCAAGGTTCTCGATGTTCGCCGGGGCGATGGCACCTATGTGACAAGTCTGGAGCCGAAGTTACTCACCGAGGCCATGACGTTCATTGTGGACCTTCATCAGGATGAATCCATTTTGGACATCTTCGAAGTTCGCCGAATTTTGGAACCGGCCGCCGCTGCCATGGCCGCCGGACGCATCACCGCCGAAGAGATTGCCGCGCTGCGGGCCACCATGGAGAACATCGACGATTCAACCAGCGTCGAACAGCTCGTTGAGCACGATCTGATTTTCCACCAGCTCATCACGTCCGCGGCAGACAACTCCTATCTCGCCAGTGTTTTGGACGCGCTCTCCAGCAGCACTGTCCGAGCCCGGATTTGGCGCGGCCTCACCCAGGAAAAGGCGGTGGACCGCACCCTCTCCGAGCACGCATCCATCATCGAGGCTCTGGAACGCGGCGACGCCGAGCTGGCCAAGGCCCTTTTGACCGTGCACATCAGTGGCGTCGAGCATTGGCTCCGCCAAGCGCTATAGACCCAGCCTCTTCTCGAAACCCACCTGCCATCCAGAACCCGGCAGGTGGGTTTTCTGCGTAATAGGGTTGCCACACTAACTAGTTAGACATACGATCTAGTCATGAGTTCATCACTAGAAGAGCCGTGGCCCGGGGATTGGAACCGCGCGTCCCTTGGACTGTGCGCACTCCAAACCCTTAAAGACGGCCCCAGTTATGGCTACGCCATCATCACCGCGTTGGAGCAGGCGGGCCTCGGGACCTTCAAGGGCGGCACACTCTACCCACTCCTGACCCGCTTTGAAACGGCGGGCTGGGTCGAGGTCGAATGGCGCGCCGGCGAAAGCGGCCCCGGCAGAAAGTATTTCTCCCTGACCGCCACCGGCCGCACCGAGTTGGAACACCAGCGCCAACAATGGCTCAGCTTCACTCAAAGTACGACGGCGTTCCTCGCCGCAGCCCCCGATCGAGGAGTTTTGCAATGACCAAGGAGCAAACGATGAAGACCGCGTCCCACAGGAAGTGGCTGGACGAACTGACCCTGGAACTACGACTGAACGACGTCTCCGGCAAGTCGATCGGGGATGCCCTAGCCACGGTTGAGGAGTTCTTGGCCGATTCCGGCCAGTCCCCCGAGGAGGCTTTTGGCACACCTCGCGAATATGCTGCCGAGCTGGCTGGCGGATCGGTCCAGTCAGGCCGGAAGGGCATGAGCAGGACCATCGCATTGACCACCACCAGTCTGCTCACGTTCCTCGTACTTAACGCGACGCTGACCCCGTGGCTCAGCGGAGAACAAATGCCCATTGGCGGCTGGCAATTGGTTTGTGTGGCTGTTCTGGCCGTCCTCGTAATTTCGCTACCGCTTTATGTGACGCACCTGCTCCGGCACATCTGGGCGATGATTGCTGTTCCGGTCGTTGGCGTAGCAGCCGGGATCTTCTCGGCGGCGCTCACACCGAAGACGGCCGAAAACGCTTTCCTAGCACTCTCTCCGCAGCCAATCCTGATTATCAGCGCCGTACTACTGATTGTCCTGTCGATAGTCGGCACCATTATCACCCTGCGCGAGGAGCCTGATCCGGTGGTCGGCCCGCTGGACACCACCTCGACCAGCAGACTCAAGGCACGTCGATTCGAGCTCCTCACCCAATGGCTCTTTCCGATCATCGCGGTAGCCCTTCTGGGCATGACAGCGCTAATCAACGCCGGTACGTAACAAAGGTCTCGACTGGCTCGACCGCCGAAGAATTTCGTTGGTCGAGCCCGTCGAGACCCCAGGGTAGTTCTAGTGGTTTTTACTCGTAGAGGTTCGCCGCGATATCGGGATCGGCGATGTTGGTCTTGTCGTACCAGTAGAAGCCGGTGTCGATGACCTTCTCCACCTTCTCGCCCTTGATGGCGGCAACGGCGGCCTTGACCGTCTCGTAGCCGATGCCCACGGGGTTCTGGGTGACGGCGCCAGCCATGAGGCCGTCCTTGATGGCATCCATCTGTGCCTTGCCGGAGTCGAAGCCAACAATGACCAGTTTGCCGGTCTTGCCTGTTTCCTTGACTGCGTTGACAACACCGATGGCGGCACCCTCATTGGTTCCGTACATGCCAGCCAGGTTCGGGTAGGCGGTCATGATGGTCTTGGCGGCGTCGGTGGACTTGGCCTGATCGCCGTCCGCGTACTGGATGTCAACAATCTTAATGTCCGGAGCGTTGGCCTTGAGGTAGTCAACGAAGCCGTCGCGACGGTCGGTCCCCGAGGTGGCTGTCTGCGAGTGACCGACGATCGCGATCTCACCCTTGTTGCCCAACAGCTCGGCCATGTGCTTGGCGGCCTCGGCAGCGGCGGCCTTGTTATCCGTGGACGCCGTGGCAATCGGGATATCGGAGTCAACGCCGGAGTCGAAAGCGATCACGGGGATGTTCTTGCTCTTGGCATCCTGCAGCACACCTTCTGCGGCCTTGGAATCGAGCGCGGCCAGCGCCAGCGCCTGCGGGTTCTTGGCCATGGCGTTGTTCAGCTGGTCCATCTGCTGCTGAACGTTGGTTTCCTTGTCGGGCCCCTCGAAGGAGATCTCGACGTCGAATTCCTTGGCAGCCTTCTCCGCCCCCTGCTTCACTGACTGCCAGAACTGGTGCTGGAAGCCCTTGGAAACAATAGCGATGTAGGTCTTACCGTTAGCGGCCGGAGCTTCGGCTGCAGTGTCACAGGCAGCAAGGCCAAGGGACAGTGCGGCGACCGAGGCGAAGGCCAGGAATTTTCTTCTTTGCATGGGTTTAACTCCTTTGTATAAACGCGGTGAAAAGCTGGTGGTGGGGAAAGTTAGTTGGTGGCTTTTTTGCGGCGCATCATGTCCAGGTACACGGCGAGCAGGATGACCACACCCACCGCCACCTGCTGCCATTCCTGCGGGATGGACATGATGGACAAACCGTTAGTCAGGACCGACATGATCAGCGCACCAATGACCGTGCCGATGATGGATCCCTTGCCGCCGGCCAGTGAGGTTCCGCCAATAACGACGGCGGCGATCGCCTGAAGCTCCAAGCCTGCCCCTCCCGCTGGCTGGGCTGAGTTGAGGCGGGCGGTGGCGATGACACCGGCCAGGCCTGTGAAGCAGCCGGCAACCGTGTAGATCAGCACCGTCCACTTGGTGACGTTCACGCCCGAGAGCGCCGTCGCCTGCATGTTGCTGCCGATGGAGTAGGTGTAGCGGCCAAGGATGGTCTTGGACAGGAGCAGGCCGGCGATGATGGCGGCCGCGAACAAGATGAACACGGCGTTAGGGATGACCAGTCCCGGGATCGACTTACCCAGCGCGAAGATCTTCTGGAATCCGGCAACCTCATTGGTGTAGATCGGCTTGGTGCCCGAGATGACCAGGGCGAGGCCCGCGGCAACCATCATCATGGCGAGCGTGGCAATGAAGGAGGGGATCTTCATGAAGGCGACAAGGAAGCCGTTGATGCCGCCCATCAGCGCACCAAACAGCACGCCGCAGAGAACGCCCACGATCATGGGCATGCCCAGCTGGGTCATGAATACCGCTGTCATGACCGAGCACAGTGTCATGCCCGTACCGATGGACAGGTCGATGCCGCCGGTGATGATGACGAACGTGGTGCCCAGCGCCAACAGGCCCGTCACCACGGTGGAAAGCAGGATGTTGGAAAGGTTTGCGGCCTGGTAAAAGTTGGAGCTGGCCACGGAGAAAAATAGGACCAGTGCTAGGAGGCTGGCAAAGGCCAGAAGCTGTTGGAAGCTGGCACGGAGCCGGGTGTTGAATTCGGATTGTTTGTTGCTGGCAACCTTGGCGGCCTGCGCAGCGTCCTTTGTCAGGGTCATCTGTTCGCCGTACTTTCTTACGAGGTGGAGCGCTGCGCGCTGGGTAGGGGTGTCAGGACTGCGCCGGTGGTGTTTTGTGTTGCCAATTCCATGATGTTTTCCTGGCTGGCTTCGGCATTGGAGAGGAAGCCGGTGAGCTGCCCCTCGCTCATGACGGCGATGCGATGGGACAGACGCAAAACCTCCGGCAGTTCCGAGGAAATCATGATGATCGATTTGCCCTGTGCTACCAGATCATTCAGGAGCGCGTAGATCTCTTCCTTGGCACCGACGTCGATCCCTCGGGTCGGTTCGTCAAAGATCAAGATCTCGCAGTCCTTCACGAGCCATTTGGCAATGACAATCTTTTGCTGGTTGCCACCCGAGAGGTTTTTGGCCGTCTGGGCGCTGGAGGGGGTCTTGATGCGCAGCTTGTCGATGTATGTTGCGGCCGTTGACTTCATGGCTTTGTCGTTGAGCACACCCATGCGGCTGAACATTTTCAGGGAACTCAGCGCGATGTTGTCCTTGACATCTCGCTCGAGCAGCAGGCCCAGGTGTTTACGGTCCTCGGACAGGTAGCCCACACCCATGCTCGCCGCGATGGCGGGGTTGCCGATCGAAACTTCCGTTCCATTGAGCTCAATGGTTCCGGCAGAGATGCGGTCGGCACCAACAATGGCGCGAGCAATCTCGGTGCGCCCGGCACCCATGAGGCCAGCAAAGCCAAGGATCTCTCCGCGGTGTAGCTCGAAGTTGATGTCGCGCAGGAAGCCCTTGGTTTCCAGGCCGCTGACCTTCAGCACTACCTCGTCCGACGGCGCATGGCTCGCCGGACGCTGGTTGCCGGAGATCTCACGACCCACCATGAGGTTGATGACCTCACGCATCGTGGTGCTTTCCGTGTCGACAGTGTCGATGTAGGCGCCGTCGCGGATCACCGTGATGCGGTTGGAGATGGCCTTGAGCTCGTCCATTCGGTGCGAGATGTAAATGACACCGGTTTGTTCATTCGTAAAGTTGCGAATCAAATCATGCAGGGTGGCCACTTCGGCATCGTTGAGGGCTGCCGTGGGCTCATCCATGATCAAGATGCGCGACTTGTAGGACAGCGCCTTGGCAATTTCAACCATCTGCTGTTTGGCAACGGTCAGGTCGCCCACTCGCGCCTTGGGGTCCAGATCGATGTTGATGTGGTCAAAGAGCAGACGGGCCTTGCGGTTCAGCGCCCGCTCATTCAGGAAGACGCCGGCCCGGCGGGGTTCACGCCCAATGTAAATATTCTGGGCCACCGTAAGGTCTTGCATCAGGTTAAATTCCTGGTGGATGATGCTGATGCCAAGTTCTTGTGCGTGCTTGGTTCCGTTGATGGCCACTTCCTGGCCGTCAATTTCAAAGGTGCCTGAATCGGGAACGTAGATGCCCGACAACAGCTTCATGAGGGTGGACTTGCCAGCGCCGTTTTCGCCCACGAGGGCGAGGACCTCATTGTGCCCTAAATCCAACTGCATGTCAGATAGGGCTTTGACCCCGGGGAAGCTCTTATTTACCCCGGCGATCCGAAGGAGTTTCTTACTCATACTGCCCTCTCAAGGCTTCTTCATTTGATCCGACATCAGACCTATAAGGAGATCCGATACGACCGGCCGACTCATTTGTCTTCTGCATCAAAAACGTAAAATACGGCTATTTCCCGCCAACGTCTACGTCAGCGGGGGCAATCAACTTCCATCATGGTATGTTACCCACGCCACAAAAACACGCATTTTCGATAAATACATCCGATGTTTCCAAGAATGTTATCGATCATAAACGCGTTGCGCCGTCCCAACCCACAGGGACCGGGCCTCCTCGGGGCTCAGTGAGGACAACAACGACTCCGCGATCTCCACCGTTTCCCGGTAGCTGCCGCCGAGCAGGCTCACCGGCCAGTCGCCACCAAACATGAGCCGGGCGGGACCAAAAGCCGAAAGCGCTATATCCCAGACACGCTCCAGTGCCTGCGCGGAATAGTCGCTCCTATCGGAATGAAGTCCGGAGAGTTTCGCCGTCGTATTCGGCATCGCGGCCACGGCGGCCAGCTGCCGCTGCCAACGCTCAAGCTCTTCGGCGTTGCCACCTCTGGGCGGTTTACCCAGGTGATCAACTACTACCCGGAGACCGGGCATCGCCTGAGCCAGGTCAACCACCTGGTCCAGATACCGAGGAAAAGCGTCGGGAACGTCAAAGGCCAACCCGGCCTGCGCCACCAATCCCAGCGACTCACGAACGGAGTCCAGGGCCAAGAAATGTGGGCGGGGATCGTTGTGAATCAAGGCGCGCACACCGCACAAGGCGGCGTGATGGCCCCACTTTTCCAGCAGCCTCGCCGTAGCGGCCGGGTCCTCCAAGGGGAGCCAGCCCACCACACCCACGATCCAGTCATGAGTGGCCGCGGCGGACAGCATCATCTCTGTGTCGGCCGCGGTGTCATCTGCCTGCACCAAGATCGCCTGGCCAACTCCGGCATCCGCCAGCGTCTCTCCAGCCTGTTCGGCTGTGAAATCGTCGTACAGGATCCCGTGCTCTGGGGTCAGCCAGGAATACTGCCCGGAACCCACCTCCCACAGGTGGACGTGCGCGTCGATGCGGACCTCGGTGTCAGGCGTGGACAAGGCGCTCGTCCAACAAACCGCGCGAAACCAGGGCGGCCCACAATTCGACCGGAATCTCCGCGGCCATGCGGGCCGCCGTTTGAGCGATCTGCCCCGGGTTGGAGGCTCCCACCACAACCGTGGCCACGGCCGGGTGGGTGAGGGCGAATTGCAACGCCGCGGCGGGAAGTTCCACACCAAACTCATCGCAGCAGGCCGCGAGTGCCTTAGCCCGGGCAAGGATCCCGGCCGGGGCGGGCGCGTAGTTGTAGTGGGCGTCGTCAGGCACCACTGTGCGGGCCAACAGACCCGAGTTGTAGACCCCACAGTTAGCCACAGCAACGTTGCGTTCCAGACACAACGGCAGGAGATCTCCGGCCGCCGGCTGCTCCAACAAGGTGTACCGCCCGGCAAGCATAATCACGTCGAGATCGGCGGCGGCCACGCAATCGCGCAGCGCGTCGGCGGAGTTGGCGCCCACGCCGATGGCCTTGATCAGGCCCTCAGCGCGAAGTTTTTCGAGGGCGGGCAGGGCTTGTTTGATGCCCGCTTCGAGATCGTAAACATCGGGATCGTGCAGATAAGCGATGTCGATCCGGTCCAGGCCGGTGCGCTCCAGGGAATCCTCGATGCTGCGCCGAATCCCGGCTTCGGAGGGATCCCAGCGACGGACAACATCGGCGGGCACGTCGAAGCCCTCGGCATCTCTTGCCCCCGAGGGGTTCGCCACGGTTTCCAAGACGCGTCCCACCTTGGTGGAAATGACAAATTCTTCTCGCGGCTTGGTAGCCAAAAATGCGCCGAGGCGGCGTTCGGAAAGGCCGATGCCATAGTGCGGTGCCGTGTCGAAGTACCTGATGCCCGCGTCCCACCCGGCAGCGACGGTGGCGGTAGCAACGTCGTCGTCCATGGCGCGGTACAGGTTACCGATGCCGGCGGCACCGAAGCCCAGGCGACCCAGTTCGGGGAGACTCATGGCAGCTCCCATACCTTTGCCAAGCCCATATCGGCGCCGGAGTAGTCGTCCTCGACCTCAAGCAGCTCGGCCATGACGGCCTGCCATTCGATATTGACCGGGTTGAGCGCTAATTCCTTGCGCATGGCCTGGTAGTCGGCAACCTCCACCACGTGGAAAAGCTCCCGCCCGCTGCGCCAAATGTTCCAGCCGGTGACTCCTGCCGCGCGCAATGCTGCGTCCAGGTCGTCGCTGATGCGGGCGTGGACGGAATCGTACTCCGCCTCCTTGCCGGGCTTCAACCGGGTGTGCAGGGCAATCTTCTGGTTCATGACGCATCGCTTTCGGGGTTGAGGAACAACTCAATAACGGGGACGGCCACCCCGGGGCGCTGCACGGGCAGCTTCAGGGTCAAAGTTCCGGGTGCCTGACCGGCGGGCGTCATATGCCCGGCTGCTTGCCCGGACTCCAACACCAGCATGGCGATTTCCGAGGCGTCGTTGAGCAACTGAGCGTAGCGCACTGTGCCCGCCAGCCCCGGCAGGTGAATGAACTGGAACGGCCACGCGAACAGGTGCAGGTACAAACGGTCCCCGCGCAGCGTGAATCGCGCGTCCTGCGGGGCGGCGATTCCGGCCGCGCCGGCGCCGTAAATAGAGCGGCCGTGCAGGCGCATCCACTCACCCATTCCGGAGAGAGATGCGGAGGCGCGGGGATCGATCTCACCCCTAGCCGTCGGGCCAACGTTCAGCAGCAGGTTGCCGCCCTTGGATACGCCGTCAATGAGCATATGAATCAACTGCTCGGCGGACTTGTAATCCAGGTTGTCCCTGTCATAGCCCCAGCTGCCGTTGAGTGTTTGGCACGCCTCCCACGGGACTTCCTTGCCACCGCTAAGCATGGCGCCGGCGGGCTGGTACTGCTCCGGAGTCACGAAGTCGCCGGGAACGTTGAGCCTGTTGTTGACGATAATCCCAGGCTGGAGTTCCCGGATCATCTCCATGAGCGCAACGGAACCCCACTCTTCGGCGCCCTTGCCGCGGAACGTGGTTACGCCGTCGGGGTTGGCCGTGGCCTCATCAGGGTAAGAGAAATCAAAGAATAGGTAATCGATCTGCCCATAGTTGCTCAGCAGCTCGCGCACCTGACCGTGCAGGTACTCGCGGTACCGGGCGCCGTCGCGCGTCTTGTTCAGTTCCTGCCACTGCGGGTTGTTCCGCGCGGCGTGGTTGCCGTCGATCGTGAAGTCCGGGTGGTGCCAGTCGATGACCGAGTGATAGAACCCAACCTTCAACCCGGCCTCGCGCAGCGCCGCAACATAAGGCGTCAGCAGATCCCGCCGGCATGGGGTGTTCGTGGCTTTGTACTCCGTGAGCGCGGAATCCCACAGCGCGAACCCGTCGTGGTGCTTAGTGGTCAGAACCACGTACTTCATGCCGGCATTCTTCGCCGCGGCCGCCCACTCACGCGGATCGTAAAGGTCAGGATCAAAGTGCTCAAAGTACTTGCGGTACTCCCCCACTTCCATATTCTCCCGGTACATGACCCACTCATGCCGGGCCGCCAGAGAATACAGTCCCCAGTGCACAAACATGCCGAGCCGGTCCTGGGTGAACCAGGGCGCATGCTCAATGGTGACTTGGGCGGGTGTGGGCAGAGCGGGCATGGGGTTAGACCAGATCCTTTTGTGGTGCGGCAACGGAATGTTCGACGGCGGCCACCTCGCCTGTTGCTTCGGCTGCGGCGGCCGCGTCGGCCAGCCAGAAAGCGCCGTCCGGGAAAGTGTATTCAGCAATAGATGCAGCGTGCATCTCGCTTCCACCACCCGGAACCAGCGGCGGCCAGTAGCAACCGTCGTGAACGTCGATCGGGGCCACAAAGTGTTCGTGCAGGTGGTCCACAAATTCAATCATGCGGTCCTCCTTCTGGCCCGAAACGGCGACAAAATCAAACATGGAGAGGTGCTGAACGGCCTCGCACAGGCCCACGCCGCCGGCGTGTGGGCAGACCCGGACACCAAATTTGGCGGCGAGAAGGAGGATCGCAACGTTTTCGTTGACACCGGCCACGCGGGCTGCGTCGATCTGCAGGACCGAAAGCGCATTAGCCTGCAACATCTGTTTGAACACCACCCGGTTTTGCACGTGTTCGCCGGTGGCTACCGGAATGGGTGCCACGCCTCGGGCGATGGCGGCGTGGCCGAGGATATCGTCCGGGCTCGTGGGCTCTTCAATCCAGGCGATGTCGAACGGCGCTAGGTGGCTCATCCACTCGATGGCCTGGGCAACGTCCCAGCGCTGGTTGGCGTCAACGGCAATCTTAATGTCGGGGCCGACGGCGGCACGTGCGGTACGCAGGCGGCGGACATCGTCGTCAAGGTCGGCACCAACTTTAAGCTTGATCTGCTTGAAACCGCTGGCAACAGCCTCGTTGGCCAATCGGGTCAGCTTCTCATCGGAGTAGCCCAACCAGCCGGGTGTGGTGGTGTAGCCCGGGTATCCCTCGGACAACAAGGTGGCAGTACGTTCGCCGCGGCCTGCTTCTGCCTTGCGCAGGATCTCCAGGGCATCCTCGCGGGTCAGGGCGTCGGTGAGGTAGCGGAAGTCGACCAGGTCGACCAGTTCCTCGGGGCTCATTTCTGCCAACAGCTGCCACAGCGGCAGACCTGCACGCTTGGATTTCAGGTCCCATAACGCGTTGACCACGGCGCCGATGGCCATGTGCATGACACCTTTTTCCGGGCCGAGCCAGCGGAGCTGGGAATCATGGGCAAGTTCGCGCCAGGTGCCACCCATGTCGTTGAGGAGTTCCTCGGTATTGCGTCCGAGCAGGTACGGGGTCAATGCCTTGATGGCCGCTGTCTCAACATCATTGCCGCGGCCGATGGTGAAAACGAAACCGTGCCCTTCGTGCCCATCGCCGCTGTCCGTCACAACCCGCAGGTACGCGGCCGAGTAGTCCGGGTCCGGGTTCATGGCGTCAGAGCCATCTAGATCACGCGACGTTGGAAAACGGACGTCGCTGGTCTCGACGGCAATGATTGTGCTCACGGGCTACTCCTGGTTGAGGAAGGAAGTTCTAAAAAAGTTACCCCTAGCTAAACATCGGATGTTTTCCGTGTCAATATTAGAGATAGAGCCGAAATAGCCGTAAGGTTTGGGTAAAGTTACCCGAAAGCTCAGATGTTAGGGTCCTGCGGAGGGCTCTCATACCAAAATCGCACCGCACGTTAGAGGTAAGAATTTCATGAAGATTGCACGCCTTGGCGAGCTGGGACGGGAAATTCCCGTTGTCATTGCCGCCGACTCCACCGGAACCGAAATTAGCTACGACGCCAGCCCGGTCACGGCCACCATCGACGGCGCCTTCCTCGCCGGCGGCGGACTTGCCACGCTGCGCGACGCGGTGAACAACGGCACCTTGCCCGTTCTAGAGAACGCCGCCGAACTACGCATCGGTTCTCCGATTGCCCGGCCCAACAACGTCATCTGCATCGGCATGAACTACGCGGCCCACGCAGCAGAATCCGGCGCGCTACCCCCAACGATCCCCGTGGTCTTCCTCAAGCCGAACAACACTGTGGCCGGCCCCTTTGACGCTGCGCCGATCCCGCCGCTAGCCGCCAAGTACGACTGGGAAGTGGAGCTCGGCGTGGTCATCGGCCGCGAAGTCAGCTACCTCTCCACCCTCGAAGAAGCCGCCGACGCCGTCGCCGGTTATGTCATTGCCAATGACCTTTCCGAGCGCGAATACCAGATTCCCGGTGCCGCAGGCCAGTGGACCAAGGGCAAGTCCTTGCCGAAGTCCACCCCGTTGGGCCCGTGGTTTGTCCCGGCAGAAGATGCTGACGCGAACAATCTCCAGCTCAAGAGCTGGGTCAATGGCGAACCACGCCAAGACTCCAACACAGCCGATCTGATCTTTGACGTGCCCACGATCATTCACCACCTGAGCCAGTACATGGTGCTGGAAGCGGGCGATGTGGTGCTCACGGGAACCCCCGAGGGCGTGGCGCTATCCGGGCGTTTCCCTTACATCCAGGACGGCGACGTTGTGGAAGTTGAAATTGCCGGGCTGGGCCGCCAGCGCCAAGAATTCTTCCGCGCTGGCGCCACAACCGCCGGCACCACAAACCAGGAGGCATAAATGAGCCAGGAACTTTCAGGCTTCACAGCTGTTGTGACCGGCGGCGCGTCAGGCATTGGTGCCGCCATCGCCGCTAAATTACAAGGCTTAGGCGCGCAGGTTGCCGTTCTAGACCTGAACCCGAAGGATCTCCCCGAGGGACAGCTAGGTTTCCCGTGCGACGTGTCCGACGACGCCTCCGTCGTTGCCGCGATCGATGGCACCGTCGCGGCCTTTGGCGGCGTGGACATCGTGGTCAATAACGCCGGCATCGGAGCCATCGGCTCCGTAGAAGATAACGACGACGCAGAATGGGCGCGCGTCTGGAACATCAATGTAGTGGGCATGGTGCGGGTTTCTCGCGCAGCACTGCCTCATCTGCGTCAGTCCAGCGCAGCGGCGATCGTGAACATCTGCTCCATCGCAGCCACCGCGGGCCTGCCCCAGCGCGCGCTGTACTCGGCGACAAAGGGCGCAGTGCTGTCTTTGACGCAGGCTATGGCGGCCGATCACTTGCGTGAAGGCGTCCGCGTCAACTGCGTCAACCCCGGCACGGCCGATACCCCGTGGGTTGGCCGCCTCCTGTCCCAGGCCGACAATCCCGCCGCGGAACGCGCAGCATTGAATGCGCGCCAGCCGCATGGCCGGTTGGTTACGGCAGAGGAAGTCGCCGGAGCCGTGGCTTATCTGGCCAGTCCGCTCTCGGGTTCCACTTCCGGCACCTCAATAGCGGTCGACGGCGGCATGCAGGCTCTGCGCCTGCGCCCCGTCGAATAACACCCCCAACGCCGCACCACATTCTGGCCATTTTTCACAGACGCCGCATCACTTTCCGGGGTGACTCCCATCCCATGCTCCTCCACTGGCAGAGAAGCCGTACTAAAGAATCGCCGGGAAGTGGTGCCGCGTTGCTCAAAAAACGCCGGAAAGTGATGCGGCGTTTGATTTGGATTAGCCGGCCTGTGCCAAAACTAGCGGGAGCACCTGATCCGCACCGGCCTGACGCAGGGCGCGGCCTGCCACGGTCAGTGTCCATCGGCTGTCCACAAGGTCGTCCAGCAAGAGGATCGGCCCAGACGGTCCGGCGGCGAGCGCAGCCTGAAGTTCTGGACCAACGGCAAACCGTTCCCAGACTCCGGCCAGACGATACGCACTATTGCCGCCGCGTGCTCCGGTGGGGCCACCAAACTCGAGGGACATCTCGCCCAAGTACGGCAACCGGCCGATCTCGCAGATGGCCTGCGCGAAGGACTGTAAGAGCGCAGGCTTGGTGCGCGAGGGCATCGATACAACGGCTACCGGGCGTCCGGAGCCTTCCCAACCGCCCTGCCCCCATTCGCGCAGAACGGCGACAACGGCGTGGGCCATCGCGGTATCAATCGGCGCATCCGGTGCTCCTGCGGCGAACATTGACCGCAGCGCATTGCCCCACCCAAGATCGGTGAGCCTAGCCAGGGCACGCCCTGTCGAGACCAACTCATCGGCCTTCAACTTGCCTTTAACAGGAACCCCCAGCCGATCCATACCTGTGGGCCACATGGCCCGCGGGTCCAGCGGAAGCCCGGCATGACGCAACGAGTCGCCCGCGGCCTCTGCAGCTCCCGAGGCAACTTCGGCATTAAACCAGCGTCCCGTGCAGTTGTCGCATCGGCCGCAGGGTTCGGCTGTATCGTCATCCAGCGCCGCCGCCAAATACTCCATGCGGCAACCGGACATGCGCTCATACTCGACCATGGACTGCTGCTCATCCACACGGGCCTGGGCAATGCGCCGGTACCGTTCCTCGTCATACGTCCACGGCTGGCCGGTGGACTCCCAGCCGCCGGTGACCCGCCGCACCGCGCCGTCGACGGCAAGGACTTTCAACAACAGCTCAAGCGGAGTGCGCCGCAGGTCAACGCGTGCTTCCAAGGCCGGAGTGGACATTGGCTTGGGTGATTCCCCCAGGGCCGTCAGAACAGCCATGGCCTTGTCCTGGGCCGGCATCGAGGCAGTGGCAAAGTATCGCCAGATCTCGGCGTCCTCGCTTCCGGGCAGCAAGAGGACGTCGGCATTGGCGCTGCCACGACCGGCACGGCCCACCTGTTGGTAATAGGCAACCGGGGACGACGGCGCTCCCAAGTGAACAACGAACCCCAAGTCTGGTTTGTCGAACCCCATACCCAAGGCGCTCGTGGCCACCAAGGCCTTGACCTGATTGTTCTTCAGAGCCTCTTCCAGTGATTCGCGCTCCATGGTGTCGGTGCGTCCCGTGTACGCCTTGACTACATGCCCGGCCTCGGCCAAAAGCCGGGCTGTGTCTTCGGCTGCCGAGACGGTCAACGTATAAATGATGCCGCTGCCGGGCAGCTCGGCCAGGTGGGTGAGCAGCCAACCGAGCCTGTCGCGGGAATCGGCCAGCCGTAAAACACCCAAGCGCAGCGACTTGCGTGCCAGCGGGCCCCTAATGGTAAAGACGCCGGTACCCAACTGCTCCTCGATGTCGGCAACGACGCGCGAGTTGGCTGTGGCCGTGGTGGCCAGTACCGGCACAGAGGCCGGCAGCTGCGCAATGAGATCAGCGATCCGGCGGTAGTCGGGGCGGAAATCGTGGCCCCAGTCCGAAATACAGTGCGCCTCATCGACCACGAGGAGTCCCGTACGGCGAATCAACGACGGCAGCTGGTTCTCACGGAAGGACGGATTTGTCAGCCGCTCGGGTGAGACAAGTAGCACATCCACCTCATCAGCGGCCAAGGCTGCGGATACTAAATCCCATTCGGTGGCGTTAGCCGAGTTGATGGCCATGGCCCGAACCCCGGCGCGCTCGGCGGCAGCCACCTGATCGCGCATGAGGGCCAACAAAGGCGAAACGATCAGCGTGGGGCCGGCCCCGCGAGCCCGCAGCAGCAGTGAGGCAACGAAGTAAACAGCCGATTTTCCCCAACCGGTTCGCTGGACAACCAAGGCCCTGCGGTTGGAGTCGACAAGGGCCTCGATCGCCTCAAACTGGCCATCGTGGAACACCGCGTCAGGCCGCCCCACGAGCGCCCGCAGTACCTCGAGGGCCTGCTCCCGGGTGCTGGAAGGGAGCCCCTGCCCGTCCGAATGACCGGACGGAACGGCGGTGGATGTGCCTTGCGCTGGGTACATTGTCATGTCCCCCAGTATTCCAGCGAGCACCGACAACTTACGAGCCGCCATGGTCGCAGCTGTGGATAACTCCCCCTGCGAGGCCGCTGAGATACTGCTGCGGCATCGTTGCGGAACTGCGGCGGTAGCATGGTGGGGTGACTACTGAAGATATTTTGCCGGTTAATTTGTCCGACTCTTTCAAGGCCTACGATGTTCGCGGGATCGTCGGCACATCCATCACCTCAGCCTCGGTGCAAGCCGTGGGTGCCGCATTTGTAGAGGTGCTGGGCCTGAAAGGGCAGACGGTACTGGTAGGCGGCGACATGCGCCCCTCCTCCCCCGAGTTCTCCCAAGCCTTCGCCGCTGGCGCATCGAGCCGCGGCGCGAACGTGAAACTCCTGGGCCTGATCTCCACCGACGAACTCTACTTCGCCTCCGGAATCCTCAACGCCGCAGGCGTGGTCTTCACCGCTAGCCACAACCCGGCCGAATACAACGGCATGAAAATGACCAAAGCCGGCGCCGTCCCCCTCTCCTCAGAGACCGGACTCACCGAGATCCGCGACCTCGCCCAGTCCTACCTGAACGACGGCCTCCCCACCCCAACCGACAGTGAAGGCATCATCGGCGAGGCCGATGTCCTCAAGGACTACGCCGAATTCCTCCGCAAGCTCGTTGACCTCACCACCTCCCGCCCCCTGAAGATCGTCGTCGACGCCGGAAACGGCATGGCCGGCATGACCACCCCCGCCGTCCTCGGCGACGCCCTCCTACCGGGTCTGCCCTTCGAGATCGTCCCGCTCTACTTCGAACTCGATGGCACCTTCCCGAACCACCCGGCCAACCCACTAGAACCAGCCAACCTGCTCGATCTCCAGGCCGCCGTCGTCAAGCACGGCGCAGACCTAGGCCTAGCCTTCGACGGCGATGCCGACCGCTGCTTCGTCATCGACGAACTCGGCGCACCCGTCTCCCCCTCAGCCGTCACCGCACTGGTAGCACGCCGCGAAATCGCACGCGCCAAAGCCGCCGGCGAGGAACGCCCCACCGTGATCCATAACCTCATCACCTCCCGCGCCGTGCCCGAACTCATCGAGCACGACGGCGCACGCGCCGTACGCACCCGCGTTGGCCACTCCTTCATCAAAGCCACCATGGCCACAGAAGGCGCCGTCTTCGGCGGCGAGCACTCCGCGCACTACTACTTCCGCGACTTCTTCAACGCGGACACCGGCATGCTCGCCGCCATGCACGTCCTGGCCGCCCTCGGCGAGCAAGACGGACCCCTGTCCGATCTGGGCCGCGAATACGAGCCCTACGTATCCAGCGGCGAGATCAACTCCCAGCTCTCCGATGTCCCGGCCGCCGTGGCCCGCGTCCGCGACGCCTACACCCGAGACGACGTCGTTATCGACGAACTCGACGGCCTCACCTTCACAGCCAACAACGGCGACTGGTGGTTCAACCTCCGCGCATCCAACACCGAACCGTTCCTGCGCCTGAACGCCGAAGCCATCAACGCCACAACCATGGCCGACATGCGCGACACCGTCCTAGACCTCATCCGCAAATAGCACCCGCAGGAGCATCCATGGAAAACGAGACAACAGAAACAACAGGGGCGGCCCAGACGGCACCTGCAGCACAGTCTGAAACAGACAAGCTGGTCCAGGACGATCTGAACAAGCTGATCGGCACCGCCTTTGGTATTGCCGCCGAGCAGCTGGAGGCCCACGGTGCATTCCTGCCGGTCGGCCTAGTCATCACGTATGACGACGAACTCAACATGGTCGCCGTCGCCCCCAACACTGTGGATGGCGAGGATGAAAGCGATCTTGACGCGGATGTCATGGTTGCTGACTTGTTTGAGGCACTCGGGCAACAGCGCGAGCAGAACCGGGCCGCCGCCGTCGTGTGTGACATCCATTTGCCCGAGGATGCCACCGACGCCATTCATGTCATGGCCGAGCACAGCACCGGCGTTGCCGTCTCGGCGGTGCGCCCCTACCGTCAGGGGGCCGAGGGCTGGGAGTTCAGCGAGCCTTTCCTGGAAGCCGGCGAGAAAGTTATCTGGCCTGCTTAGTGCGTATTAACAGCTTTTCCGACGTGAGCCTGCGGCTCCTGATGGTCTTATGCTCGGTGTCTGGCGAGGAATTACCCACGACGCGCGAGCTCGCCGAGACCGTCGGGACGCCCTATAACCATGTCAGCAAGGCTGTTCTTAAGTTGCGGCAGATGGGTCTGGTTGAGGCGATCCGTGGCCGCAGCGGTGGCGTACGCATCACCCCCGCGGGCAGACATGCCACGGTGGGTGGCGTTTTGCGCGTCTTGGATGATCACAGTGACGTCGCCGCCTGCCAAACCGTCGCCGGTGAATGCCCACTAATCCACGACTGCGGACTCCGCGGCGCGCTCAACCACGCGAGGGAAGCTTTTTACGCATCCCTGGACGATGTGGCGATTGACAGCCTGACCAAGAAGCCGCAGAGCGGCCCCGTCCCAGTGACGTTAAGCACTCGCCCGGAGAACTAATCCGCGGCATTCCGCCAATTTTCTACAGCACGTAGAACTTGGCGTCGATCTGTCACTTAAATGTTGCATTTCAAATGCTACTTTTGGATAGTCACCCCGACATTGATCCAAGGAGTAAAGATGCTTTCGGAAAAATCACGGCCCCTCATCGTTGCCACCCTCCCATTGGTGGGCTCACGGCTCGGCGCCATTACCCCGAACTTTTACAACCGGCTCTTTGCTGCCCACCCGGAACTCCTCGACGGCCTCTTCAGCCGCGCCAACCAAAACAACGGTGAGCAGCAGAAGGCCCTGGCCGGCTCCATTGCGGGCTTTGCCACGGCCCTGGTTGCCAATCCGGATCTGATTCCCGAGCAGATGCTCAGCCGCATCGCCCACAAGCACACCTCCTTGGGGATCACCGAGGACCAGTACCAAGTGGTCTACAAGTACCTCTTCGAGGCCATCGCCGAAGAACTCGCCGATGTCATCACGGCGGAAATTGCCGAGGCGTGGACCGAGGTCTACTGGCTCATGGCCAACGCGCTGATCAAGATCGAAAAGGGCCTCTATGCGCTCCAGGCCAATGACAAGATCTGGATGCCGTGGACCATTGTCGAGAAGAACCAGGCTGGCACGGATTCCATGACGTTTGTCTTGGAGCCGGCCGACGACACCGCCGTCACGATCGCCCGTCCCGGACAGTTCGTTTCCGTCCGCGTGGCGCTCCCAGACGGCTTGCTCCAGTGCCGTCAGTACTCGCTGAGCGCAGACGTTGAATCAACGACCCGCCGAGTGTTCACCACCAAGCGCGACGACGGTGGCGAGGTTTCACCCGTGCTGCACCGCGATATCAAGGTGGGGGACGTCGTCGAACTTTCCAATCCTTATGGTGATGTGACGCTCGACGGCGAGGGACCCGTTGTGTTTGCCACGGCAGGAATTGGCTGCACCCCCTCGGCCTCGGCGCTGCGTTCGCTGGTCACCACCGGCGTGGACCGCGAGGTTTTGGTACTGCACGCCGAAAAGAACCTTGCGGCATGGGCTTTGCGCGATCAAATGACAACCGACGTTGCGGCGATTGACGGGGCGCAGTTGCAGCTGTGGCTAGAAGAGCCCACGGATGGTTTCCATAAGGGCTTCATGTCCCTGGCGGGTCTGGACCTCCCGGCCGATGCGTCCATATATGTGTGCGGACCATTGCCGTTCATGAAAGCCATCCGCAATCAGGCCATCGAGGCGGGCATTCCGTCCACGAAGATCCACTATGAGGTCTTCGGCCCGGACCTGTGGCTGGCCGGCGCGAACTAGCCGCCACCAGAAACGCTCGCTCTCTTGAGGGGCTATTTCGACGAACGCTCGCTCACCAGCCGCGGAATTCAGCCAGCCGGTGAGCGAGCGTTCGGCATAAGTGCCCCGTATGCGAGCGAGCGTTTTGAGGGGGACATACACGAAAAAGGTCTCGAGGGGGTCGACCTGCTGGTCGATCCCCTCGAGACCTTTCATACTTTCAGTTATGCGGCGAAGCGGGCCTTCAGGCTGCTGAGCTCGGCGGCCATTTCCGCCGGAAGCGAGCCGCCGAAGCGTTCGTACCACTCGTCAATGCCTGCCAGTTCGGCTTGCCATTCGGCGGGATCAACCTTGAGTGCGTCTTCCAAGTCCGACGCCGGGACCTCCAAACCGTTCAGGTCCAGTGCTCCTTCTGCCGGGATAAAGCCGATGGGGGTTTCGACGGCCGCAGCGGTGCCCTCAATGCGCTCGATGACCCACTTGAGCACACGGCTGTTTTCGCCGAATCCTGGCCAGGCGAAGCCACCGCTGGAGTTCCGGCGGAACCAGTTGACAAGGAAGATCTTCGGCAGACGCGCCTGGTCACCCTTGGCGGACAGATCAATCCAGTGCTTGAGGTAATCGCCGGCGTCGTAGCCGATGAACGGCAACATCGCCATGGGGTCGCGGCGAACCACACCTACGGCACCCGTTGCCGCGGCCGTGGTCTCCGAGGAAAGCGTCGAACCCATGAAGATTCCATGGCTCCAATCCCGAGCCTGCGTCACCAAGGGAATGGTGGTCTTGCGACGTCCACCGAACAGTATGGCGTTGATTTCCACTCCCTCAGGGGAGAAGTAGTCCGGGGAGAGCATATCCACCTGGTCGATGGGTGTGCAGAAACGAGAGTTGGGGTGCGCGGCCGGACGGTCCAAATCGGGCGTCCAGCTGTTGCCCTGCCAGTCTGTCAGGTGTGCCGGAACCTCGTCCGTCATACCTTCCCACCAAACACCGCCGTCGTCCGTCAAGGCAACGTTGGTGAAGATCGAGTTACCCTTGGCGATTGCGGCCATGGCGTTCGGGTTCGTTGACCAGCCGGTGCCGGGAGCCACACCAAAGAGGCCAGCCTCCGGGTTGATGGCGCGCAGCTCACCTTCCTTGCCGAAGCGCATCCAGTTGATGTCATCGCCCAATGTCTGGGCCTTCCATCCAGGAATGGTTGGCTCAAGCAGCGCAAGGTTGGTCTTGCCGCAGGCCGAGGGGAATGCTGCGACTACGTGGTAATCCTTGTTTTCCGGGCTGGTGAGCTTCAGGATCAGCATGTGCTCAGCGAGCCACCCCTCGTCGCGAGCCATGACAGAAGCGATGCGGAGCGCAAAGCACTTCTTGCCGAGCAGCGCGTTTCCGCCGTATCCGGAACCGTAGGAGAAGATTGAGCGCTCCTCCGGGAAGTGCACAATCCACTTCTCGTCGTTGCACGGCCAAGCGACATCCTGCTGGCCCGGCGCCAGAGGTGCACCCACTGAGTGCAGGGCCGGAACGAAGAATGCGTTGGTGTCTTCGATCTTGCGCAGAACGTCGGTGCCGATGTTGGCCATGATGCGCATTGACGCCACTACGTAGGCGGAGTCCGTGATCTCCACGCCAAACTTGGGGTCCTGCGCATCCAGCGGGCCCATGACGAAGGGGATGACGTACATGGTCCGTCCGCGCATGGAGCCAGCAAACTTCTCATCCAGAATCGCCTTCATGGCGGCTGGTTCCATCCAGTTGTTCGTGAACCCGGCGTCGCGCTCCTTCTCGGAGCAGATGAAAGTCCGCCCTTCAACACGGGCCACATCTTTGGGGTCCGAGAAAGCTGCGAACGATTTGGGGAACAGCTCGGGGTTCAAACGCGTGAGAGTTCCGTCAGCAACCAGCTGATCGGTCAGCTCTGCATATTCCTGCGCAGACCCGTCTACCCAGCGGATGCTATCCGGCAAGGTCAGAGCCGCAACCTCAGCCACCCAGACAGCCAAGCCCTCGTGGGTGGTCATTGCCTGCTCGACGTGTTCCTGCACTGGCGCGTGGCCCATCGGGTGTCCCTTCATTGGGTGGTAGGTGGTGTCTAAATGCTATGACCCGAATTTGGGCCTCACCAGGCATCGGATATGGAACATGGTCATGGTGACGGGTACAAGAACCCCGGATTTCCGCGGTTTCCCATTTTTGTTATGGGTGACATATGTGAGACAGATCACGTAGACCGGTCTAGTGTCTCGGAACACGGGGATTTAGGGCCTATCGGATTTGTACTCCACAGCGAACCTGGGCTATAGTTATTCACGGCCCGAGGGTCAACGAAGAAACAAAGAAACAAAGTAACTGAATATGCGTGCGTAGCTCAATGGATAGAGCACCTGACTACGGATCAGGAGGTTGGGGGTTCGAGTCCCTTCGCGCGCACTCCAAGAAAAAGTCCCAAACATTGCGTTTGGGACTTTTTCGTTTAACAAACACCCCACTTACCCGGGACTAGCTGCCACCCACACGAATGGGCAGGCACCAAAGGGAACCACTCCCCCATCCGCGCGATTACTCCGCGAGCACCAAGAAATCCAGGCCGAGCGATTCTGTCATAAAAAAATCAAGTGTTGCCGATCACATTTGCTATGTGCTTTGATGATAGCAACCAGCCAAACTTGCCAAGTTTTAAAGCGTTTTTACTCCGTCGACTATGAACTTTGTATGGCATGTTACGGATACACCGGCAGATTGCCACGCATCACTGCTTTTCAACCCCATCGAATCCATTTCCCCACAAAAAAACCAGCTCAAGGACTCGTTCAGCGATGCGGGCACAGGCGGCTGAATCCTGTGAGAAATGCCCCCCAAGGGTGCGATTGCGGTCCTGCGCTTCCTCACTACAGAAGGAGATTCACTATGGAGAATTCATCCGATCAGACGCGCATTGGAGCGGGACTGAGCTTCGGACGTCGCACCTTTGTCGGTGCCGCAGGCATGATGGTACTCGCCTGCGCTACCGCGCCTCGCGCCTTCGCAGCTACTAACAGCACGAGCGCCGACGGCCCTTACGAGCTCGTGTGGAGCGAACAGTTCGACGGCACGGCCCTCAACGAAGAGCTTTGGGAGTACGAACTCGGCAACATTCGCGGCAATGAGCAGCAGCACTACTCGAGCGGCACAGAAAACGTCCACGTTCAGGACGGACAGCTTGTCATCACCGCCACGAACCGGCCAGTCGCCGATCAATATCGCAATACCGCCCGACACGGCGCCAACGCGCGCCTCGTCAAGTACAACTCCGGCAGCATCCGGACTCATGCCAAGAAGGACTTCCTCTACGGCAAGCTCGAAATCCGCGCCCGCCTACCCAAGGGCAAAGGCGCCTTTCCAGCCATTTGGATGCTTGGGCACGACTTCCATCTTGATGGTCGACTCTCCCAGGCGCAGGGGCCTGGCTGGCCGAGCTGCGGTGAGCTCGACGTCGTCGAACTGATTGGCGCACCGACCCTCGAATGGGCGAGCCAGGGCGAAACCGCCAAAGCGGACGTCAGTAATCGCAAAATCTATGGCACCCCGCACTTCGCCTACCGTCTCGGCGATGGGGACGGCGATGGCAGCTACCGTCCGTATACGCTCGGCGGAACTAGCGTGATCGACACAGACTTCAACGACGAATTTCACGTCTTCGGCATCAACCGGACAACGGAAAAGCTCGAATGGCTGCTGGACGGCCAAGTTTACAAAACGATCCTGTTCACCGACCCCGATCCGTTGGAAAACGAGCGCCGCCAAGCTGCGGCCGCCGGCATGCTCCGACCGATGTACTTACAGATCAACCTCGCCACTGGTGGTAACTGGGCCGGGGACGCGGGAGACCATCTCGCCGAGGACGGCACAGAGCTTGTCGTCGACTGGGTACAGTATGCCCAAACGGCCGAGCAGAAGGCTGCCGACCTCACATACTATTCCGCACTTCCACAGCTCCAAGGCGTTGTTGATATCGCCATCCGACAGGGAGAGCTCGCCGACTTGGCCGAGCACGTGTCCGTCGACTTCGCTGGATATGAGGTCTTCTGGTCCGTCAACGACACTCCAATGTTCGTCAACGGAGGTGCGGCCGGCGGGCGGAACGAGGTTCGGCTTCTTGCCAGCAGTCAGGGCGGCCCGCAGTCCATTGCAGCCCTGCCGGTCGGCGTGTACTCCCTGTACTACACGGCCCTTCCGGAGGGTACAGATTTGAGCTCCAGCAGCAAGGCTGCGCCCACCGTGCCTGCCAACCGCGCTAAGGCTGTTCTCGCGGTGCTACCGCCCGACGGCGTAAAAGGGATCCCGCGTGCCACGGTCGCAACAGTCGATCTGCCGGACGGCTGGAGTTTCAACAAGAACTCCCAGAGGTTCGATCGGAACGAAAAGTTCGACGTCACCTTCGTCAATCCGCTGGACGTGACGGTTCCCGTCGAGAAGCGTCTGCCGGTCACCTTCACCCTCGCCAAGGACGCCATTTCGCTGTCACAACCTGGCGCTAAACGGTAGCTCCACCCTGGCCACGTGGGTCAGAGCCTTCAACGTTCGCCGCGCCTGAACTATCACTGTCGCCGGCGAAGGCAAGTCTCAGGTCATGGATGAAGCAGACGGCCAACGGCCGTGCGAACATCATATGGCACCCACGTGGTCAAGGATATGGCCAGCTACACAGGCCCCGTCCTTGACCATGGTCTCGTGTCCACGTGCCTCAATTTCCACCATGGTGGCTCCCGGGATCAGTGACGTCACTTTCTCAACCCAGCTGCGTGGGCATATACGGTCCCGGTTGCCGCGAATCACCAGGGTGTGCGCGAGGATCTTGGGCAGAGTATCTTCAACGGAGTGATCCATCATGCTGCGCAATTTCTTCATGAACCACCGCGGACCGGTCTTGGCATAGTTGCGCATACCGATGGCCACCACGTCTGGGCTTTCACCAAGCAGGTCCTGCATCATGCGCCACGTCTGCCAGAAAATCGTACGTTCTGCGAGGTTGACCGTGGGGGCCACCAGCACCAACTCGGGAAAAAGATCCGGGCGCTGTGCGGCAGCTTCCGCCACGACCTGGGTTCCCATGGAGTGACCCACCAGCACCGGCCGGCCCAAACCCTCCAATTCGACAAAATCGATCAGCAGCGCTACCATTTGAGCCATCGAGAGCGCATCCAGGGGCTCAGGCGCATCACCAAACCCGGGAAGATCCAAGGCCACAACCCGCCCATGGCCTTCCAGCTCATGACTCAGCTGGGCAAAATAGGAAATTCCCATGCCAATGCCGTGAACCAAAAGAAAAGTCCGCTCGGAAACCCTGCCGGTATCGGTCGAGACAACGTCATAGTTCCCCACCAAAACCCTGCGCACGCTCACTCTGGGCCACCCGGCTGCGCCCCATCCTGCTTCCCATTCCGCTTCCCATTCCCCTGCGCGGGGATCCAGCGGAAACTGCTAGGCCGGGAGGCTGTGAGGCTGGTCAGACTCAACAAAAAGCTTGATCTTGGCGCGGATGCCGTCAAAGTGGGAGTTGAGCAGCGCTGCTGCTTTGGCAGCATCCTGGGCAGCGACGGCCTCGTAGATGCTTCTGTGCTCGGCGGCCGTATGCATCAGATCAGTACCCCCAGTTCCAACCTGCAGGTGGATCTTGCGGTAAACCTTCCAGAAGACACTCATGAGGTTCATCAGCAGATCGTTGCCCAAGGGCTCAAAGAGCAGACGGTGGAATTCCGCATCAGCCTCCGCGAACCCTTCCCCGCGTTCGGCCAGTTCGTCCATCTTCACGACGGCGGCCTCGATGAGGACCAGGTGCTCCTTAGTAACCGCCGCAATGCAGGCACCCATGAGGCCAGCTTCAAGTGCTTGGCGGATGTCCACGAGCTGCAGGGCCTCAAGGCCCTCATGGCGCAGGGACAGCCGACCCCGGAAGGTCAGCCCGTCGGCCAGTGCGTCAAAGTTGCTGGGAGCCACAAACATGCCGAAGCCATGACGAATCTCAATGACACCCAGCGCCTGCAAGACTTTCAAGGATTCGCGCAGGGTGTTTCGCCCAACGCCCAGTACCTCGCAGAGTTCGCTTTCTGTGGGCATCGGATCGCCGGCATCGAGGTCACGGCTCAGAATGAGCTCCATGATGTCTGCCTGAAGTGCACGAAGCCGAACCTGGGCACTAAACCGTGCCTTCGGCGTTACTGTCGAAATGGACAACAAGACTCCTCAGAAATTATGCGTCGCAAGGACTCCGCGTTTCTCACTTTAATGGTGTTATTAGAGGCGCGTGCCTCTGTGTACCTTAATAGTTCGAACGCCCTCGTACTGCGACTTTCGTGCCGTCCCGCCATAAGCGCGCCAACGTGATCTAACCCATAGAATATCGGATGTCCGACGACTTGCCTACAACGGAGGTAAACGTGGCGTGAATATCCCGCAATCATCAGGCCATACATGGGGCAGGGAGCCACGGATCAGCCATGCTGGTGACCGAGATCAAATCGAGACCATCACCACACTTGACCAACTGCTGTGATCGCGATTACAGTTTCCTCATAAGCATCGGACGTCCTACATCCGATAACTACTTTTACACGAAATGGTGAGTCAACAGAATGAGCAATACTCTTCAGAACCTGCCTTCCAGCCCCGCTTCACGGCGCACGTTCCTCAAGGCCGCTGGAGTCCTTGGAGCAGCAACCGCTTTCACCGCAACACTGGCAGCCTGCGGATCTTCGGATAAAGGCACAGAGACCACTGGCTCCGCTGCAGCAGTCAACAAGGATCTCTCCATTGAGGCCGGTATTTCATACTCGCTCTCCACCGGTTTCGATCCCATGAGCTCCTCGGGCGCCACGCCGTTGGCCGCCAACCTGCACATCTTCGAAGGCTTGGTTGAGCTTCACCCCGCAACACGTGAACCGTACAACGCGTTGGCCAAGGAAGACCCCAAGAAGATCGATGACACCACCTACCAGGTGACCATCCGCGACGGCGCCAAGTTCCACGACGGCACGGCCGTCACCACCGAGGACGTCGCCTACTCCTTCGAGCGAGTTCTGGATCCGGCCAACAAGGCCCTGTTCGCACAGTTCATCTTCTTCATTGATTCCGTCAAGGTTGTCGACGAGAAGACGGTTGAATTCAAGCTCAAGACCGCCTTCGCCGGCTTTGGCCCGCGCATCTCCGTGGTCAAGATCGTCCCCAAGGCCATCGCCTCGGCAGACCAGAAGGCCTTCGACGCCAAGCCGATCGGTACCGGCCCGTACAAGTTCGTTTCCGCGGCAAAGGAAGACAAGATTGTCTTCGCTCGCAACGACGATTACAACGGCCCGATGCCCGCCTTGGCTAAGGACATGACCTGGTTGCTGCTCTCGGATGCTTCGGCTCGCGTGACGGCTATGCAGTCCGGCCGCGTTCAGGCCATCGAAGATGTCCCGTACTTGGATGTTGATTCCCTCAAGGGCAAGGTCGACGTTGAGTCGGTTCAGTCCTTCGGTTTGATGTTCCTCATGTTCAACACGAGCAAGGCTCCCTTCGATAAGAAGGAAGTTCGTCAGGCTCTGCATTACGCCCTGGACAAGGAAGCCATCATCAAGACGGCTCTCTTGGGCAACGGCGCTGCAGCCACTTCCTACTTCCAGGAAGGTAGCGCGAACTACCAGAAGGCTTCCACGGTTTACGCTTTCGACGCCGAGAAGGCCAAGTCGCTGCTCTCCGCAGCCGGCGTAACCGGATTGAAGCTGACGCTGACCAGCACGGATACCGCTTGGGTCAAGGATGTTATCCCGCTCATCAAAAAGAACTGGGACGCTGTTGGTGTCGCGACGACCCTGGAGCCCTTGGCTTCCTCGGCTGTCTACGCACCGGAGAAGGTTGGCGGCCTGAACTACGACGTTGTCGCAGCCCCCGGCGACCCGTCCGTGTTCGGTAACGACGCTGACATCTTGCTCAGCTGGTTCTTCCGCGGAGACACCTGGGCCAAGAACCGCTTCGGTTGGAGCGAAACTGCCGAGTACAAGGAAGTCCAGACCAAGCTCAACGCAGCCCTGGCCGCTCCCGAGGCAGACGCCAAGAAGCTCTACAGCGAGATCGTCAACATCATCGCCGAAGAAGCTCCCTTGTACCCGATCTTCCACCGCAAGCTGCCTACCGCTTGGGATTCCAAGCAGCTCAGCGACTTCCAGCCGCTGCCCACCACGGGAATGTCCTTCATCGGCGTTGGCCGCACCAAGTAGCTTCACCGTTTTGCTTTACACACCGCTTTACCTTGCATGACACACCCGGGGGGCTGTGGCCACCAGGCCGCAGCCCCTCAGGTGTCACACCATATTTCCTATGACGCAGCACACAGTTTCATGCTAACCAGAAGCTGCAATTAGAACCGGAGTAAGTACATTGGCAAATTTCTTGCGACTGCTTGGACGCAGGCTCGCAGCACTGCCGTTGATGATCTTGGGTGTAACCCTGCTCGTCTTCGTCGTGTTGCAGTTCGCGCCAGGCGACCGTGCCGTTGCCGCACTTGGTGAAGGAGCCTCGCCTGAGGCTTTGGAGCAGTACCGCCAAGTCAACGGCCTCAACGATCCCCTCTTCATTCAGTATTTTCAGTACCTAGGCCGGCTCATTACGGGCGACTTCGGGAACACTCTTCCGCCGGAAAAGCCCATCCTTGAGGTTATTGCCAGCGCGTTCCCCGTCACCTTGCAGCTGACCCTGGTTGGCGTGATCATTGCTGTCATCATTTCGCTCGTCTTCGGTGTTCTTGCCGCGCTCTACCGCGACACCTGGGTTGACCAGGCCATCCGAGTCTTCTCGGTTGCCGCCATTGCCACCCCGTCCTTCTGGTTGGGTATCTTGCTCATCCAGTGGTTTGCCCTCGGCGACAACTCCTGGTTCCCCTCCGGCGGCATGGCCGATCCCGATGAAGGCTTCGCCGGCTGGATCAGCTCCATGGCCCTTCCGGCCTTGGCCCTCGCCATTCCCGTTTCAGCATCCCTGATCCGTGTTGTCCGTACCTCCATGGTTGAGGAATTGGACAGGGACTACGTCCGTACGGCCATCGGCAACGGCGTCCCTTACACCACAGTGGTTTCCCGCAACGTCCTGCGTAACGCCCTTGTCACCCCGGTGACCGTGCTGGGTCTGCGCATCGGCTACCTGCTCGGCGGCGCCGTCGTTATTGAAATGATTTTCTCCCTGCCGGGTATGGGTCAGCAGATCCTCAACGGCATCACGAACTCGGACACCAACCTGGTCCAGGGCGTGGTTCTGGTCATCGCCGTGACGTTCGTCATCGTCAACATCCTGGTTGACCTTATCTACTTGCTCATCAACCCCCGAATCAGGACGGTCTAAGTCATGCGAAGCAAACTTGCCGAACGGCTAAGCGCGCCAGGCCTGCGCTTCAAGGCCCTGAATCTGGGCTCCAAACTGGCCCTGATCTTCCTGATCCTCATTGTTATTGTGGCCATCCTGGCTCCGTGGCTTGCACCTCACGATCCGCTGGAAACCGGCGATCCCGCCACCGCCCCCAACGGGAGCCACTGGTTTGGAACCGACCGCATTGGTCGCGATGTACTTTCCCGCCTGATGTACGGCGCCCAAGCGTCCTTGATGATCGGCCTCGGTGCCGTGGCACTGGCCATCATCGTCGGCGCAACCCTCGGTGCCGTCGCCGCAACCTCGTCGAAGACCACCAACGAGATCATCATGCGCATCATGGACATCCTGATGGCATTCCCGGGTATCGCCCTTGCCGCCGTTTTGTTGACGGCTTTTGGCAACTCGGTTCCGACCATCATCTTGGCCATCGGCATCATCTACACCCCGCAGCTTGCCCGCGTGGTCCGCGCCAACGTGCTCTCCCAGTACGGCGAGGACTATGTTCGCGCTGAACGTGTCATCGGTGCCGGCCGTACCTACATCATGCTCAAGCACATTGTCCGCAACACTGCAGCCCCCGTGCTCGTGTTCGCGACGGTCATGGTGGCCGACGCCATCATCCTGGAAGCTTCGTTGTCCTTCTTGGGCGCCGGCATCCAGGATCCCGATCCCAGCTGGGGCAACGTCATCTCCTACGGACGTAACCTTGTACTCTCCGGCGGCTGGTGGGCAACCACCTTTGCCGGTCTGGTCATCCTGCTAACGGTGCTCTCGCTGAACATCCTGGCTGAAGGCCTGACAGACGCCATGGTCAACCCGAAGCTGAAGCGTGCCGCTCCTGTGAAGGACGACGACGGTTCGGCAGCTGCCGCTCTCGAGCTCGCCAAGGCTGATGCTGCGGCACGTGCAGCGATTGAAAATCCCTTCGCCGCGCTGGACAAGGAACTGCTCCTGCTCCAGGCCGTTGAAAAGTCCCGTACCGACCGTCTCGATCAGGTTGGCGCCGAGGCCCGGGTGATTCTGGAAGTGAAGAACCTTTCTATCCGGTTCCCAGCCCGGTTCGACAACACTCCCATTGTGGAGAACGTCTCCTTCACGGTTCGCGAAGGCGAAACCATGGGCCTCGTGGGCGAGTCCGGTTGCGGCAAGTCCATCACCTCCCTGGCCATCATGGGCTTGTTGCCCAAGACGGCCGTGGTCACCGGTTCCATCAAGTTCGATGGCAAGGAACTCCTGGACCCGGTCACCAAGCACAGCTCCGTGAAGGCCTACGAAGGCCTACGCGGTGAGCAGATCGCCATGGTCTACCAGGATGCGTTGAGCTCCCTGAACCCGTCCATGTTGATCAAGGACCAGATGCTGCAGCTGACCCGCCGCAACGGTCGCAAGACGCCCGCCGAATTACTGGAACTGGTCAAGCTCGATCCCGTACGTACGCTTAAGAGCTACCCGCACGAGCTTTCCGGTGGCCAGCGCCAGCGCGTCCTGATCGCCATGGCCCTGTCCCGTTCACCGAAGATTGTGGTGGCCGATGAGCCCACCACGGCCTTGGATGTGACAGTGCAGAAGCAGGTTGTTGATCTGCTGAACGAACTGCGCGAGCAGCTCGGCTTCGCCATGGTCTTCGTCAGCCATGACCTTGCCCTCGTGGCCTCCTTGGCTCACAAGATCACGGTCATGTACGCCGGCCAGGTTGTGGAATCCGCACAGGCCGCAGAACTGCTGACGCACCCCACCCACGAATACACCCGTGGCCTGCTCGGTGCCGTGCTCTCCATCGAGTCCGACGCCGTGCGGCTCCACCAGATTCCCGGCACGGTTCCCTCGCCGCGTGACTTTGCGTTCGGCGACAGGTTCGCTAACCGTTCACAGCGTCCCGACGCTGATCCGAGCCAGAAGTTGGCGTTTGTTCCCATCACCCGTGATGACGTGACAACCGATCACTTCTGGGCCAGCCACAAACTCGAAGATGCCCAGTCGGTTTCCGCTGCGGCAAATACGGAAGGTGCCTCATGAGCAAGCACACAGCGGCTCCCGCCGAAGGCGGATCCACCCCGGTTATTGAGCTGAAGGACCTGCACGTCCACCACCGGACCCGTTCCGGCGGCCTGTTCAAGCCCAGCTATGTGAAGGCAGTCAACGGCGTTGACTTCTCCATCAGCCGCGGCGAGACAGTGGGCATTGTTGGCGAATCCGGTTGCGGCAAGTCAACGCTGGCATCAGTCCTGGTCGGCTTGCAGACACCCACCTCGGGTGAAGTGTTGTTCCATGGCAAACCCGCCATCAAGCGCAACGCCGCCATGCGCAAGGAATTTGGTCGTTCCGTCTCCGTGGTCTTCCAGGACCCCTCGACGGCGCTGAACCCGCGCATGACCATCCAGGACATCCTGCTGGATCCACTGGTGATTCACGGCATCGGCAATGGCGCATCGCGCCTGGCCAAGGTCGCAGAACTGTTGGCGCTGGTTGGTTTGCCGCAGTCGGCAGCCGAGGTCACGCCGTCGCAGGTTTCCGGTGGACAGCGTCAGCGTGTGGCTATTGCCCGCGCACTGGCACTGGGCCCGGACATCATGGTGGCCGATGAACCTACCTCCGCGCTGGACGTATCCGTCCGCGCCCAGGTGTTGAACCTGCTCTCTGATCTGAAGAAGGAATTGAACCTGGGCATGGTCTTCATCAGCCATGACATCCAGACTGTCCGCTACGTTTCAGACCGCATTTGCGTCATGTACTACGGCGAGATTGTTGAACAGGGCTCGGCCGAGCAGATCTTCGACAACCCCACCAATGACTACACGAAGAAGCTTCTCGGCGCCGCGCCGTCGCTCCTTCACATCTAGTCCCCCGCACTCCCACGCCCGCCAAGGCGCGTGGCATCCCTAATTTTCTACTCAATCAATACAATTTGGAGTAATTCACGTGACTACCGTCGCTTCCCGTTTCCAGGGCGTCATCCCTCCCGTCTGCACCCCCCGTACAGCTGATGGCGCCATTGACGTCCCCTCGTTGGAGAACCTGACCCGCCACCTCATCGAAGGCGGCGTGAGCGGCCTGTTCGTCAACGGTTCCTCGGGCGAAGTCACCCACCAGACCAACGACGAGCGCGACACCGTGCTGAAGACCATTGCCGGCGTCAACGCCGGACAGGTCCCGCTGTTGGTTGGCGCCGTTGAGCAGACCACCAACCGCGTTGTTGAAGAAGCCCGCCGCATGGTTTCCCTGGGTGCCGACGCCATCGTGGCCACCAGCCAGTACTACGCGATCAGCAACGCCGAAGAGAACGGCCGCCACATCCGCACCGTTGCAGCTTCGGTGGATGTTCCGTTGTTCGTCTACGACGTTCCGGTCCGCACCCACTTCAAGATGCCCACCGACCTGCTCCTGGAGCTGGGCCGCGAAGGCGTCATCGCCGGTGTCAAGGACTCCTCGGGCGACGACGTTTCCTTCCGCCAGCTGCTCATCGGCGCCAAGGACATCCCGAACTTTGATATCTTCACCGGCCACGAAGTGGTTGTTGACGGTGCACTGCTCGGCGGCGCACAGGGTGTTGTTCCGGGTCTGGGTAACGTTGACCCGGCCGCCTACCGCCGCCTGTACGATCTCTCCGTTGCAGGCGACTGGGCCGGTGCGGCAGCCGAGCAGGACCGCATCGCCGATGTCTTCAACATCGTCTACACCCCCAAGGCCGGCCGTTTGTCCGGTAACGCAGCAGGCTTGGGCGCATTCAAGACCGCCCTGGTCCTGATGGGCATTATCAAGACCAACGTCATGAGCGCCCCCATGCTCTCCCTCGACGAAGACGAGACCGCAGCCATCAAGGTCATCCTTGAGCGCACGGGCCTGATCTAACAAACGCTTGATCCCGGGTCTGGACAGGCTCGACCACCGGTGGTCGAGCCTGTCCAGACCCAAACTTTTGAACTTTGAAGGACTCTTTCATGCGGCATGTAATTGGCGTTGACCTTGGCGGGACCAAGACGGCAGCCGGAGTGGTGGCCGAGGACGGCTCGGTCCTATTCACCGAGCAAATCCCCACCCTGAACCGCGACGGCGGCGAGGCCATTTTGGACGCCACAGCCGCGATGGTCGGATCGCTCATTGAGCGGGCAGCCGCCATGGGCACCACTATTGACGCCATTGGAGTAGGCTCCGCCGGCGTCATCAATGCAGCCGAAGGCACCGTGATTTCAGCCACCGACGCCATCCTTGGCTGGACCGGAACGGCGATCACAGCGGGACTGACCCAGCGGCTGGGACTACCGTCCGCCGTCGTCAATGACGTGCATGCCCACGCACTGGGTGAGGCGTGGCACGGCGCAGGCGGAGGCGCTCCGACCGCCCTGATGGTCGCCTTCGGCACTGGCGTGGGCGGCAGCTTTGTCGTTGACGGCAAGCCGCTGCTGGGTCACCACTTTGTTGGCGGCCATGTGGGCCACTTCGCCTCACCGCTCGCGGTCCACCGCGGCACGCCGTTGCCCTGCTCCTGCGGGCATTCCGGACATGTGGAAGCCATCTCCTCCGGACCGGCCATTCACGCCGCTTACCTTCGCGAGGGCGGCAACGCCTCCCTGCCCGATACTCGGGCCGTATTCGACTCAGCGCGGGCCGGAGACGAGCTGGCGCTGCGCGTGATTGCCCACGCGGCAGCCGCGGCCGGTCAAGCGGTGGGAGGATTGATAAACATCCTCGATCCAGCAGTGGTTGTAGTCTCGGGTGGATTGGCTGATGCCGGAGAGCTTTGGTGGGACGCCATGGAGGCTGCCGCGCGTGCAGAACTGCTTGCACCGCTGGCTTCTGTGCGCATTGTGAAGGCGACCTTGGGCAATACGGCCGCAATAGTCGGCGCAGCCTCTTTGGTATTTGCGAAATAATTAGTTCTATTTTTACTAGGAGTTACAGTGACGCTGAAATTGACCAACCTTGATGAGCTTGCCGGGCAGCTTGTTGTTTCCGCCCAGGCCTACCCGGGCGAGCCCATGCGCGATCCGCGCACCATGGCACAGATCGCGGCAGCAGCCGTCATTGGCGGTGCCGGGGCCATCCGCGTTCAGGGTATCGCCGACATTCAGTTTGCGCGCGCCGCTGTAGAGGTTCCTGTCATCGGCCTCTGGAAGGACGGGCACGACGGCGTCTTCATCACCCCCACGCTGCGCCACGCCCTGTCCTGTGCCAGCGCAGGCGCCCAGATCGTCGCCATCGACGGCACCCGCCGCCCGCGTCCGGACGGCCTGACGTTGGCCGAGACCATTGAGGGCATCCACGCCAACTCCAACTCCTTAGTCATGGCAGATTGTGGTTCCTTCGACGACGCCGTTGCTGCCGCCGAGGCAGGCGCCGACCTGATCGGCACCACGCTGGCCGGTTACACGGGCGAACGCCCCAAGACCGATGGTCCCGACCTTGAGCTCATCGCCGAGATTGCCGCCGCCAACCTTGGCAAGCCGCTCATCGCCGAGGGTCGCATCCACTCCCCCGCCCAGGCTCGTGCAGCCCTGGACGCCGGTGCGTTTGCCGTGGTTGTTGGCACCGCCATCACACACCCCTCAACCATCACGGGTTGGTTCAAGGACGCACTGAGCGCGTAACTGCTCCACAGCCTGCTTTTCTGCCTGGCATACAAGGCGGGTTCTCCGAGTTGAATCTCGAGGAACCCGCCTTTTTGCGCGCGGGGCATCCTTGGGCTGAACTCGTCCATATGGAAAGGTGGAACGTGATCCACCCCAAGTTTCTTGTACTGACCGGTCAGTTCTTGGTATTTTAAGGCTGCCCCCTTCGGATGAAAGAACGTCAATGCTCACCACCAACCAGCTGCATATCGATGGCCGGCGCCACACCCTGCTGCCTGCCACAACCCTTGAAGCCCGCCGTTCCGAGGTCCTCTTGATCCAGGCTGACGGACAGGAACGCCGCACCGCGTTGGCGCTGGCACTGACCGGACGCATGAAGCCCTCAACAGGGAGCGTTTCGCTCGGCCATGACGCGTCGCTGGCAGGCTTGCGCCGCCGCAGCGCCATCATTGATGCGCCCGACGTCAACGCCCCGGAAAACCACCTCACGGTCAGGTCCCTCGCATCCGAGGACCTTGCGCTGGTTCCGTTCAAGTTCCGGGACCGCACACGCCCCACCGCATGGCTGGTCAAGCACGGCTTCCGGGACATCCTCGGGCAGTGGATCGAAGAACTGGCGCCGGCCCGGCTTCTGCAGCTGCAACTTGAGCTCGCCCTGACCAACCGCGATGTGGACGTGGTGGTGGTTGATTCCCCCGACCGCCACACCGCGGATACTACCGCTTGGCTGCCCCTCCTGGAGCAGCTCGCTGCCGGCACGATGGGCCGAGGCCCGGACGTCCACGCCGACACCCCGCTCCGCCCCCTCGTGGTGGTGGGCGTCGTTGGCCGCATCCCCGACGAATGGACTGGCGCCACGGAAGTGGCTGGCAATGGGGTCCTTACCCACGACGACGGTGATCTCCGGCCTGTGCCTGTTCCAGATGTTGTGCCCGAGGACGGCACCGATGACGACACTGATGAGGACGTGTCCGTGGACGACGCCGAAACCTCCGAACTCCCCGCTCAGCCCGTTAGTGATAATGACGTCTCCGAACCGGACCGGACAGTCGCTCCCGCATCCGAGATTGACGACGGAAGCAAACATGATTCAACACAGCAGGAAGAGGAAATTCGATGACAGTCTTCCGATTGGCGATGTCTGAACTCAAGCGCATGACCGGCGGGATTCTGCCGAAGGTGACCATCGTGGCCCTCGTGATGGTTCCCTTGCTCTACGGGGCCGTGTATCTCTATGCCAACTGGGATCCGTACGGCAACCTCGATCAGCTGCAGGCCGCCGTCGTGGTTCAGGACGAGGGTGCAGTCACCAAGGACGGCAAGGAACTGCGGGTTGGCGAGGACGTGGCCCAAACACTCATTGACGGGCACAAGTTCGATTGGCAGATCGTAGATACACCCGAGGAAGCCAGCGACGGGGTCAGGGACGGCCAATTCGCCTTCGCCCTGACCATCCCGAAGGATTTCTCGGCCAATCTAGCGTCACCGGAGAACTTTGATTCCGCGACGCAGGCCATGATGAGCGTGACGACCAGCGATGCCAACAACTACCTCCTGACCTCCATCGTGGACAAGGTGACCACTCAGGTCCACGAGTCTGTGGCGCAGCAGGTGGGCGAGCAAACAGCCAACTCGCTGCTGACCGGTTATGGCACCATCCATGCCCAGCTCGTGAAAGCGGCCGACGGCGCCCAACAGTTGGCCGATGGCGCCGGCACCCTCGATAGCGGGGTCGGGACGCTGAAAACCGGCACGGGAGACCTCCTGACCGGCACGAATGATCTGGTGGCCGGACAGACCCAGCTCGTCACCGGATCCAACCAGCTGCAGGCCGGTGCCGCAGCCCTAGACAAGGGGCTGGGCCAGCTGGAAACCCAGACGTCCACGTTGCCCGGTGACACACAGAAACTCTCAGACGGGGCCGCGGCCGTTTCCGGCGGCACTGCGACTCTGAACACCAAGGTGCAGGAGGCGATCGGCTCGGCCGACAAGCTCGACGACGCCGCAACGGCTGCCATTACAGACAAACTCGGGACGTTCGTTGCCGACGGGACCATCACCCCCGAACAGGCAGGGAAGATCGGCGCGTCGTTGGCTAAGGATGCCACCAGCCCCAGCGTTACGGAGCTGAAGGGCAAGCTGGCGACCGACGCCGCGGATGTTCAAAAGCTGGCCGATGGTGCGGCCGCGGTTGCCGACGGTGCCGCCAAGTTGGCAGGCGCAACACCGGCCCTCACCTCCGCGATCGGCCAGGCCCATGCCGGGGCCGGGGAGTTGACCACGGGTGCCGGGACGCTGGCTGGCGGGCAGGAATCTGCCTTGGACGGGGCAAACCAGTTGTCCGCCGGAGCGGCGAAGCTCGATACCGGTGCGGGTGATCTGAAGACTGGTTCGAGCAAGTTGCTCACTGGCGCCTCCGAGCTGGCTACACAATTACGCAATGGCGCCGGGACTGTTCCGGATCCCAACGACAAGGACAAGCAAAACGCCGCCGGTGTCATTGCCGATCCCGTCCGCATAGATTCAGTGTCTCAGGCCCAGGCAGCCAACTACGGTTCCGGACTGGCGCCCTTCTTCCTTGTGCTCGCCTTGTGGATCGGCGCCCTCATGCTGGTCCAGGTCATGCGGCCGCTGACGGTCCGGGCGCTGGCCTCCAACGCACGGTCGTGGAAGATCGCGGTGGGCGGATGGATTCCGTTCGCCACCGTCGCCACGGTGCAGGCCGTGGTGCTGTACTCCGTGGTGCACTTTGGGTTGGGCCTTGAGCCGAGCCATCCGTGGTTGACGCTGGGGCTGCTGCTGCTGGCATCGATAACGTTCACGGCCCTGATCCAGGGCCTCGTGGCCTTGCTGGGCACGCCGGGTAAGTTCGTGGCCCTCATCTTGCTGGTGCTTCAGCTGGTGTCCTCCGGCGGAACGTTCCCGTGGCAGACCACGCCGGAGCCGCTGCACATCATGCATCAGATCCTGCCCATGGGACATGTGGTGGAGGGCATGCGGCACCTGATCTATGGTGCCGACCTCGCTCCCCTGCTGCCCATCGTGCTTGGTCTGCTGGGGTATACGGTTCTTGGTTTGCTGTTTGCGTGGATCGCCGTATCCAAGAAGAAGACGTGGACCTTGAAGGCGCTCATGCCGGAGATCGAGTCCTAAATATCGCAGCGCAAGGCCTCTGCCTAAGAACTAGCGCGGCACCACAAAGTTGTTGAGCTGGGCGTCCTGTCCGTCAAGGGTGGCCCAGTCGCCGCTATGTTCCAGCACGGCAAAAGCACTCGTGGGGAATCCGGATGCGAGATCCATGTACGCGTCTTGATCCGAATCCCGCGACGCCAGCCGCAGCGCCAGCGATTGGATGCCGGGCATGTGGCTGATCACCATGAGTGTGCTGACGGTTTCCGGCACGTGGTTGATAACCGAGAGCATGGACGTAGCCCCGGCGGCATAGAGTCCCGATTCCAGCTTGGGAGTTGGCGCCTTATCGCCGAGCTGCTGGCACACCCAGGTGCAGGTCTGCCTGGTTCGCAGCGCCGAGGAACACAGGATAAAGTCCGGCACCACGGCGTTCTCCACGAGCCATTTGCCGGCCAGCGGCGCTTCGGTGTGCCCACGTTGGGCCAGCGGCCTGTCGTGGTCTTCCACGCCCAGCGGGAAGGCCGCCTTGGCGTGGCGCATCAGGATCAGCCGTTTAATGTGGTGTTCACTCATTCACACAGTTTAGTGACGTTTAAAGAGGAACGACGGCGGTTGCCCCACCGAGGTGAGGCTACCGCCGTCGCACTTGCCAGAACTAGTCCGGCGCCAACGTTAGATGGAGTATTCCGGCGCGGCCCAGACAACCACTTCGGGGTGCTCGTAGAAACGGTAGCCTTCGCCGCGGACGGTGCGCACGGTGTTGGCCAGGCGGCCCAGCTTGGAGCGTAGGCGGCGGATGTGAACGTCGATGGTGCGCTCATTGGGGACTTCGTCGGCGTTGCTCCAGAGGCCTTCAAGGAGTTCGTCGCGACCTACCGTGCGGGTGCCGTTTTCCACGAGGTAGTTCAGCAGCTCGAATTCCTTGAACGTGAGGTTCAGGGTGTCGCCGTCGAGGTGCACTTCGCGTCGGGCCAGGTCGATCAAGACACCTGTGGGGCGCTGATCTACAGCAGCCACGCGGACCGTTTCCTGCCGCGGACGGGCAGCAACGGTGGGGTCGCCGAAAGTGGAACGAACCACGTCCAGGGCGGTTCCCACAGCGTCCGACGGCGCAATGGCCACCGCGGCGTAGCTCTGGGCCTGCGGGACCAGGGACTGGGCGTAGGCGCGAATGTCCTGCGCGAGCTTGGCCAAGGAAGTACCGGCGGCTGCGGCCGTATCCTCGTCAACACCAACATAGAGAACAAAGCCGCGGGCCACGTTGTCAGGGCTGACGCCGCGCAACCTGTCGCCACCGGCAATGACGGGGGTGGGCGCCGTCATGGGGTTGACGTCATTTGCGGGAATGGCACGCAAGCGGGCGGCCGGGGTGGTTGCCTCCGGGCGGTAGCTGTTGCCGTAGCCGGGGGCATCGACATGGGAGGTGCGTGCCGCAGGGCCTGCGTTCCGGGCGACTGCCCTAGCGGCGTTGCGGACTGAGATGTGGACGTATCCGGATGCTACTGACATTGAACTACCTAAGTGTGTATGGCCGTACTCAACGGCGCGAATGCTTCCATGAGTCCTGAGCTTCCAGAACTATTTATGCCCCTCGATCGGGGCGGGCCCATAGGCCAAGACTGGTATCCGCCACTATTGCCGTGCGTGGCATCCAGGGTTGTGCGTTAGGCCTGCATTCGACAACCACACATAAACCGTCCGGTCATTCCGAGGCGGACAGTTGCTGCGGCTGCAGGATTCACTGAGTGGGTGTTCACGTAGCCAGTCTCCTACGTAATAAAGCGAACTTGCAAGTAACATAGGCTCAAAACGTCCACATTGTGGGATCGTGTACTAATTTGTGACGAACCGCACGCTGTCTTTTTGCTCTCAATCAGCGGTCAAATGACGGATTGTTTCGAACTAAATCACCCAGCTGACGTTATTGCGTGTCATAAATTTCATTGGGTTCGATTTTTGAATGAATTAGTTCAAACCACCGAAAAGCACGCCTATGATGCCCTCGCAAGTTCCCTCCTGGACTCAGCGTTCTCCCAGCATTTGCCACTATGTCACCCGTTGTTTACGTTATGCGCGTGACGTAACTGCCCTCTCCACGGACTACTTGGCCTCGTTGCGCAGCCCCTGCACCATGAATGATGGGCGCAGATCCCTGACCTGATCTCGCAGCCGGACGTTATTGCGCCGGTTCATCAAGATCAGCGCAACGAATCCGGCCACTAGCGCAACCACTGCGCCCAGGCCGAGTGACCAACGCGCGCCAAATTCGGTGGCAATCCAGCCCACTAACGGAGCCCCAATGGGTGTCCCGCCTTGCAGAACCACCATGTAGACGGCGAGCACACGCCCACGCATGGCGGCATCGGTGGTCAATTGCACCGTGGTGTTGCAGGCGTTCATGAACGTCAATGACGCCAATCCCACGGGCACCAATGCCACGGCGTACCAAAAGTAGCTGGGCATGATCGCGGCCACGGCCACGGTTATCCCGAACGCCAGCGCCCCGCCAACGATGTACAGCATCCGCATGTTCTTTCGCTTGGCCGCAAGGAGTGCGGCCGCCAATGTTCCGATGGCCATGACTGAGCCCAAGAGGCCATATTCCCCCGGCCCCAGGTGGAAAACTGTCGTGGCCATCAAGGCATTGGTGATCTGGAAGTTCATGCCGAAGGTGCCCACCATGAAGACCAGCACCATGATCATCAGCAGGTCCGGCCGCTGGCGGATGTAGCGGAGCCCCTCTCGGATCTGCCCTTTCGCCCGCGGCACCCTGACGGGAGGGATGAGTTCGTTGACGCGCATCCGCCAGAGGGAGAAAATGACGGCTGCAAAGCTGGCTGCGTTGATTAAGAATGCCGGCCCCGTACCCACCAGCGCGATAACAAGACCTGCCACACCGGGCCCCGCGAGGCGGGCAAGGTTGAACGAGGCACTGTTAAGCGCGACGGCGTTGGGAACATCCGCTTTCCCGACGACTTCGGAGACAAATGCCTGCCTCGACGGAGCGTCAAAGGCGCTTGCCACGCCCAGCAGGAGAGCCAAAGCATAAACATGCCACAGTTGTACAGACCCGGTGACCACCAAAATTCCCAACAAAAGCGCACAAAAACCCATGGCGGCCTGTGTAATCAGCAGGAGTTTGCGCTTATTGACCCGATCGCCCAGCAGTCCTGCGTAAGGCCCAAGGAACACGATTGGCAGAAATTGCAGCCCCGTAGTGATGCCGGCTGCCGTACCTGAATTGTTAGTTAGGACCGTCAATACCAACCAGTCCTGGGCTACCCGCTGCATCCACGTTCCGATATTGGAGACCAGTGCCCCCGTCACCCAGAGCCTGTAATTGAATACCCGCAACGCCCGGAACATTGAATTCACTTAGGCACTCATCTCCTGCAAGATCAGGGCCGCCTCGTGCAGCGTGGCACGCTGTGCGGGAGTCAGCGCCGCCACGCGCCTCGCCAGCCACTCCGTTCGCTTGGAGCGCGCCCGTAAGAGGGCTGCCGCTCCCGAATCCGTAACGCGCACCAGGACTTGGCGTTTGTCCTGCGGATTTTCTTCCCTGCTGACGAATGCGGCCTCGGCCAGCCCATTGACGATCCGTGTCATGGAAGGTGCTTGAATTTGCTCGCGTGCTGCGAGCTGGCCCACTGTTCGGGGTCCGTCCATGATGGCGGCAAGGACCGAATACTGACCGGGGCTGATCTCCTGCGATGCCGCCTCTGCCCGGAGCCTGCGCGAGGTGCGCATCACCGCGATCCGCAATTCGGCGGCCAATGGGGCAGCGCCGATCCCCCGCGCGGTCTTGCGTGGGGCACCCGGGCCAGGGTCCGTCGTCGAACGTTGCGGGGAAGGGTTACGCGGGGAAGGGTCAGGGGAGAAAGTTTCGGTCATCGTCGCTGCGCTATCTACATCAAAAGTTTCGTATCGTCTGCTCTCAACTCTAGATCGTTAGCATTGCTAAGTAAATGTCGATTCGCTCACCTGCTACAAAGGTTGTTACCAAAATGTGACAATGTTAGACCGTTCGGATAGTCTGACTAAAGTGCTCGCCAACCATTTACGGTTTTTGGCACCGATGGACGGTTCGCCGAGCTCTGCCGCCGCCCATCTCCCTCCACACGCATGGCAGAGACGGGGGACCCACTTTTTACGGGCCCTTCCGCATGGAAGCCCTTGGGGTTAAGCCGACGCAGTGCAGCAGTGTTATCCACTGCCATGCCGAGCGTTGGCCGGATTCTCTAATCCGTTCCCGACAGCTCACCTCGCAGGCGTAGAGAGGCAATCACATCATGACCGCTGCACCGCAGCGCGGCCGTCGCCGCGCAGAATCAGTTCGCCGCCAGTCGATCTTTGGGCTGAGTTCCGCCCGCATCTCCCGTACCGGGACCCATGCCGCCGGTTCCGCATCGTCGGCTGTCACCAAGACCGCAAAGTGCGTGGCCGCCGTGGCCGTGGTTGGTGGGCTCCTGACTGCAGGCGCCATTGCCCAGCAGGTCGGCCACACCACGGATACGAGCCTCGCTAGCCTCGTTTCCGCCGCTGAAACATCTGCGGCCCCTACGTCGATCTCGGCCTCGGATGATGCGACCATCAGTTTCCCCGGTCTCTCCGTCACCTCGGACACGAAGGCTTCGGCGCCTGCTTCGGCCACCACGGATGTCAAGGCCGCTGCCGCTGAGGTCACGCCCGTCGCGACCACGCCAGCACCAACTCCCGCTCCGGCCGTTGCTGTGGATGACCCCGCAGCAGCAAAAGCGTACGCCGCGACACAAGTGAGCGCCCGCGGCTGGGGCGCCGGCGAAATGAGCTGCCTCACCCAGTTGTGGGAACGCGAATCTAACTGGCGCACCAGTGCGTTGAATCCCGACGGCGGAGCTTACGGGATCGTGCAGTCTTTGCCAGCTGAGAAGATGGCCAGCGTTGGCGCTGACTACCTCACCAATTACGAGACCCAGATTACGTGGGGCTTGAACTACATCACGGAGACCTACTCCACACCATGCGGCGCCTGGGCGCACTCAAATGCTGTGAACTGGTACTAACTTTCAAGGAGGGGCATGGTTCGGCAGGAAGTTCTGGGCCTAGTTCCCATCCCCGGCGGCACCATCGCCATGCGAGACGCCCGTTCGGCAGTCACCCGCGATGTGGTGCTGCGCCCGTTTTCTTTGGGCCGGACCCAACTCACCCGGGCTGATTGGTCCGCAGTAATGGACAACGCCGGGACTCCACCTTCGTTGCCTCGCCTGCCTATGCATCCCCTCACATGGTTTGACGCCATCGTGTGGTGCAACGCAGCGTCAAATGTGGCTGGTTTCTCGCCTGCCTATACCGTTGACGGACGTGAGGTCCATTGGGAGGTTGGTTCCGACGGTTACCGACTACCCACCGAGTCCGAGTGGGAGTGGGCTGCCAAAGCAGGAACAACCACCCCGGTCTATGGACCGTTGGCTGACATTGCCTGGACGGCCGCAGATGCTGTCGCGGGGCCGCAGCTCGTTGCCAGCAAGTTAGCGAATAACTACGGCCTCTTCGATATGATCGGCAACGTTTGGGAGTGGTGCTGGGATTATGCGGACACGGCCCGCTACGGCGACTACAGGAGTTTACGCGGAGCCGGCTGGGACGATCCCCACTGGAGCGCACGCGCCTCCGTTCGCCGGGGCAGCGCACCCGATGCCCTCCTTGAAGATGTCGGATTCAGGGTTGCCCGCGGAGCCGTTGGAGTTGCTGGCACCTTGTCCGCGCAGGGCTGGTCGGCCGACGCCGACAAGGAACGCGCGTCCATCAAGGGGCCTCGGCCCGTTGGCTGGACCCCGTTGCGCGGCCTCTAACGTCTTCGCAACGAAAAATGACACCGATTCCGCTTTATGACACCGGGATATCGGTGTCATAAAGCGGAATCGGTGTCATTTACTAAATTCTTTAGTCCACGACGCCGTAGAGGCGGTCGCCGGCGTCGCCAAGACCCGGAACAATGTAGGAGTTCTCGTCGAGACCCTCATCGATGGACGCCAGAACAACGTGAACGTTGTCGCGATCGCCGTGGGCGGCCTCGAGCTTTGCCAGGCCCTCCGGAGCTGCCAGCAGGCAGATGCAGGTGATGTCAGCTGCGCCGCGATCAAAGAGGAACTTGAAGGCCTCGATCAGGGTGCCGCCGGTGGCCAGCATGGGGTCCAGCACGTAGACCTGACGGCCTGTGAGGTCCTCGGGCAGGCGCTCTGCGTAGGTGATGGCTTCGAGGGTTTCCTCGTTGCGTGCCATGCCCAGGAAGCCAACTTCGGCGGTGGGCAGCAGGCGGGTCATGCCCTCGAGCATGCCAAGGCCGGCGCGTAGGATCGGCACAACTAGGGGTGTGGGCTTGACCAGTCCGGTACCAATAGCGCTGGTCACCGGAGTCTCGATGTTGACCGGCTCCACACGCACTTCGCGTGTCGCCTCATAGGCCAACAAAGTGACCAGTTCCTCGGTCAGCTGACGGAAAATGGGGGACGGAGTGTTCTTGTCCCGCAGAACGGTCAACTTGTGGGCAATAAGCGGATGATCCGCAACGAATACGCGCATGAATAAAAGCTACCATTGAGCCGTGCCCAATTCCCCGAAATTCCCTAGAATCGAGACCACCACCACGGCACTTCATGCCCAGTGGATGGGCATCGCGCTCTCGGAAGCACAGCGGGCCTTGCTGACCGCGGATGTGCCGATTGGCGCCGTCGTACTTGGACCCGGTGGGGAGATCCTTGGTTTGGGCCGCAATGAACGTGAGGCGCATGGAGATCCGACGGCGCACGCGGAGGTTGTCGCGATCCGTGAGGCTGCCGCGAAATTGGGTGAGTGGCGGCTGGCCGATTGCACGCTAGTGGTGACGCTGGAGCCGTGCACCATGTGCGCCGGGGCTATTGTGCTGGCTCGAATCCCGCGCGTCGTATTCGGTGCGTGGGATGAAAAGGCTGGAGCCGCCGGGTCGGTATTTGATGTGTTGCGTGAACGCCGGCTCAACCACTGGGTCGAGGTGTTTCCGGGTGTCCGCGAGGAGGAGTGCGCGGCGCTGCTCAAGGACTTTTTCGGCGGGCACCGCTAAGGCGCCTCCGTGATGGTCAGTGGCACAGCCCGCGAGGCGCACGAGACTCGTTCGAATCCGCTCGCGGCACGACCGACCCGGTTGTTCTTTCCCGTGTCATCGCACCAATCCACGTTATACGGGTAGGTCGACACCGTTCCTTGGCCGGGGACGGCAGTACTTGGAATATCCAGCGGCACACTGAACCCGCCGGCGTCGTTCATGGGAGCGAGCTCCTCCACGACCTTGGCACCGGACCCGTCCGTGATCTCAATCTGAACTTGGGCGTTCTCGCCGTAGCGCGGATCGCAAGTAGCGTCGGCCGCGCTGACCGTGAGACTTCCGCCGGGGCTCGCCAAATCCTGGCTGAGAGAAAACTCCGGCGGCATGCAGGGTTGAGACTCGAAAATCTGCGAACACGAGACCATGCTTGCCCCGGCAAGTGCGGCTGCAGCAACCACTGCCAACCACCGCACCCCTCTCATCTCGACGTCGCCGCCGCATTGATGGCGTCGATCCGCTTTTGCCTGCTGGCTGGCGAATCGAGGCTGAAGGAGCGGAAGTCACCCAGGTCTTCGCGGATGAATTCCTCCACTTCTTGAATCCTTTGCGTCACGGCCTTTGTCGGGGCGTCGAAGAGCCAGTGGGCAATGCGTTCGGTGCCGGGATCGTACTGCCACAGGCCGATGATGCGGCCGCGATCAACGATGGGGTGGTCAGGCAAATCGGCCTGGAGCGCAAGCTTGGCGCTGAGCAGCTGGCGGTCCCGGTCCTCATCGGCAAAATGGTCGGCGGCGTTGCGGCGGAGCAGGAAGAGGGAGTCGGTGCCGGCAAGCAGCTGGATCTGTTCTTCCTGAGGCGCCGTGAAATTCGCCGATTCTTCCGCGTCCGCAGGCAGCATCCACAGGCCGGGAGTCTCCGATGCCGGAGCTTCGACGGCACCCGTGGCTGCGAGCGCGGCCTTGGTTTGAGCCACTGTGAAGGCGGTGAACCATTGGGTTTGCTTGAGCGTGGCCCCACCGGTCCAGCCCAGATAGTTTTCCATCAGCCTCGCACGGGCCTGGTCCGCAGATTCAGTTGCCGGTGGCAGGCCCCACGTTGTGTAGGCGTAGCGCTGCTGGTCCAGCCTGCCATTGACGGGCACGCGGCGGATACGACCATCTGCTTGCAATAGGCCGAGCACCGTTGGGAGCGTGGTTGAGGCGCCCTTCTTCTTGCCTTCCTCACCCAGGCTGCGCACGGCATCCCCCAGCTGATCCTTGAGCTGCTTCGGGTCCAAGGGCTGGCCCGCGTCCTGAAGGACCCGAAGTGTCTTGTCAGCCAGGTCTGTGACCTCGCCGCGTTCGACGCCGAGCTTGCCCAGGACCTTCACCGTCGCCTCGGCTGCCCCTTGACCGAGCAACAACGCCCAGGCGAAATCGTCCGCACCCAGCACATAGGTGCAGCCGCGCGCCGTCGGAAGTTCATGAATGTGCAGGGCGGCAACATCGGCGTCGGCCTGTTCTCGGCGAATGCCTGCCCTGGCGAAAAGACTGAGGTAGGGATTGGCTCCACCGACCGAACGCGCCCATCCCGCTCTGGCGAAGACTTCAGCGGAGTTGCTGCCCGAAAGCGAGCCGTCCAGACCTTGTTTGTGCCAGCTCCAGGCACGTTGCGTTGCACTGTCCATGTGCTCATCCTGCCCTATTCATGAACGCGCGTCTTGGCTCATTTTTGTTGTTGGGCTTTGAGCCGGTAAGGTTGACGCGTTGGTGACGTGTCCGAGCGGCCGAAGGTGCAACACTCGAAATGTTGTTCAGGTGAGAGCCTGACGTGGGTTCAAATCCCACCGTCACCGCCAATGAAAACCCCGTAGATCCTTGGATCTACGGGGTTTTCGCTATTCTAGGTCGCCCGCGATGACGGAAAGCTCAGAGTTCTTCCTGCACTTGCCCGTCTGGGCGCGGATCATCATCATGCTTTGGGCTGCTGCGGCCGCTGCCATCAATGAACATCGGCGCACTCCACGAATTCCGTTCCTGACCAGCTGTTCCGCCCAGCCGCTTGGGCCAGGTCTCGCTACCTCTTGGGCTCACAGGCAACGCCGTCGCTATCGCCATCCATGCCCGGACGGTAACCGGGCTGACCAATGTAGAGCGGAGCCGCTCCTGCGGCCCGGGCCTCCGTGCAATTCTGATAGTAGACATCAGCCGCGGGCGCCTGCTGTGCGGCTTGCTCTGCAACAATTCGCGCCGCCTCATCAGCGGCAGCTTTATCCGATGTAGCCTTTTCGGCGGCAACTCGTTCAACCGCAGCCTTTTCCTTCGCCATCTTTTCTGCCGCAACGCGTTTTGTTTCGGCTCGCTCGGCAATTAAGGTCGTGGAGTCTTTCTTCAACATCCACACCAGCAAGCCCTTGTCATCGACGGTGCAGACCAATGTCTCGGTTCCTTCCACGACTGACTCGCCGTCATCAAAACACTCTTTCTTGAGCACATATTTAGGAGTGGGCGTCGGACTCGCCGACGGCGACGCTGACGTGGTCACCGCAACCATCGCGTCAGCGAGTGGCGCAATGGTGCCTGACGAAGGTGACGTTAACGCAGCGACGATCGATCCGATAATCAAGACCAGAAAGCCAATCCCAACGGCACCCCCGGCACCCTTTCGGTGCGGAAGTCCAAGCCAGGACCGTCGTCCAAAGATGAGCGAATATAAAGCCGTCAGAATGACGAAAAGTGCGAACATGACCAACCACGCCGCAAACCCTCCCGTCACAAGCGCGATCACCAAAAACAAGAGCCAGATTGTTCCCGTGATCCAAAACGACTTTGTTGGATGCCAAACTGCCTTACTGGTCCCCGCAGAAAAGTTGGTTGTCATGTTGTTCCTCAATAGGATTTCGCTTGTTGTCTGGGAAAACCACCCCAGTGGGTGTCCGCACAGCCTAGTCCACAGAGAACACTCGGGAACCACCCAGCAAATATCGGGTTGAATAACAGAGAATGAAGTCATGGCACCTCCAACTCCCGCATCAGCACTTCCGAAGCTCACCCGGGCGGACGGCCAGCCCATCCGCGCCCTAGTGGTTGACGACGAACCCGAGCTCGCGGACCTGATGCGTCGAGGACTGGAAATCACCGGATGGGAAGTTGCCACTGCCCACGATGGCTTTGAGGCGTTGAAGATCGCCCGCGAATTCATCCCCGATGTGTTGGTCCTCGATGTCATGATGCCGGGCATGGACGGAGTGGAACTCCTCCAAAGAATCCGCACCATCTACCCCGAAGTGCCGGCTCTCTTCCTGACCGCCAAGGACGGGGTCTCGGACAAGGTGACAGGGCTTCAGGCCGGCGGCGACGACTATGTCAGCAAGCCGTTCAGCATGAAGGAGGTCCTGCTACGACTGCACAGGATCGTCCAACGCTCCGGCGTCACGGCTCCGCAATTCGCGCACCTGACCGTTGGCGATCTGACCATGAATAAGGACACCAAGGCTGTGCAACGGGCCGGTGTGGATATCGCTCTGACCTCCACCGAATTTGAACTCCTGAAGTTCCTCATGGAAAACCCCCGCCACGTCCTGAGCAAGTCGCGCATCCTTGACCGCGTCTGGAACTATGATTTCGGCGGCCAAAGCAACATCGTTGAGCTGTACATTTCCTATCTCCGCAAGAAGATCGATGCCGATCGAGAACCCATGATCCACACCGTCCGTGGCTCAGGCTATGTGATCAAGCCATGTCCCTGACTGGCACAACGCGGAAATTTTTGAACCCGGGCAACTGGCACCTGAGCACACGCCTGGTGGTGGTCATGCTGGCCCTGTTGACCGTCATTTGTGCCTTGGTGGGCCTGGTCGCCTACACAACGCTGAGCGTCACGGCCAATAGCCAGCTCGACACCGCCGTCCAGCAAGCTTCGGTTCGCACAGCCGCCTATTACACGGGGTCCTCCACCCAGCGCGATCCCCTCGATGCCCGTGCCACCAGCGCAGGCCAGTTGAGCGCGGTCTTGAGTAACGACGTCGTTCATTACGCGGGGATTCTTGCCGCCGACGGAACCCGGCAACAGCTGACCGGCGCCGATGCCACCGTCCTGGCAGCCCTCCCCACCGACGGAAGCTTCGCCGACAAGAACCTGACCCTTGGCGATTACCGCTTGCAGGCGCAGGCCGTCCCCGATGGCAGCATCCTGATCACCGGGCTACCCCGCGCCGCCACCGAACAGACGCTGTCAACGCTGGTGCTCTCGATCGTGCTGGTTTCGCTGGCCGGACTCATGGCGCTGGGCTGGGCCGGCACAGTCATCATTCGTCGCAGCCTGCGTCCCCTCGGCCAACTTTCGGATACGGCCACCCAGGTTTCCACGTTAAGGCTCGACGCCGGTGAGGTCGCCTTGAGTGCGCGCGTCCCGGACGCCGCCGCCCGCCCGGGCACCGAGGTGGGCAACGTTGGCAGCGCGTTCAACGCCATGCTGGATAACGTCTCGCATGCGCTTAAAGCGCGCCAGCAGAGCGAGACCAAGCTGCGCCGCTTTGTGGCTGACGCCAGCCACGAATTGCGCACTCCCCTGACGGCCATCCGCGGCTACGCCGAATTGCTCTCCATGACCGAGCCCCTGAGCGACGACGGGCAGACAGCCTTGGGCCGGGTCCAGGACCAATCGGTCCGGATGAGCCGGCTGGTGGACGACCTCTTGACGCTCGCCAGGCTGGATGAAGCAAATCAAACCACCATCGGGGCCTCAGCGACTAAGGGACTAGACGCGTTGAAAACCGTAAACGTCAGCCCCCTTGTCATGGAGGCTGTTAGCGATCTTCAAATTGCCACGCCCGATCACCAGTGGACGTTCACTGTCCCCGACGAACCCGTGGAGACGAGCGCAGAGGCGGGCGCGCTGCGTCAGGTCCTGCTGAACTTGCTGTCCAACGCCGCCAAGCACACCCCCGCCGGAACGGCCGTCCATACATCGCTGTCCCAGGCTCCCGGAGGATGGTGCCTGCTGGAAATCACGGACAACGGTCCGGGCATCGACCCGGCGTTCCAAAGGATCGTCTTTGACAGGTTCTCCCGCGCCGATCAGGCCCGGACGGGAACAGCAGGAAGCACTGGACTCGGTTTGAGTATTGTTCAGGCACTAGTCCAGGCCCTTGGCGGATCGGTCAGCGTGACGAGCGTCCCCGGAAACACCAGCTTCATCGTGCGGCTTCCAAGCGCCCCTGCCAATTAGGCACGTCCGGCCCCAGGCAGTACCAGGCACACTGCTCAAACTTCTGACGGCTCCCCTAGCCAATCCGCAAGGCCTTCCGCCCCGAATGCCAGACAGGGGAATTCCCCGATAAGATGGGAAAGTTGGCCGAACGGCGGAAGGGAGTACCGTGACACACGCTCCCTTTAGGCTGCTCCGAACCACGCTGGTGGGTTCGACAGTCCTTGGCCTCGCGGCCGGTGCTCACCTTTTGGCAGGTGGAACATTACCTGTCTGGCCCATCATGGCGGCCATCTTAGCCCTGCACATCATGTGCTCCACCGTAGCCACGAAATTCCAGCTGACTCTGCCCGCCATGGTGGCGCTTCTGGCTGGCAGCCAAATTGTGCTGCACAAGGGCTTTGACTTCTTGTCCCACAGCGCGCACCTGGCAGAGACTGCCGGAACAAACAACGTGACGGCCCAAGCGCTGAGCCACCACGCCATGTCCGCGGAAGCACACGCCGCCACCCTGCTGGCCCAAGCCACGTCCACGGGCGTTCCTGGCGTCACCAGCCTTGAAGCGATCAGCCATTCAGGGGCAATGTCTGGCTGGATGCTGGCCGCGCACGTCGTGGCAACGGTTGCCGCCGCCGGGCTGCTGGCCTACGGCGAAAGCGCGCTGTGGTCCCTCGCTCGCTGGCTGCGCCCGCTTTACCGGTGCGCGGCCGCGGTCCTTGTCATTGTTTTGCCGGCAAAAGCTACCCGCCTGGGCGTCATTCCGCGTCCGCTCCCCCGCCTCCCGTGGCGCAATCTGCGCCCCGATACGCGCCGGGGACCCCCTTTCCGAACAGCAGTCTTCGCTTAGCACCCTTCGAACTCGTCGCAGGGTGCTGCTTCCCTGTACTTTTTTGCATGTTCGAAAGGCTTTATCCCATGCGTTTTTCCCGTACCCTCAAGACCACCGCAGCTCTCGGCACCACCGCCGGTTTGATGATGCTCGGCCTCGGCGCAGCGTCCGCCCACGTCTCCGCGACACCCACAGAAACCGCTGCCGGAGCGTACTCTCTGGTCACGTTTGCCGTGGGCCACGGTTGCGACGGTTCGCCCACCACGGCCGTGACCATCACGCTGCCGGATGAGCTCAACGACGCCACGCCCACCGTCAACCCCAACTGGACCATCAGCAAGTCGGTGGAGAAGCTCAGCACGCCGATCACCCTTGCCAACGGCAGCAAGGTCAGCGAGCGCACCGCGTCCATCACGTACACAGCCAAGACACCGTTGGAGGACCACCAGCGCGACACCTTCACGCTGTCGCTGCAGCTGCCGGATTCCGCCGGAACCACCCTTCACTTCCCCACATTGCAGAAGTGCGAGACCGGGCAGACCGACTGGAAGGAAATCCCGGCCGCAGGTGCCGACCATGACTCCGTCGAAGCTCCGGCCCCTGAGCTGACCATCACCGCTGCGATCGCCGAGGACGCCCACGGCGCGCATAGTTCCACGGCTACTACTTCCTCTGACTCTTCTGCCACGTCCGCCACGAACGACGCCGGAACCTCCTGGCCTGCATGGCTCGGCTTGATCGCCGGGTTGGCTGGGCTGGTCCTTGGTGGCTTGGCCTTCTGGCGCACCACCCGCAAGGCGTAAGGACAGCAAGGCGTAACACCACCGCTGCGGGGCGTCTTATGGCGCTCCCGCGGCGGGGGAGGTTGACTCAGGAAACCATGAACGCAAAAGTGGGGGCATGACTACTGACCAGCGGATCCCGTCCAAGCGACTCCATGCGGGAAAGATCCTCGCACTTGCTGCCCTGATTGGCCTGGGTGCATCGCTGGCGGGCTGCGGCGCCCAGGATCAACCGCGGTCTACGGAAACCACCACACCCGCCGTCACACAGGCGAGCCCCAGCGCAAGTGCCGTTGCCGGCACTACGGAGGCAACGCCGTCGTCCGCGCCAACCACTGCCCCGGCGACTAGCCAAGCAACACAGGAGTCAACACCTCTTTGCACGGCGGCATCGTTGAAAGGCACCTTGGATGACACGGGCGGTGGCGCGGCAGGTAACGTTTTCATGAGTCTGGTGCTGACCAACAGCTCGGACGTTGCTTGCATTGTGGACGGCTACCCAGGCGTTTCCATGGTCATGGCCGGAACCATCGACCCCATCGGGGCCCCGGCGGAACGCGATGCACAGGCTCCCTCAACCGGGCCAATCACGCTGGCCCCGGGCGACACCACCACGGCGACCCTGCGCTACACGCAGGCCGGAAATTACCAGGAATGCCAGCACGTGCAGGCGGCTGCGGTGCTCGTCTACCCGCCGAGCGCAACCGACAGCCTGGAAATCCCGCATGAATTGACTGCGTGCAGCAACGCCGACATCAAGCTGCTGACCATCGGCGCATTCCAGCCGTAAGCACCATCAACGGCTAGGGCCGCAGCGCTTCCTCGGGATCGAATTCCTCAAAGGATCCGATGAATCCGGGGTCGCTGTCCTGTGACTCGCGTCGGCGGCCGTGGCGGAGCACGTGAAGTTTGTTGGAACCAAAAGCAAGCAAGGCAGCTGTCAGCAATTGCAACGCTCCGCCCCAGACGTCGGCGTGGATGAGCATGGTTAGCAAGCCCGTGAAAGCCGCGGCGCCACCAACTGTCATCAGCAGGCGCAACCGCTCAAAGTGGCCGTAGACAATGATGGCAGCACCAAGAATAAACCATGGCCCGGCACCATTGAGAAACGGAATCAGGGCTGTGAGCGTCATGCCAACGGCTGTGCCGCCAGCAAGATAGAGGTAGTGCTTCCGGGGTGCGAGCCACCATGAAGGATTACGCCACAGCCAGACCGCGCTCAACGCCGCAAGCAGCAGTGAACCCAGCAGGAAGAAGCCAGCAGGGGCGCCGTTTCCGCGCTGCGTCATCATGCTGATGGCACTGCCCAGCAAAAAGAGAAAAGACATGCCCAGCAACGGAACCCAGTTATTCCCAATATGCCGCGTCTGCACAGCGCCTGCTTTCCCCCAATAAACCAATACAGCAGGAGAGAAGCCGGGCACACGATATACACCGGACCGGCCTCGGCAACCATTGCCGCTCCTACCGTTAGATTACCGCCTGCCACTGACACTCACCGACCGAAGACGGTGTCGTCCTCGCCGCGTCGCAACAATGTCGGGGGCATGCGGCATGATGGAGCCGTGGAGGGAACAATGCCAGCAACCGCAATGAGCCAATTCGCCGCACCCACGCGCGAATGGTTCCTTGGCGCGTTCGGCTCCGCCACCCCCGCTCAAGTCGGCGCTTGGGAAGCGATCGCCGGCGGTGCACACTCACTGGTGGTGGCCCCCACCGGCTCCGGAAAAACGTTGGCCGCCTTCCTCTGGGCCCTTGATGGTCTCATCGCCAAGGCCAACCCATCCCTTTCTGGTACGACGCCGGATCCTGTCCAGTTGCCGGGCCTCACCACCGGCCCCCGCCCAAAAACCAGCACGCCAAAAACCCGCACGCGGGTCCTCTACATTTCGCCGTTGAAGGCCCTAGGCGTGGATGTTGAGCGCAACCTGCGCGCGCCCTTGATTGGCATCACGCAGACGGCGGCGCTGCTGGGTGTCGCGGCGCCGCATGTCAGTGTGGGAGTCCGTTCTGGTGATACCCCTGCCAATGAACGCCGCCGGTTGCTGACCCACCCGCCGGACATCCTGATCACCACGCCCGAATCGCTGTACCTGATGCTGACCTCCAAGGCGCGCGAGACCCTCAGTGACGTCCATACCATCATCATCGACGAGGTCCACGCCGTTGCCGGCACCAAGCGCGGCGCCCATTTGGCGCTCTCGCTGGAACGGCTCGATGCCCTGCTGGAAACCCCGGCCCAGCGCATCGGGCTCTCGGCAACCGTTGAGCCCCATTCCACCGTGGCCCGCTTCCTTGGCGGCAACGCCCCGGTCACCATCGTTGCTCCCGCCAGCACCAAAACCTGGAACCTGGCCGTCACGGTACCTGTCGCCGACATGACGGAACTGCCCGCGCTCGCCTCCGCACACGATCTCGGCCCGGCCTCTGGGCTGGCGCCCAACGCCTCCATCTGGCCGCATGTTGAGGAAAAAATCGTTGACGCGGTGCTGGCCAAGAAATCCACCATCATCTTCGCCAACTCCCGACGCCTGGCCGAGCGGCTGACGGGCCGACTCAACGAGATTTACCTCGAGCGGCTGGAACAATACGCGCTGGTCGAGGAGAATGCGCTGGTCGAGTCGCAACCGCTGGTCGAGCTTGTCGAGACCAAGGCGACCGCTGTCAACAAGGTCAATCGGCTCCCCGCCGAGATGATGGCACAGGCGGGCGCTACGGCCGGGGCTCCGAACGTGCTCGCCAAGGCACACCACGGTTCGGTGTCAAAGGAGCAGCGGGCGCTCATTGAAGACGACCTGAAATCCGGGCGGCTGCGTGCCGTGGTGGCCACCTCCAGCCTGGAGTTGGGCATCGATATGGGGGCCGTTGACCTGGTGATCCAGGTGGAGTCGCCACCGTCGGTGGCCAGCGGCCTGCAACGCGTAGGCCGTGCCGGACACCAGGTGGGCGAGATTTCACAGGGCCTACTCTTCCCCAAGCACCGCGCGGATCTGCTGCATTCAGCGGTGACGGTTGAACGCATGCTGGCCGGTCAGATTGAGCCGCTGTCTATCCCCGCGAATCCCTTGGACATCTTGGCCCAGCAAACCGTGGCGGCGACGGCGCTGGAACCGTTGGACGTTGACGAATGGTTTGATACAGTCCGGCGCAGTGCACCCTTTTTGGCGCTGCCGCGCTCGGCCTTTGACGCCACCCTTGATTTGCTGGCCGGCCGGTACCCCTCGGACGAGTTCGCCGAACTGCGCCCGCGCATCATTTGGGACAGGACGGCCGGAACCATCGCGGGCCGTCCGGGAGCACAGCGCTTGGCCGTTACCTCCGGAGGGACCATTCCTGACCGGGGACTGTTCGGCGTCTTCATCGTTGGCTCAGAAGAACCAGGTGCGGCCGGCACCGCCAACAAGGGTGGCCGGCGTGTGGGCGAGCTCGACGAAGAGATGGTCTACGAATCTCGCGTGGGCGACGTCTTTGCCTTGGGCGCCACGAGCTGGAAAATCGAGGACATCACCTTTGACCGAGTTCTGGTGTCCCCCGCCTTCGGTCAACCCGGAAAACTGCCGTTCTGGAAGGGCGATTCCCTGGGCCGCCCCGTGGAACTGGGCCGCGCACTCGGCGCTTTCATCCGTGAAGTCAGCGCTGCCCCGCGCAAAAAGGCATTGGCCCGTTGCACGGCCACTGGACTGGATGAGTGGGCGGCCAACAACCTGCTCAGCTACCTCGATGATCAAAAGGCAGCCACCACGCAGGTCCCCGATGACAAGACGCTCATGGTGGAACGCTTCCACGATGAGCTGGGTGACTGGCGAGTGGTGTTGCATAGCCCCTTCGGCATGCCGGTCCACGCGCCGTGGGCACTCGCCGTTGCCGCACGCTTGCACGAACGCTATGGGCTGGATGGCTCGGCCATGGCCTCCGACGACGGCATTGTGTTGCGCGTTCCCCTCATGGACGATGAACCTCCCGGCGCGGATCTGTTCCTCTTTGATCCGGACGAGCTGGACGGCATCGTCACCGCGGAGGTGGGCGGATCGGCGCTCTTTGCCAGCCGTTTCCGCGAATGCGCTGCCCGGGCACTGCTGCTTCCCCGGCAGAATCCGGGCAAGCGTTCGCCCTTGTGGCAGCAGCGCCAGCGCTCGGCCCAGCTGCTGGATGTCGCCCGGAAGTACCCGCAGTTCCCCATCGTCTTGGAGACGGTGCGCGAATGCCTGCAGGACGTCTATGACCTGCCCGCACTGAAGGGCATTGCCGCCTCGATTGAGCGGCGCGAGCTGCGCATCGTGGAAACCACCACTAGCGAACCATCTCCCTTTGCCCGTTCTCTGCTCTTTGGCTACGTGGCGAGTTTCCTCTACGAGGGCGATTCCCCGCTGGCCGAACGCCGGGCCGCCGCACTGTCGCTGGACCCCGCACTGCTCGACGAGTTGCTGGGCCGGGCAGAGCTCCGCGAGCTCCTTGACCCCAACGTCATCGCCACCACCGAGGCCCAGCTGCAGCGACTGGCACCCGACCGTCGCGCCCGCGGAATGGAGGGCGTAGCGGATTTGCTGCGCCTGCTGGGGCCCCTCACGGTTTCAGAGGCCGCCGCTAGGTTGGTCCCCGCCGTCGCGCCTTCCGCGGCCCTTGAACCGGACGACGCCGGACACGCACCTGACGCCGTTGCCTCACCTCAACATGTGGCAGAGACAGCCGCACATCTGGCCGAGCTGGTGGCGGCGAACCGTGCCCTACGGGTGAACATGGGCGGTGAGGAACGCTTCGCTGCCATTGAGGATGCGGCCCGCCTGCGTGACGCTCTCGGCATTCCGCTGCCCATGGGGGTGCCATTGGCATTCATCGAACCCGTAGCCGATCCACTGGGCGATCTGCTGGGCCGATATGCCCGAACCCACGGCCCCTTCACCGCGCCGGAAGCCGCCGTGCGGCTGGGACTGGGTGTCGCCGTCGTACTTTCAGGGTTGGCACGGCTGGCCGCAGACAGGCGCGTTACCGAAGGCGAGTTTTTGCCTCAGCGCGCGGAAAACGGCGCTACGGAATGGTGTGATGTTCAGGTTCTGCGGCAGTTGCGCAGCCGGTCGCTGGCGGCGCTGCGGGCCGAGGTGGAGCCCGTGGATGCCGCAACGTTTGGGCGATTCCTACCCGCATGGCAACACATCACCGCGGCTTCCAACGCGCCTGCACTGCGCGGTTTGGACGGCGTACTGACAGTGGTTGACCAGTTGGCTGGAGTGCCCATTCCGGCGTCGGCGTGGGAACCGCTGGTGTTGGCTGCGCGCGTGGCCGATTACTCCCCTGCCATGCTGGATGAACTCACGGCGACGGGCGAGGTACTGGTTTCCGGTTCCGGATCTCTGGGTTCCAACGACGGTTGGCTGAGCCTGCACATTGCGGATTCGGCTGACCTGACACTTCAACCATCCGTTGACTTCACGCCGGGCGAACTCCACCAACGGGTGCTCTCTGCCCTAGAAACCGGAGGTGCCTACTTCTTCCATCAGCTGCGTGAAATGACAGCCGATGGGCCCGATCTTCTGGCCTCCGATGACGAACTGACCACCGCCTTGTGGGACCTGCTGTGGGCCGGACGGGTCAGCAATGACACGTTCTCACCCGTCCGCGCACTATTGGCGGGTGGCCACACGGCGCACAAGCAAAAGGCTCCTCCTTCGAGGCTGCGTCCGGCTCGTGCGGGGCGCTACGGCCGTTTGGCGGGTCGTGCAGCTGGTGTGCAACGCGGCGCACCGCCCATGGGGGCAGGGCGTTGGAGCCTACTGCCGCTCGATCCTGCGGACGCGGTTTCGAGCACACAGGCCACCTTGCGCAGCCATGCCTTGGCCGAACTGTTCCTTGACAGATATGGTGTGGTGACGCGCGGTTCCGTCATGAATCAAGGAATTCAAGGCGGATTCGGGCTCATGTACAAGGTGCTGGCACGGCTTGAAGAAGGCGGAAAGTGCCGCCGCGGCTACTTCATCGAGCATCTTGGCGCGGCACAATTTGCGGTGTCGGCCACCGTCGACCGTCTGCGAACCTTTAGCGAGGACGCCGCCTTGCAGGTACGTGCGCCGCAGGCCCTGGCGTTGGCGGCCACCGATCCCGCCAACCCTTACGGTGCCGCGCTCCCTTGGCCGCCGCTGGATTCCGGGCACAGGCCTGGTCGCAAGGCCGGGGCCTTGGTGGTGATGGTCGACGGCGTTCTGGTTCTGTATGTGGAGCGTGGCGGACGCACCCTGTTGTGCTTCAGCGACGAAGAGACCGCCGTTGCCCTGGCCGCGGCTGCTCTGGTCCAGGTGGTCAAGCGCGGCGCCATCGACAAGATGGCCATCGAAAAGGTCAACGGCGTGGAAGTGCTGACCACTCCCCTGGCAGCTGCCTTGTTGGCCTCCGGTGCGTACAGCTCTCCACGGGGAGTACGGATCCGTGCCTGAAGGAGATACCGTTTGGCGCCAAGCCCGGGACTTGCGCGCTGTCCTCGAAGGAAAAACGTTGACCTCGAGTGATTTCCGGGTGCCCGCGCATGCCACCGTCGATTTCAGCGGACAGCGGGTGACATCAGTCCAATCGCGAGGGAAGCATCTCCTGATATTCGTCGGTGGGCACGTCATCCATTCGCACTTGTCCATGGAAGGCCACTGGGATATTTACCCTTCACCGGCTGGCGGACGGCCGGCACGCTGGCGGCGCCCCGCTTTCACGGCCAGGGTTGTCCTGCAAACCGAGCTGGCAACCGCAGTCGGGTTTTCCTTGGGCAAGCTGGAAGTCCTGCCTGAAGCGTTGGTAGGTGACGCCGTCGGACATCTTGGGCCTGACTTACTGGGACCCGATTGGGACGCCGAAGAAGCATTACGCCGGCTGCTGGCCGAGCCCGGGCGCACCATTGGTGTGGCGTTGCTGGACCAGCGGAACCTTGCGGGAATCGGCAATATTTACCGCAATGAGCTGTGTTTTCTGGGCGGAGTCCATCCAGCCACGGCGGTTCGGGATGTTCCAGAACTGCCACGGATGATTGGGCTGGCCAAGCGTCTCCTCGAGGCGAACAAGGACAGGGCCGCCCGGTCAACAACCGGCGGGCCTGCGCGAGGCGAGGCGGCATCCTGGGTGTACGGGCTCGCCAGGAAGCCGTGCAAACGCTGCGGGTCCTTGATTCGCCACGACACCTTGGGAGATCCGGCGTTCCCAACACATGCGCCACGGGACATATATTGGTGCCCGCACTGCCAGGGCGCCTAGGGAATCATCTCGGCAGGGCGCACGACGCACCACTCGTTTCCCTCCGGATCCAAGAGGACCTGAAAAGTGCCAACGGCGTCGACGTGGATCGCCCCAACCTGGCTGGCTCCGAGGGCAACAGCGGCGACGGTGGCTGCCTGCACGTCGGCCACCAGGACATCGATGTGGAGACGATTCCTCCCAACCTTGGGCTCGGGCACTTTCTGAAAGGCCAACCGCGTCCACCCCGGCGCATCCAGGTAGGACCATGCATCATTTCGGTCTACCGGTTCGCCACCAAGAACCCCTGACCAGAACTTCGCCAGTCCAGATGGGTCCTGGCAATTCACCACCACTTCATCAACGTGTCCAATCATTCTGCGAGCCTACCGGTGTCCCGGTCACAGAGCTGTTCCTGTCATAGGGAGCAAGCCGAGCAGGATCAAAGAAGCACGCTTCTCTGGATCCACCTAGAGTGAGTGATCAAGAGCAATTCATCTAAAGGAATCGAAAGGGTAAGTCCATGACTACGACCTTCAGTAAAGAGGAAAAGGCTGCAATGCGCGCAGCCGCTGCCGAAGCCAAGGCGGCAAAGTTGGGTGCGGATCTCGAGGAAGCATGCCTCGCTGCAATCGCCGAGATGAGTGGCACCGACAAGGAACTGGCCGAGACCCTCCACGGGCTAGTCAAGGAGCACACCAGTTTGGGTGCGAAAACTTGGTATGGAATGCCGGCGTACACCAAAGCTGACGGCAAGGTCGTGGTGTTCTTTCAAAGTGCCGCCAAGTTCAAGGTTCGCTACGCAACCATCGGTTTCAAGCCGGACGCAAATCTTGACGAGGGCAATTTTTGGCCGAGTTCCTTTGCCGTCACCAAGCTGACTGCCGACGATCAGAAGGAAGTGGTTGCGCTGCTGAAGAAGGCCGTAAGTTAGGCTGCGAACATGGCCATCGAATTCGTCTCCATGACGCCCGCCGACACCGACGACGTCGTTACTTTCCTATCCAGCAACCGGTTCCCTTTCCATGTTCAGGCGGCGCCGGAAGCTCGGGATATTCGTAAAAGCATCGAGGACGGCCGGTTCTGGAACGCGGACACCCAGGGCTATTGGGTCGTGGATGGCGGAATCAGGATTGGGCTGGCCGCCCTGGAAGATCTCCAAGACGAAGGGGCCCCACTCTTTGACCTCCGCCTAGAGGAGTCTTCCCGGGGCAAGGGCATTGGCTTGGCTGTGGTCCGCGCACTGTGCAACCTGGTCTTCACCTCCATGCCCGAGGCCATGCGTTTGGAGGGTCAAACGCGTGAAGACAATATCGCGATGCGTAAAACCTTCATCCGGGCCGGCTTCCTCAAGGAGGCCCATTACCGTTTGGCTTGGCCAACTAACGACGGCGGCCACGTCGCCTCGATCGCGTACGCCATCCTGCGGCAGGATTGGGAAAGCGGTACGGTGACGGAATTCGAGTGGGAAGACCTTCACGTCTAAAAGTGGTGACACGGTCCGTCCACCGGCGCCATTACCCCAGGTTGTGATCTCCCACGAGGTGCCGGTTCCGAGTCTCAATCAGCTGCTTTAGATAGCGGGCCAGGACTAGCTTCTCTACTACTCGCCCCACGGGGCCAACCGGCGCCTGGAACTCGATGCGGTCAATCATCGTCGTCGTCCCAGCGGCATCTTCACTAAACTCGTGGACGTGCCGGAACCGCCGGAACGGTCCCTTGACCTGCTCATCAACGAAATAGTCCGGTACTTCCATCAGGGTGATCCTGCTTGTCATCCGCAGCGGCAGACCAAAATGCCACGCCCGCCAAGTGACTTCTTCGCCCAAGGCAATGAGGCCGGAGGTGAGGCCTCCAACGGCTTGCTCCCGGGATTGCGCCATCGATTCGGTGTGGGCGTCAATGCTGCGGGCAAGATCAAACAGCTGCGCTTTGGGGATGGTGGTCCGCGTGGTGCACTCGAAGGAGACTGTCATGGTCTGAGTATTTCAGGTTGTGCACGCCTCACCCGAATCACCACGGACCCAACGTTGGCGTGGTGTCCATGGACCCGCGGCCCGCCAACCAAGCCATGAGCCGCCGTCGTTCATGGCCGGAACCAAGCCGCTCGGGCACGGTGGCAAGCAGCACCTGCAGATCCCACGCTACATACTCATCGGGCCAGTCCGCGGGGGTGTAGCCACGCCCCAGATCGACATGGTGCATCTCAACTTCGCGCAGCCTGTGCGCCGGGCATCCGGCCACTCCGTAATCCCCACCGCCAAGAAAATGTCCATTGGGCCATCCCGCGCCCGAGCACGCGGCGAAGACCTGCTCGAGATGCGAAAAACTGCCCTCAAGATCAGCAATAATCTCCCTGAGCGGCCGGTCGGCACCATCCCCGATCTCTTTTGCCCGCTGGTCCGCACCGCTTTCGTACTTTGGCACGTCTTCACCTTCAATCGCACCTGCCAGACGGCGGGTGTGTGCGTCGGCGTTCCGCGTCAAGTGGGTCAGGACGTGGCCAATGGTCCAGCCGGGAAGTCGGCTAGGAGATCGGACATCGCTATCCGTCAACGCCACGACACTGCTCAGCAGGCGGGCCTGCGCTTCTGTGCACAGCTGGGCCGCACGTTCCGGATTGCTCTCAAGATTCATGACACGCGCACCCAAGGCAGTTCCATCCCGCGAGAAGGGTTGATCTCGGTGAAGCCTGCTTGCTCATACAAACGCCTGCCCGGAGGATCGGCGACGAGCGTAATGTACGGATTCTCGGGTGCAGTCTCATGGATGCGGGCCACCAACGTGTCGATGACGAGCCGGCCCAGTCCCCTGCCCTGATATTCCGGCAATGTCGCCATGTCAGCAATATGAAAGCACCATCCGCCGTCGCCGATAGCCCTGCCCATGGCCACGGTGCGGCCACTTACCTTGTCCCGAACGTGGCAAAAGAACCAGCTTCCAGCGAGTGCCCCGGCACCCTGTTGGCGAGTCTTCTGCGATAAGCCGGCGTCCCGCCGCAAGTCAAGATATTCGTCAAGAGCAGGCGGTTCGGCGATCAATTCAAAGGCATCCAAGGAACTCATGGCCCAAGTCTTTCATTACTTCGTCAGCTGAAGACTGCCCCTTCAATCACACCGACGTTCGTATGGCACGATGTTCACGTGACCGCCCCACTGAAACTGACCACTCATCGCGATCTCGAGGCTGCCCGCGAGGCCGCCACAATTTGGGGCCTCGCCAAGGCACATCGCGATCAGAACTTCGAGCCCGACCCAGTTGAGAAAACCCTGCCTGGGATCCAACGGCGACTCGACATTGCAGGTGCCGAGTTGATTCTGGCCGCCAGAAGCGACAACTATGTGGGCTTCACACTATTTGCTCCCCGTGGAGAATCGTTGGAGATCTTCTACCTTGCCGTGGCACCAGATTCGTGGGGCGGCGGTGTGGCAAAAGCCCTGCTCGCCAGTGTTGAAGGCTACGCCCGGGATATGTCCCGAGCCACTCTGGATCTGTGGGTCATCAGTGACAACGAACGCGCCATCAACGTCTACAAGCGGGCCGGCTATACCGACAGCGGCCAGCTGCAGCACGACGATTCCTCTGACCGAACCGAACGGCGCATGGTCAAGGACCTTGGCTAGCCAGCTGGTCTGGGTGCTTGGTCTGGGCGCTGTTGAACCGTCGGTAGTCTTGAAAGGTGATGAAATCTCCCCTTCCCGTGCGCAATGGCGTCAATGCAACCCGTGTGCGAGTGCCCGCTGAAGGCCCCTGGGCCACGGCTATGGACTATATTTTGGAGAAATTTGGCCACGTCGATTCGGCCGGAATCGTTGAGAGATTTGAACGCGGCGAGGTCCGGGCGCTAGATGGGGAAATCGTCACCCCCACCACGCCCTTGAACGAGCACATGTTCATTTGGTACTACCGCGAACTCCCTGAAGAAGTTCGCCTTCCCGTGGAAATTTCCATCCTTCATCAGGATGAGAACTTGGTGGTTGTGGACAAGCCACACTTCCTGCCCACCACCCCGGGCGGCATGTATGTGCAGGAATCGGCTCTGGTTCGCCTGCGGGTACTCCTTGACCTGCCGGATCTTGTCCCGATCCACCGTTTGGACCGCATGACGGCCGGCGTGCTGTTGTTCTCAGCCAACCCGGAAACTCGGGGCAAGTACCAGTTGCTCTTTGAAAAGCGACGCATCGAAAAAACCTACCGCGCCGTGGCGCCTGTCCGCGAAGACCTAGAATTGCCGCTGGTGATCCGTAGCCGCATGATCAAGTCCCGCACCTACCTCCTTGCCCAGGAAGTCGAGGGCGAGCCCAACGCCGAAACGCGCATTGAGCTGATGGATACCCGGGTTGACACCACGTCGGGGCAGACACTGGGGCTGTACGATCTGCAGCCGCATACAGGTAAGACGCATCAGTTGCGCGTGCATCTGGCCGCACAAGGTATCGGGATCCTCAACGACTCGTTCTACCCGATCCTGTTTGATCAGGCCCCCGACGATTACACGAAACCCCTGCAGCTACTGGCCCACAGCATTTCCTTCACCGATCCGCTGACCCGCGAACCCGTGAAGTACTCCTCAAAATTGGAGCTTTCGGAGTTCCCGAACCACCAATAGGTCTCGACAGGCTCGACCAACGGCGGGAACAAGCTCGACCAACGGCCGGCCTCGCTGATTGAGCCTGTCGAAATCTGGGTCTCGACAGGCTCAACCAGCGGCGGGGCCTTAGATGCCGATGGCGGCAATCTCCACAACTGCCTTGACGTCCGTTTCGGGGCGCTGCCCAGCCACGAATGATCGAATCTCGGCTGCAACAGATCGAGCCAGGGACGGTGCCGGCACCGAACCATCGGCACCAATGCGTACCTTGACGGTCATTAAGGAATGGCCCTCAACCTCATCTTCGACACACACCACAAAGGGCACAGCTCCGGCGGGCTCTCCTGAAATCACCAATGCACCCAGCACCTTCGCGGCGGTCAGCCACAACGGATCTGCCGAATACACGGTGCCGACGCCGTCAAGCCCCAGCACCCACTCGTGAATTTGATTTTCAAGGCTCATGGCCGTTCCTCCCCGGTCACGCCGGACTCATTCACGCCGTCCAAATCTTCCAGCGGTGGCCGCATGTCGGTAAACGCCACGTTCACTGCCATCACATTCAGTTCGGTGTGCATCAGCAGCTCGACCATCACCGCGGTCCGCAATTCCTGCGCCAGCGGCTGCAGCGGATACCCGTACCGGGCCGAGACGTTGAGGTGCACTTCCACGGGTGCCGCCGCCACACTGACGTCGCCCTCGAGACGGCACTGCCCAATCAACACCCCACCGAGTGAGTCGCCAACGGATCGAATCATGGCAATGACTGCGCCCTCGGTCTCGGTCAGTTCGTCCAAGGGGCCGCCGCTGAGCGGAATGGGGCGTCCGGCGCGTGTTTCCAACCGTAGGTTTGCCAGCATGCCATCCAGCCAACCGGCGCCATCCGCACCCGCGGAAGCTACGTCGTCGGCCATTAGGTCTAGTGCCGCGGCGCTCAGGCTGCGCAGCCCGGCAAGCCTTGCCTGGCACTGCGGGCAGTGCTCAATGTGCTCGGCATCGGCAGAGAAACCGGTGTCGAGATAGCCGCTGAGGTCTTCGATGCGCCTGCCGCATTCTTGCGTGGGGTTCATCGCCATTCCTCCATTTCCTTCACGAGCGTGGTTCGTGCCCTGGCCAACCGGCCGCGCACGCTGGCGGCGCTGATGCCCAGCGCCTCGGCGATCTCGTCATAGGACTGACCGCCAAATTCCTTCAGGACCCAACATCTTCGCTGTTCCTCGGGCAGACGCGCCAAGGCCTGATTCAGCGCCAAACGGGCTGAGCCGGCAACTGCCGCCTGCTCCGGGGTAGGTTTCCGGTCTGCAGGATCGGCCTGATCATCGAGGTTGTCGTGGGTTTTGCGGCGCCGACCGGCGTCAACCGCACGGTGTCCAACTATGCGCATCAGCCAGGCCTTCACGGCGGCCCCGTCCTGCAGCGCGCCGATGTCCTTCCACGCCGTGACCAGCGCTTCCTGGACCACGTCGTCGGCCTCGTCAAAAGAACGGGTCAGCCGCCGCGCGTAGGCGCGCATGAGCGGTCCGTACCGGCGAGCCAGCGTTTCAAAGGCGGCAACGTCACCATCGGAGGCGCGTTCGGCCAACATTTGATCGGGAGCGTCGGCGAGCTTATGTGGCAGGTCTTGCAGTTGATTCACCGGCTTGCGCCCTTTCGTTTCAAGGCCATCTGGGTATCTGTGTATATGGGTAATTTGCGATGAGCCTATACGCACCAATGGCCGGCAGGCTGTAAAGGCCTGCCGGCCGGGGTGTTCAAGTTATTTGCGGCCTCGGATAGCGCCGTAAACTGCGGCGACCACCAGGCCACCACCGATGGACAAGAGCCACGTTTTGATGTTGAAGAATGATCCGAGGTCGGCGTTGAAGATGATGGATCCCAACCAACCGCCAACAATGGCGCCCACAATGCCCAAGACGATGCTTGTCACCCAGCCACCGCCAACCTTGCCGGGCATGATGGCCTTAACAATGGCGCCGACGATCAATCCGAGAAAAATAAATGCAAAGAAACCCACGGGCTTCCTCCTTTTGTTGTGTTGTTACTTAGTTGGTGAAGTTAGTTGGTGAAGCCGTCTTTGATGTCTTTGGCGGCGTCCTTGACCTTTTCGCCAGCCTGCTTGGCCGAAGCGGCTGCCTGATCCGTGCGGCCTTCCTGCTCAAGCTCCGGATTGTCCAGCAGCTTGCCGGCAGTCTCCTTTGCGGAGCCGAGGCCCTTTTCGGCGGTGTTGCTGATCTTGTCTTTCAGTCCCACGGTGTACTCCTAAGGTTGATGCTCACAAGGTGATGATCACGCCACACGTTCTGTGTGGGCAAATTTGGTGCGTGCTCCGGCCTTGATGCGGACCAGCACCGGGAGTTGGAAGCCCAGCAGTTGATCCAGGCTCTCCAAGAGATGTTCGACGGCGGTGCTCACCTCGGCGGGCGAGGTACCTTTCCGGACTTGGACACTGATTTTCAGCCCGGTGCCCTCCTCGGCGCCCTTGGTTTCCCAAGATTGTACTGAGGTGGAGAGAACTTGGCTGTTGCCGGCCAGCGCAGCCTTGATGGCCTGTGCAGCCACCGTCGTATCCACTGTGGTATCTCCGGCTTGATCATCCTGGCGCGCCAATTGATTGCTCCGGCCGGTGCCTTGGGAAGCAATCCAGCAAACTACCAGCACCGCGATCAGGGCAAGGAGCGCGAACACGGTGGCCGTCCACCAGCTGGTGTCAGTTCCTGGAATCCGGGCAGCATCCAGCCGTTCCTGGATGCTGGCCCAGATCGTGGTGCCGGTCGAGGTCCAGCTTTGGGCGAATCCCCTGCTGGCCCCGGCAAGTATCGCCATGGCTCCTGCCGCGGCAAGTACCAGACCGAACACCCCCAACATTGCGCGGTTCAGACCGCGATTGGTGCCGTTCATGCGCCTACCTCCCCACGTTTTCCGGTGGAGAGCACGATGGCCAGCGGCTTGCGGAGCCGGTAACCACTCATATCTTGTTCGACTGCTTCTCGGATGGCATTGGCATCCACAGTTCTGCCCGCGCCGGGGCGGACTGTCACATCAACCCGTTTGCGTCCAACGCGGCTGGCCGCTTGTTCAGGGGCCAACCGGGCCGCCGTGCGAGCCGCCCGGGAAATGGCTGACGCCAAAACTTCACTGTCAACCACGACGGCGGAGCGCGAGTTTTCGAGAACGTGCCGTGGCTTCGTGCCAGGCAAGATCGCGGCGGCAAGGAGGGCGATTCCCAAGAGTGCCGCTACTGCGCCAGCACCGATGAGAACCCAAGAGATCGTAGCCGTACCCAGCGAGGCTATCCTGCTGGCCAAGTCAGCGGGAGATATCAACAGAGCTGGATTTCCCGTCACTGACAACACCAGTTCAACCCCGAACCAAACAATGGCCACGAGTAGCACCGAGGCGCTCACGATCGACAAGGCCGCCCTGCTGGAGCGTATTTCCCGCAGGTTGAGCCTTTTGATCAACTGCGGCTCAGTAGCATGCATTTTTCTCATTGGACCCTCCCTGCGGTTGCTTGTTTTCTGTCATGGATCCCGGTAAACCGGACATCAACTCGGGTTATGTTTGTGCCCGCGAGTTCGTAGAGACGCTGTGCCACCACCGCCCGAGCCGAGGCTGCGCGCTCAAACAAGGTCCCGGCGTCGTTCGCTAGGAAATCCTTGCCCGGACGCTCAGCCATGAGTGTCAAGGCCACGGGGACGGCGAGGGTGACGCTAACTTGCCCCTGCTCGTCGTGAATCCCGGCCCGGACATCCCGGAGCGGAACATTGAACGTTTCGGCGGCAATGGCTGCGAGCAGTTGGTCCATGGTGCCGGAGGAAATGCTGGTGTATCCGGCACGCGCGGTTGAGTGGTTATGCAGCTTGGCTTCCTGTTCAAACCCCAGCGTGCCGGCACTCATGACGAGGTGCGCTTGCCGCGCAGGGCATCGAGGACGCCGCGCAGATCAAGCCTGCCGTCAATGCTTCTTCCCACCACTGCGCCCACGGCCATAAACAGCGCCACGAGGAGCATGGCCCAGAAGCCGAACGCCAGAGCCGAGATGGCCAGCGTTGCCGCTACAGCCGTTCCTGCCATGGTGGCACTCATGAAACGCGGGCTTCGCGCTGGCCGCCCTGGTCATCGGTCCGCTGGGTCGCTGCGGACTTCTCCTCTGACTCATCTGAGGCGATGTGGATATCGGTGATGGAGACGTTGACCTCTGTCACTTCCATGCCCACGACATCTTCAACAGCCGCGTAGATGGCATCGCGGACATTGTCGGCGACCTTCTGCAGCGGGTGCGGGTATTCCACCACGAGGGTGATGTCCACGGCCACCTGGGTCTGGCCAACTTCAACACTAACGCCCTGGGTCAGGTCCTTCTGGCCTACGGCTTCGCGGATGCTTCCGAGTGCACGCGCCGCTCCGCCACCCAAGGCGTAAACGCCCGGGATGTCTTGGGCTGCGATGCCGGCGACCTTGGCAACAACGCCGTCTGCCACGGTGGTGGTGCCGCGGCTGGTGACCGTCTGCTTTGCCGGTGCGCTGTTGGTAGAGCCCTGGTTCTTGATCTGAGGCTGAGTAGTCAAAATAATCACTCCCGAAATTGTTCGTGTAGATACTTTTTCTAGCTCGGCACCTGTTTGGCGCCTACACAGATAAGGCGTACTGACCGGTAGATTCCTCACGGTCAATCACGCGTGAGCTGCATCACATTCTGATTTAGCCTAGTTTGCCTGTGGTGGTGGGAGAAAAGGCGGCCCTCTAGAGAGTGAGCCACTTTCCTGCCGAACGGCGATAAGTACGCAACGCACCCGTGGTGGCCACCCCGTTGACTCCGTGAGCCATGGAGACGGCGGCGTTGCGCGCAAACTGGTTCTCGGCGTCGTACTCGCTGGCCTCAACCATGAATCTAATGGTGATCCGCGGGACGCCAGCCACAATGTCCAGCTGATTGGCCTCAACTACATGGGCTGATCCCACTGTGACGACGGCCATGTCCATGACGTCTTCGGGGGCGTGGCCGGGACGTAGGCCGGTGATTTGAAGGGTGGCGCGGAAGGAAGGCATGGCTCCAGCCTATTTGGAACGGGCCGCACGCAAAAATGCCGCCGCTCCTGCTTATTGCCGCAGGTATAGCGGCGGCAATAAGCAGGAACGGCGGCATTTTCAAAGGAGTGGGCCCACACGCCCGAGGGACCCGCCCCGAGCTTGCGAGGGGTGGGAGGGCGTGGGGATTACCCCGTGTTGCGCAGGCCCGCTGCCACACCGTTGATGGTGATCAGCATGGCGCGCTGGAGGCGCTCGTCCACTTCTTCGTTGCTGATGTCTGCTTCCCGCACGCGGCGCAGCAATTCAACCTGCAGGTAAGAAATGGGATCCAGGTACTGGTCGCGGACGTTCAGTGAACGCTTGAGCAGCGGCTGGTTGTCCAGCAACTCGCTCTCGCCGGTGAGCAACTGCAGTTCGGCCAGCGTGAGATCGTATTCGGCCCGGATCGTGGCGAACAGGTGGCGCAACGGTTCGGGGACAAGGGTGGCAACGTAGTGCGCGGCGATGTCCATGTCCGTCTTGGCCAGCGTCATTTCCACGTTGGAGATTGTGGAGGAGAAGAAGTGCCAGAGCGTGAGCATTTCCTTCGACTCAGCGCCACGGCCGGCCTCGCGGGCAGCCTTCAAGCCGGAACCAACACCGAACCAGCCCGGCACGATCTGACGGGACTGGGTCCAGCCGAAGACCCACGGGATGGCTCGTAAGCCACCAAGACCGGAGCCGGAATCGGGGCGCTTGGACGGGCGTGAGCCGATGTTCAACGAGCCCAGCTGCTCCACCGGGGTGGAGGCCAGGAAGTAGGCCGGCAGGTCCTCGTGGTCGATGAGTGTCCGGTAGGTGCCAAAGGCGGCGTCGGACATGACTTCCATGATGGCGCCGAAGCGGTCAAGGTCATCGTCCGAGTGGCGCGGCGCCTGGTGCAGAGCCGAACCCTGCATGACAGCAGCCAGCGAGAGCTCAAGGTTTTCGCGGGCCAGTTCAGGCAGGGAGTACTTGTCGGAGATGACCTCGCCCTGCTCGGTGAACTTAATGGCGCCTTCAAGGACACCGTTGGGCTGGGCCATGATGGCGTCGTACGTGGGTCCGCCACCGCGGCCCACGGAACCGCCGCGGCCGTGGAACATGCGCACGTTGACGCCGTGCTTGAGCGCAACGTCGCGCAGTTTGCGCTGGGTCTTGTGAATCTCCCACTGGCTGGTCAGCACACCGGATTCCTTGTTGGAGTCCGAGTAGCCCAGCATGATTTCCTGCACGTCGCCGCGTAGGCGCACCAGTTCGCGGTACGAGGGGTCGGAGAGCAGCTGGTCAACAATTTCAGCGGAAGCGCGGAGCTCGTCAACGGTTTCCAACAGCGGCGCGAAGCCAATCTTGGCGTACCGCTCCGAGCCCGTGAGCTGGACCAATCCGGCTTCGCGGGCCAGAACGGCCGGGGCCAGAACATCGTCGGCGCCGCGGGTCATGGAGACGATGTAGGTTTCCACAACGTCCGGGCCGTAGGTGCGCAAGGCGCGGCGCACCACACGGAAGACGTCGTACGTTCCGTTCGCTGCGCCGTCGAGCTTAATTGGGTGGCCGGAAAGCGGACGCTGGCTGGCAAGCTCGGTGCCCAGGGCGGCCAGACGCTCGGCGCGGTCAAGCTCGGCGTAGGGCTTGGTCAGCTCGCCAACGCGGTCCATGAGCTGCCCGACGGCGTCATGGTGGTAGTCGGCGTGTTCGCGGATATCCAGCGTGGCAAGATGCAGGCCGAAGGAGGCGATGGCGCGGCGCACCGATGCGAGGGCACCGTCGGCCACCAGCGCGGCGGAGTTATTGCGCAGCGACACTTCCAGCAGCTCGATGTCGGCAATGAGCTCGGACGTGGCACTGTAGTCGCGGCCCGGCTCGTGGTAAGCGTCAGCCGCCACGCGCTTCTGCGTGTTGATGAGCTTGGCCTTGATGCAGGTGAGCTTCATGCGGTACGGCTCATCGGCATTTAGCTCAAGGACGCGCGGGTCAATCGCGGGCAGGTTGGCAAGGTCGACGGCGATGGAATCCGTCAGCGCCGCATCTGCACCGGCCAGGGCGCTTGAGTTGGAGAGAACGCTCAGCAGCTCATCGATCAGCACGAGGGAGATCTTGACGGCGTTCTGGTTCTGCAGGACCAGCACCTCGCGTGTCACCTCGGAGGTGACGTTCGGGTTGCCGTCGCGGTCGCCACCGATCCAGGAGCCAAAGCGCAGCGGGGCCGCATCGGCCGGCAGGGTCACGCCGTGCTCACCCAACAGGTCGCTGAGCTCGGTCAGAACCTCCGGCATGGCATCGGTGAGGATGTTACGCAGGTAGTAAATCGCGTTGCGAGCCTCGTCCATGGGGGTGGGACGGACCTTGCGCAGCTCATCCGTTTGCCACATCTGGTCGATGATCTCGGCCAGCTTGCGGTCCTGGCGCGTGCGTGCGGTGCTTCCCTCTTCGGAGGGCGTTGCCAAAATATCGGACAGCTTGCGGATCTTATCCAGCACCGAACGCCGGGAGGCTTCAGTGGGGTGGGCCGTGAAGATGGGGCGCACATCCAGCTCGTTGACGACCTTTTGCAGCGCCTCGGTTCCTGCTTTTTCGGCAATTTCCGTTACGGCCTTGGCCAGCCAACCGTCCTTTTCCGGACGTGAGCGCAGGCTGCGAACGCGGTGCACCTGCTCGGCGGCGTTGGCCAGGTGGAAGTAAAACGCGAAGGCGCGGACCAGGTCTGTCGCCTGCTCGAGCGGCAGGGAGGCGAGGACCTCACGGACCTGCTCTGCGACGTCGTTGGCACTCCACGGGCCGGTGCCGGTTTCGCCACGTGCGGCTTCCTTGGATTCCTTGGTCAGCAGGCGCACCTGCTCCACCATGGCCAACAGCTCGGGGCCATGCTGGCGGACCAGCGATTCACCCAGGAGGGTGCTGACGCGGCGCACATCGGCGCGCAGGTCAGTGTCCTGCTCCGGGTCCTGTGCGGCGCCCGCGTGGTTGGCTTGCAAGTCTGAGCTCATGAGTCAGCGTCCTTACGGTCTGTGAGTCTGGGGTGCTCGTATGCGACGTTGGATACGGTGGGGCCCAAGACAGGGCCGCTTGGATCTTACTGTGTGGGCGCTCACACGAGCCAATCCGTCTCAGATACTGACGTGTTCAGGCATCCCCATAGAGTGCGTGGATCTGCTCCCAGCAAGGATAGAAATCATCCCACCAGTGCTGCCAGTCAACGCTCTTGCCGTCGAGCGCTTCCTGCAAATGGTCAAGGTGAACGTGCCAGCCGGCCAGTGACATCAGCACCACTTCCGTTTGCACGGCAACAATATTGCTGAAGACCAGCTGCGTGCCATTTTCGGCGGGGGTCAGTTCTACGCGGATGCGTCCATGCATGTCGTTGGAGAGTTCCAGCAGCCGCGGTTCATCCGCTTCCACGATCCGCCCGTACCACCAGTCACTTTCGATCCCGTGGCCTTCGTCCTTGAGGTTGAGCCATTTCAGGTCAAAGGAGGACCCGGTCTTGGCACTGCCGCGTACCTTGGCCCACCACATCTGGGTCTTGGCCGGATCTGTGAGCATGCCCCAAACAACCTCCGGGGCCGCCGAATAGTGCCGCGTCAACGTCAGTTCCGTACGCTCGCCGTCCAGCGGGACGGCCGTACCCAACGGGTGGCGCGTCATGTCCTTGTTCAGTGTTGAATTTGTTGCCATGGTCCCATTCTTTCACCAGTTGATGCAGCCGGTCATGGCGCGGCCTTGGAATACGCGCCCAGCCGAAACTGTTGTGGCTACTGTGGATCTTCCGCATAGCCAGCCGTATTGCCAGCAAGGAGCATCATGAGCACCAACATTGCCGAACTCGACCGCCTCACCCAGCGATGGGAACGCTTCCGCACCGGCCGCAACACCTCGCTGGCCGGTCCCGACGGCTGGCTCACGCTCACCTCATTCCAGTGGCTTCCTGCCGCTCCGTCCCGCCTGACTGGCGTGCCCGGACTGTGGAGTTTTGAAGGTACGACGGCGTCCCTCACCGCCACCGCCGAGGACCACCTCACGCTGCTCTCGAGTGGGCAGCCGGTGGTTGGCACCATCACGGCCGAGCTTGCGGATGAAGAGTCACTGAAGTGGGTTTCTTACGGATCGGTGGTGGTTGAGCTAGGCGTAAGGGCCAACCGGTACATGATCCGCACCCGTGATTCGCAGTCACCAACACTCGTAGATTTTCCCGGCGTCCCGGTGTTTGACTACGATCCGGAGCTGGTTGTCACGGGCACTTTCACGCCCTACGCGGAACCTCGCGAAGAGGTCATCAAGACTGCCAACCCCGAAGTTCCGGGCCGTGCGGTGCTGGTGGGTGAGGTGTCCTTTGAACTTGCGGGGATCAACTACACCTTGGCAGCAGAGGAAGGCTCATTGGGTTCCCTTGTGGTGGCTTTCAACGATGCCACCAACAATGACACCACCTCGCACTGGCGCAAGGTGGAGCTGACCAGGCCGCGTCCGGACGGGACCGTATTGGTGGACTTCAACCGCTCCATCAACTACCCCAGCGCCTTCACCGACTACGGCACCTGCCCCGCGCCCATCCTTACAAACACCCTGCCCTTTGCTGTCGAAGCCGGCGAACGCGACCCCCGCAATTAGCCACCCTCCCCTCCGTGACCTTATGCACTGAACTGAGCGCGAGTTCGGCGCATAAGGTCACGGCTGAAAACTTGTGCGCTGAACTGAGTGTGAATGGTGCGCATAAGTGCCTATGCGCACCACTCAGCCTGAATTGGGCGCATAACGGCCACGCCAGCTCCGCCCGGTACTGCTACACGATCGCGGAAACGCCCGTAATGGCTCGGCCAACAATGAGCGTGTTGATCTCGTGCGAGCCCTCATAGGTGTAGATCGCCTCGGCATCGGCAAAGATCTTGGCCATGCCGTAATCGCTCACGATCCCATTGCCGCCCAAAATGGAACGCCCAAGGGCCACGGTCTCGCGCATGGCGGCCGTGGTGTGCGCCTTGGCCAGTGCAACCTGCGCCATGGTTGCGTCGCTGTCCGAGCCATCTTGTAGCGCAGCAATGCGCACCATCATGGCCATCGACGACGTGGCGTTGCCCAGCATTTTCACCAGCTGCGACTGGATCATTTGGAAGGCCGCGATGGGACGGCCGAATTGCTGACGTTCCACCGCGTAGGCGCGGGCAACGTCGAAGGCCGCCAGTTGCTGCCCCACGGCCTGCCAAGCAACGGAGATCCGTGATCCCAGCAGCAACCTGTTGGTGTCCGCAAAAGAGTTGACCGTGGCAATCCGGTCCTGCTCCTGAACCCGCACATTACTCAGAGTGACGTGCGCATTCTGGACGGTGCGCAGGGCTATCTTGTTCTCAATCTTCGTCCGCACCACTCCGGGCAGCGAAGCGTCAAGGAAGAAGCCACGCACCTGCCCCGTTTCAGCATCCCGCGCCCACAGCAGCATCCGGTCGCAAAACGTCCCGTTGCCAATCCAGCGTTTGGCGCCGTTGAGCACCCAGTGGGTGCCGCCGTCGTCGCTCACCTGCAAAGCGGTGGTGGCCATGCCTCCGGCAACGTCGCTGCCATGGTCCGGCTCGGTCAGCGCGAAGGCCCCGGTGCTCCGCAGCGACAGCGCATCCGGGAGCAGCCGAGCCTTTTGTTCCTCCGTGCCGAAGTCGATGAGCGCCTGGACGAAAAGGTCGTGGTGGACAAGGAAGAACGTCGCCAGCGAGGTGTCAACGCGGGTCATCTCGGCCACGACCAGGCCGGTGAAGAGGTGGCTCAATTGGCGGCGGTCCGGGGCGGCGAGATCCAGCGCGGCGATCTTGGGCAGGATGTGGGCCGGGAACTGCGCATCGTTCCACCAGCCGACGGCGTGCGGCGCCACCTCTGCGTCGAGGAACGAACGCAGCTGCGCCAGCTTGGCCTTCTCCGCGGCATTGAGCAGTGACTCAAAGTCATAGAAATCGGCGGCCGGCAGCTCGCTCATTTCGGGGCCTGTGCTCATTTCGGAGCCATCCGGATTGCGCCGTCGAGCCTGATGGTCTCACCGTTGAGCATGGCGTTCGCGGCAATATGTTCCACAAGCGCGGCGTATTCGGCCGGCTTGCCCAGGCGCGAGGGGTGCGGGACCTGCTGGCCCAGCGAATCCTGTGCGGCCTGAGGCAAGCCCGCCAACATGGGGGTCTCGAAAATGCCAGGCGCAATCGTGACCACGCGGATCAGCGAACGGGCCAGCTCACGCGCCAGCGGCAAGGTCATGGCGGCCACGGCCCCCTTAGACGCGGCATAGGCGGGTTGGCCGATCTGCCCGTCAAAGGCGGCGACGGAGGCGGTGTTCACAATGACACCGCGCTCGGCACCGAACTCGCCCGCCAGCGGCTCGGCGGCGGCCATGGCCTCCGCGCACAGCCGCACAACGTTGAACGTGCCGATCAGGTTGATCTGAACCACGCGGCTGAACTGCTCCAGCGGCAGCACGCCGTCGCGCCCCAACACCTTGCCCGGCGTCGCAATTCCGGCGCAGTTCACCACGATCCGCAGCGTCCCCAACCCGGCGGCGGCCTCGATGGCGGCTCGAATCTGGTCTTCGTTGGTGACATCGGCCGGGGCAAACACGGCACGATCACCGAGTTCCGCGGCAAGTTCGGCTCCGCTTGAGCTGGGCAGATCGACAAGCACCACGGCGGCACCGGCCGCATGCAGCCTCCTCGCCGTTGCGGCACCCAGCCCGGACGCCCCGCCCGTGATGAGCGCGACCGTGCCGTTATTCGAAATTTCCATGATTCCTCCTCGTTGAGGTGCAGCCCGGGAAGGGCGTGGAAGTAGTTGCGTTAATGAATACTAACCAAAATTCCTTGCCCGCCGCAGGGCAGCGAAGGAGCGTCTGGGATAGATGCCCCGGAAGTGGAGGAGCGTCGGAGGAAAACGCCCCGGATGTGAAGGAGCGTCTGGGTGGGCGGGGCGGACAGTAGGCTTGATTCCATGACTGGCCTTGACGCACACGCCGACTCACAGAACCCGGCCAACCATTGGGCCGCGCTCGCCGCCGCTGCCGGCGCGGACGTAAACGCCCGCTTTGGCCACCGCCTGATGGGCGTGCCCGGAACCTGGATCGGCGCCCTTTCCGCCGTTACGCCCGATGGTCCCGAAAGTCACCGCACCTCACGACGCCGGCCTCGAACAGATACGCGCCAACGGCCGTGGACCGAATGGCACTACTGGTGGCAGTCGCACTACCTCGACTCCATCATCGACGGAGCGTTCCAAGCACTCTCCCAAGGCGAGAGGATGACTGCGCGTACGGAATTGAGCCGCGCTCGGCAGCTTCTCCGCGGCATCATGATCCGCAACTTTGGCGTCTTCCCCAACTTTTATTACGACGACATGGCATGGCTCGCGCTCGCGGCCGGGCGGCTCAACGCTCTCTCTGTGCGTCTCGAGGCCCGGCCCTCGCCGTTGGCACAGTACGCCGTCAAGTCACTGACCAAACAGCTGCACGGCGCCCACGATTCCGTGCTTGGCGGTGGCATTTATTGGTCCCGCAAGCGTGATTTCAAGAACACACCAGCCAATGGTCCGGCCGCGCTCCACTTTGCCCGCACCGGCAACACGGACACCGCGCAGGCCATCTCGGACTGGCTGCGCACCGAACTCTTCGACCCGGATACGGGCCTCTACCTCGACGGCATTCACCCATCAACCACGGGCCGCGATGTTGAAAGAACTGTCTACACCTACAACCAGGGGCCCACACTTGCCGCCCTTCTGACGCTCGGCCGGCCGCAAGACCTGGCCGACGCCGCCGCACTCATCGAGGCTGTCAGCCGCCACCTCCATACGCCCGGCCAAGGTCTGCGTCTGGAGCCGGGTGGCGACGGCAGTCTCTTCACCGGCATCCTCTGCCGTTACCTCGCCTTAGCCGCTTCGGACCAGCGGCTGCCAGCGCAAAGCCGGGACACGGCGTCGACCATGGTTACCGAAACGGCGGCCCGGCTCGGCGAACAACCGCCCATCCAGCTTTCCGCTGCGGTCCAGCGCTGGACAGTTCTGTCGGCGGCGGCCTCGCTGTAGGCACGCAGAAGCGCAACAAACACAGCGCACACGGCGCACTATGGTCGGCGTTTTTGCGGGTAAGGGGCCTCCCCTGCCTCGAGCATCTGCACGAATCCGGCAATCTTTGACGCCCGTACGGCTGCGGTCTTGACCGAGTTGGTGCGGTAAATCAGGGCATAGCGGTTGACCGAGGTAAGCACGTCAAACATGGCCTGCGCCCGCGGGCTAGCCGAAATCGCCGCGGCAAGATCATCCGGGACTTGGGCATCCGCTTGCCCGGAGTAGGCAATCTCCCAGCGCCCGTCCGCCTTGGCGGCGTCCGCGACTGCCGTCCCTGCCGGGCGCATGAGCCCTGCCGCGACCAGCCGCTCATAGTGCCCGGTGTTGATCTTTGACCATTTACTAGTCCGTGTCCGGGGCGTGAACCGGCGCAGATGACTGCCGTCGTCGCGCTTGCCGGCCACTCCGTCGATCCACCCAAAGCACAGGGCCTCATCCAGCGCCCCGGCATAGTCCAGCTCCGTCACATTTCCGCCCTTCTTGTGCAGGACCAGACGCACACCGGGGCTGGACGCGTGGTTCTCCACCAGCCATTCGCGCCAGGCAGCGGCATTGGACAACAGGAGTTCAGGAAGTTCGGCCATGGCTCAACACTAATATTGGAAGCACCCCCGGAACCACCAGGAGAAACCATGCTGCGCGTCCGCCCCGTCCACTACACGTCAAGGATCGATGAATTCGCCGCGGAACTCGAGACTCAAGGGTTGCGCTGCGTGGAGAACCACGGCAGTTGGCGCGTCTATGACTCCGACAGCGGCAAGGTGGGCGTGCACACGGCGGAGGCAGGCAGCGCCGAGGATGGCACCACGGAGCTCGGCTTCGAGGTGCGCGACTGTGAGATTTTTGTCCGCCGCACCTTGGAGGACGGCACGCAGGCTGAGCTCGTGGAATCCAGCCTCATCAAATCCGCCCACGGAATCACCGCCCGCATCACGGCACCCGACGGTTTCACCTTTCTAGCCGATCCCTCCACCGATCTGCGTCTCCCCGGCGCCGACCCGCTGTTGGACCATCCACGGCTGGCCGTCACCGTCACGTGGCGTTCCCCGGACGTCGCTGCCGCCAACAAGGTTCTGACCGACATCGGCGCGCGTCTCGTCGCCGAGCGCCCGGGCGGCGGGGCCCTGTTCCGGGCCAAGAACGGCGGTTTCGTTGCCACGGCGGCCGGTGCGGCGTCCGGCGTCGAGCTTGAAATCACCACGGGCGACTAGGAAACGCCCGACGGCGGGAAACTCGCGGAGGCCTCCTCACGGTGGCGCCTTGGCGGGAATCCTGAGGGATTTTCCGGGCCGGGTGCGGCGCTGGGGGCGGGGATGAGGTAGAACTAAAGGCATGAGCGTACGCACACCTGATCCTTATCCCGGCTGGCTGTCCGCCGAGGACCTCTACGAAGCCCGAAACCGGCTCCCCATGGTCTACGTTGAAGCGGTGCCGGTGCGCCTTGATTCCCTCGGCTATGTCAACGAAGTGGGGCTGCTGCTGCAGGCCGACGACGAGGGCTCCATGGTGCGCACACTGGTCTCAGGACGCGTGCTGTACCGCGAGACCATCCGTGCCGCGCTGATCCGCCACATTGAAAAGGACCTTGGGCCGCTCGCGTTCCCGCAGCTTCCCGTGAGCCCTGTCCCGTTTACCGTGGCCGAATACCTGCCCTCGCCTTCCCAGACCGGTTTCACCGATGAGCGCCAGCACGCCGTCGCGATGGTTTATGTCATTCCGGTGACCGGTGAATGCGAGCCCCGCCAGGACGCCCTTGAACTGACCTGGATGACACCCGAGGAAGTTCTGAGCCCCGGTGTACAGGAAGAGTTCGTTGGCGGCCGCGGCGCATTGGTCCGCCAAGCGATTTCCTACGCGGGGTTGGGGCGCTAACCGCCTCGTTGCGTGCTTTTGGCGGCGTGGCTCTAGCCCGTTTGAACTATCCAGCGTAGATTACGTTCCATGGCGACCAACCAGCTCTCTGTCCTTGTCAACGCAGATGCCGAACAGTTGTGGCTCATGCTCCGTGAACCGGCCAAGCTGGCCCAATGGCATGGGTGGGAGATGGAGGGCCTGGACGATGAGATCGCCCAGATCTACTACTCCAACGTGACTGAAAGCCCGGATCACCTTCGCCTGGACCTGGAAATGGGAGACGTTTTTACGCTGGAACCACGCCCGGATGGCACCCTGCTGACCCTGACCCGCGGTGAGGCCACGGGCGAATGGGCCAAATACGATTCAGACATCACCGAGGGCTGGTCCATGTTCCTACAGCAGCTCAAGTTCGCCTTGGACCACCATCCAAGGACCGCGCGCCGCACCATCTATACCGACGGCACCAGCTCGGCCCACACCAACCTGTGGGATGCGCTGGGCATTGACACCGGCTGGCTTCCTGACCCAGGCGAGCCCTATGAACTCACGTTGAATACCGGTGCCACCCTCACGGGCAAGGTTTGGTACCGCAGTGACACACAGCTTGGCCTGACAGTGGCCGACTATGCCGAGCACGGCGACGGCCTCTTGGTTCTTGCCCGCCAAGCCCCGCTCGACGGAGTCCGTGAACACGCGGGCGCCCAGATCATCGTCAGCACTTATGGCCTGGGCTCGGCCGCTTTCGAGGCCATCGGCTCCCAATGGGATTCATTCATGGAGGTCCACTTCCCCGAAGGCTGAACCTGACGGGGCCGCAGCGGCGGCACCGGCGCCCGGCGCCTGGCAGCGTGAGGCAAGCAACGCCGTCGTTCTTCTCACACGGTGTCATGGCCGGACACAAAGACTGGCAAAATAGAATAATGCCCACCCCAGAAACCGTCACGGATCTCATCGCGCCAGCGCACACTACCGAGCCGCACACCGCCCCCGGTGCCCCGGCCTTACAAAGTGAATTCTCCTTTGAGGTGACCACGCGCCTGAATGACAGCTGCGCGCCGGACGATGCCGCTGTTGAACGCAACGGCGGGAAATTCCAGGGCCGCACCGGTGTCATTACCACCCCGCACGGCACCATCAAGACCCCGGCGTTCATCGCCGTGGGCACCAAAGCCACCGTGAAGTCCGTGCTGCCGGAATCCATGAAGGACCTGGGCGCTCAGGCGCTGCTCTCCAATGCTTACCACCTGTACCTGCAGCCGGGCGCCGACATCCTCGACACTGCCGGCGGGCTCGGCAAGTTCATGAACTGGCAGGGTCCCACGTTCACCGACAGCGGCGGATTCCAGGTCATGAGCCTTGGCTCGGGCTTCAAAAAGGTCATCAACATGGATGCCGCGGCCGCTTCCCCGCACGCCGGAGCCGACGATTCCGTAGCCGTGGGCAAGGAACGCCTGGCCCACATTGACGACGACGGTGTCTGGTTTAAATCCCACATCAACGGGGATATGCACCGCTTCAGCCCAGAAATCTCCATGCAGGTCCAGCACCAGATCGGGGCCGACATCATGTTCGCCTTCGACGAGCTGACCACGCTGCTGAACTCCCGCGGCTACCAGGAGATGTCACTCGAGCGCACCCGCCTGTGGGCGCTGCGTTGTATCGCGGAGCATTTCCAGCTCACCGAAGACCGCGTCGGCAAGCCCTACCAGGCACTGTTCGGCGTCATTCAGGGCGCCCAATACGAGGACCTGCGCCGCAAGGCCTCCCACGATCTCGGCGAGATGAACTTCGATGGCTACGGCATCGGTGGCGCCTTGGAGAAGGAAAACCTGGGCACCATCGTGCGCTGGTGCACCGAGGAATTGCCGGAGAACAAGCCCCGTCACCTGCTGGGCATCTCCGAACCCGATGACATTTTCACGGCCATCGAAAATGGGGCAGACACCTTTGACTGTGTCTCACCCACCCGCGTTGCACGCACCTCCGCGTTTTACACCCCGGACGGCCGATTCAACCTCTCCGGCGCCAAGTACAAGCGCGATTTCACACCACTATCCGATGAGTGTGATTGCTACACCTGCGAAAACTACACGCGCGCGTACATCCACCACCTGTTCAAGGCGAAGGAAATGGTCTCCTCCACCCTGGTCTCGATCCACAACGAGCGTTTTGTGGTCAAGATGGTCGACGACGCCCGGCTCGCCATCGAGGATGGCACGTTCTTCGAGTTCAAGGCCGAGACCCTGCGCCGGTACTACCCGAAGCGGTAGTGGCGGGCCGCCGGCGCCGAAATAGACCCAAAAAAGACGGACCCCTGTTGAGTTAGACGCTTTGCAGCGTCTAACTCAACAGGGGTCCGTTTGTCGCTCCGAAACTACAACGCTGCGGTAGCCGTATAAGAAGGTTCGTTGCGCTTGAACCACCGGATCACCACGGTGGTGACGGGGATAAACAAGAATTCCACGGCGGTCTTGTACACAAAGCCCACGACCACGTAGTTGATGAACATCCCGAAGCCAACAATCCCGATGACCGGGGCGGCGATGGAGCAGAAGATCAGGGTGTCAACGAACTCGCCAACTCCGCTGGAACCCATGAGTCGAGCCCACAGCTTCCGCTCGCCCTGGCGGGCCTTGAGCCGGACCATGATCCAGGAGTTAATGGTCTGCCCGGCGAGGAATCCGAGGAGGCTGGCCAGCACAATCTGCGGTACCGGGCCAAGCGCCAATTCCATGGCTCCTTGTTTTGCCATGCCGTAGTCATCGGTAAAACCGGGCAACACGATGATCACCCAGTAGCAAAGGGACGCGAAAACCGAAAGGACAAAGGTGGTCAAAATGGCTTTACGCGCCACCTTGAATCCGTAAATCTCGCTGATGACATCGCCCAGAATGTACGCGAACGGGAAGAGGAAGAACCCTCCATCGGTCACGATCGGGCCAAAGAGCACGCCCTTGGATGCGCCGATATTCGAGAGAATGACGATCACGGCCATGGCCGCCAGCAGGATCCCAAAGTAGGGGCTGCCAACAGCGGCAAACGTTGGAGCGACATTGTTTTTAAGTGGGGTTGCCGAAGCTTTGCTTTGCAGCGGGGACATGATGGGTCTCAAATTTCTCTAGCTGAGTGGTTCGCTCATACCGGAGCCCCTGGGAGGCTTGCTCGGTCGGCTGTATTATCACTGGGCCCGTCTGCACCCGGACCATCCCCCATTCTGCCATGGCCGCAGCCGGGACGCATCTTGTAAGTACCACAGCAAGGCTCGACGGCGGCACCCGGCCAGGTGCCGCCGTCGAACTCTGCGCGGTCAGGGCTTTACCGGTTGGAGGCCACAGGCTCCTGCAGTTCGGTGACCCACTGCTCCGGGTCCTCGCTCATGCCGTAGTCAAGGTACAGCTCGCGGTTCAGCCCCTGGGAGGTGAACGCGTTGGCGTCGATCCAGCGGGCCAGAGCCTGCACGGACGGCATGACATTGTCCATGGTCCCGCGGTGGATGAGTGTTGCAGCCTGCTTCACAGCAGGCAGCGTAACGACGTCGAACTCCCCGTCCCGAACGGAATCGGGGATGGGGCAGCCGGCGTGCACGCGGACGCGACCGCCGTCGAGCGCTTCGTAGTAGGCAACCCCGGGACCCACAGGTGAAATTCCGGCGGCCTCCAGCGCCGTGTACAACTGCTTGTACAGCGGCTGGATGACCGGACTGATGGACGCCGGTTCAAAGCTGTCTGCCTCGGCCGAGAGCTCCGCGAGCCGGACGGCAGGCAGGGACTTGATGGTGACTTCATATTCAGGCATGACGCCCTCACTTTCAATGACGCGGAGCCTCGCCTCTACCGATGCCAGCCTGGCGGTGTCAGCGGCAAGCTGATCCTCCAGCTCCTCGCGGCGCAACCGCAACATGCCGCGCAATTCCTCCGCGCTGAGGCTCTCATCCAGAATCCGGGACACCGCTTTCAGGGTGAACCCAAGGTTTTTCAGCGCCACGATGCGGTTGAGCCGCGCAAGCGCCGTGGCTTCGTAGAGCCTGTAGCCGGTGGAATCGACGTGGTCAGGGCACAGCAGCCCGATGGCGTCATAGTGATGCAACATGCGCACCGACACCCGTCCGACTCTGGCGAAATCTCCTATATAAAACATGACACCTTCAGGTTTACGGCCTCACACCGTGTCAGGGTCTAGCCCTACTTCTCGAATGTGAGGATTTCCGCCGCCCGGCTCCAGCCTTCGACGGCGTCAAAGCGTGCCGCCTGCTCCTCACTGGCGACCAAGAACAACGTGTCGCCACCGTGAGTAAAGGCTTCCTCGCCCAAGCCCGCCACCATGGCTTGTTCCAGCGTGTGGACCAATTCTTCGTGACCGTCGTCGACGCTCAGCTCAGCCAGCACGGCCAGCTCGTCGCCGAGGCTGAGGCGGCCGCGGGCCACCGGCCGGTCAAACAGGGCCACCTCGACGAGGTCGAAGTTCTCCAGCGGGGCCTCGGCTAGATTGGCGTCGGGTGGCAGATCGGGTACCAGGTCAAGCGTGTCCGTCTCGGCGTTCAGGAGCACTTGGTGCCTTGTTGCCCGTAGTCCCAGCGACTGGGCAAAGTGTGTGGCGCCATCAACGTCTTCGGTCACCAGGACCAGGCTGCCGGACGCCTCGGAAGCAGCGGAAGAATCAGCATCGCCTGGCCACATCATGACGCGCTGGGCGCCAATCGTGACAACGTTTCCGGCAACCTCCGATTCCTGGTCCTGCACGGCAGCCCACGCGGGTGCCCAGTCATAAAATGCATCCTGCCAAAAGGCCATGTCATCACCTATTTCTCTCAGCGTCACTGCAAATTCTGGCCACAGGCGGTCGGAAAATAAACCTCGCGCATGCACACTCCAAGCATAGGCACGGCCGTCTCAAGTTTTTGATATTTAAGATGCTTGCAATTTCGATTGCTTTTGAATCTTTCTGCAAGCACACGGCCCTGTTGATGCTCCTCGTCCATGCATTCCGTGGTCATTGCCGAATTCACACTCGGATACTGCTCGTAGCCGATAGCATCAAGCCATGACCTCTTGGCAGCCGGACGTCCTCGGCGCGGACTTTGAACAGCTCACCCTCGACCTTCCTGCCGGATCGCCGGCGACGCTTGTCCGCTACGTGGGCGCCGCGCAGCAATGGGCGCCGTCGTCCCTGAGCGGCGCCGACATCCTGTACGTCCACGGCTGGTCCGATTACTTCTTCCAGCACGAACTGGCTGAGTTTTGGCACCGCGCCGGCGCGAATTTCTACGCTCTGGATCTTCACAACCATGGTCGAAGCCTGCGCCCTGGCCAGATTCCGGGCCAGGTTTCCTCCCTCACGGAGTACGACGGCGACATCGCCGCAGCGCTTGACGCCATGGGCCGCAGCGGAGTCCCCGAAGAGGTCATGCCGCTTCCAACCACCGAGGAGGCCTCGGATCCATGGACCTTCGAAATCGCATTTTTGGAGGAAGCCCGGCACCGCCTCAGCGCCGCCTTTGATGCGCTGGCGGGCCGGGATCATCCGGAAGATCATCCGGAACCGCCGCGCGAACGGCCCCTGGTGCTGTTGGGCCATTCAACCGGCGGGCTCACCCTGAGCCTGTGGGCCGCGCGGCACCCGGGCGCGGCAGCCGCCGTCGTCCTTAACAGTCCGTGGCTGGAGTTTCAGGCCAGCGAGGTGGGCCGGGCCATGATGGCTCCGCTCATCCAGGCGCGAACCCGGTTCAAGCCGATGACGCCGCTGCCGGGCATTGATCCGGGCTTCTACACGCGGGCCGTGTCCAAGAAGTACGACGGCGAGTGGGATTACGAATCGCTGTGGCGCCCGGACCGCGGCTTCCCGGTGACGCCGTCGTTCTTGAATGCGGTGTTCCAGGGTCAGGCGCAGCTCGCCCGCGGATTGGGACTGCAGGCTCCGGCGCTTGTCATGCTTTCGGACAAGAGCTACCTGCAGCCCAAATGGTCCTCCACTGCGCTGGCCGCCGATGTTGTCCTGAACGTGGATGCCGTGGCCAAGCGTGCCCTTGATTTGGGCAATCGAGTGACTCTGCATAGGATTCCCGGCGCTTTCCACGACGTGTTCTTGTCGCCTATCCAGACCCGAGTGGAGGCCTACGCCGGGATGGGCCGCTGGGTCGAAGCCGTCCTGGATACGGCAGCCCAACACCGGTGGGAGGACCGGGCGTTGCGAGCTGGGCAGGCCTGACCGACTGATGTGCCTGCGCGTGGTTAAGAACGAATGGCGCGCAGCTCCAGAAGTGGCGCACCATTCGCTAATAACGGTACGCAGACGTGTAGGAATCATCGGCACGCCCGCGTCGTTGAACAACTTGGAAGCCCATACAGGCAAGGAAAGGAACCAGCACCATGAGTTCAACTATGAAGGCCATGACGTACGCACAATACGGCGGCACCGAGGTCTTGGAACTAACACAACGGCCGACACCCAAGGTTGCCCCCGGAGCTGTGCTGATTCGGGTCAAGGCTGCTGGCGTCAACCCCGTGGACTGGAAGATCATGTCCGGCGCGCTGGACGGGCTCATGGACGTGAACTTCCCCGTCACCCCGGGCTGGGACGTGGCGGGAGTGGTGGAGGCCGTGGGCTTTGATACCCCGGATTTCAAGGTCGGTGACGAGGTTTACTCCTACGGCCGCCGCGACACTATCCAGGGTGGAACCTTTGCCGAACTCGTGGCTCTTCCGGCCGCCATCGTGGCTCATAAGCCTGCAACGTTGAGCTGGGAGCAGGCGGCCGCACTCCCTCTGACGGGTTTGACAGCCCAGCGAACTCTCGATGCCCTGGCAGTCACCGCCGGCCAGACGCTATTGATCCACAACGGTTCCGGCAGCGTGGGCCGCACAGGCATCCAGCTCGCCGTCCACGCTGGCGTACGCGTCATCGCCACAGGATCTGTCCGAAATCATGAGCGCCTGCGCGAGCTTGGTGCCGAACCCGTGGAATACGGCCCCGGTCTGGTTGAACGCGTCCGCGCCTTGGCTCCCGATGGCGTCGATGCCGTTGCCGATTTCATCGGCGATGTTGTTGACGACACCCTCGCGTTGCTCAAGGCCGACGGTCGCCACGCTTCCATCGCCGATTGGACCGTTTTGTCCCACGGCGGGCAATACATCTGGGTCCGTCCCAGTGCCGAGGAATTGGAACGTCTGAGCCTCCTAGTTGAGGACGGCACTCTCAGCGTTGACGTGGCTCAAACGTTCCCGCTGCAGGAGGCCGCCAAAGCATTCGAGGCAAGCATGTCCGGACACGGCGCGGGCAAGATCGTCCTGACAGAATTCACCGCTTAATCCAAACCCTCCTTCACTAAATGGGCTGTTTCCCCCAACCCTCCATCACCTATGGCGCTTATTGTCCCAACGCTCGCTCTCTTCCGGGGCACTTTTCGCGAACGCTCGCTCGCCTGAGGCGCTAACGTTGTGGGGAACAGTACCGCCGACCGCAAGGAACCCTGTGGCCCAGAAGAACAAGAAGTCCCGCTTCGGTAATCCGGCGAAAGCAGCAGCCGATGCAGCCGCCCGCGGAAAAGCAACGGCGTCTTCTGCCGATGTGCGGCTGGAACGGGCCATGGAATCGTTGTCGCCGGGTTTTGTGGCGTGGTTGGAATCGCAGAGCAGGCCCGACAAATCCATCGATACCAGCCTGCTGATACTTGACGATTTCTTTGACATGTACCGCATGCTTGAGCCGCAGACCGATCCCACGGCACTGGTTCCCGCAGCAGTACAAGAGGTCATGGAGGTCACGGCCCACGCCAATCCACTGGGCGTACTGACTCTGCGCGCCGGCGTCCGGGATTATGTGGACTACCTGGCTCATGCAAAGCTCTGGACAGGTTCCGCTGAGGACCTCGATGCGGTCACGGCTGAGCTCAAGCGGACGGGCACAATGGCTGGCCGGGCGGACGTAGAAGAGGACTTCCTAGCCCTGGAGGATTACGATTTCGCCGACGTCTACATCCCGGAACTGACACAGAAGGAAATCCTGGCAACGGTCCTAGACACCCCGTTGTGGAAAAACACGATGGCTCTGCTGGACTGGATTGGGGACGGCAAGGAACTCACCGAGCACCGCACGCTTCGAGACTTTGATGAAGGCGCGGCAACACTGACCCATAGCGGTTTAGGGACGCTGGGCAATGCCGCTGATTTCACCACTCCTGAGGATCACGACGCGGCGCGGCTTTCCCTGTACTGGGAAATGTTGGATGTGGCTGGCCTGATCACCATCAACGAGTCACACGTCTACGTCACGAAGCCGGTGGTTGATTCCTCGGCCGATGAGGACGACATCATCGAGACCATGCGAGAGCTGATCGGCCTCTTCATTTTCACGGTCACCTTGGCAGGCTCTGGAGAAGGCGACTACGAGTACTGGCAATTGGAAATGTCGGATTGGTTGACCCAGTGCTCTTCCGTTGCCCCGCCCGAATCCGCGACGATGATCCAGGCCCTGGCTGACCCCGAATCTGTGCACCCAGATCTTCTGGCGATCGCGCAGAACATTGCCCATTGGGCCGACGAAGGGCTCGTCACGGTCGGCGAATTCATAGAGGTCCCGCCGGCCTTCCGCGCAGACGTCTTCGACATGCTCAGCGATGACCTACCGATCAATGCAGCGGGCCCGGGCGCGTAGATACTGCTCTGACAGGCCACCTCCCACGATGAATGCTTGACGTGGCTCCCAATACGACGGAAGCTTGATCGTATACGATCTCGCCGGTGCAGAGTGGTCCGGCGGAAACGTCCAGGCAACCTTCAACGGCGAGGTGTTTCATGGAACAGGTCTCTGCAGGCACGCTCAAACGAGCCGGCAAGGTCATCGCCGTGCACGTGGCGTACCGGTCGCGGGCTGAGCAGCGCGGAAACGTCCCCGCTTTGCCGTCCTACTTCCTGAAGGCTTCGTCATCGCTTAGTCTGAGCGGTTCGGACGTTGAACGCCCAGACGGATGTGAGCTGCTCGCCTACGAAGGTGAGATTGCCCTGATCATCGGAACCGCGGCCCACCGCGTTGCACCCGCCAATGCGTGGGCGCACGTTGAACATGTCACGGCGAGCAACGATCTTGGCGTTTACGATCTCAAGTACGCGGACAAGGGCTCCAATGTCCGGTCCAAGTCAGGCGACGGATTCACCCCGATCGGCCCGGGACTCATCCCCGCGCGCACCGTCGATCCGAGCCGGCTGCGCCTTCGAACATGGGTCAACGGGAGGCTCGTACAGTCGGACAATAGTGCCGGCTTGATCTTCCCTTTCAGCCAGATCGTCGCTGATCTATCCCAGCTCATGACGCTGCACCCCGGTGACATCATCCTCACCGGCACCCCGGCAGGGTCCTCGGTTGCCGGCCCCGGCGACGTGCTGGAAATTGAGGTCGACTGCGTCTCGGCAAGAATGAGCAGCGGCCGGTTGCGCACCACCGTGACGCAGGGCAAGGTCCCCTTCGCCAGCTACGGCAACGCACCCCGAACCACCGACGCCGACCGCGAGGCAGCGTGGGGCTCCGTCGAGGCCGCCGGCCTGGCACCGAAGGGCCTCAATACGGAGCTCAGGCGCAAGCTGACAAGCGTCGGCACGGCCACCTTGAGCGCCCAACTGCGCCAACGCGGCCTGAACAACGTCAGCATTGACGGGTTGCAGTCCACCCGGCCGGAGATCCGCATCGCCGGGATTGCCCGCACCTTGCGCTTCGTCCCCAACCGCGAAGACCTGTTCATATCCCATGGCGGCGGATACAACGCCCAGAAACGCATCATCAACACACTGAACGACGGCGACGTCCTAGTCATGGAGGCCCGGGGCGATCCGGGGGCGGGGACCATCGGCGATGTCCTGGCCCTGCGCGCCCAGGTCAACGGCGCGGCTGCCATCGTGACCGACGGCGGCGTCCGCGACATTGCCGCCGTCGCAGCATTGGAAATGCCCACCTTCTACACCGGCGCCCACCCCGCCGTCCTTGGCCGCCGGCACATTCCATGGGACACGGACATCACCATTTCCTGCGGCGGGGCCACCGTCCAGCCCGGTGACATCATTGTCGGTGACGCCGACGGACTGGTGGTGATCCCGCCGTCGTTCGCGGAAGATGTGGCAGACGCGGCCATCGCCCAGGAACACGAGGAAGTGTTCATCGCGGAAATGGTCACCCAAGGTCACAGCGTGGAAGGCCTGTTCCCCTTGGATGCGCACTGGCGGGCGCGGTTCAGCGAGTGGGCCAAGAGCCACCCAAACCCGGCGGCACTGCCGTGACCACCCGCGAAGCTGACATGGCCACGACCAGCAAGTCGGAGCAGGCCTACTCCGCCGTCAAGGAGAAGATCCTGGACGGCCGGTTCACTCCCGGGCACCGGCTGGTGTTGGCCTCGCTGGCCGTGGATCTGCGCTGCAGCGTAGTTCCGGTGCGCGAGGCTATTCGCCGCTTGGAAGCAGAAGGGCTGGTGACGTTCGAGCGAAATGTTGGCGCAACCGTGGCCGGGATAGACCCGGTCGAGTACCTGTACACCATGCAGACCTTGAGCATTGTTGAGGGTGTCGCCACCGCGCTGGCCGCACCCCTGCTCACACCAGCGGACATTGCCCGGGCGCAGGAGGTCAACGCCGCCATGCGCGAAGGGTTGACGCATTTTGACCCCCTCCGAGTCACAGCCCTGAACCGGGAATTTCACGGCATCCTGTTTGAAAAATGTCCCAATCCCCACATCCTCGATCTGGTCCACCGCGGGTGGAACCGGCTCCAGGCGCTGCGCAGTTCCACCTTCAGCCATATCCCCGACCGGGCCAGCGAATCCGTGGCAGAACATGAGGCGCTGCTGGCGCTGATTGAGCGCGGTGCCTCGGCCGAGACCATAGAACGCGCAGCCCGGACGCACCGCACCGCCACGCTGGACGCCTATCTACTGGACGCCAATCTGAGGAAAGGGACCACGCCATGACCGGCCATTTCATCCCGAAGGATCTGCCCACCCACATTCAGCACTACATCGACGGCGCCTTCACGGACTCGGTAGGCGGGGAAACCTTCAGCGTGCTGGACCCGGTGTCGAACACCGACTACGCCACGGCCGCCGCCGGGCAACAGGCCGATATTGACCTGGCCGTCGCCGCAGCAACCAGAGCCTTCACCGAGGGTCCGTGGCCGCAGCTGAAATCCCGCGAGCGGGCCCGGATCCTGAACCAGATCGCCGATTCCATCGAGACTCAGGAGACCCGGCTGGCCGAACTGGAAACGTTCGACACGGGCCTGCCCATCACCCAAGCCCATGGCCAAGCGCAGCGGGCCGCGGAGAACTTCCGCTTCTTCGCGGACCTGATCGTCGCACAGTTCGATGACGCCATGAAGGTCCCCGGCGCCCAGATCAATTACGTCAACCGAAAGCCGATCGGCGTCGCCGGCCTCATCACGCCGTGGAACACACCGTTCATGTTGGAGTCCTGGAAGTTGGCCCCCGCACTGGCCTCCGGTTGCACCGTGGTCCTGAAACCGGCCGAATTTACCCCGCTCTCCGCCTCGTTGTGGGCAGGAATCTTTGCCGAGGCAGGCCTCCCGCAAGGCGTGTTTAACCTGGTCAACGGCTTGGGCGAGGAGGCCGGCGACGCCCTAGTCAAACACCCGGGCGTCCCCTTGATCTCCTTCACCGGCGAGACCACCACGGGCCAGACCATCTTCCGCAACGCGGCCACCGGCCTCAAGGGCCTGTCCATGGAACTAGGTGGCAAGAGCCCGTGCGTGGTCTTCGCCGACGCCGATCTGGACGCCGCGATTGACTCAGCCCTGTTCGGGGTTTTCTCCCTTAACGGCGAGCGCTGTACGGCTGGTTCCCGCATTCTGGTGGAACGGTCCATTTACGTTGACTTCTGTGAAAAATTCGCCGCCCGGGCCAAGAACATCGTGGTGGGCGACCCCCATGACCCCGCAACCGAGGTGGGGGCGCTGGTGCACCCGGAGCACTATGCCAAGGTCATGTCCTACGTTGAGCTCGGCAAGTCCGAGGGCCGTCTACTCGCCGGCGGCGGCCGTCCACCGGGCATGGAGAACGGAAACTATGTTGCCCCCACCGTCTTTGCGGACGTTGCCCCGGAGGCGCGGATCTTCCAGGAGGAAATCTTCGGCCCGGTTGTGGCCATCACGCCCTTTGAGAACGACGCCGGGGCGCTGGCTTTGGCGAATGGCGTCAAGTACGGTCTGGCCGCCTATGTGTGGACGCAAAACCTGACCCGCGCCCACACCTTCGCCCAGAATCTTGACGTTGGCATGGTCTGGCTTAACAGCCATAACGTCCGGGACCTGCGCACTCCGTTCGGCGGAGTCAAGGCCTCCGGACTGGGCCACGAGGGCGGCTTCCGCTCAATCGACTTTTACACGGAACAGCAGGCTGTCCACATCACGCTAGGAACCGTCCACACGCCAAGGTTCGGAGCAACCCAGTTTGGAGCAACCCCATGAGCGGTCCCATCGCCACCCCGCACGTCCCGCCGCCCGATATTGTGCGCTGCGCCTATATGGAACTGGTGGTCACGGACCTGGCCGCCTCCCGCGCGTTTTATGTGGACGTTCTGGGCCTGCACGTGACCTTCGAGGACGCCGACACCATCTACCTGCGCACCCTTGAGGAGTTCATCCACCACAATTTGGTGCTGCGCAAGGGGCCTGTGGCCGCCGCTGCCGTTGCTGCGTTCCGGGTCAGGACTCCGGCGGATGTGGATGCGGCCGAAAGTTACTACAGGGAGTTGGGCTGCCGCACCGAGCGCCGAAAGGAGGGCTTCGTTAAGGGAATTGGCGACGCCGTTCGGGTGGAGGACCCGCTGGGCTTTCCCTACGAGTTCTTTTTCGAGAGCACCCACGTGGAACGGCTGACCCAGCGGTACGACCTTTACACAGCAGGTGAGTTGGTCCGCCTTGACCACTTTAACCAGGTCACCCCGGACGTCCCGCGAGGACAAAAATATCTGGAGGACTTGGGCTTCCGCGTCTCCGAAGACATCAGGGACGCGGCCGGAACCACGTACGCGGTCTGGATGCATCGCAAACAGACAGTTCACGACACAGCTCTAACCGGTGGCGACGGCCCCCGCATGCACCACATGGCATTTGCCACCCACGAGAAACACAACATCATCGCCATCTGCGACAAAATGGGCGCCCTGCGCATCTCGGACCGGATCGAACGCGGCCCAGGACGCCACGGCGTCTCCAACGCTTTCTACTTGTACATCCTCGACCCGGATGGACACCGCGTGGAGATCTATACCCAGGACTACTACACCGGCGACCCCGACAACCCTGTCATCAGCTGGGACGTGCACGACAACCAACGCCGCGACTGGTGGGGCAACCCCGTTGTCCCCTCCTGGTACACCGAGGCCTCCCTTGTCCTCGATCTGGACGGCAACCCCCAGCCCGTCATCCCGCGCACCCAGTCCTCGGAGATGGCAGTCACCGTGGGCGCTGACGGCTTCTCATACACCCGCGGCGATCCCGAGGCACACGGCTTCAAATTAGGCGGACAGCTATGAATCGTTTGACGCCGCCGACGGGCTGACCGCCTTCGCCGGTGGGGCATTTACCCGCCGCCCGCTTCGCGGGTGCCCGATGCCACTCCCGCGGGCCAAATGCCCCACCCGGCTCCCGGCGGTCGGCGCGCCGGCTCTCAGCAACCGAACCAGAGGAGACAGACCATGCTTGACGACGAAACCATCGCCCGCATTGCCGACGAGCTGGTGGCGGCCGCCCGCATAAGAGTCCCTGTCCCGCTGCTGACCAAGCGGTATCCGGAAATGACGGTGGAGGACTCCTACAAGGTGCAAAAGCTGTGGCGTGAACGGGGCGAGGCTGCCGGACGGGTGCTCGGCGGGCACAAGATCGGGCTGACTTCCAAGGCCATGCAGCAGGCCACCGGCATCACGGAACCTGACTACGGCATCATCTTCAAGGACGTGATCCTAGAAAATGGCGCCACGGTGGAGTGCAAGCAGTACTCGCACCCTCGCGTCGAGGTGGAGCTGGCGTTCCTCCTTAAAGAGGACGTCAGCGGCCCGGACGCCACACTCATCGACGTCCTACGCGCCACCGAATACGTCACCCCGGCCCTTGAAATCCTCGATTCCCGGATCGAGATGGAAGGCCGCACCATCGTGGACACCATCAGCGACAACGCTGCGTTGGGCGCCATGGTGGTGGGCGGCACCCCGGTGAAGCCGGACGCCGTCGACCTTCGCTGGGTCGCCGCCATCCTCTACCGGAACCAAACCGTTGAGGAGACAGGGGTGGCCGCGGGCGTGCTGAACCATCCGGCGTCGGGCGTGGCCTGGCTTGCGAACAAGATTGCAGCGCACGGGGACGTCCTCAAGGCAGGGGAACTCATCCTGGCGGGCTCCTTCACCCGGCCGCTCTGGGTCAGCGCCGGCGACACCATTTTTGCCGACTATGGAAAGTTGGGGACCATCACATGCCAGTTCAAGTAACTCCGGACCCCTCGCTGAAGGACGCGCTCGCCGCCGCCACCCGCCCGCTGGCTGGAATGTGGGTGTGTTCGGGCAGCCCGCTCGTGGCCGAGATCTGCGCCGGGGCCGGCTTGGACGTGCTGCTGATCGATGCTGAGCACAGCCCCAACGGGCTCGAGGGGATCCTGTCCCAGCTGCAGGCTGTGCGCGGCTACCCCGTCACGCCCATGGTCCGTCCGCCGATCAACGATCCAGTCATCATCAAGCAATATCTGGATGTGGGCGTGCAGTCGCTGCTGATCCCCATGGTCCACACCATTGCCGACGCCGAGGCTGCGGTGGCCGCCGCCCACTATCCACCCCGGGGCATGCGCGGTGTTGGCTCGTCCTTGGCCCGATCCTCGCGCTGGAACAGGATTCCGGATTATCTGGCCCGGGCCGCGGACACCATCACGGTCATGGTGCAGATCGAATCGGCCCAGGCCGTGGACAACGTCGAAGGCATCCTCGCGGTGGACGGGATCGACGGCATCTTCCTTGGCCCGGCGGACCTAGCCGCGTCCCTTGGCCTCCTGGGACAGCAGGAACATCCGGAGGTGCTGGCCGCCGTCGAGCATTGCATCAAGGCGGCAAAAGCGGCGGGCAAGCCCGTGGGCGTCAACGCCTTTGGTGCGGCCACGGCCCGGCACTACCTCGACGCCGGCGCGGACCTGATCTTGGTTGGTGCCGACGTCACGCTGCTGGCCCGGGGCAGCGAGGGCTTGGCCGCCGCGTTCATCCCCGCTTTGCCTGACGCGGACGCGGACGACGGCGGCACACCGGCCGGGCGCTGACGTCCGCCGTCGATTGTGGCTGGCGACGCGGGACGCCAGTTGACCAGTCGCTGGCCGTGCGCACCGCGCGCTCCTCGGCCGCAGGGAAAGCCCGTCAGCGTTCCGGTCTATGAATCAGACGGGACAACGCCCGTGGACGAATTCATCATCGCTGGCCCGTAGCCTGAGGTGCGTTGCTGGCCGGTATGCGTAGACTTCAAGCCAGGTGCAGCATCTGACCCCCAAGGAGCCGCCGTGATCGACCCTCGCCACGAGGCGGTGTTTGTCCGCCCCAGTGACGGCGGCGCCTTCGCCGACAAGTCCGCTGACGTGCTCCACGTCCGCGCAGACCGGGGCTATACGTACCTGACATTTGGATCCGCCAATGGGGGCAAGGAATACAGGTATCGTTCCGAAAACGTGGCAGTGGTGGGCAACCCGGCAGGCGGCCCCCTCCACAACGGCATGCGCCTGGCCGTCCGCGGAGCCCTGTGGAGCAATGCCACCGAGGCCTGGCGATTCGACGGGCCCGACGCCTCTTGGTGGCACATCGTCTACTCCAGCCCTGGCGGAGAAGGCTATGCGAGCCATACCGACAAAGACGTTGAATTCCATCAGGACGCAGCCGCCGCACCACGCGCAGCGGACATACTCAACCACTGGCACAGGATTGTTTCCGGCCTGGATCCGAAAGACCCGCTCCGATTTTCCTATGAACGTTTGGGCTTTGTCGATACTAAGAGCGCACTGGGTCGATACCTCAATGGGACCCCTGTGGAGCGAGAAGAGGGCACTGGAACGCTCCTGTTCCCGTTCTCCGCAAACCTGAGCCAACGAGAGGCGGTCGGCACATGCCTCAGCCACCCTGTGTCGGTCATCGACGGCCCGCCAGGCACCGGCAAAACCCAAACAATCTTAAACCTGGTGGCGAACATCATTGCCACGCCGGGGGCAACCGTCGGCATCGTTTCGTTCAACAACTCGGCCGTGGACAATGTCAGGGAAAAGCTCGACAAGGAAGGATTTGGCCACGTCGTTGCCGGCCTGGGCCGCACAGAGAAAAGGGCCGAATTCTTTGCCAGCCAAGCGGAGAGAAATGCCGCCGTCGACCGCCTGGCCGGAGCCAGTGCTGAACCCTTGCCGCCGGCGGAACAAATCGCCGACGTCGACAGACGCCTGCAGGCATTACATGAAACTGAGCTGCAGCTGGCGCAACTGCGGCAGCAGCGTGATGCGTACATCCTTGAATTCCGCCACTTCAGCGAGCACTTCGAGCGCCACAGCCCAGCCCATCTCGAGGGGCATCCGCTCCTGAAACAAACATCCGGGCGCATCTTAGACTTCCTTGCGGAGACGGCCCTCGCCAAGGCCGAAAGGAATCCGGTCCGCCGCCTTCTGCAAAGCATCCGTAGATACTTCCAGTTCGGCTCCACGAAGCGCATCGACCCGGCAAGTACAGACACCGTCCTGCAGCTGCAGCGTGCGTATTACCAGAACAAGATCTCTGAACTGCAGCACGACATCGAGGCGGCGGAGCATTCGCTGAAAGCAGCCGACATGAAGGCTCTGGCAATGGAACAGCAGCAGCTTTCTGCCCAGGCTCTCCGGGGTCTGCTTCACCGGCGGTACGCCCAAATTCCCCGGACAAACTTCAGCCCGACGACGTACAAGAAACAGTTCGGGCAGTTTGTCCGGGACTACCCGGTCATTCTCAGCACCTGCCACTCGCTGGGCAACAGCCTGCCAGAGGGATACCTGTTGGACTACCTCATCATCGACGAGGCGTCCCAGGTCGACCTGCTTGCGGCGGGGCTGGCATTGAAAAAAGCCCGAAACGTGATTGTTGTCGGCGATCTCCAGCAGCTCCAGCACATCCCAAACACTCCAGCCGGTGCCGCCGCCGGCCCTGCCCCCGCGCCGCCCTACGACTACCTGCGCCACAACATCCTGTCGTCTCTGATCGCATTGCATGGCGACAGCCTCCCCCGGACAATGCTCAGAGAGCACTACAGGTGCGATCCGGCCATCATTGGCTTTTGCAACAAGAAGTTCTATAACGGACAGCTTGTCGCCTACAAGCCCGGTAATCCCGGGGTGCAAGCCTTGAGAATAGTCCGGACAACGGCAGGCAACCATATGCGGCGGCATCTGGAAGGCGGACGGAGCAACCAGAGGGAGATCGATGTGGTGACCCAGGAGGTCATCAGTCAGTTCTTTGCAGATACCGACCCCGACAAGATTGGCATCGCCACTCCATACCGGCTCCAGGCAGACAAGTTTGCCGCACAACTGGCAGGAGTCCAGGCAAGCACGGTCCACAAATTCCAGGGCCGTGAAAAGGAAATCGTCATCATGAGCACCGTCCTGGATGGGTGGGTTTCGGATCGAAATACCCTAGCCTTCGTGGACGACCCCCACTTGGTCAACGTTGCCGTGTCCCGGGCCGAGAAGCAGTTTGTGCTCGTCACGAACCATGACATGCTGCCGCAGAGCCGCAACCTGCGGGACTTGGTCCACTACATTCAATACAACAATCCCGGCCAGGAGGTGTTCGACAGCAATATAATTTCTGTCTTTGACCTGTTGTACAGGGACTACTCCCCCAGACTGAAACCGCTGGCAGCCAGGCTGCAGCACAGGTCCGAGTATGCCTCTGAGAACATCATATGGACTGTGCTCCACGACATTTTGGCCGAGGATCAGTACGCCGATTTCACCGTCACGGACCAAGTCGTGCTGCGCGACCTGCTCCCTGACCTGGCCCGACTCACGGAAGAACAGGCCGACTACGTTAGACACCGCGCCACGACGCTGGACGTCGTCGTATACAACCGCATCACGAACCGGCTGGCTTTCGCCATTGAGATCGACGGGTTCGCATTTCACGAAAACAATCCCGCTCAGCTGCGGCGGGACGTCCAAAAGGACGCCATCTGCGAGGTCCACCAGATCCCATTATTGCGCCTGCGCACCACGGGCAGTGGCGAGGAAGCACTTCTGCGCCAGTGGTTCGACCGCAGCATGGCATAAGCCGGCCTTCCGGTGGAGAACCTCTGCGGACCGCGGCCACGTCGGGCTGTTTGGTGTCGATCCAGCACGGCACCCCACCTCAGATCACGGGTACCCGGGGGACGTCCGCAAAGGACCAACACAACCCCTAAGCAACGTCGGCTACGACTTCGCTTGCATGATCGGCGCGAAGAACTCCGCTAGCTCCGTGGGCGCTTGAAGCGGCAGCACATTCGCCACGTACTGGTCCGGGCGGACCACCACCACGGCGCCGTCGCGGCTGATTCCCCGGGCTTCAAAAATGTCATTCGCCGGATCGGTGGCATAGACCAGTTCGTAGTCAATGAGCCCAAACGGGCCTGTGCGCGGCATGAACGTTGCCGGCACGCGACGCAGATCAACGCCCTCAAAGTCCTGCTGCGTAATGAGCTTCACGTCAAAAACGCTGTCGATGTCTGCGCCATCCGGGGTGTACTTCACGAGGGGCGAGTCGGGCGAGGTGGAGAGCCACTGTGCCCAGTCGGTCAGCAAGGACGCCTCCCCCACCGCATGTGAATCCGCAAAGGCGTAGAGGCGCCAGCGCCCGTCAGCCCGGTGATGATGGCCCAGTTGCACCGGGTTGGCATCCGCCACGCGCACCACCGGCGCAGATTTAAAACGCTTGCCGATCGGGAATCCCGTGGCCAGTTCCTGGTTCGCGGGCTCGGCGGTCAGCATCGACGACTGGTATTGCGTCATGAAGCCGGCGGGAAATTCAAAGGTTCGCACGTAGAAGTCTTCAAGTTCGGTGGGGTTTTCAAATTCCTCCGGCCGCATGGCCATCAGCCTTGACCATTCAAGGTCGAAGTCAATGAGGTTCTTGGCAATCACTTTTCGCTCGGCCGAATAGGTGGCGAGCAGGCTGGCAGGACTCCGCCCCACCAAGACGTGGGCGATCTTCCAGGCCAGGTTGAAGCCGTCCTGCATGGAGACGTTCATGCCCTGCCCGGCCTTGGCGCTGTGAGTGTGGCAGGCGTCGCCGGTGATGAAAACACGGGGCAGCCGGGTGCCGAGCTCCTCCAACGGGACGTCGTCAAAGCGGTCAGTGAGCCGGTGTCCCACCTCGTAGACGCTGCTCCACGCAACGCTCTTCACATCCAGCGTGTAGGGGTGAAGGATCCTGTTGGCCTTGGCGATGACCTGCTCAACCGTGGTGTTGCGGACCGCGTGCGCGCCATCTTCAATGACCTCGCCGAGGTCCACATACATACGGAACAAGGAGCCTCCCTCACGCGGTATCAGGAGGATGTTGCCGCCGTCGCCGGACTGGATGGCGCACTTGGCACGGATGTCAGGAAAATCGGTGACGGCCAGGACATCCATGACGCCCCACGCGTGGTTGGCGTGGGTGCTGCTGTGTTTGGCGCCGATCGATTCGCGGACAGGACTGTGTGCCCCGTCCGCCCCCACAACGTATTTGGCGTGAACAACCCGCTCCTCACCGGCATGCTCTCCCACGGTACGGACGAGCGTCACGGCCACCGGATACTCACTGGATTCGTCGATGGACAGGCCTTGAAATTCCCAGCCGTAATCTGGTTTCATGCGAGAAGGCGAATACGCCATGACCTCTGCAAAGTAATCCAGCACACGGGCTTGGTTCACGATCAGGTGCGGGAATTCGCTGATGCCCGTTGTGTCATCAGGAGCCCTGGCGGCCCGGACAATGTTGGTACGGTCGGCGGGATCCGGTTTCCAAAACACGGTTGCCGTGATCCGGTAGGCCTCCGCAATGATCCGCTCGGCAAAGCCAAAGGCTTGAAACGTCTCCACGCTGCGGGCCTGGATGCCGTCGGCCTGGCCAATCTCCAAGCGCCCGCCGCGGCGTTCCACAATGCGGGTGTTGATGTCGGGGAACGCGGCCAGCTGGGCAGCCGTGATCATGCCGGCCGGCCCGGTGCCAACGATCAATACATCCATCTCCGCTGGCAGCTCGCTAGGGCGGTCAAGCCCGATCCCCGCCGCCGGCCTGATGCGCGGATCCCCCGAAACATACCCGTGTTGATGGAACTGCACCCGCGGTCCTCCCCGTTGCACAACCGATCCGTATTTGATCATCATGTGTCACTTCGACACCCCAATCAAGAGGTGCACCAACGCGCCAAAGGCAAGGCCCCGGCGTCGCACATTAACAATGCACGACGCCGGGGCCACCTGTTCGGCTGCTTAGCCCTTGTCGCGGAGGGCGTTGCGTTGGGCGGCCGCGGTAACTGCCGAGACGTGCAGCTGTTCCGGCGTGCGGCCATCGCGGTTCAGGGGCGGGCAGAGTTCCTCGCGCATGGCGTCTTCGAGACCGGAGACGGGCTCAAGCTCGGGCACCACGGCAAACGACATGCCAAGGTTGGCCACCATCCACGCGCTAAGGACCTCTTCATCCACGTCAGTCAACCGCGGATGCGCTGATTTGCCGTGCCACTGCGCCTGCAGCCCCAACATGGCTGCCAGGGAACGGCGCAAAGTGGACTTGGATGTTTGTACCGCGTGGTGCTTTGCACGGCTGCGGAGGTTCGTCGCCTTGCCAACGTACAGCAGGTCACCGCGCTTCAGCGGCGTCAATTCTGCGGGCCAGTTCGCATCCTTGGGCAGGGCGCCCGTCAAGAATATTTTGTACATGCCGGGGGCGAAAGGCATCGCCTGCCACGATTTTTTGGCAGGGGCCGTGCCTGTCCATTTGAGATCTTCCATGGAGTTGACCCTACGGCACGGCCGCGCCAATCCGTTCTTTTTACTATGGCGCCAGAAAGGCCGGAACACCACATAGGGTGCCCCGGCCTTGGGAGCTCAGGGAGCTCAGAGCGCGAAGCTTGGGCTATGCGTCCGCGAGCTCGTCGTCCAGCTCGAACTCAACTGTGGCGATGATCTCCTTCGTCTTGGGCTCGATCATGACGGCTTCGATATCGTCGTCGATCATGATGTATTCGCCCTTGTCGGTCGTGAAGTGCCAGGCCAGGACCTTTTCGCCGTTGTGCTCGTAGTTGGGATCGCCCAAGGTGATCTTTTCGAGCTCGTGGCCAGCAACTGAACAAAGCTCACGGATGACCTGCTCAAATTCGGGAGCGTCCTCCAGCTCGGCTTCGGCCCTGCGCGCCTCAAGATCGGTGACCGTTGCGACGCGGGTGGCGATGTGTGCGGCCAGCTCCTCGGCATCCAAGATGAGCAACCCTTCCTGTCCGCGCAGCCACTGGGCGTTCAGGCCGGTGACGTCCTCGGACTCAAACAGTTCCTCAAATTCGTTGTCCAGCTCCTCCATGGCAATGACGCCCTCTGAACGCTCGGACTCTGAATCTGATTCGTCCTCGAGGTAAGCCTCCGTGTCCTGCTCAGACAGGAGGTCGTAGAGCGCGGCGGTACGGTTGAAAAGCTCCAGATGCGCCTTGGCGCCCATCGCTTCGAAGCCTTCGCGGATGTACGCGTCCAGCTCTTCGCGGTCGGGCGTCATGAAGACATACTGGGCGAATCCGCCGTCGAGCGCCTGAGCGAGGTAAAAGTCAACGAAGTAGCTGCGCAACGCGTTGGGCGCGATCTCGTTTGCATTCAGTAGGGCCAGGTACATCTCATTCACGACGGAAACATTGCCTCCAACAACATCTTCGTTATCGGAAGCAGCATCCTCGGTGGTCAAAACGACTGGGAATTGGTTCGTGGTCATGAAAGTTCCTCACTCTTGGGAGCCTTGGTGCTCCTGACAACTTCACGCTATGTTGCCCCGCCGGACCGCAGGCCAATGGTGAGATGAACGTCGGACGAAGATCGGGAAAACGTTGCCCAAGCTAGATCGCCTGTTGAGCCGTCACATAATGCCGTTCTGAACGTTCATAGCGGCATTATGTGACGGCTCGACGGCGCGCTCTGGCGGGCTGCCCGGCCTAGCGCCCCTCGTGGGCCGCCAGGAAGCGATAAACCTCGGTCTCGTCAACGCCGGGGAACGCGCCCTGCGGCATCGCGGCCAACAAATGCGAGTTGGCACGGGTTGACGGCCAGGCATTGCCAGACCATTCTGCGGACAGCTCGGCCGGCGGGCGGCGGCAGCAGCCCGGATCTGGGCACTTGGACTGCGAGCGCTCCGTGGTTTCGCGTCCCCTGAACCACTTCACATGGGCGTAGGGCACTCCGATGCTCAGCGAGTACTCGCCCGAGGAATGACGTTCCGTCCGCGCCGTGCACCAATAGGTGCCGACGCCGGTGTCCGTGTACTGGTTGAACGCCCTGAACTTGTCCGGCACATCAAACACCGCCCGTGAGGTCCAGAACCGGCATACAGCTTGCCCCTCGATGGCGCCCGTGTGATCGGCAGGGAAGTTCACGCCGTCGTTCTCGTAGGCCTTGTGAATAATGCCAGATTCATGCACCTTCTGAAAGTGCGTCGTAATCCCCAAATGCTCGGTGGCCAGGTTGGTAAACCTGTGCGCGGCCGTTTCATAGGACACTGAAAACGCATCACGAATGTCCTCAATGGCCAGCTCCTTGGCAGCCTTGGCGTCCTTGAGAAAGTCCACGGTGGCCCGTTCCGGCATCAGCAGCGACGCGGCAAAGTAGTTCGTGTACACGCGCTGGCGCAAAAAGTCTGCGTAGTTCAGCGGCGTCTTATGGCCCAAGACGTAGTGTCCAAGCGCCTGCAACAGCACCGAACGGGGGTCGTGATCCGAGCGTTGGCCCTGCGTGAGATAAATTCGGCGATTCTTCAAATCCGTCACCGAACGGGTTGAATGCGGCAAATCACCCACATAGTGAAGGGCAAATCCGAGGTGCTCGGCGACGTCGGCCGCCACGTGGTGGGAGAGCGGCCCGCGGTCATGTCCCACCTTGGCCAGCAGCTCCTGGGCCTGGCGTTCAATCTCCGGGTAATAGTTGTTGCGCTCACGCATTTCCATGCGCAGCTCGGTGTTGGCCCGGCGCGCCTCCTCAGGCGTTGCAGACTGCTCATCCAACCGCCGCTCCAGCTCGTGCTGCAGACCCACCAGCGACTCGAGCACTTCTGTGGAAAGCCGCGAGCTGACGCGGACGGTGGGCAATCCGAGCGACTGGTACAGCGGCCCGCGCTGCGCCCGCTCCAGTTCGATTTCCAGCGCCGCCCGACGGCTGGGCGGCTCGGCTCCCAGGAGCTGTTCAAGTCCGACGCCGAGTGCCCCGGCCAGCTGCTGCAGCAGCGTCAGCTTTGGCTCCCTTTTGCCGTTCTCAATCAAGGAAAGTTGCGACGGCGCCGCGCCCACCAAAGCGCCAAGATCGTCCAGGGTCATGCCAAGGTTCTTGCGCAGGTGCCGCACCCTCCTGCCCAGGGAAATAATGTCCAGTTCCGCGTTTGCGCTGGATCCCTTGCCGTTGGGCGTCCGCGCGGCGCCTGTGTTCCAGCCCACATTAGTCATTTCTTGAGAATACGCGAAGAACTGCCATTCTTTCCACCATTTACCCCTAGTAACCCCTTGAAAAGCGCTGAATAGTAGAAATCACGAAGAAGAACACGGAATCGCACAAGGAGCAAGCATCATGACTGCAGCATTTGAACCCGCAATGACGCCGGAGCAGAGCAACGCACAGGCAGCCGCAGCCCTCGAACTCGAGTGGGCAGCCAACCCCCGCTGGAACGGGATCGAACGCACCTACTCAGCATCCGACGTCGTCAAGCTCCGTGGCCGCGTCACCGAGGAACAAACGCTGGCCCGCCGCGGCGCCGAAAAGCTGTGGGACCAGCTCCGCAACGCCGGCCAGGAAGACTACACAAACGCGCTGGGCGCGCTGACCGGAAACCAGGCAGTGCAGCAGGTCAAGGCCGGCCTGAAGGCCATCTATCTTTCCGGCTGGCAGGTTGCCGCCGATGCCAACACCTCGGGCAATACCTACCCCGACCAGTCGCTCTACCCCGTCAACTCGGTCCCGACAGTTGTTCGGCGCATCAACAACGCCCTGCTCCGTGCGGACCAGATCGAGTTCTCCGAGGGCAAGCAGAGCGTTGAGGACTGGATGGTGCCGATCGTGGCCGACGCCGAGGCCGGCTTCGGTGGGCCACTGAACGCCTACGAGCTCATGAAGTCCATGATTGCCGCCGGCGCGGCCGGTGTGCACTGGGAAGACCAGCTCGCCAGCGAGAAGAAGTGCGGCCACCTGGGCGGCAAGGTCTTGATCCCTACGGCCCAGCACGTGCGCACACTCAACGCAGCACGCCTCGCGGCGGACGTCTCCGGTGTCCCTTCGGTCATCATTGCCCGCACGGACGCCGAGGCAGCCACCCTGATCACCTCCGACGTCGACGATCGCGACAAGCCGTTTATCACCGGCGAACGCACTCCCGAAGGCTTCTACAACGTGCGCAACGGGATCGAGCCCTGCATTGCTCGCGGCCTCGCCTACGCACCTCACGCCGATCTCATCTGGATGGAAACTGGCACCCCGGATCTGGAACACGCAAAGAAGTTTGCCGACGCCATCCACGCCGAATTCCCGGACCAGATGCTGGCCTACAACTGTTCACCGTCGTTCAACTGGAAAAAGCATTTGGACGACGCCACGATCGCCAAGTTCCAACGTGAACTTGGCGCTATGGGCTTCAAATTCCAGTTCATCACCCTGGCTGGTTTCCACGCCCTGAACTACTCGATGTTTGACCTCGCCCACGGTTACGCCCGGGACGGGATGAGCGCCTACGTCGAACTGCAGGAGCGCGAATTTGCCTCCGAAGAACGCGGCTACACCGCAACCAAGCACCAGCGCGAAGTGGGCACAGGCTACTTCGATCTGGTCGCGAGCGCGCTGAACCCAAACAGCGGCACCCTCGCACTGGCCGGCTCCACCGAAGCCCAGCAGTTCCACTAAAGCCCTTCCCGGTGGTGGGGGGGGGGGGGGGGGGGGGGGGGGCGGCCGGCGCCCGACGCCCCGCCCCCACCCCCCCCCCCCCCCAACGGCGAGAGC
>NZ_JAFCXC010000004.1:157764-392700 GCF_049897845.1 Arthrobacter sp. TWP1-1
ACGGCCGCTGCGCGTCGTCGCCGCGCCGGTGCCCGCCACCCCCCCCCCCCCCCCCCCCCCCCCCCCCCCCCCCCCCCCCCCCCCACCGCCACCAGACTTGGAGAACTCCCATGAACTCAACGAACAGCTTGAACGGAATCACGTTCAACGGCATCACCTTGACCGCTCCGCCCATCCACCGCCAAGATGAAATCCTGACCCCCGAGGCCCTGGATTTCATCGCAGCCTTGAACCGAACGACGACGGCGCGACGCCAAGACTTGCTGGCAGCCCGCCAAACCCGCCGCAGCCAGATCCTCAGCGGCAGCGATCCCCGCTATCTGCGCGAAACCTCTCACATCCGTGAAGACTCTCGCTGGCGCGTTGCTCCTCCGGCTCCCGGACTGGAGGACCGCCGCGTGGAAATCACCGGCCCCGTCGATAAGAAAATGACCATCAACGCACTGAACTCCGGCGCCAAGGTGTGGCTGGCCGACATGGAAGATTCCTCCACACCCACGTGGGGGAACGTGATCCGTGGCCAGCTGAACCTAATCGACGCACTGGAACGCCGGATCGATTTCACCAGCCCTGAGGGCAAGGAGTACAAGCTGGCGCCCGCCGAGGAACTGCCCACCATCGTGGTTCGTCCCCGCGGCTGGCACCTGCCGGAAAAGCACCTCCTCATCAACGGCAAGCCCATGGCCGGTGGCATCGTGGACTTCGGCCTCTACTTCTTCCACAATGCCCGCCGATTGATCGCTCAGGGCAAGGGACCGTACTTTTACCTGCCGAAGATTGAAAATCATCAGGAGGCCCGGCTCTGGAACGACATCTTCATCCAGGCACAGGACCTGCTCGGCATCCCACAGGGGACCATCCGTGCCACGGTTTTGATCGAGACCATCACGGCCGCCTTCGAGATGGAGGAAATCCTCTACGAACTGCGCGATCACGCAGCCGGGCTAAATGCCGGTCGCTGGGATTACTTGTTCTCGGTGATCAAGAACTTCCGCACCCGCGGTCCCCGCTTTGTGCTCCCCGACCGCAACCAGATCACCATGACGGCACCGTTCATGCGGGCCTACACCGAACAGCTGGTTCGGGCTTGCCACCGCCGTGGCGCCATGGCGATTGGCGGCATGGCAGCTTTTGTCCCCAACCGCCGCGATCCGGAGGCCAACGCCAACGCGATGAACAAGGTCCGTGCCGATAAGACGCGGGAGGCCAATGACGGTTTCGACGGCTCGTGGGTAGCCCACCCTGATCTGGTTCCTGTGGCCATGGAGGTCTTCGATGACATTCTGGGCTGGAACCCCAACCAGATCAGCCGTCTCCGCGAGGACGTCGAACTCGACGACCGCGCCTTGCTCGACGTCGCCGGCACTCAAGGCAACATCACCGAACAAGGCATCCGCGACAACATCTGGGTTGGCATCCAGTACATCGAGTCGTGGCTGCGCGGCCATGGTGCCGTGGCCCTGAACAACCTCATGGAGGACGCCGCCACCGCGGAAATCTCCCGCTCGCAGATCTGGCAGTGGATCCACAGCCAGGCCATCACCGATACGGGCGAACTCATCACCTACGACTGGGTCAAGGAGATGCTGGAGGAGGAATTCGCCAAGCTCCCCCGCTTCGAAGATGACCGTTTCGCCGACGCCCTGGAGATCTTCACGGACGTTTCCATGGGCGAGGAGTTCCCGGCCTTCCTGACCACCTCCGCCTACGCCAACTACCTCCACGCAACCCCGGAGCGTGAGCTGGCGGCCGCATAAGTTTGGTTGCCTCAACCGGACGCTAGCCACTGCAGGCCCGATGGTCGGGTCCCGGTGAGGCAACCTGAATTACTGATCTCGACAGGCTCGATCACCGATCTGGTGGTCGAGCCTGTCGAGGTCAAGGCGAGACCGTGTGACGAACGCGCCGGAATAATCGCGGCCACTCCCCTGTTTCCGCCAGTATGAAGATTGAGATCTGGTCCGACGTGGCCTGCCCCTGGTGCTACATTGGCAAGCGCCGTTTTGAGACCGCCCTGAACGCATTCCCGCACAAAGATTCCGTGGAGGTGCAGTGGCGCAGCTACCAGCTGGATCCCAGCCTCCCCGAGCACTACGACGGCACCGAGCTCAGCTACCTGAGCGAGCGCAAGGGCATGGACCCGTCCCAGGTTGCCGGCATGTTCGCCCACGTCACCGAGCAGGCCGCTGGTGAGGGCCTGAACTACAAGTTCGACGACATCGTGGTGGCCAATAGCTTCAACGCCCACCAACTGCTGCACCTAGCCAAGGCGAATGACAAGGGCGACGCCGTCAAGGAAGCCCTGCTCTCGGCTCACTTTGAGCACGGGGTGGACATTGGCGCCCGCGAGGCCCTGGTAAAGATTGGCACCGAGGCCGGGCTGTCCGCCGTCGACATTAATGACGCGCTGGACACCGACAAGTACGCCGACGACGTCCGCCACGACTTTGCCGAGGCCCGCGCGCTTGGCGTGACTGGCGTTCCGTTCTTCGTGATTGACCGCAAGTTCGGTCTCTCCGGCGCACAGCCTGCCGAGCTTTTCTCCCAGGCGCTCGAGCAAGCCTGGCAGGAAGCCAACCCACTGACCATGGTCGGCGCCGGCGGAGCAGACGCCGAAGCCTGCGGCCCGGACGGCTGCGCTATCTAGCGAACGCTGCCCTCGATCGGGTAGGCAACAAAGGCTATTTTGTTGCCCGTCGGGTCCCAGCTGGGAACATTCATGGTGCCTTGCCCACCGAAAACGTGGGCAAGGTCCTTGATGGAGCCGTCGCGCTCCACAAGCCGTACGACGACGTCCCGATTCTCCGGGTGCCCCAAAGTCCCCGGCGGGAAACTCACATAAGCGATGCTGCTCCCGCCGGGTGAGGGGTGCGGGAACCAGTTGACGCGTTCATCAGACGTCAATTGTTCGGCTTCGCCTCCCTCAACCGGAATCCGGAAGAGCTGGGCGTGCCCCGGGATAGCGGAACCGCGTTCAGAATTGAAGTAGATCCAAGACCCATCCGTCGAAAACTCTGCGCCGTCGTCGGCGAAGTGATCGTCCGTCAGCTGGAGGTCTGCCCCGCCTGCTGCCGGCACCACATAAACGTTTGTGAGTACCCGGCCGTCTTCGGCAGTCAGCCCAATATAGGCGAGCATTGAACCATCGGGTGATACGCCATGGAGGTAGTGCCTGAAACCCGCGCCGTTGTCATTGGTTACGCGCCGGGGAGGCCTGCCGGAGTCCCCGGCCGCAAGGTCGATCGCATAAATATGGCCATCCTCGCTGGACACATACGCCGTGGCACCGTCAGGGCTCAGGACATGATCATTGTTGATCTCGGCGATGCCGCCCAGATCGATCTCCTCGAGTTCACCCGATTCTGCGCCCAGTTTAAACAGCTTTCCGTCTCCATTGACAACAAGCCACTGCCCGTCGGGACTCCAATTGGGTGCCTCAAAAAGAAGTGTGCTGGAGGAGAGACGCAGCGTTGCCACGCGAGTCCCCACATCCAGGGTGTACAGCTCGGCGCGTTGCCCCGGGAGTAGTTTTCTAGCCATTTTGGTCCCTCATTAATAAACGACGGCATTGACAAACGACGGCGTGCTTCGCTGGCTGGAGATGTAAGTCCCCGCCGGCAAAGCACGCCGTCGTATTTCTTAGTCTGTAACTATTACTTCACGGCTCCGGCCGTCAAACCCGCCACAAAGTTCTTCTGCAGCAGCAAGAAGCCGATCACGATGGGGATGCTGACCACCACCGAGGCGGCCATGATCTGGTTCCAGTAGACGTTGGTCTGCGTGGAGTAGAGCTGAAGGCCGACGGCGAGGGTTCGGTTGGCGTCGGTGGTCATGACCGAGGCAAACAGGACTTCGCCCCAACTTGTCATGAAGCTGTAGATGGCCACAGCGACGAGTCCCGGCCGGGCTGCGGGTAGGATCACCTTGACCAGTGCTCGCATGGGACCGCAGCCATCTACCTTGGCCGCTTCATCGAGTTCACGCGGGATGCCATCGAAGTAGCCAGCGAGCATCCAGATGGAGAACGGCAGCGAGAACGTCAGGTACGTGATGATCAAACCGACGCGGGTACCTACCAGCTGAACGCCGAAGTTGGTGTTGATGTTCACGAAGATCAAGAACAACGGCAGCAAGAACAGCACGCCGGGCAGCATCTGAGTGGACAAGACCGTGCCGGAGAAAAGTGCGCGGCCGCGGAAGGTGTACCGGGAGATGGCATAGGAGGCGAAGATCGCGATGATCAGCGAGAGCAGCGTAGAAACGGTGGAAACAACGACGGAGTTAAGGAAGTAGTCCGCCAACGGAACTGTCTTCCACATGTCAATGTACGGCTGAATTGTCAGTGTTTTGGGCCACCAGGAGAAGGAACCCTGGACGTCCTTCAGTGGCTTCAGTCCTGAGATCACCATGACGTAGATGGGGATGATGGTGAAGATGCTCAGCAGCGTAATGGTGACGATTCTAAAGACCTTGGCGCCGGTTGTTTCATGCATTGTCTTTCCTCCGGTTCATCAAGAGCAGGTAGATTCCACTGGCGACCAGCAGGAAGAGCAGGAGCAGGACCGACATTGCGGCGCCTGAACCGAAGTTCCAGGTCAGGAATGAAGAGTTGTAGATATGGAAGGAGATCAAGTCACCCGCGGGCGGCTGTGAACCGCCGAACAGGACGAACGGTGTGTTGAAGTCGTTGAAGGTCCACAGGAACATGACCAGAACAAGAACCATGTTGACCGGGCGCAGCATGGGCAGCGTGATGTGCCACCACTGGCGGAACGGCTTTGCACCGTCAACGGCCGATGCCTCGTACACATCTGTGGGGATGGACTGCAGACCAGCCATCAACATCAAGAAGGCGAAGGGCCACAGTCGCCAGATGGCTACGACGACGACGGCGAGGAACGCGTTGTCGCCGATCAACCAGAACGGCTTATCCCCTGGGAGACCCAGGTTGTCGAACAGCAGGTGGTTGAGTGCTCCACTATCCTTCTGCAACATGAACTTCCAGGCGATGACGCCGGCGTACATGGGCAAAGCGTAGGGAATCAGGAACAGGGTGCGGAAGATGGCGCGTCCGCGGAAGGTCTTCTGCAAGGCAACGCCGGCAGCCATTCCCAGGCTCCAGGAGATGCCAACCACCAGGATGGTGAAAGCGGCTGTGATGCCGAATGACTTCAGCAAACCGAGACCGACGGCGGAATCGAAGTCGAGGGCAACCTGGTAGTTCTTCAACCCAACAAAGGGCGCGTTTCCCCAGTTGGAGATGAACATCTTGGTCAGCTTGAGGAAGCTCATCCAGATTCCCGTGACCATGGGAACTACGTGGATGAAGAGCTCAAAAATGACAGCTGGTGCTAGCAGCGCATAGGGCAACCACCAGCCGGCGCGGCGGGGCTTGCGGGCTTTCCTTCCGGTTGCCCCGGCTGCTGGGCCGGATTTCTTTACGGCGGTGGATGCAGACACTGCGAACACGCACCTTTCTGGGAAAGTTTGAAAAATGAAGGAGGCGGAGGATTCACGCCAGGCGAAGAACTGAATAGCCCTACAGCTGAAGCAAACAAGCTGAGATGGTGCGCGATGAGGGAGAAGTCGTTAGGGCCCACGACAGGACCGATCTACCTGGGCCCCCGGATGGCGACCCGCAACTGGCGAGAAACCGCTTGGGCCCACGCCTGCGAGGGGCCCAGATTACGGGTCGCTCAGCGACCCGTAATCTGGGAGGAGCCGGGGACTAGCTTGCTGCTTCGACCGCCTGCTGTGCGGTGGTCAGTGCTGCCTTGATGTCGTCCTTGGAGACGGTTCCGCCTGAGGCGATCGTGGCGAACATCTGGTTCATGGCCTTACCGACGGTGCTCTCGAACTGATCTTCAGCCGCTACCAGGGGAAGCGGCTTGGACTTGTTTTCGTAGATGTCAGCGAAGGTCTTGGCCAGTTCTGCGTCGTCGGTGAAGCTGGGGGTTACCCCGGCGAGGACGGGGAGGGCTGCGAACGGCTTATCTAGTTCGGCCTGGGTGGTTTCACTGGTCATGAACTTCACGAATTCCAGTGCGCCATCCTTGTTCTTCGTGTTCTTGAAGATGGACATGTTGATACCGGCCACCATGGTGGCAACTTCGGTGGCACCGGAGGGTGAAGGGAACGCGACAACGCCGAATTCATCACCCTTCATGCCCTGTGAGCTGATGGAGCTGTTGGCGTTGCTCTGGGTCAGCATCATGCCAACCTTGCCGTTGGCAAAGTCATTGACGGCCTGGGTTGCGTTGTCATACTGGGCGTTGGCGGGGTCAACAACCTTGTCAGTCTGCATGAGGTCAAGGTACCGGGCGATGCCGTCAACGACGCCGTCTTCGGTGAACGTGGGTTTGCCTTCAGCATCGAAGAATTCCGCATCGTTCTGTGCTGCGTTGATGAATGCAAAGTGGGAGTTCTCGGTGTAGCTGCCGGCTGCCAGTGCGAAGCCGTGCTTGTCGCCGGTTGTCAGCTTCTTAGCTGCCGCAACCATGTCTTCCCACGTGGTGGGCGGGGTCAGGCCGGCATCCTTGAACATGGCCTTGTTGTAGTACAGGCCGTAAGCCAAACCGTACAGGGGCACGGAAGTGGGGTCTTCACCGGGGATTCCGCCGGTGTCCATGGCGGTCTTGACGAACTTGTCCTTGCCGCCAATGGCGTCGAGGGCAGCTGAATCGAAGGGCATGAATGCGCCGGTTGACTGCAGTGAGGCGGCCCAGGTATTACCGATATTGAGGACGTCGGGAGCCTGACCGGAGGTGACAGCGGTCTGGATTCGGGTCTGGAGATCGTTCCAGCCGATGACTTCGAGGTTGACCTTGATGCCAGTCTCTTCCTCGAACTTCTTCAGCTGCGGGGTGAGGACTTCCTTGTCGTTATCAAGGCTAGTGCCTTGGTTGCTGGCCCAGTAGGTCAGCGTCTTGCCGTCTGATTCGCTGGATGCGTTGTCGGCAGTTCCGCTACAACCGGTGAGGGCAAGTGCCGCAATGGCCGCTACCGCGGCAAAAGATCGAATTTTCACTTCAATGACTTCCTTGTCTGAGGGGATTAGCCCGGAAAAATCTTCAAATCTCGGGTGTGGCGCAGGCCATACCGAGGACGTGACTCCAAACCTAGACGAACTTATGCCGACCGTCAATCAAAAGTAGAGAAATTATTTAAACCTTATGGATTCGTGACCAACGGAAAAGGCTCCAAGCGCGAGATGGATAGCGTGCTGGAAGATGAAATGAGGGTCAAAACCCTTGATTCTTCGGGGATTTCTTGGCTATGCAAGCCGGAGAGGTGAGCGGAACTGAACCGGTTAACCTAGGTAACGAAATCGTTGTCTGTGACGCGCACGGACCGCTAGGTGCGCGCTACGCCCAAGCTGGTTCGAAGCCGCAGAACACCGGCTGGCATCGATACGTTTTCCCTCTGATGGCCCTGAATAATATCCAGCAACAACATGGCCGATTGGCGGCCCAATTCACCAATATCGCGGTTGAGTGCCGCAACAGGAGGTGAGCTGAACTCGCACATGATCGAGTCATCCCAGCTGACCACGGAAACCTGCTCGGGCACGGAAATCCCCACTTTTTTCAGTCCGGCCAGCCCACCCACCGCCATGAGATCGTTTCCGTAGAAAAGTGCCGTAGGGAAGTCTTTCGACGCCGGATCCAGACCAGCCATAAGCGCAATGGTGGCCATCTCGCCGTCGGCCGCGGTGTAATCCGACGCCGTAACAACGGCGGAGATCCCCAGCGATTCCGCGTGCTCCACGACGGCGGCACTCCTGGCGCGCTCATGTCCCAGCGTTGGCAGCCCAGATATGTAAGCGATCCGGCGGTGTCCCCGCTCATGCAGGGCCTCGACCACCGTTGCGGCATCCGCCGATTGATCCACCGCCGTCGCCGCACTTTTGGCAGCGGGCGCACGGGTACCACCAACGAGCACGAAGGGCAGGCCCAGATCACCCAACAACTGACACCGTGGATCGTTGCTCGTTTCATCGAAGAGGAGGACACCGTCAACGCGGCCTTCGCCGACCCACCTCCGGTAGACGGCTAGATCGCGGCGTTCGGCTGCAGCGTCCGGCGCCACGATGCGCAGCATCAGGTTCTGGTCCCGTTCACCAAGAACCGCCTCGATGCCGGCCAAAACACTCATGTAAAACGGCTCGGAACCCACATGAGCCGGGTCGCGCAACAGGACGATCCCGATGGTTTCACTGCGGGAATGGGACAGCGCCCGGGCACTTGAACTGGGGTACCAACCTAGCTCGGCGGCCAGCGCAAGGACCCTTTCACGCGTTTCGTCACTGACGCCTGACCGGCCATTAAGTGCATAGGAAACCGACGCCTTGGAGATGCCCAACTGCTGCGCCAGGGAAGTGATCGTCACGTTAGGCATGGGTAATTCCTAGGGCTGTTGCTGGACGAGAAGTTCCACGCTGGCTGGGGAAAGGACGTGATCAATGACCATGTGCCCGGCACCCAGGACGCCCGCGTGGCCGCCCGCCATAGACTGCACAATGCGCAATCGGGCGGTTGCAAGGGGAAGCGAGCGCTGGTAGACGATCTCACGCACGCCGGCCATCAAATATTCGCCGGCCGAGGAAAGGCCTCCGCCAATAACAATGACCGAGGGATTCAACAGGTTCACGCTCGCGGCAAGCACGTCTCCCACATCGCGTCCGGCCTGCCTCATGGCGGCAATGGCGGCCAAATTTCCACGCCGCGCCAGCTCAAGGACGTCCTCGGCGGTTGCCGCCGGAACCCCCGCGGCGGCCAGCGCCGATGCTACTGCCGGGCCCGAAGCCATGGCTTCCAGGCAGCCGAAATTCCCACAGCGGCACATCACATCACCGCCACGCGGAACGCGCACGTGCCCAATATCTCCGGCTGTTCCGTCGGCTCCGCGCTGAAGAAGTCCGCCGCTTATAATGCCGGCACCAATGCCCGTGGCCACCTTGATGAAGAGCAAATTATCGACGTCGGGCCAGTAGGAAGCGCGTTCTCCCAACGCCATGATGTTGACGTCGTTGTCCACCAGAACGTCTACATCAAAGCGATTCTGAACGTAGGCAGGAACATCAAAGCCATCCCACCCGGGCATGATGGGCGGGCTGGCAGGCTTGCCGGTGGAGTGCTCCACCGGCCCTGGCAAGCCAATGCCAATCCCCACGAGCTCTCGTTCATGGCGCCCGGAGGTGGCGAAAATCTGCTCGCACAGTTCCAGCATTTGGTCCAGCACGGGCGTTGGCCCGGCGGCAATGTCGATGTCTTTGCGAACCTCGCTCAGCACAGCGCCGCGCAGGTCCAGCAACGCCACGAGCATATGCGTGGCGCCAACGTCCACGGCCAAGATAACTCGGGCGGAAGGCTGGAAGGCAAAGCGCGACGGCGGTCGCCCGCCTGAGGAGACCGCCTCACCGGCGGGGCCAATGAGTCCAGCCACGCTCAGGGCATCAATGCGGGCAGCGACCGTAGAGCGGGCCAATCCGGTGATGGTGGCTAGTTCCGCCCGGGTCCTGGCGCGTCCATCGCGCAAAAGTTGAAATACGTCGCCGGCGCGGGACTGTCCGTACGGCTGACCGGCTGAATCCGGGCTATCAGCAGTGCTTGGCGACTCCCTGCGCGACTGGGGCAATCCTGGTGACTTTGGCATCCCCAATAAATAACACATGGGCTTCCAACTGTCACAATTCTTTAGATCGCTCATTAAATACAAACTTTTGCTTGACCATCGTCAAAAGTTCCCATAAGTTGATCTGGAACACACATTCATGCCTTTCAGGAGTTCCCAATGACGTATTCTCTGCAGCTGTACACCGTTCGCAAGCCCCTTGAAGAAGATCTGCCCGGTACCATTGCCCGCGTGGCAGAGCTTGGCTTCACCAAGGTTGAGCCCTATAACTTCGTCGCCACGGCCGATGCCCTTGCCGCAGCTTTTGCCGAAAACGGCATCACAGCCCCTTCCGGCCATGCCCCGCTGCTCAAGGATGACCAGGACGAAATCTTCAAGGCCGCCAATAAGCTGGGCATCACCACAGTGATTGATCCCTTCATTCCGGCCGATCAGTGGCAAACCGCCGAGGACATCCAGAAGATTGCCGACGGCCTCAACGCCGCGGCCAAGAAGGGCGCCGAATACGGTGTCCGTGTGGGTTACCACAACCATGCCTGGGAGCTTGAGTCCAAGATCAATGGCACCAGCGCCCTGGAATACTTTGAAACCCTGCTGGATCCGGAACTTGTTCTCGAAGTGGACACGTACTGGGTTTCCGTTGGCGGCGCCAACGCCGTTGACGTGCTGACCAGCCTGGGCGAGCGCGTTAAGTACATTCACATCAAGGACGGCCCCTTGACCACCGACAACCTGGCGCAGCTTCCCGCCGGCCAGGGCAAGGTCCCGGTTTGGGACGTCATTGAAGCCGCCAAGTCCTTGGAAGTTGGTGTCGTTGAATTCGATGACTACGCCGGCGACATCTTTGAAGGCATCGCTGAAAGCCTCGCCTTCCTCAACGCAGGAAAGGCCTGATCCCCCATGGCTAAGACAGGACCCGTAGGCGTTGCCTTCATCGGCGCCGGAAACATCAGCAAGCAGTACCTGGACAATCTGACCAAGTTCCCCGACGTCAAGGTGCTTGTTATTGCGGACCTCTTTGAGGAAGCCGCAGCCGCCCGCGCAGCCGAGTACGGCGTCGAAATTTCCGGTGGCGTGGACGTCGCCCTGAACCACCCCGACGTTGAAATCATCGTGAACCTGACCATCCCGGCGGCGCACGTTGAGGTTGCCACGGCAGCTATCAAGGCCGGCAAGCACGTGTGGACGGAAAAGCCGTTCTCACTTGACCGCGAAAGTGGCCTGGGTCTTTTGAAGGAAGCACAGGCTGCAGGCCTCCGCTTGGGTTGCGCCCCTGACACCTTCCTTGGTGCAGGCCTGCAGACCGCCCGCCGCTTGATCGACGCCGGCGAAATCGGTACGCCACTCACGGCACTGACCATGTTCCAGTCACCCGGCCCGGAGTCATGGCACCCGAACCCGGCGTTCCTCTTCCAGGAAGGTGCCGGCCCGCTGTTCGACATGGCTCCTTACTACCTCACCGCACTGGTTCAGGCTTTTGGCCCCATCGCCAAGGTGGCTGCCGTAGGAAATACCGCTTTCCCGACTCGCACCATCGGCTCCGGCCCGAAGGAAGGCGAGGTGTTCGACGTCGAGGTTCCTACCCACGTCAGCGCCATTGCCCAGTTTGAATCCGGCGCATCCTCACACAGCGTCTACAGCTTCGAATCCCCCAAGGCCCGCATGGGATTTGTGGAGATCACGGGCACCGAGGGAACCATCTCCTTGCCTGACCCGAACAACTTCGACGGCGACATCAAGCTGTGCAAGCGCGGCGAAGAGGACTGGACTTCCATCCCGGCAACCGGCCCTGCCGACGGCCGCGGCCTGGGCGTACTGGACATGGCCCGCTCCATCCGTGCCGGTGTTCCGCACCGCGCCACGGGCGAGCTGGCCTATCACGTCCTTGACGCCATGGTGTCCATCGCCGAGTCAGTGAACAGCGGCGAATTTGTTCAGATCTCCAGCACGGCTCCAAGCTCCGAGCCCGTGCCGGTGGACTGGAACCCCACCGCAGCAACCCTTTAGGAATCCGACGATTATGACCTCCCCCCAAACATCCGGCGCCCGCCCTCTCGGTGTGGCAGCCATTGGCTATGCCTTCATGGGCCAAGCCCACTCAAACGCCTGGCGCACAGTTGCCAACCACTTCGACGTCCCGGACTTTGAACAGAAAGTTCTCGTAGGACGGGACGCCGTGGCCGTTGCTGCCGCCGCAAAGAAGTATGGCTGGAGTGAATCCGCCACTGATTGGCGGGAGGTCATAAAGCGGGACGACATCGACATCATCGATATTTGCGCCCCCGGATGGCTGCACGCAGAAATTGCGACGGCGGCACTCGCCGCAGGCAAGCACGTGCTGGTTGAGAAGCCGCTAGCCAATTCCTTGGCAGAGTCCGAGGCCATGGTTGCCGCGGCCCGGGCCGCGCGCAGTGTTGGCGTTCGCTCCATGGTTGGTTTCAACTATCGGCGCGTTCCGGCCCTGGCGCTGGCTCGCAAACTCATCGAAGATGGTGAGTTGGGCACTATCCGTCAGGTTCGCGCGTCGTACCTGCAGGACTGGCTGGCGGACAGCGAGGCTCCCATGACGTGGCGGCTGCGCAAGGAAACCGCGGGATCGGGCGCCTTGGGCGATATTGCCTCGCACGCCATCGACCAGATCCAGCACCTGCTCGGCGATACCGTCACGGCGGTTTCGGGCAAGTTGCACACCTTCGTCACCGAGCGGCCGGGCCCGGACGGGATCGAGCCTGTCACGGTCGACGACGCCGTGTGGGCAACGCTGTCCATGGCCAGCGGCGCCGTGGCGAGCGTAGACGTCTCGCGCGTTGCGCTGGGTCAGAAGAACGCCCTGCGCGTCGAGGTATATGGCACGGCCGGGTCGCTAACCTTCAATCTGGAAAACCCCAACGAGCTGTACTTCCTCAACGGCACCGAACCCATTGAGGTCCAGGGATTCCGACGCATCCTTGTCACGGAACCCGAACACCCCTATATTTCAGGGTGGTGGCCGCAGGGACATGTAATTGGCTGGGAGCACAGCTTTACCCACCAGATTCGCGACTTCCTCCACAGCATCGCCGACGGAACCGATCCGTCGCCGTCATTCGAGGAAGGACTCGGTGTGCAGCAAGTACTCGCCGGTATCGAGGCCTCCTCTGCGGCAGGCGGATTGACTCTCCCGGTGGTTGCTTCTGAAACCACTTCGGTGGCTGAGCCTGCCGAAACCCAACTCCTCCACAACTCTTAAGGACCGACCCATGGCACGCCCTTACACATTGTTCACCGGCCAATGGGCCGATCTCCCCTTCGAAGAGGTAGCGCGGTTGGCCTCCGATTGGGGCTACGACGGCCTGGAAATCGCCTGCTCCGGCGATCACCTTGACCCCTGGCGCTGGGACGAGCCCGGCTATGTTCAAGGCAAACTTGCTGTGCTGGATCGCTACAACCTGAAGGTCTGGGCCATCTCCAACCACCTCAAGGGCCAGGCCGTCTGCGATGATCCCATCGATTTCCGTCACCAGGCGATTGTTAGCGCCAAGGTATGGGGCGACGGCGATCCCGAGGGCGTGCGTCAGCGCGCCGCCGAGGAGATGAAGCTGACCGCCCGGCTGGCTCAGGCCCTTGGCGTCAAGACAGTGGTCGGCTTCACCGGTTCCTCGATCTGGCAGTACGTGGCCATGTTCCCGCCTGTTCCCGCATCCGTGATCGAGGCTGGCTACCAAGACTTCGCCGACCGCTGGAACCCGATCCTTGACGTCTTCGACGAGTGCGGTGTGCGCTTTGCCCACGAGGTCCACCCCTCCGAGATCGCCTACGACTACTGGACCACCGTGCGCTCCCTTGAAGCCATCGGCCACCGCGAGGCGTTCGGCCTGAACTGGGACCCGTCGCACTTCATGTGGCAGGGCATCGACCCGGTTTCCTTCATCTGGGACTTCAAGGATCGGATTTACCACGTTGATTGCAAGGACACGAAGCTGCGCCCCACCGGCCGCAACACTTTCATGGGCTCCCACCTGCCGTGGGGCGATCCGCGCCGTGGCTGGGACTTTGTCTCGGCCGGCCGTGGAGACGTGCCCTGGGAATCATCGTTCCGCGCCTTGACGGCCATTGGCTACGACGGCCCCATCTCCGTGGAGTGGGAAGATGCCGGAATGGACCGCCTGCAGGGTGCGCCCGAGGCCCTGGCCGCGCTGAAGAAGTTCGACTTCGCCCCGTCCGCATTGTCTTTCGACGCAGCGTTCAGCAACCAGGACTAACCCTTTCTTTAACGCACGACGGCGGCACCTGGGTGAGTTTTCATTCCTCACCCGGGTGCCGCCGTCGTTCTTGTCTTTTTGCTTGGGCTGCTGCACGGCCGGCGGCTGAATCCGGCGCAAATCCCACGTTGTGTGACGGTGATCCTAACGAAAAATGCTGCTCGCCGGTAATCTTGGTAGCGGGGGAATGCCCGATGATTGCCGTCCAATGGCATCACATTTGCGGCACCGTTCATTAAAACGTTAGGCATTTCGCTATCTTTTTGCGCCTTTTTCACGCCCGCCGTCGCTCCGTCACCACAATTGCCGCCCTCATCGCCACACTGTCAGTGGCAATGGGAGTGTTCTTGGTGGCCGGCGCCGCGGCAACCACCCCAAACGTCACAACAGCCTCGGCCCCCGCCGCCGCGCCTGTTGCCCCAATCCAGGCAAGCATGGGCGCCACTACCCAGCCATCGCCCACTGGACAGCCAGCAACCCCGGAGGCAGCCGTGAAAGAACCCATCCCCGCCGATCCTGCCCCGCAACTAGCCGCGCAGGGCACTGTGGACTCGGAACTGACGGGCTCGGAATTGACGGGCTCGGTCAAGGCCATCGACTCTGCCAACATCATCACCGACCCCGCCTGGTTCACCCAGGCCTACGCGGACGGATTCCGGCTGTACGTGATGCACTCAACCATGTGGGAAAGCTGCACGCCGTGGGAACACACCCTGCCGCAGCTGGAAATGGCGCTCGACGCCGGGCTGAAGATCGCCGTGTACACTCGTGACCCGAATTGCTGGCAGGCAGGCATCGCCGCCGCCGGGCCTTACGCCAACCGGCTGCAGTTCTTCGCCCTGGATGTGGAAGACGGCGGCGTGCCCGTCACCCGTGAAATGGTCGACGGCGTTGCCGCCACCGGTGTTCGTCCGGTCATCTACACGGGTTCAGGCATGTGGGGCGGGCTTCAGGGCGCCACAGCCGACAGCTTCTCCGACGTACCCTTGTGGGACACCGACACCTCCGCGTTCGCGTTCGACAGCTGGCAGCCGGATCATTTGGCTCCTGTCCCACTCCCCTACGGCGGCTGGAACACGTCGGGCACCATGCGCATCGCCAGCCAGCAGCAATTCGAGTTCAACTACAACGGTGTCGCCATCGACCTGAACTCCTTTGATGCCAGTTTCCTGACGGTACCGTAGGCCGCCACCAAACCCTGCGGCCAGCGCTAGAGTAGATGCACTATGAGCATTCCCAAGAACGCGCCCGCCTCAGTGCGCATTGACGCCTGGTTGTGGTCTATCCGGGCCTACAAGACCCGGTCAATGGCCACGGCTGCCTGCCGCGCTGGCCATGTGAAACTCAACGACGCGAATGCCAAGGCATCCCAAACTGTTGTCCCAGGCGACACCATTCGCGTCCGCCAACCCGGCTACGACCGTATTTTGGAAGTCCGCGCCCTCATCAACAAGCGGGTCGGAGCCGAAGCGGCCAGCCACTGCTTCACCGACCACACGCCCCCGCGGCCAGTACTCCCAGCCCTTGGCCTGCCTCAGCGCGACCGCGGCACCGGCCGGCCCACCAAGAAGGATCGCCGCGACATGGACAGGCTCCGCGAAGGATAGGACTTTTCATGGCTACCGCTCACCAAAACGGGGCTAAGCCGCGAAGCGCCCCACAAGATACCCCGTTCTCGCGGGTTGGCCCCGTCCTCGCGAAGTAGGCACCCTTAAAAGCCAAGTGCCGCCGTCGTTCATGATGAACGACGGCGGCACTTGGTCTCGACAGGCTCGACCAGCGAGCCCCGCGGAAAGCTTACGCTTCGACGATGATGACCGTGTAGACCGGCTTGCGGCGCAGTGCGCGGTCCGACCAACGCAACAGTGCCTCGGCGATGGCCTTCTCGGCACCGTGGCCCGTCTTCTCTCCGCGGAGCGAAGCTATGGTCTTCTCAACGATGACGGTGGCCTTGTCGATGTCCTTCTCGGCGAGGTTGAAGCCCACTGCGAAGTACTCCGGGTCTTCTTCGATCTTGCCGCTGTCCGGGTCAACGATCAGCAGAACGGTAACCGCACCGTCTTCGGCCAAACGAATACGGTCCTGCAGAGACTCCTCGGTGGCTGCGCCGGGAATCATGTTCTCAACGTAGACATAAGCAGCCGGAACGCTACCGGATACCTTAACAACGCCGTCCTTGAGGTCGATCGTGGTGCCGTCTTCAAGGATGAACGCGTTCTTCGGGTCAACACCGGTGCGGACGGCCAGCTCGGAGTTGGCCTTCAGGTGGCGGTATTCACCGTGAACGGGCATAACGTTCTTCGGGCGAACCAAGTTGTAGCAGTACACGAGCTCGCCGGCACTGGCGTGACCGGAGACGTGCACCTTGGCGTTGCCCTTATGAACAACGTTGGCACCCTGCTTGGTGAGGTCGTTGATGAGGCGGTAGATCGAGGACTCATTACCGGGAACCAGCGAGCTGGCCAACAGAACGGTGTCGCCCTCGGTCAGGTTGATCTGGTGATCGCCACTGGCCATACGAGCCAAGGCGGCCATGGGCTCACCCTGTGATCCGGTGCAGATCAACACGGCCTTGTTGGGGGCCATACGCTCAAGTTCCTTGGCATCAACGAGCATGCCGCGCGGAATCTTCAGGTAACCAAGTTCACGCGCAGTGGTCATGTTGCGGACCATGGAGCGGCCAACGAAGGCGATCTTGCGGTTGTACTTGTGGGCAGAGTCGATGATCTGCTGGATGCGGTGCACGTGGCTCGCGAAGCTGGAAACAACAACGCGGCGCGGCGCGGTGCGCATAACCTGATCGATAGCCGGGATCAGGTCAGCCTCGGCTGCCAAGAAGCCCGGAACCTCAGCGTTGGTGGAGTCAGGCAGGAACAAGTCCACGCCTTCCTCACCCAGACGGGCAAAGCCAGCGAGGTCGGTGATGCGCTTGTCCAGCGGGAACTGGTCCATCTTGAAGTCGCCGGTTTCCAGCACGAGGCCGGCGGGCGTACGGATGGCAACGGCCAAGCCGTCCGGGATGGAGTGGTTGACGGCGAGGAATTCGACGTCGAACGGGCCGAACTTGCGTCGGTCGCCTTCCTTGACCTGGATCATCTTGCCCTTGATGCGGTGTTCATCAAGTTTGGTCTTCAGGAACGCAAGGGTCAGCTTTGCGGAGATCACGGGAATGTCGCCGCGGTGCTTAAGCAGGTACGGGACACCGCCAATGTGATCCTCGTGGCCGTGAGTCAGCACCAGGCCAACAACGTCCTGCCAGCGGTTCTTCAGGTAAGAGAAATCGGGGATGATGACGTCGACGCCGGGGTGGTGCTCCTCGGGGAACAGTACGCCGCAGTCAACAATCAGCAGCTTTCCTGCGTATTCGAAGACGGTCATGTTGCGGCCAATCTCCCCCAGACCACCAAGGGCCACGATGCGCATGGCACCGTCGGCGAGGGCGGGTGGGGTTTGGCGAGCTGTTCTTCTCATGGATTCCAGACTTTATGGTGTTGTGGGCGTCAGGCTGGCGATGTTGCGCCGCCGTTTGTTGCGATTCTTTCGGCCAGTAGCTGACCGGTATCGCTAAAAATTTAGGGGTTCCTATGCCGATTTTACCACCGCGACCGCGCTTGCATTCCCCCACCCGTCTGGAGGCGCGAATGCAGGGCAATGCCGGGTGCCTCCGTCGAACTTTAAAGTACGACGGCGGCACCCGCCCAATGCCTGAATCGGCACACTTAGGCGGTGGCTGGCTCCCAGCCGATGGCAGGCGCGATGTGCTCGGCAATGTTGGCCAGCATCTTTGTGTTGTAGGCAACTCCCAGCTGATTGGGCACCGTGAGCATGAGTGTGTCCGCAGCCTGAACGGCGGCGTCGGCGGCAAGGTCGCGGGCAATATCTGCGGGGTCACCCATGTAGCTCTTGCCGAAGCGTGCAAGAAGGCCATCGATCATGCCAACTTGGTCCTTACTGTCTGCTTGGGCGCGAAGGCCAAAGTACATGCGGTCGGTGTCGTCAACCACCGGGATGATGCTGCGGCTGACCGAAACTCGCGGCGTGAAGCTGTGACCGGACTTGGCCCACTCGTCACGGAACAACTGGATTTGCTCGGCCTGGAGCTCATCGAACGGCACGCCGGTATCCTCCGTCAAAAGAGTTGAGCTCATGAGGTTCATCCCCTGCCGCGCGGCCCAGACCGCGGTAGCGCGGGAGCCCGCTCCCCACCAAATACGTTCCGAGAGGCCGGGCGCCTGCGGCTCGATCCGCAACAGCCGCTCGCCACCCATGTACGCATGTTCGCCGGGCTCGGCCACGCCGGCGCCGGAAATCGCGTGCCGAAAGGAAGCCGTGTGCCGGCGGGCCATGTCTGCATCCGTTTCGCCGTCAAGGGGATGGTAGCCAAAATCGGCGGCACCGTTGGCGGCGGGCTCGGGTGAACCACGGCTCACGCCGATCTGCAGCCGCCCGTCGCTGATCAGATCCGTGGCGGCAGCCTGCTCGGCCATGTACAAAGGGTTTTCATAACGCATATCGATCACGCCGGTGCCGATCTCGATCCGGCTGGTGCGCGCCGCGATGGCAGCCATCAGCGGGAAGGGTGCGGCCTGTTGCCGGGCAAAGTGGTGGACGCGGAAGAACGCCCCGTCGATGCCCAGTTCCTCGGCGGCAACGGAAAGGTCGATCGCCTGGTGCAGGGCGTCGGCCGCCGAGTTGGTCTGCGAGCCGCGGCCCGTCCCATAGTGGCCGAAGGACAGGAATCCTATGCGCTTCTTGAAATTTGTTTCCATGGTTGGCATAACGAAAGGCGCCGGCCGGCTATTCCATGCATATGCATGTAGCTGGCCGGCACTTCGGCACTGGCACTAACGCTTCTTCGTGATGTGGGCTACGGGATCCGCAGATTCATCGGCCGCTCCGCGCGCCTTCTTCAGTGCGCGTTTGGCCTTGATGGCGTGGCCCTTGTCGACCTTTTTGTGTTCGTGGTGGTGTGGCTGTTTGTCAGGCATGGTGAACTCCCTGTGATTCCAAGTTGTCATTCCAAGTAGTTACGCACCGGGCCGGCCGGTCCAACGCGTCCCCCGCTTTGAACGGTACGCGCTTTTCCGGCCGACCAACAGGGTGGATCAGGCGTCCTGGCGCCACGAATTCCACAGGGCCGCATAGGAGCCGTTCTGCGCCAACAGTTCATCATGCGAGCCAAGCTCTGAAATTCGCCCCTTTTCCACCACGGCCACCCGATCGGCGTCGTGCGCGGTGTGCAGCCGGTGCGCAATCGCAATGACCGTCCGCCCCTCAAGGACGGCACTGAGTGAGAACTCCAGATCGCGGGCAGCCTGCGGATCGATCAACGATGTTGCCTCGTCCAGCACAAGCGTGTGCGGATCAGCCAGCACCAGCCGGGCGAGCGCCAACTCCTGTGCCTGGGCTGGTGTCAGCGTGTGCGAACCCGAGCCCACCTCGGTAGCCAAGCCCTTGGGGAGGGCGCGCACCCACGCGAGGGATCCGACGTCGGACAGGGCCTTTTCGATCTCGGCGTCACTGGCATCTGCCTTGCCCAGGCGAACGTTATCCGCCAAGGTCCCCACAAACACGTGATGCTCCTGCGTGACCAGGGCAACCTCGCCACGCAGCTCGTCCAGCGGGCGGTCCACCAACGGCACGCCGCCTACCGTGACCGAGCCGGAGGTTGGCCCGTGAATGCCGGCCAGCAGGCGCCCCAGCGTGGACTTCCCCGCGCCGGAGGGACCCACCATGGCAATTCGCTCCCCGGGCCTGAGCGTGAGATCGATCCCGTGGAGCACATCGTGCCCGGGTCGGTAAGCGTAGCGGGCCTTGTCCACTACCAGCAGGTCATCGCTGGGGATGGCGTCGGTAGCGATGCGGTCCGCCTTGACCTCACGGATGCCCACAATGCGGGCCAGCGAGGAAGCGCCAACCTGGATCTCGTCGATCCACATGATGAGCGTGTCCACGGGGTCGATGAGCTGCATGGCGTACAGCGCAACCGTTGCCACCATGCCCGTGGTGACCAGATCCTGCGAGGACAGCCAGCCACCCCAGAGCAGCACGCCGGCCACCGGGAGCCAGAAGGAAAGTTCCGCCACCGGGAACAGCACTGTGCGCAGGCCCAGCGTGTACTTTTCTTTCTCATAGCAGTTGCGCAGGGCGGCATCGATCCGGGCGCGACGGATCGGGCCAAGGCTGAGCGCGTCCACGGTGCGGGCACCCTCGATGGTCTCGGTGATGGCGCCGTTGAGCCCGGCGTAGCTTTCACGCTCAGCCAAATAACCAGGCGTGGCGCGTTTGAGATACCAGCGCGTGACCGGTACCAACAGCGGCACACCAATCACCAACGCCACTGCGACGAGCGGGCTGGTGAACACTGCGGCGGCCACGGTCAGCGCGATGGTCGCCACGGACACGAGCACCTGCGGAACTCCAAAGCGCACGGTGTGTGAGACCGCGTCCACGTCATTGGTTGTACGGGAAACCAGGTCACCCGTACCGGCCTTTTCCACCGTTGAGAGCGGCAAGGAGGTGACCTGCTCCATGAATTCCTCACGCAGCTGAGCAAAGACCTTCTCGCCCAACACCATGCCCTTGCGCCGAGCCCAGCGGGCCAGCAGCGTCTGGACAATCACGAACCCGGCAAGGCTCAGCGCAACGGTGGCGACAAAGCCGGCCGTGGTGCCAACGCTGACTGCGTCCACGAGGCGGCCCAGCATGAACGGTCCCGCCAGCCCGGCGACGGCGGAGACCACATAGAGACCCACCACGCCGGCGAGCGGCTTTTTGTGCATGCGCAAGAGCCGCAGCCCCTCGGCCTTGACCTGGGCGGAATCCGCAACAGGCAGCTTGGTTTCAGCCATTAGTTCTCCCCTCCGTGCGTGGTGCTGTCTTCTATTAGTTCGACGCCGTTGCTTGCGTGGGTGCCGCTTGTCTGGTTGGTGCTGCTTACGTTGGTGCCGTGGCCGTCCATGCCTTCGCCACGGATGACCACCTTGCGGTACTCCGGGACAGTGTCCAGCAGGTGACGGTGTGTTCCCTGCGCCTGCAACTTGCCGTCCTGCAGAAATGCCACCGTGTCCATGGCGCCCAGCAAAAGCGGACTAGCCGTGACCACCACTGTGGTGTGCCCCGGTGTGTTCCGTGTGCGGCGCAGGGCCGTGGCGATCCGGGATTCGGTGTGCGCATCGACGGCGCTGGTCGGTTCGATCAGCACCAGGACCTCGGCGTCGGTCAGCACGGCCCGAGCCAGCGTCAGGCGCTGCCTTTGTCCACCGGAGAAACTGCGGCCCTTCTCGGTGACCTCATCATTGAGCCCGTCTTCCAGCCCGTCAAAGACGTCATCGGCGCTGGCCACATCAATGGCGGCCATGATCTGCGCGTCGCTGTGGTTCCCGGCGGGATCCAATTCTTCACGCAGCGTTCCCGTGAACAGCTGGGGTTCCGCATCGGAAACCACAATGCGGGAACGAACCTCGCGCAACGGCATGAGGTGCAGAGCCTCATCGCCCCACCGAACCTGCGCCTCACGCAGGACAGCATCCTCAAAACGGCCCAGCCTGCGGGCAAGGTCTGCGGACTGTGCGGGATCGCCCGAAACGATAGCGCACAGCCCACCCGGGGAGATCACCACGCCCGAGACCGAGTCATGCAAAGCACTCGGTGAGGAGGGCGAGGAAACTGTTGTCTCGGCGTCGTGCACGGCGGACGGGGTGGCCAAAACGTCGATGATTCGCTTCGCACCAACCTGGGCACGGATGAAGCGAGAGACGGCGTCGGCGGCCGTGCGGATGGGCGAAACGAGGAAGACCGCGTACCCGTAGAGCGCCACGAGCTGACCTGCCTCGATCTGGCCAGAAACAGCCTGCAGGGCACCGATCCAGGTGAACGCAACACTGAATACACCAACAACGAACACCTGCGCGGCGTCCAGATCGGCCAGGGAATAGGCCACCTTGTTGCCGGCGAGCTGCGTTGCCCGTGACCGTTCCCGGTAGCGCTCAACGAAGATGTGCTCGCCGCCAATGCCGCGCAGAACACGCAGTCCGGCCACGGTGTCGGCGCCTAGGGCCGTCATTTGTCCGGAGGCCTCGCGTTGATCCTTTTGGCGGCGTTGCAGGGGACGGATCACAAACAGCATGCCAGCACCACAAAGTGGCACGCCGATCAAGACCACCAGGCCCAGCTGCCAAGAAGTTTGGAACACCAGGAAGGAGACCAACAGGTACCCGATCACGGCACCTGCCAGGCGGGCGATGACGTCGAAAATTTCGCCAATGCGCATGGCGTCGGACGCGCTGGTGGATACCACCTCACCGGTGGAGAATTTTTGCGGCAGGGCGTCACCACTGCGTGTCACCTTGTACCCCACCACTTGCGAGGACCTGAATGCTGCCTGCATCCAGTTGCTGACGGCGGCGCGGTGACGCAAGGTGGCCGAGATCGACTGGATGATGGTCAGGCCCACCAGCAATCCAACCCAGGCCGAAAGCTGGCTGAAGTTGCCAGGCAGAATGCCTAAATCGATGGCTTGGCCAAGAACATACGGGGTCAGCGCCTGGCAGACCGTCCAGATTGTGCCGTACAGGATGCCCATCAGGAGTGTTCCGCGCTGGGCTCCTGCCAACCACAGGAGGTAACGGCTGGGTGATCGGAGGTCGGGCTTTCCAGCGGGTTTAAAGGGAAAAGAGCGCACTACGGCCTTCTTACAGATTCGTGGATTGGCAGGCGTACATGGCGCGATCCGGCAATCCACCTTTAAAGGCGGAGCGATCGGCGCGGGGCGGGGGCTGCGTTATCTATCTCACAATTACTTACCCTAACGCACACGACGCCAAGCATTCAACACAAAATCACACAAACTTTTCGCTACTTTTCGCCACTCCCTTCAGCGACCTCTTTTCGCCCAGGTCAGCGAAACAACCCGCTGTAGGCATTGAGTGCAAGCTGCCCGCCCAGGTGTGCGTAGAGGACGTTGCTGGTGGCCGGAATTTCCTTGGATTTCACCAGGTCAATGAGCCCCGCCATGGACTTTCCTTCGTAGACGGGATCGATGATCATGGCCTCGAGCGAGCCGGAAAGTCGGATGGCTTCCATGGTGGACTCGACGGGAATGCCGTAGAGGTCACCGGCCCAGCCTTCCCTGACGTCGATTTCCTCGTCGCGAAGTTCTCTTTCTAAGCCGATCAGTTTTGCCGTATGGCGGGCGATCCGGGCCACCTGGGCACGGGTTTTTTCAATCGTGGCGGACGCGTCGATGCCGATCACGCGGCGCGGACGGTCCTGGCCGGCGAATCCGGCAATCATGCCGGCGTGGGTGGATCCGGTGACAGTGCAGACAATGATGGTGTCGAAGAAAATGCCCATCTCTTGCTCCTGCTTTTCAACTTCGTAAGCCCAGTTGGCGAAACCGAGGCCGCCGAGGTGATGTTCGGAGGCGCCCGCAGGGATCGGGTAGGGCTTGCCTCCCGCATCCTCGACTTCCTTGATGGCCTGCTCCCAACTGCTGCGGATGCCAATGTCGAAGCCAGCTTTGTCTAGGCGTACGTCGGCGCCCATGATCCGCGAGAGCTGGATGTTCCCCACCCGGTCGCTGAGCGGATCCGGCCAATCGACCCAGTTTTCCTGGACTAGGCGGGCCTTCATGCCAAGTTTTGCTGCGACGGCCGCAACCTGCCGCGTGTGGTTGGACTGGTAGCCACCAATCGAGACAAGTGTGTCCGCACCTTGGGCAATGGCGTCAGGGACGATGTATTCGAGCTTGCGCGTCTTGTTGCCACCAAAGGCCAGTCCACTATTGACGTCCTCACGCTTGGCCCAGATCGTGGCACCGCCTAGGTGCGTGCTCAGGCGAGGAAGATCGTGAATAGGGCTAGGTCCGAAAGTCAGCGGATAACGTTCAAAATCGGTGATGGCCATGACGTCCTCGTGGGTTGGATGCGTGACTTGCGGGATGCAATATATTGCATACCAATTGCACAATCCTGTCAAGGGTCTCACTGGCTCTACTTACATGCACCCGGGGTTCCGATTGGCGGCAACGATCCCGCGGTCAGCCCACTGTCGGTCGGTGCGATATATCCTATGTTGCATGCCCACTCCCCTGCCCCATGGAATTCACAAGCGCTCCCTGTTGCGCAACGACGTGTACCAATCCATCCGTGACGCGATCATTGACGGCACCTTTGCCCCGGACGAGCGGCTGCGTGATCCCGAATTGGAGGCTTGGCTCGGAGTGAGCAGAACCCCGATCCGCGAGGCCTTGCTACGCCTCGAGCGGGCCGGGCTCATCGTGTCCCAGCCTGGTCGGGCAACCATCGTGGCCCCCGTTGACCCCGCAGCAACATCGAATGCGCGGCAAGTGGTGGCCGCCATGCATGAGCTGGCCACCCGGCTGGCCGTGCCTGCACTGGGCCCGAACCAGCTCGCGGCTATGGTCGCCGCGAACGCGGACTTCGCCGAAGCACTAGATGCGGACGACGTCGATGCCGCCCTGAGTGCCGACGACCAGTTTCACGCCGTGATGGTTGAAGCCTCCGCGAACGCCATGATTCCAGAGGTCCTGGAGCAGGCCATGCCCGTTCTTCGACGCAGCGAGTACCAACGCTTCAGCACGGATGCGGCTCGACATTCGATCTCGGCACACGCGCAGATTATTAAGCTGGCCAGCATTGGGGATTCCGAAGGGGCCGCGTTGGCCACAAGAGAAAACTGGTTGTCGCTGGGCGCAGAGCAAGATAGCTAGACTCTGGAGTTAATCGGAACGCCTTGGTAGCTTTCAAGGTATGGCCATAAAACTTGAAAACGTCGGCATCGCCGTTCGCGACCTTGAAGAAACCATCGCCTTTTTCACCGATCTCGGCCTTACCGTTATTGGCCGCGACACAGTGAGCGGCGACTGGACCGACACCGCCGTCGGGCTTGATGGTAACCATGCCAAGATCGCGATGCTCCAGACCCCAGATGGTCACGGTCGGCTTGAGCTCTTCGAATACATCCACCCCCAGGCAATCGAGACGCAGCCAACTCGTCCCAACGACATCGGTATGCACCGCGTGGCCTTCTCGGTCGACAACATCGATGAGGCCCTCGAAATAGCTGCAAAACACGGATGTTATCCACTGCGAGGTGTGGCGAATTACGCCGATATTTATAAGCTCACGTACCTTCGCGGCCCCAGCGGAATCCTCGTGATGCTCGCCGAGGAACTGACAAAGGACTGACTCCCCATCGGCTTGGGTTCAACGTTTTTTGCCCCCAACTCCCGGCACGGACGCGACTTGTTTCATCCAATCCGCGATCTGGCGTTCGTCGATATCGTCCAGGGATTCGAGTTCCACTCCACGCGTCGTCTTGCCCATCCCCACGGGGGTCACTGGGGGTACCGGTTCGAGCGCCGCGCCATTGATAAACATGACCTTGACATGGCTGGCAAAGGCGCCGCAGCAAAAGCACCACCCGTCGCCGACGCCGTAGTACGACATCCCCCACTTCACGGAGCGATGGAGCTCGGGCAGCGTCTTGGCCGCCAGCGCATCGACGGCTTCGCCGATGCCACGCTGCGGCTGCGGCAGGCTGGCGATGTAAGCGAAGACCGGCTTGTCGCCGACAGCCGTTTTCGCGGGGCTTACCCTGCCGGTCATGGTCTCCGGCAGGGTAAAGGCGACGTCGGGGTGGGCCCCAGTGGGCGTGGCTAGCTTGTGAACTTCCGGCTTACCGCTCTCCCTGCTGGTCATGGACAGCATCCCCTTCTTAGGCATCGCGCCACGTCGACTGAGCACGTCGCCATCGTTTTCCGGCGGCATAAAGTCAACGCTACATCCGCTCAGTGGATGTGCGATAGGCCAAGAATTGTTGGTGGTTCAGGAACCGCCGCGCCGCCAACCCTAGCGGCTGGCAGCGTCCATCTGGCCGGCGAAGCGGCCCAGCGGCGATCCCCAGCCGGACAGGACGGCTTTGACGTCCGCATTCTTCTCCGCGTCCAATGCCTGCGCGTATGCAGCCGTCAGAACGTCATCAATCCGCACTCGCTGGCCGGTTTCGGCGGAAAGCACAGCCGCCTCCACCATGGCCAAGGAATGCACATTGGAGTGAATCTGACCGTCCGGCACCACGCCCGTGCGGACAGCGGAGGCGAACTCGGCCAGGGAACCCGCAATCTGTTCCGGATGGTCGGCGGCAGCAGGAACCAAGAGCTGCCCGCCAGCCACATCAGTGGCCTCGACAACGGGAGCTTGCTCCCCGTCCCATTGCGCGGTGCCGCGTTCACCGTTCACGCGCCATTGCCCGTTCCAGGATGTCTCCTGGCCGTCAGCGCACCAGGACCCTGAGTACACATAGCGAAGGCCGCTGGAAAACTCAAAGATGGCGGTAGCAGCGGCGTCGGCCTTGTACCAACTCCAAGCAGGGTTGAACTCCTCGCAGTACACGCTGACCGGGTCCTGCCCCGTGAGGTAACGGACGGCGTCGAACGGGTGGATGGCCATGTCCACCAACAGAACATGGTCCATCTCCTCACGGAAACCACCAAAGTGCGGCGCCTTGAAGAACTCGGTGGTGATCATGCCGATCTCCCCCAGTTCGCCGGTGACGGCCTTGAGCTGGGCAAGGGCGTTGAAGTAGCGCCGGGACTGGCTGATCATCAACAGCTGACCGCTCGCTTCCGAGCTGGCGGCAAGAGACAGCGCCTGGGCAACCGTCGGAGCCGCGGGCTTCTCGCACAGCACCGGCAACCCTGCGAATAATGCCTCGACGTTGACGGGATGGTGCGCCACGGGCACTGTCACATTGACGACGGCGTGAGCACCGGTTGCGGCGGCGATCTCAGCGACACTGGTCCCCACCAGAACGCCGTCGATGCCCTTTTCCGCGAGCGCCTCGTGAGCCGTGTCCGTGTTCAGGTCGACGAGGCCCACCAGTTCTACGTCCGGGTTCGCCGTGATCGCTTCGATCCAGGCCTTTCCCATGCCGCCGGCGCCAACCTGGACGAGGCGGAGCGGACCGGGTGTTTCAATAGTCGCGAAGGTGCTCAATTGGCGATCGCTCCCTGGTAGCCCTGGCCGTTGTAGAAGTCTTCGGTGTCATAGCGCAGCAGCACAGGCTCGGCGCGTTCCGGGCGAAGCGTCTTGGCCCACTGAACTCCGTTGGAGATGACCTTGCGGATCTCCTTCTGGTGGTACACCGGGTAGTCCTGATCGCCGGGACTGAAGAAGAAGATCTTGCCGAATCCGCGGCGGTAGGTCATGCCGCTACGGAACACTTCTCCACCGGTGAAGGTCGAGAGGAAGATGAGCTCGTCCGGGGCGGGAACATCGAAGTACTCGCCATACATTTCCTGGGCAGGGATGATGAACGGGTGCGGCACACCCTGGGCAATGGGGTGGGTCGGGTCAACTGTCCAGACAAGTTCGCGATCCTGCTCCGAACGCCAGCGCAGCGTGCAGGAGGTACCCATGAGCTTGCCGAAGATCTTGGACCAGTGACCCGAATGCAACACCAGCAGGCCCATGCCCGCCAGGACATGCTTGTGCACGCGCTCAACCACCTCATCGGAGACCTCGTCGTGGGCAGCGTGGCCCCACCAGACGAGGACGTCCGTGGCTGCGAGAACTTCCTCGGTCAACCCGTGCTCGGGATCATCAAGGGTCACCGTCGTCACCCGGGCATCGGCGCCCAGGTTCTCTTCGATGCCTTCTTTAATGGTGGTGTGCATGCCGTCCGGGTAAATGTCCCTGACGGATTGCTCAATTTGTTCGTGCCGGTTTTCTCCCCAGACAACGACGTTGATGGGAGTTTCGGGGCTGGTGATTCCAGACATTGTTTTCGCTTTCTGCAATGGGTTTGCGTGAGTTGAGGGGTTGGCCTGTTCGGCTTCATGCTGGCTAGCTGGGGGCGCCGCTATTTGACGGCCCCACCGGTAGCACCGGCGGCAATGTACTTCTGCGCCACAACGAGGAGCACAATTGCCGGCAAGGATGACAGCACGGCAGTTGCCATGACAGCACTCCAGTTGGAGACCTGGGTGCCAAGGTATTGGTAGATGCCCAGAGTCACAGGGCGGATCTCATCCGTGGTGGTTAGTGTCAGGGCGAAGAGGAAGTCACTCCAGGCGAACAGGAAGGCAAAGAGGCCGGCCGTGATCAGCGCATTCTTGGCAATGGGCATGGCGACGGAGATAAAGGCCCTGAACTGGCCCGCCCCGTCCACACGTGCGGCCTCAATGATCGACGCCGGAATGCTCATCATCGATGCCCGCATGATCAAGATCGCGAACGGAATGGCATGGCTTGCATCGGCAAGAACCAGGCCAGAGATGGAATTCAAAAGGCCCAGATTGTTGTAGGCCGTGTACAGGGCGTTGGCTATGACAACACCGGGAATCATCTGGGCGATCAAAATGGCCAGCAGCGCCCAACTAATCCAGCGGAATTTGAACTGAGCCAGTGCGTATGCGGCCGGGGCTGCGATGACGAGGGTGACAACCACGGTCCCGAGGGCAATGACAAGACTCGTCAGCAGATTCTTACCTTGATCTGCGATGGCCTTTTCATAGCCGGCAAAACTTGGATTCCACGGAAAGAAGTCCGCCGAGAGAGTATTGCCGGACGGCTGCAGCGAGGCATTGACCATCCAATAGATGGGGAACAACATAAAGGCCAGGAAAAGGAACCCCAGTACGGTGGACGTCCGGGTTTTGATGGCCCGACGCCGGAGCGCGCTCACGCGAATGCCCGATGGATTGAGCTGTGAAGTGGTCATTGAGGTCTCCTACTCATCGACGGCGCGGCGATTGGCCCGCAGGTAGATGACGGCGAATACGAGGGAAATGATGATCAGGATGTTGGAGAAGGCTGCACCAACCCCGAACTCAAAATTGACGAAGGACTCCTGATAAGACCGCACGGCGATGGTTTGTGTCGAGTTTGCGGGGCCACCGTTTGTCAGGCCCAAGATGATGTCCAAAACCTTGATGGTGTAGACAACACCAAGGATCAACACCACGCTGACAACCGGGCGAAGATTGGGCCAGGTGATGTGACGGAACGCCTTCCACCCCGTGGCACCATCCAGCTGTCCGGCCTCATAAAGTTCCGCAGGGATGTCTTGCAGTCCGCCATAGAGCAACGTGACATTGAAGGGAATCCCCACCCAAATATTGACAAGGATGACGGCGATCAGGGCCACATCGGGGCTTGTCAGCCACGGAATGGCGGGGATGCCAAAGGTCCCAAGGAATTGGTTGAGGATTCCCGAATCCTGGTCGAGGATGGAGCGCCAGGTGGCGCTGGCTACGATCAGTGGCAGCAGCCACGGGAGCAGCAACATGGCTCGCAGGAAGCGACTGAGCGGAAAGTTGCGGTTGAAGAAACATGCCAGCGCGAGTCCAATCGCAAACTGACCAGCAATGGAGACCACCGTGAACAGTGCCGTGTTGAGCAACGCTGGCCCGAACAGATTTGAACTGATGACAGTTACGTAGTTTTGGAACCCAACCCACGGGGCTTCACCGGTGAAAAAAGTCTTGGTTGTGTAGTCCTGCATGCTCATGACGAGGTTTTTGACCACGGGGTAGCCAAAGTACGCCAGCATGTAGACGCCGGCGGGGACGACGAAGAGGATCTTGGCGATGTTTTCGCGGGCCCAAAAACTCTGCCGCGGCCTGGCTACGGGTGTACCTGTTCTCCTACCGGAGCGGGTGGCGGGTGCAGCGGGCGCATCTGTTGAAAGGGAAGTCATGGTGGCCTCACTGCCGGTTCCGCAGCAACTTTGAGTGCGGAACCGGCGTCGAAATGGTGTTGGCGTTAGCCCTTGGCGGCTTGGGCGAAGGCCTCATCGACGGTGGCCTTGTCCGTCAGCACCAGCTGGATAGCCGTGTAGATGGTGGTTGCAGCCTTAGGCCATTCGGCACCAAGGTTGCCCGTGCGTGAACGCGCGTTGGCAATCTGCTCGGTGAAGGACGCCATGTCCGGCATCTTTTCAACATATTCCTTGGCAAGCTCCGGCTTAGTGGGAACCGTGTAGCGCTCTGAACCGAGGGCCACCTGAGTGTCTCCTGCGGTGAAGCAGCTAATGAACTCGGCGGCCTTGGCCTGTTTGGCCTTATCCCCGGTCTGCGGAATGGTCCACACCTCGCCACCCAAAGGTGCTGTGGGCGTCTGGCCTGCCTTGTTGACAGGCACCTGAACGGAGCCCCACTCCAGCGAGGCGTCCTCGTTGAGTGCCGGAATCTGCCACGGGCCGTTGATCATCATGGCGGCCTTGCCGGCCATGAACTGGTCCTTGACGTCACCCTGACCCCAGTTGATGGCCCCCTTGGATACCGCTCCACTGCCGATCAGGTCCTTCCACAGCTGCAGCGCTTCCTTGTTCTCGGGTGAATCCAGCTCGGTTTCACTTCCACCGTTAGTCCACATGAACGGCAGGAACTGCCATGCACCCTCATAGGTGGCAATGGCCGAGAAGGCCAGACCATACTGGTCGCCGCTGGTCAGTGTGGCTGCTGTTGTCTTTAGTTCCTCCCACGTTGTGGGCGGCTTCAGGCCGGCATCGGCCAGCAGCTTCTTGTTGTAGAACAGACCCAGTGTGTTGGCGGTAGGAGCCAGCCCATAAACCTCACCCTCGAAGGTGCCGGCGTCGAGCATGCCCTGAGCAAACCCGGAAGTATCCACACCGAAATCACTGAGCGGTGCCAAACCGCCAGTGGAGGCAATTTCCTGCACGTCCGGGTTGTCCAGCATCAAAATGTCCGGCAGCGTCTTGGATGACGATTTCTGCAGAACCTTCTGAATCAGGTCCTTTCCGGGCACCACTTCACGCGTAATCGTGACACCAATATCCGCTGCACACTTGTCGATGGCCGTTTGAATCAGGGCCTTGTCGGGATCGTTGTTGTAGTAATCCATGAGTGTCAGGCTGGTTGCGTCGCCAGAAGCGTTGCTACCTCCGCCTCCACATGCTGTCAGGACGAACGGGGCGACGGCTGCTAGGGCCAAAAACTTGGTCAAGCGGGTCTTAGTGCGAATCTTCACGGGTAGCTCCTTTGCTCGGTTACGTGATGCGTGGTTCCACGCGCTTTGTGCTGGTCAACGTGTGCGCTCCAGCCAGGAACCGGTGTGCAGTGGCTGAGGGAATCCTCGCCATTGGTGGTTCCTGCGCAGCTCCGAAGACTCTGCAGTAAAGCGCTTTACTTTGCTTGTGACATCGATCATGCCTTCGTCAATACCGCCGTGTCAAGAAAAAAATAAAGCGCTTTACTTTGTGTCGACGGTGCAGCAGACTATGACTAACGTCGAGTGGGGTAGCTTTGACCCAGAGCAACTGGGAGGAGCAACGTGGCGACCATGCAGGATGTGGCCAATCTGGCGAACGTGTCTTTGGCGACGGTTTCATTCACCATCAACAATTCAAAACCCGTCTCACCCAAAACGCGGGCCAAGGTTGAAGCCGCCATGAAAGATCTGGGCTACCGCCGCAACGCCGTCGGCAGCGCACTAGCCCGGGGCCGCACTCACGTACTGGCCCTGCTGTACCCGGCCCTGCAGCATCGTTTCTCGCCAACCTCGGTGCGTTTTTTCACCAGCGCCGCAGATCAAGCCCGGCTTCGTGGCTACAACTTGGTGCTGTGGCCCATGAGTAACGACGCTGAGGCAGTCACCGAGTTGACGTCCTCAGGCTTGGTGGATGGGGTGGTCCTCATGGAGGTTCAACTCGATGACCCGCGCGTGGTTGAGCTGTCCGGAAGCAACATTCCGTTCGCCCTGATTGGGCGAACCCGGGACACCACGGGGATCCCCTTTGTTGACGTTGACTTTGAATCTGCTGTGGAGAACGCCGTGGACCGGCTCATTCAACTAGGCCACACCGATCTTGTGTTGATCGACGGCGGAGTGGGCAACCAGCTGCTCGGCGGCTACGGCCCGGTGGCCAGGACCCGCAAGGCGTTCGGCGAAGTCACGGCCCAACGCGGCCTCACGGGTGCCATCATGAGCGGACTGCATTCTTCAGCAGGAGGCCGCGAGCTGGCCAAGGAATTTGCGGCCAAGCACCCCAAAACTACGGGCGTTTTGATGATGAACGAACACGCCGGACCGGGGTTCGTCGCCGGGCTGCAACAGGCCGGTTACCGCCTGCCGCATGACATTTCCGTCTTGGCGATAGCCTCGTCACTCGACACGGCCAGCATGTCTGAGCCGGAAATGGCTGTACTCATTTCCCCGGCCGATGAACTGGGCCGGTTGGGCGTCGACGCTCTGATTGACCAGATTGACAAGAAGGATCAGCCGCTGCCGCAGCTGCTGATCGAGTGCTCGTATTCGCCGGGCGCAACCATGGGCAGAGCTCGGTCCAAAAAGAACTAGCCCAAAGCCTAACGCGAGCGGCTACTTCTTGCTTGCGCCCAGCATTTCCTCCACAGCTTCGCAGGCCCCAAGGCTGTGCTCAGAAACGGCCGGCGACTCACAGGCCACGCGACGCAGCAGTGAACGGAAGACCTCGCGCTCCTTGTCAGCCAGGACGCCAAGAACTGTATTTTCAGCTTCGAGAACCGCGTGCTGTAGCCGCTCGAGTTCGTTGCGGCCGCTATCCGTGGCGACAACTAGGCGGGCGCGGCGATCGGCCGGGTTCAGCTGCCGCTCCACCAGGCCGGCCTTAACGAAGTCATCGATCAGATAGGTCATGACGGTTCTATCAATGCCCAGGTGCTGAGCCAGCGCCAATTGATTGGGCTGCTCCCCGCTCACTACGGCCACCAAAACCTGATAACCGCGCGGCCCATGCGGGAACTCACCCATGGCCGCCAGTGAGGCATTTTGATAGTTGCGCACCAGAACGCCCAGCGTCCAGCCAAAATCATCCCGGGAATCAATGGTCTGGGGTTCTATTGCGGTGCTATTACTCATGACATCCATCATAACTGACTAATGGGCTTTACTACAGATCATATTCAGATAAGATGATCTGTAGAACAGCGCATATTTATGGTGCGGTGGTGGCATCACCGGGATTTGAGGAGCACTTGATGGAACTTGGCATTTACAGCTTTGGCGACGTCCACGCGGACCCCGTCACGGGATCCCTGATCAGCGCCGAGCAGCGAATGGCTGACCTCCTTGAACGGGCCCGGCTGGCCGACGAAGTGGGCTTGGACTATTTCGGCATCGGTGAACATCACCGCGCCGACTACGCTGTCTCCTCCACGATTCCTGTTTTGGCCGCAGCCGCCGCGCAAACCAAGCACATCAAAGTTGGTTCAGCCGTCACGGTCCTGAGCACCGAGGATCCTGTTCGCGTCTACCAACAATTCGCAACGCTTGACCTACTCTCCGGTGGCCGTGCCGAGGTAACGGCAGGGCGTGGCTCCTTCATTGAGTCCTACCCGTTGTTTGGCGCCAACTTGAATGACTATGAGGAGCTCTATGAGGAGAAGATCGATCTTCTCCTGGCCCTCAACGAGGCCGGAAATAAGGAAGAACCGATCACCTGGAGCGGGAAGTTCCGCCCCTCCTTGGATCAGGCCACCATCTACCCACGTCCGGTGAATAACAACTTGGACATCTGGATCGCCACCGGCGGCACCCCAAGTTCAACGGCACGCGCGGCCGCCCTCGGAACCAACGTAATTTACGCACTGCTGGGCGGTTCCATCAGCAACTTTTCCCGGCACGCGCAGCTGTTCCGCACCGGAGCGCAACAAGCCGGGCACGACGCCGAGGCGCTCAAGGTGGGCGTCAGCGCCGTCGGACTTGTTGCCAAGAACGGCGCCACGGAAACCTTTTACCCGTATTGGCGCCACCTCATGGACGGCATTTCCCGCGAGCGCGGCTTCTCACAGCCCAACCGGATCAGCTACAACATGCAGACTGCACCCGCAGGCGCCATTTATGCCGGCACCCCGGAACAGGTGGCGGAGAAGATTCTGCTCACGCACCAACATATGGGCCACGACCGTCACATCCTGGAAATGGACATCGCATCCGTCCCGCAAAAGGATGTTTTGAAGTCCATTGAACTTTTCGGCACCGAGGTCAAACCGCTGATCGATGCGGAACTTAAGACGAGCACCAGCAAGGAATCACGCGCATGAGCACGAAAACTATTGGCATTCTCGGAGCCGGGAAGGTCGGCACGGGCGTTGCTCGGCAGGCATTGAAGGCCGGATACCGTGTACTGATCGCAGCCTCCGGGGACCCCAAAAAGATTGACCTGATCATCTCCGTCATGGCCCCGGGCGCCACGGCCGTCACGGCCGAGGAGGCGATGGCGCAGGCCGATCTTGTGGTCCTATCGGTTCCCCTGCACAAGTTCCGCACCCTCGACCCTGCAGCACTGGCTGGCAAGCATGTGCTTGACACCATGAACTTCTGGCACGACACCAACGGAGATATGCCCGAATTGGAGGATGCGTCGTCGAGCTCTGAAATGGTCTTGACGCACATCCCCGAAGCCCATATGGCGAAGTCGCTGAACCACATTGGCTATCACGAACTGGAGCTCGACGCCCGCCCTGCCGGCGCGGCGGACAGGCGTGCGCTGGCGGTTGCCGCAGACTACGATGAAACCCGCGCCATGGTTCTGGAGTTTGTTGAGCGACTGGGTTTTGACGCGGTCGACGCCGGTCTCCTCACCAACGGAACTGCCTTCGAACCGGGCACACCGATCTTCACGGGCTCCTACGACACGGCAGGTCTGGAGTCTGAGTTGGACGCACACCTTGCCGGCCGCGGCGAGCTCACCGCGGCCGCCTAGGCGCGCAAATCAGGCGATGGCCGGTACGTTCGATTCCCTTTGCTTATTCCTCGATCACGCACCAGCCAATGCAACCCGCTTAGACCTTGGTGATGACGGTGGTGAACGGAGTGGCGTTGCTGAACAGGTCCTGGACGGGGCAACGCGCCTCCACCGTACGGGCCAGCTCGTCATAACGTTCCTGCGATTCCGGGCCGGTGATGTTGACGGCCAGCCGGATGTCGGTGAACCCGGGGCGGATGGTTTCATCGATGCCGAACAATCCGCGAACGTCCAGATCGCCCTCGGCGTTGATGGTGATGTCGTCCACCTGGATGCCCAACTGCTCGGCGTACAGGCGGTAGACAACCACCTGGCAAGAGATGACCGCACCCAGGGCGTACTCAACGGGACTGGCAGCGGTGTCGTCACCGGCCAACGCGGCGGGCTCGTCCACCGTGAATTGGTGCTTGCCGGAGCTGATGCGTGTGGCCACCGAACCAACGCCCACGCCGGCCACCTTGTACGTCAATTTCGCATTGTCAGGGCTGGCCCCGATCCGCTGGCCCCAAGCCGCACCGGCTTCGCCCAGGCGGGTTGAGCGTACTGCGGCGTCGTTGATCAGTGTGGTTGTTTCAGACATGATTTTTTCCTTCGTGTGAAGGCGAGTGCCGAGCACCGCGCCATACTTACGCCCGCGGCAAGTGCCGAGAGCGTCGAATCGTCACCTGGGGCACCCCACTATGGTTGCGAGGGTTGCCGTTCGACCGGCCAGGGCCGCATGGTCGAAACTCTTGATTCTGCTCATTAGTTTGCCCGTGGCTGGCGCCCGGCTTCAAGCCTGCCGTCATCTGCAGCAACATTTCCCATGCACGACGCCGGGCACTCCCCGCCCCGAGTGGCCGCCACCTCCCAGCTGCCTGCCCCCACCAAAATGCGCCCGCCTCCCACAAATGCACCCTGTAGACCCGTTGAGCCGTCAGATAACGCCGTTTAGATCGTTCTATAAGGGCGTTATGTGACGGCTCAACGTGAGGAACAGGGGAGCACAAGGTTCTGCGGCGGGAAGGCCCACCGGGATGCGCCCGCGCTCTCCCGGCGAGACCCATGCCACGCCCGTCAGGTGGACACACTGAAGCAACTTAAGATGGAATCATGAGCGCAACCCTTGTCGCGAAGGACCTCTCCGGAGGCCACGCACACCGCACCCTTTTCAGTAACCTCTCCTTCACAGTGGCCCCTGGTGATGTGATCGGGGTGGTAGGCGCCAACGGTGCAGGCAAGTCGACCCTGTTGAGCCTGCTGGCCGGCGCGGCCACACCTCAGGGCGGCACCGTGAGCACTGCCCCATCCGATGCTTTCGTGGGCTGGCTACCGCAGGAGCACGAGCGGATTGAAGGCGAATCTGTTGCCGCTTATATTGGTCGACGCACAGGTTGCACCGAAGCCACGCTCGCCATGGAAAGCTCTGCGGAGGCCCTGGGGTCCGGCAAGTCCGAAGACGACGACCGCTACGCAGCAGCCCTGGACCACTGGCTAGCCTGCGGTGCCGCAGATCTCGATGATCGCATTCCGGCAACCCTGGCCGAGCTGGGCCTCGACGTTGGCCCTGACGCCACCATGACAGGACTTTCCGGTGGGCAGGCCGCCCGCGTGGCCTTGGCCGCCCTCCTGCTGAGCCGCTTCGACGTCGTCCTTCTTGACGAGCCAACCAACGATCTTGACCTGGCCGGGTTGGCGCGGCTCGAGGAATTCGTGAAGGGGTTGCGCGGCGGCGTTGTCCTGGTCTCGCATGACCGCGAGTTCCTTGCCCGCACCATCACGTCCGTGGTGGAGCTGGATCTGGCACAAAACAAGGTGGCCGTGTACGACGGCGGCTACGACTCCTTCCTGGAGGAGCGCGCCATCGCCAAGCGCCACGCCCGCGAGGCCTATGATGAGTTTGCCGACAAGAAGGCCGACCTCGTGGGGCGCGCCCGGACGCAGCGCGAGTGGAGTTCGCAGGGCGTGCGCAACGCCATGAAGAAGGCCCCGGACAACGACAAGATCCGCCGCAAGGCAAGCTCCGAATCCTCCGAAAAGCAGGCCCAAAAGGTACGCCAGATGGAGTCCCGCATTGCCCGCCTGGACGAGGTCGAGGAACCGCGCAAGGAGTGGGCGCTGCAGTTCAGCATCGCCGCAGCCCCGCGTTCCAGCACGGTGGTCTCCACGTTGAATGCGGCCGTGATCAAGCAGGGCGACTTCACGATGGGCCCCGTCTCGCTGCAGGTCAACGCCGGTGAACGGATCGGCATCACCGGCCCAAACGGCGCGGGCAAGTCCACGCTGTTGCGCCTGTTGCTGGGCCGCACGGCGCCGGACAGCGGCGTTGCCTCACTGGGTGCGAATGTCGCCATCGGCGAGATCGACCAGGCCCGCAGCCAGTTCCCCGAAGATGTCCCGCTGGGAGATGGTTTTGAAACGCTGGTCCCGGAGATGAACCAGGCGGAAGTCCGCACCTTGTTGGCAAAATTCGGACTCAAGGCCGATCAGGTGACCAGCCCCGTTGGTGCGCTCTCCCCCGGCGAACGCACCCGCGCGTCGTTAGCGTTGTTGCAGGCCCGCGGGGTTAACGTACTGGTGCTCGATGAGCCAACCAACCACCTTGACCTGCCGGCGATCGAGCAGCTCGAAGAAGCCCTGGAAAGCTATGAGGGCACACTTCTGCTGGTCACCCACGACCGCCGACTGTTGGAAACAGTACGCCTAGATACGCGCTGGTCCGTGGAAAACGGCCAGGTGGCGCAGCTCTAGGGAAATAACGCCATCTTGGTGGCTGTCGATGGCCGAGAATTCAGTTGTTGACAAGGCGGCGAATGAGGCGCAGTCTAAAAACATAAGTTCTGTTTTTAGATGGAGGAGTCATGGCAACCCATTCAATCCCCGCCCCATCCACCGGATGGACGTCCCACGCACTGGCGCGGGCCAAGGCCGAGCCGGCCTACGGTGCGTTCCTGCTGCTGTGGATCGGTTTCATCGCGATCCCGCTCATCATGGGGCTGGATAAGTTCTTCAACGTCCTCACGAATTGGGAGGGCTATCTTGCCCCGTGGGTCGCCAACATCTCGCCGTTGAGCGCCCACGGGACCATGCTCGCTATCGGGATCGTGGAGATCATCGCGGCCACCTCCATGGTCCTGCGGCCACGGTACGCCGCTTTTGTGGTTGCGTTCTGGCTCGCGGGCATCATCGTGAACTTGTTGACGTACTCCGGATTCTACGATGTCGCCCTACGTGACTTTGGGCTGATGGTGGCCGCTTTGGCGCTGGCCATTTTAGCCCGCGGTTATACGAAGCCCGGGATCCTCAAGGGCGGCATGAAGTAGCGGCGCAAACACGCCGGGATTCGCAACCGGCGCCAGACACAACAACGCCCCGGGTGCGAATCGCATCTCGAGGCGTTGTTGTGTCCAAGCTCAACGGCAGTAGTTAGCTGCCCACACCTGCATAGGAGTGCAGGCCGGAGAAGTACATGTTCACAATGGTGAAGTTGAAGACCACGCACAGGTAGCCGACAATCGAGAGCCAGGCGGCACGGGTACCCGTCCAGCCCTTCGTCGCGCGGGCGTGCAGGTAGCCGGCGTAAACAACCCAGATAACAAACGTCCACACTTCCTTGGTGTCCCAACCCCAGAAGCGACCCCACGCCTTTTCGGCCCAGATGGAACCAAACATCAGGGTCAGGGTCCAGCCAACAAACGCGATGCCGTTGATGCGGTAGGACAGGTTCTCAAGGCTCAGCGCGTTCGGCACAAGGCGCATGACGAGAGCCTTGTCCTTCTTGCCAGCAGCGATGGCAGCCTCACGGCGGGACTGGAAAAGCTGCAGCACCGACATGGCGAACGTCAGCGTAAAGAACGCCGAGGACAGCACGGCGATGGAGACGTGAATGACCAGCCAGTAGCTCTGCAGCGCGGGTACCAGATGGCCCACCGGCGTCCAGAATGCGACCGACGCTGCAACGACCATGAGCAGAATGAGGCCAACAACAAAGGTGCCAAGGAACCGCAGATCGCGGCGGGTCAAAACCAGCAGGAACACGATGGCCACGGCAAAGCTGCCCGTGGTGCAGAATTCGTACATATTGCCCCACGGCACACGACCGGCGGCGAGCCCACGGAAGACCACGGCAAAGCCCTGGACGACGGCGGCAACGACGGTTAGTGCCACGGCAACCCGGGCAACGACGCGGCGTTCCTTGCCATAGAGCATAGAGTCTCCGGCAGTTACTCCGTCAGAGCCCGCATGGGTTTTGCTGCTAGGGCGCACGCCGCGATCCTGCGGCCCGCTTTCCAGTCCTTGGCCCGTTGCGCCGCGGGCCCCAACTCCGGCGAGCACGCCAGCCTGGGCTGAAGTTTCCTGGCCTGCCAGGCCCGCCTTGGCGGCCTTGCTGAAGGTGAACAAGTCCCAGACGTAGGCACAGAAAGCCACCGCGTACGCCATACCGGCAACCAGCATGAGCTGCTCGCTGAGTTGGGCAAAGCCCTCATTGATATCTTGCATTACTGATCCTTAGTTGCGGGGGTGTCGCCGGGTGCGGAATTTTCCGTTACTGCTGGGGTCTGCTCACCATTTTGCTCTGCATCCTCCAATGGCACCAGCCACTTGCTGTGCAGGGCCTTGTTGATGGCGATGTACTCGCCCGCCAGGCGGTGGTCCTCACCACGAGCCAGCAGGCCAAATTCCACCATGGTGCGCCCGTCCGGGTGGTTACCGGTGCGAACCCACACGCGGCGGCGGTTGAAGAACAAGGAGGCAATCAGACCGGCCAAGGCCAGCACCGCGAACACCAAGACGTAAACCTGTCCGGGGTCATGGCGGATGTCGAGGGCCGCAAAACGCTTAATGCCGTCAAAGCTGATGCTGCCGTTGTCGCCGGGAAGGTCGTAGCTCTGCCCCGGGGCCAACACAATACCGCCGGCGTCGAGGTTACGTGAGTTGATTTCGGTGAGCGTGGAGGTGTCAAGTGTGTAGACGTTGCGCGGCACACCGCCGTCGAGCCCAAGATCGCCCGTGTAGGCATTCAGGTTGAGCTGCGGGTTGAACGGGTCAGGATCGGAACCGAAGGCCACACCCTTTTCATCGACCAACGCCGTGGGCAGGAAGAATCCTACAAAGCCAAGCTGGTTCGGCTTTGCATCGGGAACCTTGATGACCACGAGGGAGGTGTAGGCGCCGTCGGTGGGAATGGTGATGACGGGACCTTGGAATGAGACATTGCCTTCACCATCCTTGACCGTGACAACCGGGGCATAGCCGTTGCCCACGAGGTAGATGTTGGTTCCACCAATCCCTACAGGCTCATTGACCTTCAGGGTCTTCGTCTCGGCTTCGGCATCCGTGCCGTCCTTGACCTTCAGGGTGGCGTTGAAGTCCAGCGGCTGCCCATAGTGGGCCTCGGTGGACCTGTCATACTTGACCACCAATCTTTCCAGCTGCGCCGAATACGGTTCCAGGGTGTCATCCGAGAAGTTGGTGCCGGGGGTGAAGGTGTCGTAGCTGCTCAAGGTGTTGACGAACGTTTCGCCCTCAACGAGCACCCGCTGGCCGCTGTAGCCAAAGAGTCCGCTGTAGGCGATGGCCGCAAGGACGCCGATCATGGCCGTGTGGAAGAGCAGATTGCCGACTTCCTTCAGGAATCCGATCTCGGCACCCACCGAGGGCCGGTCGGTGTCGAGGTCCCGGACGTCCACGCGGTATCCACGCTGCTTCAGCGCAGCTGCGGCGTCTTTGACGGCGGTCTCGGCGTCGATCGCGTTCGCGGCGGGGATCGTTACGGTGCCATATTCGGCCAACCGGGAGAGCCGCTTGGGCGTCCGCGGCGGCGCGGAACGCATGGCCTTCCAATGAATCTTGGCGCGCGGAATGACACAGCCAATCAAGGAGGTGAACAGCAGCAGATAAATGGCGGCAAACCACGGTGAGGAATACACGTCGAAGAGCTTGAACCAGTCCATGATGGGACCCGAGCCCGGGTTGTCCTTCAGGTACTGGGTCACCTCGGCCGGAGCCGAAGAACGCTGCGGGAACAGGGAGCCGGGCACGGCACCCACGGCCAGCAACAGCAACAGGAACAAGGCCGTGCGCATGCTTGTCAGCTGCCGCCAGGCCCAGCGAACCATCCCGAAGAACCCGAGTTGCGGCAGCACCACCTCACCACCGGCGGGTTTCGGCGCCTTGCTCTTGGGTTCTTCCACCACTGTCTCTTTCATTAGATTGGCAATCTCACTTCATTCGCAAACCAAAACTGTAATTCGTTGATCCACGTGCCCCACAACCCGGTCACCATCAACAATCCCAGAACAATCAACATGCCGCCGCCAAAGTACTGCAGCCCCCGTCGGTGTTTCCTGAAAAAGGCCAGCGCACCCAGCCCCTTGCGGGCCCCCAGGGCAATCAGCAGGAACGGCAATCCCAGTCCCAAGCAATAGACAAAGGTCAGGAACGCGCCCTTGGCCGCGTTGGGACCATCGGAGAAAGCCAACAACTGCACGGCGCTGAAGGTTGGGCCGATGCATGGCGCCCATCCCAAGCCGAATGTCAGGCCCAAGATCGGCGCACCCCACAGCCCAGCCGGCGGCTTCGCGTGAATCTTGGCCTCGCCCTGGAACCAGCTCATGCCGCCAAGGAATACGATGCCCATGAAGATCACCACGAGGCCAAGCACCTGGGTGACCCAGGCGGCGTCGGGCCCCATGAGCCAGGCCCCGAGCTGTCCAAACACGGCGCCAATGAGCATGAATACCACCGAGAAACCCAGCACAAACAGCCCGATGCCAGCAAACATGCGCCCGCGGCGCTGATCCTGCAGATCCGCGCCGCTGAGCCCGCTCACGTAGCCCAAATAGCCCGGAACCAGAGGCAGCACGCACGGTGAAAGGAAGGAGACCAGCCCGGCCAGCAGGGCAACAGGTATGGCCAACAACATGGAGCCGGTCAGTACCGTTTCGGCAAAGGGATTGTTCATGGAGGTGGGTGGCCGCTAGTTTTCCGCGAGGGCGGAGGTAATAAGGGCCTTCAACGTGCCCTTGTCGGCGACACCGAGGATGCGGGCAGAGACCCGGCCCTTTTTATCCAGCACCAAGGTGGTGGGAACGGCGGCGGGTGGCACAAACTTGGTCAGCGCCAGCAGGACACCGCCATCCTTGTCCACAATGCTCGGATACGTCAGGCCGAAGTTGCGCTCGAAAGCTTCGGCGGCGGCCTTTTCATCGCGGACGTTCACGCCGAGGAACTGCACACCTTTGGGGCTGAATTCGGTGTTGAGAGCCTGCATGTCAGGGGCTTCCAAACGGCACGGGGCGCAAGCCGCGTACCAAAAGTTCATGATGGTGACTTGGCCGGGGAAATCCGCGGCGTCCACCGTGGTGCCATCGAAGAGGGCCGCCGTGAACGTGACCGGGTCCTTGCGATCGTTGACCCCGTATTCGGTGACAGATCCGTCCCCGGCAATGTAATTCTTGTTATCGCCTGCGTTGGCCTGGTCCGCCAACGGGTCATTGCTTGAGCATGCGGCCAAGGCCACCGTCAGTGCGGCACCGCCGGCGGCAAAGAGCGATCTACGGCTCATCGAGGAAGTCACGACGCAAATCTTTCGTTTCATGGGGAGGCCATTGGGCGGTCGCAGAAATGGCATTATCTTCTACGCTACGTCGAATAGCTGATTGTCAGCTGTGTACGTTGAGCTTGTGAAGCTACGCGCCGGGAGTGGTTGAGGCGCCGGGTAGCAATGCGGCAGCCGGTTCGCTGTACACGACATCCACAATGTCTTCGCCGTTGAACGTCAAGGACGTCAGCGATGCCAGCGTGCACTCGCGGTTACGCGGATCATGCCAAAGGTTCTTCCCCTCGGCACTGCGCCGAGTGGACCAGATGGGCAGCTGGTGGCTGACCATGATGGCTTGTGCGCCGTCTCCGCCAATTTCGAAGGCACGACGGCGGGCATCCCGCGCCGCTTCCAGCATGCGTTGCGCCTGGGCTGCGTACGCTTCACCCCAGGAGGGTCGCAACGGGTTCACGAAATAAGGCCAGTGCTTGGGCTTAAGCAGCTCCGCCTTGTTGACCTTCATTCCCTCGAAGTGATTCTCCGCTTCGATGATGCGCGGATCGGTCACGATCTCCAGGCCCAGCGCCTCAGCCGTGGGCTGTGCCGTTTCCTGGGCCCGCGTCAGCGGTGAGGCCACCAGATAAACCGGGGCAGCGCCGTCGTTCTTCAACGCAGCAAAGTGCTCGGCAACCATCACCGCCATGGCGCGGCCACGCTCTGAGAGGTGGAACTCGGGGAGCCGGCCGTAGAGCACGCCATCGGGGTTGAAAACCTCGCCGTGGCGCAGAAGATGAACAGTTACTTCAGACATGTTTCCCAGTTTCTCAAAGTTAGTTGGTTAGGGGTTAATCCGTTGCCGCTAAAGTTTTTTTTGGAACACGGGAATATTAGATGCAAACGCATGCTTATACCTTTCGAAGGGTCACCACAACGGCGATCCCGCCATTGTGTATAGAACAAAACCAAGGAGCTCCACATGTCAGTTACCACCATTGAATCCGCAGGCCTCACACAGGGCATCTGGAACCTCGACGTCTCACACAGCACGGTTGGCTTCGTTGTCCGCCACGCAGGCATCTCCAAGGTCCGCGGCCAGTTCGCCCTGCTCGAAGGCGCCTTGACCCTCGGCGAAACCCTCTCCGATTCCTCCATCACCGCCACCATCCAGGCCGACAGCTTCAAGTCCGGCGACGAAGGCCGCGACGGCCACGTCAAGAGCGGTGACTTCCTCGACGTCGAGGCATTCCCCACCCTGACGTTCGTTTCCTCCGCAGTGTCAGGCGACGCTGAGGACTTCGAGCTGACCGGCGAGCTGACCATCCGCGGCATCTCCAAGACCGTGACCTTCACGGGCGAGTTCAACGGCGTTGCTGTTGACCCGTTCGGCGCAACCCGCGCAGGTTTCGAAGCCAAGACCGTCATCAGCCGCAAGGAATTCGGCCTGACCTGGAACGCAGCTCTGGAAGCAGGCGGCGTATTGGTCTCCGACAAGGTCACCATCACCTTGGACGTAGCCTTCGTCAAGGCTGCATAAGGGTTCTCCCCAACGCATAAATGCCTCCTCACAAGAGGCCTAAAGTGCCGGTCCGCCATCATGGCGGGCCGGCACTTTTTGTCGCCACCAGCGAGACCTATGCAAGTGTTCATCGCGCGACTAGGGTTTTGACTATGAGCACACCGAATGAGCAAACAGGTCCCGAGCAGCCCGGCTCGCAACCACCGCCTCCCGGCTATGGTTCTTCGCCAACTCCCCCCAACCAGCCCGGCGCTACCCCACCGGGGTATCAAGCACCGGGGTACCAGGCGCCTCCGCCGTACCAGCAGCCCGGTTACCAGCAGCCACCCCAGTCCCAGCAGTCCGGTGACTTTAAGTTTGAAATGCCCAAGGACATGCCAAAGTCCATGAATGACGTGATGCCGGTCGGCGGCTTCGCCGGGCTGTTCAAGACGGATGGCCTGCCGCAGATGTTGAAGGTTTCCTACATCCTGTGGCTCGTGACGGCCGGCTTGGGAATCATCTTTGGCGTGTTTTCGTTCCTCGGTTCCCTGCTTCTCCTTGGCTCCGGCATGAGCAGTGTCAAGGGTCTCGTTTTGACGCTAATCTCACTCGCCCTCATGGTGGCTGTGGTTATCTGCGCCATGAAGCTCAAGGAAGGCATGCAGTGGGCCAGGTGGGCGCTTTCAGCCACCGTGGTTGTGAGCTTCTTGCTGTTGTTCCTCGGTGGCGGCGGCGTTGGCCTGTTGGGTGTCGTGGCCGCAGTATTCATGTGGCTTCCGGATTCAACAGCCTGGCTCAATTCACGTTCCAGAACCCCCGGATATTAGTTTTCGCCAGTAACTTCACGAGGTAGGCGCCACAAGAGAGGTCGCGTAGGGTTATTAGAAACCCGGCGCGGCCTTTCTTCATGTTCGGCCAGCATTGGCGCCACGGCAACACTGAAAGAGCAGCTCTCATGACCACCTCCGGTGAAGAACCCCAAGAGCAACCCACAACCCGCCAAGGCAGCTTCGGCGAGATCACCCCAGGCGTGCCTAGGTACGGCCAGTACGCGCCCGCTGGGTGGGAGCCGCCCCAAGACGTGAAAGACGCGCAGAAGGCCAATACACCGGCGCAGGCGTTGCCTCCCTCGCAGGCATACCCCGGCTTTGGTGGACAGCAGGCCGGCGGACCGTCACAGCTAGGGACGCCCAACGGACTCGGCACACACCTGGCACCGCCCAGCCGCGTGCTCATGGCGACAAGGATGATTCTGGCCGCCGGTGTCATGCAGGCAATTTCAGTCGTGGCCTTGCTGGCCGTGATGCTTGTGCCGTCGGTCAAGTCCTCCGTCATTGATGCCCTGCAAACGGCATTGGGCAGCACCCCCGAGCTGGCCGAGGTGTACGCAGATCCGACACTTGTCAACGTGGCGCTGTTCTTGGCGTTCGTCCTCAGCATTGCCATGACGGCGAGCTATTTTTTGTTGGCACGGAAAATCCGCCGGGGTGCAACTTGGGCTAGGACAACGGCACTTGTCCTCGCCATTATCTCGCTGGTCTTCCTGAGCCAGCCAAACCCGCTGACGATCGTTCAGGTTGGATTGGGCATCATCGGCGTGTTTTTGCTTTTCGGCTCTCCGGCCAAGGAATTCTTCGCGGCGCAAAAGGCGAGCCGCACGAAGTGAGCAAGAGGGTGTGAGCAAGAGCTAGCCGCTCTCACCCCGGCTCCGACTCCACGGCGGGAGGTCACCTTTGCAGCAAAGGTGACCTCCCGCCGTCGTACTTCAGCGGCTACCCGAGCACAGCTTCGGGCTAAGCGCCTGCACGATTCTGCTTTAGCTCCGGCGCCTGCAGACTCTGCGCGTGGTAAGCCAAGATTTGTAGTTCGGTAGCCATGTCCACCTTGCGCAGATTGACGTGCTCGGGGACCGCAAGGGCCACAGGGGCAAAGCTCAGGATGCTGTGCACCCCGGCGGCAACAACGCGATCACACACTGACTGGGCCACGGCTGCCGGGAGCGCCAAGACCACCATATTGGCCCTCGTGGAGGCAAGTACGGTTTCAAGCTGGGCCACATCGCCAACCCGCAACCAACCAATCTCAGTGCCAATAATGAGCTGGTCCGCATCCAACAGGGCCACCACGTCAAAGCCGCGCGATTCAAATCCGGCATACCGGGCCAGCGCGCGACCCAGGTTACCGGCACCGATGATGGCCACACGCCACTCGTGGGTCAAGCCCAGCGCCTGGGCAATTTTGCGGCTCAGATTGGCGACATCGTAGCCCACGCCACGGGTGCCATAAGAGCCTAAGTACGAGAGATCCTTGCGGACATTCGCCGAACCAACGCCGGCCGATTCCGCCAGCGCTTCGGAAGAGACACTCTCGGCTCCCTCGGCCACCAGCGCATTCAAGGTGCGTAGGTAAAGGGTCAGGCGCGAGACGGTGGCAGGCGGAAGTTGCCGGGCCGGCTCGGCCATCGACTCATCCGGGGTCTGCACTGGGCTCAAAACACCACTCCACATTCTCGCATCATGGCTAGGCCTGATTGCTGGACACGCGGGGTACCCGCCCATGTCCACCTTCCCCCACTTTAGGACCTAGCTCCTCACAGCCCAAAACGCGGGTCGCCGTGCGTACTCCTCGGGTAGCGGCGGGCTATTCCCGGCCCATGGCCCGGGCGAGGATGCCGCGCAACCTGACGGGATCAATCTGCCAAAAATCGCGCTGGACACCATCCACCAACACCACGGGGACTTCTTCGCCGTAGCGTGCTGTCAGCTCGGCATCTCCGTCGATGCGAACTTCATGCCAGGGCAGCCCCAGCTCCCCAGCCACCTCATCCACAACCGCGACGGCATCTTCGCACAGGTGGCAGCCGTTTTTCGTCACCAATTCCAACAGGGGGAGCTGCGGTTCGGCTTGGGAGTTCTCAGTTTTGTCCATGGCTACAACGGTACTCACTATGCCGCTAAGCTGGCGCGTCTCCCCTACCAGTCTCTTGAGCAGCGCTGCGGCGCCGACGCAAATGAAAGTTTCACCACAGTTAACCCCAACGGCAGGTGGCGGAGCGGGCATGGAAGGGCAGAAATGACTAGACTCGGTGCATGCCCGACGTGACTACCAACAGTGCCGAGGCCTCCTCGACCGCTGCGCTGTATCAGGGTGAGGCAGCCTTCTTTGATGTGGACAACACGTTGATGAAGGGCGCCAGCTTGTTTCATGTGGCTCGAAAAATGTATCAAAAGCGGGCCTTCACCCTCGGCGACGTGGCTGGCTTTGCGTGGAAACAGCTGAAGTTCATCACGCGTGGCGAGAACATGAAGGACGTTCATTCCGTTCAGGATTCCGCCCAGAAACTTGCCGCCGGCATTAGCGCCGAATTTGTTCGCCAGCTGGGCGAAGAAGTTTATGACGAGATGATCGTCTCGAAGATCTGGCCCGGCACCAAGGCGCTGACCCAGGAACACCTCAAATCCGACCGCCAAGTGTGGCTCGTGACGGCGACTCCTGTAGAGGTTGCCGCTGTCATAGCCGAACGCCTGAACCTCACAGGAGCCCTGGGCACCGTGGCTGAGATCGAGGACGGCATCTACACAGGTCGCCTCGTGGGGGAAATCCTGCACGGTCCGGCCAAGGGGCGAGCGGTTCTCGATCTTGCTGCACGCGAGAACCTGGATCTGGCCCGCTGCTGGGCCTATAGCGATTCCTACAATGACATTCCGTTGCTGACCGCCGTCGGAAACCCCGTGGCCATCAACCCCGATGCGAAACTGCGCCAGCACGCCAAAGACAACAACTGGCCCATCTACGATTACCGATCCGGCCGCCGCGCAGCCACGCTGGGCCTGCGGGCTGCAACCGGAGCCGGCATTGTGTACGGACTTTGGAAGGGCATCACCATGGTGCGTAAACGTTGAGCACCGGACGCTTTTCCTCCAGCCGACGCTTCAGCCGGCCCGTCCTGACAATCGCCGTTCGGACATAAAAAAACACCCGCACACCACAAGGGTGAACGGGTGTCTTCGCAAAAAAGAAGATTTACTTCTTGTTACGACGCTGGTGACGCGTCTTGCGAAGCTGCTTACGGTGCTTCTTCTTGGACATCCGCTTGCGGCGCTTCTTAACTACTGAACCCATGAAAGTTCCTCACAAACTGCATAGAACAACCTCGAATGAGGCCGTAAACGATTAGGCGACCGATCTCAGGAATCGGTCAAAGCCGAAAATGGATCTTTCCTAGGGTACCGCCTTTACCCTGCATGCGCCGAACTGGAAGGTCCCTGCGTCTCTGTGCCATCGACCACGGCGGATCTAAGGTAGCTTTCCACGGCGTTTGCAGGCACGCGATACGACCTTCCGAAACGCACTGCAGGGAGCTCACCGGCGTGCACCATGCGGTACACAGTCATTTTTGACACACGCATGAGCTCGGCGACTTCCTGAACAGTCAAGAAGTTCACATTGGAGAAGTTCTGCTCCTGAGTCATTGCCGTCCTCGGTATCCAATTTCAATCAAGTTGGAGCTGCCTATTGGCGCCCAGCACCTTATGCTCCTAGCGCTAACTCTAGGGGCAGAAGGGGCCTATGTGAAAGTTGTTGCGTGAAATAGCTCTCAATCGACTCCTAGAGGAGCCGTGCGGGTCGCTAGCGGATGCCTCAGGCGGTACGTCGGGCCCGTGAACTGCGGGCAAGGTTCGCCAGCACCTCTGCCGTGACGTCCCAGTCCATGCAGGCATCGGTGACGCTCTGGCCGTATGTCAGTTGGGCCGCACCGGCGGCAACTTTCTCCACGTTCAGGCTCTGCGCGCCACCCACAAGGAAGCTCTCCAACATGACTCCGGCAATGGTGTGTGCGGAGTCATCGCCGGCTTCCAGCTGGGCACCAATTTCCAGGGCCACCTCTGCCTGGCGGTGGTGACTCTTGCCCGAATTTGCGTGGCTTGCGTCGACGATCAGGCGCGGATTGACGCCGGCCGCAGCAGCTTTGGCCGATGCATCCGCGACGTCGGCGGCCTTGTAGTTGGGCCCCTTGCGTCCGCCACGAAGGATGACGTGCGTGTCCTGATTGCCCGAGGTGGTTACCAGTGAGGCGCGGCCGTCACCGTCGATCCCGAGGAATGACTGCTCGGCGCTGGCGGCATTGCAGGCATCCAGTGAGACCTGAAGATCGCCGTCGGTGCCGTTTTTGAAGCCCACCGGCATGGACAGTCCGGACGTCAGCTGGCGGTGGATCTGGCTTTCGGTGGTCCGGGCGCCGATTGCACCCCAAGAGATCAGATCGGCCGTGTATTGGGGGCTGATCGGTTCAAGGAATTCGGTGCCTGTGGGCATCCCCAAACGGGCAACCTCCAGCAGGAATTCCCTCGCCATTTCCAAACCCTTGGCAACATCGTGGCTTCCATCCAAATCCGGATCGTTGATCAGACCCTTCCAGCCCACAGTGGTGCGGGGCTTTTCGAAGTACGCACGCATGACGATCAGCAGGTCTTCCTCATGCTCCTTGGCCGTCTCGGCCAGGCGACGGGCGTATTCCAGACCGGCCTTGGTGTCATGGATAGAGCAGGGGCCCACCACCACCAAAAGCCTGTCATCAAGGCCATCCATGACGGCCCGAATCTGGTCCCGGCCGCGTTCGACGACGTTGCTTGTGTTCGCGTCCAACGGCAGCTTTGCCGCTAGCTGTGCAGGGGACGGCAATTCGGTGAATCGGCTGACGCGCAGGTTGGCCGTGGTGTGGGTGGCTGCTGCTGTATCCGTGGTGGGCTGCGGGGCTGCGGTGACGCTCATGGGGATGATTCCTTTGACGGGGGCTGGAAGCGAGCCCGCATCGGAGCCCGCCGGAAATGGCGAAGGACAGAGAATAAGATTCTCTGTCCTGTTGGCTCTGAAGGAAGGTTGGATGCGTGTCAGTTAGACGCGGGCCCCTCCAGAGCCAACGAAAAATACGCATACCAACGGTTTGTCATGTCCACACCATACGCCCGAAATTATTCGGCCAGCAAATCGGCCACGTAATGGAGCTGTCGAAGACGATGGTGTTCCTGCCCGCCTTCGTGGTTATTGAAGCGGTAGTACTCCATTTCCTTGGCAGGCTGTTGGGCCGCCGCGGCGCCGTAATTATTGAAGGAGGCGTAGACGGTGGAGGGCGGGCAAACATCATCCATGCCAGCACACGAGTACAAAGCCGGGACAACGCAGCGCGCGGCGAAGTGGACGCCGTCGTAATAGTTCAGCACCTCCAGGACACCTTTGTGGGACGTGCGGTGGCGGTTCAGGAAGGCCGCAATTTCCGGGTACGGCCCACGGGCGGCAACGTCGATGGAGCGGGGGAAGTCCTGTAGGAACGGGACATCGGGCATGACGGAAATGACGCCGTCGAGCCTTCCAGCGGTGAGGCCTGCGGCGGCAATGGCCAAGCCACCACCCTGACTAATCCCGGTGATGATGACCTTTGCGGCATCCACTTCCGGGTGACTTTGGACGGCCTCGATGGCGCGGAAGGCATCCACGTAGACGCGGCGGTAGTAGTAGCTGTCGCGGGCGCCGACGCCACGGGTCATGAACCCCGGATAAGCCACATCGCCAGCGGATGGGTGCGGATCGGCGGTCTCCCCCAGCAGCCCGCCGTAGCCCTGTCCGCGGGTATCCATAATGAAATGCGCGTAGCCAGCCTGCGCCCAAGCGGTGTCCTGCTGGATCAGGCCCCGCCCGCCCGAATAGCCAATGTACTGCACCACAACCGGGAGCTTTTCGCCCGCCGCTCGGTTCGCGGGGAGGTGCAACCAGCCCTTGATCGGGGCGCCGTCGAACCCTGCAAAGGAGACGTCAAAGCTGTCGATGACAGTGAGCAGGTTTTCCATCGGCGTGAAACTTGCGGCCAAGGGAAACGCGCGCGCCTCGTCGATGGTTTCATCCCAATAGCGCTCAAAGTCAGCAGGCGCAGTGACGCTCGAGGCGTAGACGCGGAGTTGGTCCACTGGCATATCAAAGAGCGGCATGGCTCGGAATCCGTTTCAGTCGCGGTCCGGTATCTACTCCGAACAGGTTCACTGGACATCCTACGTCCTGCGGGGCGCGGTTTCGCTGAATTGTTAAAGAGAATGACAGTACTTTCTCCGCCTAAAGATGGTTGAGCACCCACCTGCATGTGGAGAAAGTACTGTCATGCGAAATATTTGCTACTTGATGCCGGTGGTGGCGATGCCCTTGATGAGGAATCGCTGGCCAAACAAGAAGACCATGAATACCGGCAGGAGGGACACGATCGACATGGCGAACAAGGAGCCCCAGCTCGTGCCGGCCTGGGAGTCAACGAAGGCCCGCAGGGCGACTGGAACGGTGAACATATCCGGATCCGTCAGGTAAATCAGTGCGCCGAAGAAGTCATTCCACGTCCAGATGAACGTGAAGATCGTGGTGGTGGCCAGGGCCGGAACCATCAGCGGCAGGATCACCCGCAGGAAGATCCGGGGGTGGCCGGCGCCGTCGATCCGGGCAGCCTCGTCAAGATCCTTGGGAATGCCACGGATGAACTGCACCATCAAGAACACAAAGAATGCGTCGGTGGCCAGCAGTTTAGGCACAATCAAGGGCCAGAAGGTGTTGACCCAACCTATCTGTGAGAACAAGACATACTGGGGCACAATCACCACATGGAACGGCAGCATGATCGTGAGCAGCATGATGCCGAAGAACAATTTGCTTGCGGTAAATTTCAGCCGCGCAAATGCGTAGGCAGCCATGGAGCAGGAGATCAGGTTGCCAAGGATGGAACCAATCACCACGATCGCCGAGTTGAGCATGTAGTGGCCGAACGGGTGCGTCAATGCCGACCAGCCGTTCGTGTAGTTGCTCATATCCAGCCCGTCCAGCCACAGCCCAGGATCCTTGAAAATTAGTTCATTCGGACGTACCGAGGAAACCACCATCCACAGCAGCGGATAGATCATGACGGCTCCGCACACAATGAGGATCAGGTGCTTCACCATGGCCTTGGTGCGGGCCCGGCGGCTAAAGGACAAGGATCCATGGGACTCGCGAGCCTTCTTTTTCCTGCTCTGGGGCGGTTTCGGCGCCGCGGGGACGGCCGGAGCTTCAGAGACAGTTTGCAGATTAGTCATCGTAGAACACCCAATACTTAGACGCGACGAAGTTGATAGCAGTAAAGGCGCCGATGATGATCAGCAAAACCCATGCCATGGCGGATGCGTAACCCATGTCGAACTGCCCAAATCCCTTTTGGTAAAGGTACAAGGTGAAGAACATGGTCGAATCGGACGGGCCGCCACTGCCGCCGGAAACAATGAATGCCTGCGTGAAGGACTGAAAAGCGCCAATGATCTGCAGGACCAGGTTGAAGAAGAAGATGGGACTCAGCAGCGGGATAGTGATCTTGACAAATTTTTGCCACGCCGTGGCGCCGTCCACTTCAGCCGCCTCGTAATACATGGCGGGGATCTGTCGCAGGCCGGCCAGGAAGATGATCATGGGGGCACCGAACGTCCAAACATGCAGGAGGATGATGGACCCCAGTGCTGTATTGGGATCGGAAATCCATCCGGGTCCCTCGATGCCAACCATGGCCAGGAGCTGGTTGACCAGTCCTGTTGTGCCGAAGATCTGCTTCCACAAGATGGCGATTGCCACGGAACCACCCAAGAGGGACGGCAGGTAAAACACCGAGCGGTAAAACGGCAATCCGCGAATTCCCTTATCGAGAACGAGCGCAATCAACAGCGCCACGGCCAGCTGGATGGGGACACCCACCAGAACGTACGTAAAGGTGACGCCAAGCGAATTATGCAGGCGCGTATCCCGGAGCATGCGGGCAAAGTTATCCAGCCCGATCCAGTTGGGCGCCTGCAGCAGGTTGTAGTCAGTGAATGACAGGTACAACGAAGCCATCATGGGCCCGATGGTAATGAAAACCAGCCCAATGAGCCACGGCAAGAGGAAGATGTAGGCGGCTTTATTATCGCGCCGGTCATCCCTCTTCTCGGCTGCGGTCTTGGGGCCGGTACGGCGCTTGATCTTGGAGAGTTCACCCAGCGCACTCATGCCCGGACCTCCGTTTGCGCTATCCAGGCCTCGATCATGCGTGCGATGCAGCCACCATCACGTTGGTTATGAACCAGCATGCGAACCTCCTTTGGTTTCATGTCGGGGAAAATTAACAGTTGTCTAATACGTTCAATACGTGCGTGCTTGACGGCCGATGACCGGCCAGATGGAGTCCCTAGCAACGAGATCCACGCCACAAATTCCAAGTGGCTTAATCCAAAGTAAACGTTTTCTTGACGCCTGTACAGTCCATTTGATAAATTTCGAGAAAGCGTTTTCTGTGACGGGACCCACAAGGGTGCCAGGGCCGCGAAACGCCACAACGATAGGTTGGACAATGACGTTTCAGCTCAGGAAATCCATGGCGCTCGGCACAAGCGCACTCCTCGCAGCATCCCTGCTATTAACTGGCTGCGGGGCCTCCGGCTCCACGGAAAAGGTCGGAACCGCAGATGATCCGGTGACCATTCGATTCGCATGGTGGGGGAATGAATCCCGCGCCAAAACGACTTTTGATGTCATCAAGGCCTTTGAGGCAGAGAACCCCGGGATCAAGGTCAAGGGCGAAAACACCGAGTTCAGCGCCTACTGGGACAAGATGGCCACCCAGGTTGCCGGCGGCGACACCCCGGACGTATTAGCCATGAGCGGCTCCTACCCCAGCGAGTATTCCAGCCGAGGCGTCCTCTTGGACCTGGCGAAGGTCAAGGACCAGATTGACACCTCCAAGTTTGCCCCGGGCACCGTGGAACTTGGCCAGATCGAGGGCAAGCAGTACACCATTACAGCTGGCGTAAATTCGATGTCCATGGTGGTTGACCCGGCAGTTTTCAAGGCGGCCGGCGTTGAACTACCCGATGACGAATCCTGGACTTGGGAGGACTACCAGGAGCTGTCCGCCAAGATCACCCAGAACTCCCCCAAGGGCACCTTCGGCACCACACCCATGTCCAACGATTCATTCCTCGCCGTCTGGGCACGTCAAGGCGGAGAGCCTCTGTACGCCGATGACGGCACAAAGGTTGGCATCAGTGAAGCCCGCGTCGCAGACTGGCTGCAAATGAACCTGGATCTGCAAAAGTCCGCCGGATCACCCTCCGCGTCCCAGGTGGTCGAGGACGGATCGGCACAGCCGGAGCAGACACTTATTGGCCAAGGCAAGCAAGGCATGAAGATCTCCTGGAGCAACCAGATGAACTCCTATTCAGGCAATGAACTTCTCATGATGAAGATGCCGGGCGAGACCCCCACCGGCGGCGCGTGGCTACGTTCGTCCATGGAGTACGGCATCTCAGCCAAGTCTGAGAACACAGCGGCCGCCGCAAAGTTCGTCAGTTATCTGGTTAATAGTGAGGCGGCCGGAAAGCTGATCAAGAGTGACCGCGGCATGCCGGCCAACCTTGACGTCCGCACCACCGTCATCCCGCTGCTGAAGGACAATCAGAAAAAGGAAGCCGCTTACCTTGACCGCATTGCCGAGCTGAAGCTGACCCCGCCACTGCCGTTCCCGGCCGGGTCCTCGGCTACCTTGGAGATCTTGAACCGCAATATGACCGACGTTCTTTTTGAAAAGACAACTCCGGCCGATGCCGCCAAGAAGTTCATCGAAGAAGTCAATCTCAACCTGGACAAGTAGAAACTACACCCGCTTGCCGGGTGCCCGATCACTCTCGGGCGTCCGGCTACTTCATCGAAAGGCCACCGTGGATCCCTCCGCCCGGCCCAGCGCCATCCCCGGTTACGACGATTGGCCCGGTTATGTCCGCAGCAGGGGCCCCGCCGTGCTTCCGCCTCGCTCTCAACGGCTGGCGGATACCTTGGGCGTTCCCTCTCCTCCTGCCGCCGTCGAGGTGGCAACGCTTTGGGAGGAAAGGCACGACGGCGTCACCACCACAGCGCTCAGCTGGCAGCTGGGTTTTGGGCCCGAAACCCGCGCCTGGCTGGTCCGGCCGGCGGGCGCCGTCGAGCTTCTCCCGGGCGTCCTGGCCCTCCATTGCCATGGTGGCAACAAATACACCGGCGCCAGCCGGCTGATCGAATTCCCTGACGGCCGCAGTGAGCCCGGGGTGGAAACCGACCCCGCCCGGCACGATCTTTATGACGGCAGGTCGGCGGCAACAGAACTGGCTAGGGAAGGCTTCGCCGTCCTTGCCCATGACACGTTTTCATGGGGTAGCCGCCGATTCACCCTCGACGTGCCGCCATGGCGGACGGCCGATGCCTTGGCCGGGCGGCAGGCCCAGTGGCGCGAAGCTGACCACGTTCCCGGCCCGGCGGAGGCGTACAACGCCGCGGCCGCATTTCACGAAGATACGGTTGCCAAGGCCGCCGGGCTGATGGGGACAAGCCTTGCCGGAATGGTGGCTCACGACGATCTGGCTGCCCTAGGCGTTTTGGCGTCACTGCCCGGCGTCGACCCTTCACGGCTGGGCTGCTTCGGGTTCTCCGGCGGGGGCGGGCGGGCGCTGGTGTTAGCTGCGCTCTCACCGGCGATTCGCAGCTACGCGGTAACGGCAATGATGACAACCTTCGCCTCGCTCTTTCCCGCGTATTTGGATGCACACTCCTGGCTCCTGCAAACGCCCGGTCTGGGACGGCTCGGTGAATGGCCGGAGCTCACGGCCTTCGCCGCCGCGGAACAATTCTTGGTGCAGTACGCATCCCAAGATCCACTGTTCCCGCCGCAGGGCATGCGGGATGCCAACAGACTGTTGGATAATCTCCACGCCTCTGGCGGCTACATCGGCACGTTTTGGGCTGGTGGGCACCAGTTCTCGACTGCAATGCAACGAGAAGTTTTTGACTTCCTGCGCACTACGCTCGGAAGTGGAGTCAGATCATGACCCGACGTCCCCGGCTGGAAACATTCTGCCCCGAAGAACTGGTTGGCCGGCCGGTCTTTCTGGTCCTTCCCGGCGGCGGCTATCACCGGCAGGCCGATCATGAGGGCGCGCCTGTAGCTCGCTGGCTCAATTCCTTGGGGCTAAACGCCGTGGTGCTGTTCTACGCCGTCGCCCCTGAATACCCCGGCAAGGCGCTTCATCCCGCACCGTTGAACGACGCGCAAGAAACGCTGCGGTGGTTACGGTCAGGCGAATCCGGGCTCGCCATCGATGTGACACGCATTGGCGTCCTGGGCTTTTCTGCCGGAGGACATCTTGCGGCAACACTCAGCACCGGTGCCGGCGGAGCAACGAATGCCGATAGGCCGGACCTTGCCATTTTGGCCTACCCCGTCATCTCCCTCGTTTCGCACTGCCATCAAGGTTCCGTGGATGCGCTCCTTGGCCCGGATGCCGCCTGGGAGCTGCGGCGCGCGCTGTCCGCTGAGTTAGCGCTCGATGCCGCTACTCCCCCGACCTTCCTGTGGCACACGGCGGACGACGGCGCCGTGCCGGTCGCGAATTCACTGGACTACGCGGCGGCGCTGGCCCGCCACGATGTTTCCTTCGAGCTGCACATTTTCCCTCAGGGACGCCACGGCTTGGGCCTGGCTGTCGACGACGGGGAAGCTGGCCGGCATCCCGCAGCCGAATGGACCAACCGCTGCGAGGCATGGTTGACCGGCCAGGGTTGGCTCGCCGCCCACTAGTTCGGCTTTTTCATACTCAAGCTCGTCACGTCATCAAAACCATTCAACTGAAAGCAGGCACAATGCGCTCCACGATCAACAGGCGCCAGTTCGGACAGCTCCTCCTCGGCACCGCCGCCGTAGGATTGCTGGCCACCGGCTGCGGCAAGGCTAGCGAACAAGCCGCAGATGGAAGCGTCACCCTAGGCTTTGCCTGGTGGGGCAATGAGTTCCTCAACGCCCAAACTAACGAGGCGACGGCAGCGTTTACCAAAGCAAACCCCAGCATCAAGATCGATCCCCGGCCGGGCGATTGGGCCAGCTACTGGGATAAGTTGGCCACTGTTACAGCAGGCAAGGACTCCCCTGACATCATCCAGATGGACCAAAAGTACATTGCCGAATATGGCGGCCGAGGAGCGCTGGCGGACCTGTCGACGCTCGGGGTCGACGTCTCGGGGATTGACAAGGGCGCCTTGGCCACCGGCGAGTATTCCGGTAAGCAATACGGCTTCAGCACAGGGCAAAACGCGTTGGTTGTCATGGCCAACACGGCCGTTTTCAAGGAGGCCGGGGTTGAACTTCCCGACGATCTCACCTGGACCTGGGATGACTACGCAAAACTGGCCGCTAGAATCACCGACGCTGGCAAGGGCAAACTTTACGGAGCGTCCTATGGCAACAATGAGTCAAGCCTGATCATCTGGCTGGGCCAACACGGCGAACAGCTGTACACAGATGATGGCCAGCTCGGTTTCAAAACTGAGACAGCGGCGAAATTTTGGGAGCAGCTCAAGCTGCAGCGGGACCAAAAAGCCAGCCCTCCGGCCAGCATCAACAGCGAAGACGCCTCGGCAAGCCTTGAGAGCAGCCTCTTTGGCACCAACCGTCTCGCCATGGGCTGGAGCTGGACCAACCAGCTTGCCTCCTTGGAAAGTGCAACCGGCAGTGAAATCAAGATGTTGCGCGCCCCCAGCTTGACAGGGGTGGCCAAGGAAAATGGCATGTACTACAAGCCCACCATGTATTGGGCCGTTTCCTCGCAGTCCAAGCACCCCAAGGAAGCCGCAACCTTTATTGACTACCTACTCAATAGTGTGGACGCCGGGAAGATTCTCCTGACCGATCGTGGCATTCCAACCAATAGCACCGTCCTCACGGCCATCACGCCCAGCCTCAAGCCTGCGGATGCGATCGTCGCGAAGTTTCTCGCAGACATCAAGGCAGACATCACCGTGGCGCCACCCATCCCGCCTGTCGGAGCGAGCGGTATGCAGGACGCCATCGTCCGCCATACGGCGGATGTGCTCTTCGACAAGTCTTCCCCTGAGCAAGCGGCGAACGCTTTTGTCGCCGAGGCTCAGGGAATGCTCGACTCGGCCCGAAAGTAGCCGGTTCTCCCGCCAGAGCGTTCGGGAGCGCTGGAGGGCACTGGAGCGAATCGACACCCCTCTGACCAGCCTTGTTAGTTGCATCACAATACTCTAGGATAAATCGAGAAAACGTTTTCTCACTACTTGAAGGGACCGTAATGCCTTTGACCGCAGCACCCTTAAAAGCAACCCGGGACGTGAAGTTGGGCAGCCGGATCGAATGGCTCAAGCTGTCCTCCGTGGCATTGCCGCTGGCCGTACCCGTCAGTGACGCCAAGGTCTTCACCGGCCGCCAAAAGCCCATGACCGAGGTCATTTTTCTCTTCACCGAGATCCGCACGGCCGACGGCTTCGAAGGGATTGGCTTTAGTTATTCAAAGCGGGCTGGCGGTCCCGGCCAGTTTGCCCACGCAAAGGAGATTGCCGGGGAACTCCTTGGCGAGGACGCCAATGACATCGCCCGCTTGTGGACCAAGCTGGCATGGGCTGGCGCCTCTGTTGGCCGCTCCGGCTTGGCCACCCAGGCCATTGCCTCCATGGACATCGCACTGTGGGACCTGAAAGCGAAGCGAGCCAGCCTCCCCCTGGCCAAACTTCTGGGAGCACACCGTGATTCGGTCCGCTGCTACAACACCTCCGGAGGATTCCTGCACACCCCTCTGGAGCAGGTGCTGGACAACGCGGATGCAACAGTTACCAACGGCATCGGCGGAATCAAGATCAAGGTGGGGCATCCCGATTCCGCTGTTGACCTGGCCCGGGTGGCCGCGGTCCACGAACGGCTTGGCGGCTCCGTTCCGCTCATGGTTGATGCGAACCAGCAGTGGGACCGGGCCACGGCCCAACGCATGGGCAGGATTCTGGAGGAATACAACCTTGCCTGGATCGAGGAACCCCTCGACGCTTACGACGCGGAGGGCCATGCAGCACTTGCCGCATCTTTGGACACCCCCATCGCTACAGGTGAAATGCTGGCCAGTGTTGCTGAACATTGGGAGTTGATCCGCCACAAGGCGGCGGACATCATTCAGCCCGACGCCCCTCGGATCGGTGGCATCACCCAGTTCCTGAAACTGGCAGCACTTGCCGATCACAATGGGCTCGATCTGGCCCCGCACTTCGCCATGGAGATTCATCTGCATCTGGCGGCCGCCTACCCCCGGGAACCGTGGGTGGAGCATTTTGACTGGCTGGAGCCGCTGTTCAACGAACGGCTGGAAACCAAGGACGGCCGCATGCTCATACCTGACCGTCCGGGATTGGGCGTCACCCTCACAGACCAAGCGCGTGCCTGGACCGTGGCGACTGCTGAATTCGGCATTCGCCACAACTAACACCCACAGGCACCATCCGTAGGCACCACGCTCCACAGAGTGCCGCAAGCTCGACAAGTTCACCACGCTCAGCAACTAGGCCTCACCCCGAAAGAATCATTCAACGAAGATTGGATTTCTCAGTGTCAAACTCGCCAAAGAACCCAGCAGTATCCGCCCTGGAAGCACCCCTTTCCCGCAGGGGATTCCACCGGCTGCTGGGCGGAGCAGCAGTGGCAACCACCGTGTCCCTGGCTCTCGCTGCATGCGGGTCAAGCGCTCCCGCCACGAATGCAGCCGGCCAGGTTGACATTCGTTTCAGCTGGTGGGGATCGGACACGCGAGTCAAGGTGACCACCGCCGCCATCGCTGCGTTCGAGAAGGAAAATCCCGGGATCAAGGTCAAGGCCGAATACGGCGACTGGAGCGGTTACTGGGACAAGTTGGCCACACAGACTGCCGGCAACGATGCCCCTGACGTCCTACAGATGGATGAAAAGTACATTTCGGAATACTCGTCCCGTGGCGCCCTGCTGGACCTCTCCAAGCAGACAGTAAACACCACCGACCTCGTGGCCGACGTCCTCAAAGCTGGCGAGAGCTCTGACGGGCTGACGGGCATCCCTGCCGGCATCAACGCCGCCACGATCGTTGCCAACCCCAAGGTCTTCAAGGACGCCGGAGTTGAGCTGCCGGATGATAAGACGTGGACTTGGGAAGACTACAAACGAATCTCCGCGGAAGTCACGGCGAAGTCCAAGGACGGCGCCTTTGGCTCCACAGCCTACAGCGGTGACCAGGCATCGCTATGCGTCTGGTTGCGGCAACGAGACAAGGAGTTTTACACCCCGGAAGGCGGCCTTGGATTTGCGCCGGAGGACATGGACGGCTGGCTGGCGTTCCTCCTGGAGCTCGGCGAGGCCAAGGCAATCCCGCCGGCATCCCAGGTGATTGAGGAGCAGGCTTCACCCCTGGACCAAAGTTCGACGGCAACAGGCAAGGCCGCCATGTCGTTCTGGTGGTCAAACCAGCTGCCGGCCCTTGAAAGCGCCGCCGGCACCGAGCTGGTCCTGCTGCACTACCCCACCCTGACCGGCAATGTGGCTGACGCCAAGCTTTGGTACAAGGCATCCCAGTTCTGGTCAGCTTCCTCGAGAAGCAAAAATTCCGAAGCGGCCGCGAAACTCATTGATTTCCTCGCCAACAGCACAGCGGCAGGTGAGGCCCTACTGGGTGACCGCGGTGTACCCGTCAGCACGGTGGTCAGGGCAGCGGTGGCTGACAAGATGAAGCCTGCCGATGTGCGGGTCATCGAATTTATCGACGGCATCAAGGATCAGCTGGGCCCTGTGCCGCCGGGCGTCCCCCAGGGCGGAGGCGCCATGGAAGACATCATCAAGCGGTATGCCTCCGAGGTCATGTTCAAACGCCAGACACCTGCTGAGGCCGCAGGGAAAGCTGTCGAGGAAATGACCGCAGCCATCGCCATCTGACCCTCCATTGTTCGGCGGCCGGCCCGTAGGCCGTCCGCCGAACAGATCAAAAAACACTGAAATGACGCTTGGAAAGCGCTTGCCGAGTACTGTAGAGGCAATACCCGCGATGACGCTCGGACAGATTGGACTCCTCCATGGAACGCACGGAACAGCTCCCTGCAGCGACAGCCCCGCTCTCTTCCCCAACACCCCTCCCCCGCATTGCCTTGGTGGGCGTCCATGGCTTCGGCGCGCACCACTTGGTCAACCTTGAGCGTTTGGCGCAGGTAGGGGCCTTGCAGCTGGTGGCCGTAGCCGATCCCAACCCGCCGGAGCCAGGTCAGCTGTCCGAGGACGTACGTATCTTCAACAACTTGGAGACACTACTCGCCGCCGGCATCGCCCCAGATGTGGTCATCATCGCCACACCCATTCAGACCCATTCAGCTCTCGGCCTGGCAGCCTTGGCCGCCGGTGCCGATGTCTACCTGGAGAAACCCACGGCCGCCTCCATGGCGCAATTCCAAGAACTGCGCACAGCCGCCGAGGCCGCGGGCCGGGCCGTTCAAATCGGTTTCCAGTCTCTGGGTTCCCTTGCACTGCCCGCCCTAGCCGAGAAGATTTCCGACGGTACCCTCGGCACCATTCGCGGCTACTCGGCGACCGGCACGTGGTTGCGGGACAAGGGCTATTACCAGCGTTCCCGCTGGGCAGGAAAGCGGACCATTGACGGCGTGGACGTGGTGGACGGCGTCACCACCAATCCTCTGGCGCACTCCATCGCCACGGCCCTTCGGATCGCCGGGATCCTTTCGGCAGACGCCATCGAGACCGTGGAAACGGACCTCTACCGCGCCCACGACATCGAAGGTGACGACACCTCCGCCGTGCGGATCACACCCAAGGTGGGCCCCGCCGTCGTCAGCGCACTCACGGTGTGCGCCCCGGAACAGACGGAACCGTTTGTCACCGTCCACGGAACGTTGGGGACTGCAGTTTTTCACTACACGCAGGACATCCTGGAACTGACCGTCGGCGGCATCACCACGAAGCAGATCTTTGGCCGCACGGACCTGCTGGAGAACCTGCTGGCGCATCGCAAGGACGGAACACCGCTGCTGAGCTCGCTGGAAAACAGTGGCGCCTTCATGAGCGTGCTGGAAGCCGTGCGCATCGCCGAGGACCCGCACCGCATCGCTGCCGAGCACATTGAGTGGCTCGGCGAGGGCCTGGCTGCACACCCCGTTATCAAGGACATTTCCGCATGGATTCAAAGGGCGACGGCGGCGCAAGCCACCTTCAGTGAAATTGGCGCGCCCTGGGCGCGGCCCGCCCAAGCGACGGACTCCATCACGCTTTCCGACAAGGTAGTGGCTCGTGAAATCAGCGGAGAAAAGCTCGCCGCGACACTGTCGCCGCGCCCCTACCTGCACCCCGTCACCACGCTGAACGGCACGCTGGTCACCGACGCCATGCCGCTGGACCACGTATGGCATCTGGGCGCAGGCGTTGCGCTGCAGGATGTCAACGGCGTGAATTTCTGGGGCGGTCGGACATATCGCCGTGAAGATGCCGGCTATGTGTGGCGCCCGGACCACGGCCGGATCGTTCGGACCTCGTCCGTGGACCTCGAGGGGTCCCGCGTGGAACAACTGAGCTGGAACGGCCCCGACGGTGCGGCGATCCTCCATGAAACTCGCACCTGGAGCTGGCGCGAAGCCGCCCATGGAGCATGGCAGCTGACACTTTCCTTCACACTGACACCAGCCGGCACCAGCAGTGTGAGCCTAGGCAGTCCTGGCTCGAATGGTCGCGCGGCCGGCGGATATGGCGGCTTCTTTTGGCGGCTGCCCGCCGTTGAAAATGCTGATGTCCGTACCTCCTCGGCCAGCGGAGAAGATGCAGTCCACGGCAGCCGGGCCCCGTGGCTGGCATGGTCCGGCGACTTCTGCGGCAAACCCGCCACCCTCGTCTTCACAGCACCGCCGGAAGCAGACGACCCATGGTTCGTCAGGGTCGAGGGCTACCCGGGGGTAGGTTCCGCGCTTGCCTGGGACACCTCCGTCGACCTTCAACCCGGCGAGTCCCTGACCCGCACCGTCACCGTCACCATCGCCGACGGGATTGCCACAGACCAGCACATCGAAGAATGGACAGCCGCCACATGACAACAACAGCTCTCACCGCTCATCTTGCCGGCGAAAAGGCCGCCGACCGCGCCTCCAAACGCACCCGCGTCCTTGAGATACTTTCTTCCGCGGGCCGGGATTCGATACTGCTCACGAGCCATACGGCGCTCAGTTGGTATCTTGACGGCAGCCGGGTCGGCATTAGTTTGGCCGGTGACCCCGTCCTCGCCGTTCTCGTGACAGCCGACGGCGATCACCTCGTCACCTACAACAATGAGGCCGAACGCTTGCTGGCCGAGGAAATTCCTGCTGGCGTGACGGTGCACGAGATCCCGTGGCATGCTTCGTTGACGGATGTTCCAGCCTGGTTTGGGCCCAGAATCTCGCCCGCCGCAGAAAGCGAATTGGCTGCAGAATTGCGGCTTGCCCGCCGGTCCCTGCTCCCTGGCGAGCTGGGCCGATACGAACTCCTGTGCCGGGAATCGGCGGAAATTCTGACGGATGTTTTGGCCGAGTCCACCCCGCTCACGACGGAAAGGCAGCTCGCGGCGGCGCTGGCGGGTCGGGTCGTCTCCGCCGGGGCAGATGCCCTGGTGCTGCTGGCTAACGGGGCCTCCCGCGCAAGCTTTCGGCACCCGCTTCCCACGGATGCGGTGCTCGGCCGCCGGGCCATGGCCGTGGTGTGCGCCCGCCGCGACGGCATGATCGCCAACGTGACTCGCTGGGTGAGGTTCGACGGCGGCACCCCCGCCGAGCTGGATGCCGAGTCCCGCATTGCCAATGTTGAGGCGGACATTTTCGACGCCACCACCCCCGGGGCCAGCATTGCGGGGGTCCTCTCGGAGATCCGCACCGCCTATGCGAGACACGGGTTCGGGGCTGAGCAGTGGCAGCTGCACCACCAGGGCGGCCCTGCAGGCTACGCCGGGCGTGATCCGCGTGCCACCGATGCCGTGACCGACACTGTTGCGCTCAACCAGCCGTTCACCTGGAACCCGTCGGGACCGGGCGTAAAAATTGAGGACACCGTGCTCTTGGGAGCCGCCGGAATCAGGCCGCTGAGCGTTGATCCACGCTGGCCCGCAACGGCCGTCAACGGCATCCTTCGGCCGGTCACGCTGCAGCTCTAGGCGCTCGTCCAAGGCGCACCGACCGAGCGAAGAAGGCACGAAACAGTGAAGGGGAACGGGCACTTGTCGTGGCCGTTCCCCTTCGCTGTCTGGTTTACCCGCTGTTGTGGTTAGCCCAGTGTCAGCACACCGTCCACACGGCGCGGGATGCCCAGCGGGTTATCCTCACGCAGGGCGGCGGGCAACACCGCTGCCGGGGCGTCCTGGTAGGCGATGGGGCGCTGGAAGCGGCGGACCGCCGTCGCACCTACCGAGGTGAACAATGACGTGGTGGCCGGGTAGGGGCCACCATGCTGCTGGGCCCAGTTCACGGCCACGCCTGTGGGCCAACCGCCAAAGAGCACCCGCCCGGCCAAGCCGGTCAGCTGGTTCACGAGTGCGGCAATGTCCTCGCCGTCCTCCGCATGGACTGTGGCCGTCAGACTCCCCGGTACCAACGCCAGGGCGGCAGCCAGTTCCGCCTCATCGCGGTACTCGATCAGCAGGGTCGTGGGGCCAAAGCACTCCTCCAGCAGCTCCTTCGGGCGGGCAATGACGCTGGCCGCCGTCGTGGAAAATACGACGGCGCCAGCCCCATCCGCTTCGGCGTTCTGCTCAGTTGAGCCACTTATGACGGCCACCCCAGGCTGTGCTGCGAGGGACGCCAGTCCGGCCGGATAGGCCGCGGCAATGCGGTCTGTGAGCATAGGAGCAGCAGACTTGCCAACACATTCGGCGGCCACGGCCTCACCGAAGGTGGTGCCTGCCGGAATAAAGACCAGGCCGGGCTTGGTGCAAAACTGCCCGGCACCCATCGTGAATGAGGCGGCGAGGCTAGCGGCCAGCGCCCCACCACGCGCGGCAAGGGCCGCCGCCGTGATGACCACGGGATTCAGGCTGCCCAGCTCGCCGTAGAACGGTATGGGTTCGGGGCGGGACACGGCGAGATCAAACAAGGCCCGGCCCCCGGGGATAGATCCCGTGAAGCCCACAGCCTTGATAAACGGGTCCTGTACCAGCGCCGTCCCGGCTTCGCGACCGGCCACCAGGGCGAAGATTCCCTCCGGCGCACCGGCGCCGCGCAGCGCCTCGGTGACAATCTCCGCTGTCCGCTTGGACAATTCCAGATGCCCCGAGTGAGCCTTGACAATCACGGGGCAGCCAACGGCCAACGCGGAGGCCGTGTCGCCGCCGGCTACCGAGAAGGCAAAGGGGAAGTTCGACGCCGAGAACACGGCCACCGGGCCCACGGGATGAAGAATTCGGCGAAGGTCCGGTGACGGCGGGGTGGAGCCCGGGTTGGCGTGGTCTATGACCGCCTCCAGGTAGGAGCCCTCCGTGATGACCCGGGCGAACAGCCGCAGTTGGCCTGAGGTTCGGGCCACCTCGCCGGTCAGCCGGACGGTGCCCAGCCGGGATTCGGAATCGGCAATCGCCACCAACTCGGTCACGTTGGCGTCGAGCGCATCGGCGATCGCCACCAGCCAGGACGCCCGCTCGGCGTCGCTGGCTGCCGCGGCAGCTCCGGCTGCTGCGTGGGCGGCTGCCGTCAGGTCTTGAAGGTCTTGCGTTGCGGTCTGCACGAGAATTTTCCTCTTACTTTGGAAGTGACAGCTAGGAAGGACTAGCGGGTGGGGATGCCTGCGGCAAACTGCAGGCCCAGACCGGGGCGCCCGGTGCCGAAGAGCCTGCTGTTGCGGATGGAGATCGGTGAGGGTCCGCGAAGAATTCCGAGTTGCTCAAAGGAAGCGTCCTCAACATCCTCCACGGCGACGGCGTTGGCCAGCGTCAGGGCAAGCTGTCCGGACAGTTCCGGAAGCAGGTGCGGAGCCACCGCGATGCTGTTGGTGCGCGCAAGTTCTACGATCCGCCGGAACGGGGTAATTCCACCCACTCGAACAATGTTGGGCTGGATGATATCCACGGCCTCCGCGTCAATGAAGTCCCGGAAACGTTGGATGGTGTGGACGTTCTCGCCGAGTGCAATGGGAACGGGTGAGTGCTTGCGCAGTCGCTTGTAAGCCCAGAGATCGTCGGCGCGGATGGGTTCCTCCAGCCAATGGAGGTTGAACTGCTCCAGCCTGGAGAGCGCCCGGATGGTGGTGGGTAGATCCCAGCGCTGGTTGGCATCAATCATCAGCGCCCGGTCCGGGCCGATCACGCCGCGGACGGCGGCAAGACGCTCCACATCCTCGGCGATGTCCGGCTTTCCCACCTTGATCTTGACGGCGGAGTGGCCGGCGGCCACCCATCGTTCGGCCTGCGCCACGAGATCCTCGAGCGAGTAATGCAGGTTCACGCCGGAACCGTAAACCTCCACTGATTCACGGCGTTGACCCAGCAGCCCCGGCACGGAGGTGTTGGCATTACGTGCCGCCAGATCCCACAATGCTAGGTCCAATCCGGCCATGGCGATCGTGGTCAGCCCGCCGCCGCCGGCCTCGTGCAGACGTAGCCACAGGGCATCCCACAGCGGCTCCGGATCGGCGGGCAGCCCAACTGCAAAGCTTGCAATGTCGTGATCCAGCAAGGCTTTGACGGCCTGGGGGCCAATTGTCGGTGTCCAAGAGAACCCGTGGCCGGTGCCGCCGTCGTCCGTTTCCACGGTGGTGGCAATGATGTGATTCTCCGGCGCTTCCACACCCCAGCTGCGGCGCAGGGGCACCGTCAGCAGGCGGGTGTGGAGGGCTGTGATCTTCGAACTCATGGGACGGTCAGCCTCAGGCGTTGGCCAGCGCATGGCTGGCAGCCAGCTCATGACCCTTGGCGAGGATAGCGGCCAGGCGGGCTTCCTGATCCGCGGTGGGATCCACCAGCGGAGGGCGAACCGAGCCAACGGCCAACCCGGCTTGGCGCAGCCCGGCCTTGATGAGGGAGACGCCGAATCCGGGAGTCTCGTCGCGCAGGCGGACCAGCGGGGCGTAGAAGCCGGCGATCAACTCTTGGCGGCGTTCTTCATTGCCGTCGATGTAGGCGCGGTAGTAGGCCGTAGCGATCTCCGGAGCCATGGCGAATGCCGCGGAGGAATACAGCGGCATACCGAGTCCGCGGTAGGCGCCCTGGGTGAGTTCCGCTGTCAACAGGCCGTTGAAGAACAGGAAGTCTTCGCGGCCCGTGGCGCGGACGGCGGAAACTATCTCCTGCGCCAGGCCAACATCGCCAATCCCGTCCTTGAAACCGATGACCTTCGGGTTTGCGGCGAGCCGCACCATGGCGGCCGCCGTGAACTTCGCGTTGCCTCGGTGGTAGACGATCACAGGGAGCTTGGAGGCGCCCGCAATTGCCTCAATGTAAGCAACCAGACCGTCAATGGGGGCGCCGACCAAGTACGGCGGCAGGACCAGCAACGCATCGGCACCGGCAGCTTCCGCCGCACGGGCGGTGTCGAGGGCATGCCCCAACGGACCACCGGCGCCGGCGATCACCGGGACAGCTCCGTCCACAACCTCGACGGCGGCCCGCACCACAGTAGCGATCTCACTCAGACTGAGCGCATGGAATTCTCCCGTGCCGCAGGCCGGAAATACGCCGCCCGGGCTAAACGGCAAACGGGAGGCGATGTGCTCCTTGAGGAGGGCAACATCAACGTCGCCATCCTCGGTGAACGGGGTGACGGGGAAGAAAAGTACGCCTTCGAATTTCAATGGTGCTCCTAGTGTGAGGCTGCGGAGGCCAGGTCCGCGCGGTTGGTATCGATCAGTTCCGTACGCCAGCTTCGCTGCGGCGTCCAGCCCAAAATCTCGTGTGCCTTGGCGATGGAAAATGCCGGGCTGGTGCCGGTCAAACCGGCCGCCAACGCTTCGCTCCCGGGGAGGAACATGGGCATGAGCTTGTCCAAGGATTCGACGGCGAGCGCATCCGCGGCTCCGACAAAGAACGTTTGGGCGTTCTCAATCTCAGGCATTTTGTCCAGCAGAACAGCCAGGAAATCGGCTACATCACGGGCATCCACATAGTTAAAGAGGGCAGGTGCCGAAAGTGCCGGGTCCGCCAGTCGTTCGGCCAGGGTGTGCCCCTGCTGAGTTGGGGCGCCTTCCCATTCCTCTGGTGAGATCACGTAGCAGGGCCGAAACGCTGCGTAGCGCGTGGTGTCCCCGTGGGCCGTGGCGAACATGCGCATGACTTGTTCGGCCACCAGCTTGGAGAGCGCGTAGGCGTTCCAGGGCTTCGGCGTCGTTTTTTCATCAAGCGGGAAGCTTTCCGGCAGCCAGCCTGTCGGGTTGCCGTAGCCAAGGACAGTGGGGCTGGAGGCGGTCACGATTTTTCCAACGCCATTGCTCGTGGCGGCGTTGAATACGTTGTACGCCAGCATGGTGTTGGTTTTCAGGATCACCTCTTCCGGGGCACTAAACGGGACGGCGATCGCGGCAAGGTGGATGACGGCGTCGGGCGAGTGCCGGGCCATGGCCCGGTTGACTGCCTCAGCATCCAGCAGATCCACCGACTCCTGCGTGACGCCAGCCGTGACAACGTTCTCCGGCAAGATATCCCGGTCCAGGGAGGCAACGGTGTGACCTGCGGCGGCAAAGCCGGCCACCACACTGCGGCCAAGCCGTCCCGAACCTCCGGTGATGAGTACGCGTGTCATGAGCGGGCCTTTTCGGCGGACGTGGCCGGTGTGGACTTGGAAAGGTCTGCTCCAAGGCCAAGGTCGGCAATGCGAATGGCCGCCCCGGTGACCAGCGATTCATTGCCGGCAATGCCCACAGCCACAGATCGCAGGCCGTCCAGGTATCCGGACGGGCGCCCCAGCGGATCTTCCCCCGGGCCATTGAAGAGATCCGCCAGAAGCAAGGAGTCTCCACCTCCGTGACCGCCCTCGCCGTTGACAATGGGCACCTCGTAGGCTGACCCCCAGTGGCGTTGCACCACCAGACGTTCGCCGTTGCGGCGCACGGCGTCGTCCTCCTCGATGGGTGTGGCGCTGGGGTCAACCACATTCTTCTTGTCGTTGCTGTCGTGAACGGCCGCCCTTTCCACCACCTCAAGCTCCGCCCGGCCCTCGGTGCCATTGATGCTGACCCGGTAGCCTTCCCACGGGCTGTGGGCGTTCAGGGAGTAGCTCATGGTGGGACCGCCGTCGTAGTCCACCGTCAAGGCCAGGTTGTCCTCGATGGTGATGCCTTCGGAGAACACGTCCTGATCGCGGATGTAACCGTCAAACTTCTCATTGTCCAAATAGAGCGCAGCCAGCTTCGGGTCCTCGCGCAGGTCCAACGCGAATGGGTCATGAGGAGCGCCATCAACCGTGCCGCGGGCTGGCCGCTCGCCCAGCCCGCGGGTGGCGGCATTGTCCGCACCGTAGAAGCGCAGGCCACCGGAAGCGTAGACACGGGCAGGGACGTCGTCAATCCACCAATTAACCAGATCGAAGTGGTGCGAGGCCTTGTGGATGAGCAGACCACCGGAGTTCTTCTTCTCGCGGTGCCAGCGGCGGAAGTAGTCGGCCCCGTGGACGGTATCAAGCACCCAGCTGAAGTCCACACTGGTGACCTTGCCAAGGACCCCGCTCTGGATGATTCCCTTCAGGGCACTGTTGCGCGGTGAGTAACGGTAATTGAACGTGACAACCACGTTGCGTCCGGTCTCGGCGATGGCTGCCGTGATGCGACGGCAACCATCAACGTCGATCGTGAGCGGCTTTTCAACCACAACATCGGCACCCGCGCGCAGCGACTCAACAATGTAGTCAGCGTGTGTGAAGTCGGGGGTGGTGATAATGACGCGGTCAATGGCGTTGGCCTTGACATAGGCTGTCAGCTCGGCCGGATCAAATGCCTCCGGGACCGTTTGGGCCGCATGGCCGTCCGAGGACGTCCGTTGTTCCGCTAGCCCGGCGGCAAGGGCCGTGTAATAGGCCGTGCGCCCGGCGTTCACATCCCCGATAGCCACGAGTTCAGCGGTGTCAGAGTGCGGGCCCATGATCGCTTGCACGTACATCTCGGCTCGGGAACCGGCCCCTACCAGCGCTATGCGGGCTTTCTTCGTTGATGACACTTCTGCGGTCCTCTCGACGGACGCCACTACGGTACTCATGAGCTTGGATGACCTTTCACAACGTTGTATGGAATCCTGCCCGCCCCACCTGACTGGTGTTTCACCTGGGAGTGGTTGAGCCTGATGAAGTAGATTGTGAGAAAGCGTTTTCTCAAACCGTTATATGCTTTCTATCAAGAGTCCGGGCATCCCGTCAAGGCCAAGCATCGAGCCGATGCAGTTGATGCCGCCACCTCCAAGCCGTAAGGAACCACCATGGCCAAACGCGCAGGCCCCACCCGCATAGGCATTTCCGATGTTGCCGCCAAGGCAGGAGTCTCACTGGCGACGGTCTCCCGGGTCATGAACGGCAACTTCAGTGTGGATCCCCAAATTGCCGCCAGGGTGCGTGCTGTCGCAACTGAACTGAAATATCAGCCCAACCCCATGGGGCGAAATTTGGCCCGCGGAAAGACGGAAACCATTGGGGTGGTTGTTCCAGATCTGGGCAACCCGACCTTTCAGACGGTCCTGCGCGGCGTGAGCCGAGCCGCGGCACAGGACGGCTACCGCGTGCTCATTGCAGACTCCTCGGAGGTCTCCAGCGAAGAGGCCATTCTGGCCGGAGAAGCTCGACGGCGCTGCGACGGCGTGGTGCTGTGCGCCCCACGTATGAGTGCCGCGGAGCTTGAAGAGCTCGCACCGAGCCTGCAACCCATGGTCCTGGTCAACCGCACAACGGACGCGCATGAAAGCCCCAGCGTCATGGTCGATTACGGCAGGGGCATTCAAGACCTGGCAGCCCATTTGGCGGATCTTGGGCACACGAAAATTGCTTACGTGGCCGGCCCGGCTAGGAGCGCGTCCAACGCCCTTCGATTGGCCGGCCTGAAGGAATTCAACCGGACCCACCCGCAGGTTGAGGTCACGTACCTAGAGAATGGTTCCACGTTTGAGGACGGCTACGACTCCGCCACTGACGTGATTGCCAGCGGAGCCACAGGAATCCTCGCCTTCAACGACCTGACAGCCATGGGATTGCTGAGCAGCCTCAATGAACGCGGCGTCAAGGTCCCCGAGGAAATCTCCGTCACGGGATTCGATGACATTCCCTTTGCCCGCTACACCACACCACCGCTGACCACCGCTGCGGTCCCCATCATGGAGGTGGGTGAACACGCGTGGGCGCAGATGCGGGACCTGCTGTTTGGCAATGCCATTACGGACCCGGTGCAGGTTTTTGAACCGCATGTGGTGGTGCGCGGCAGCACGGGTGCACCACCCCTCGCCACGGCGACGGGTGGCGCCTGAACGCAGCGGAGCCGGGCTGGCACGCTGGTCCGCTAGCGCAGCCGGACTAGCGCAGCGGGTTGAAGTGGCGCATGGTGGCCGGCGCCGCTTGGCCTGTCATCCCCGCTGCCACCATTTTGCCGGTGAGCGGGCCTAGCGCGATCCCCCACATGCCGTGCCCGCCGGCAACGTGAACGCGAGGGGAGGCAGTGGCCCCCACGAGCGGGAAACCATCGGTGGTACAGGGCCGCGACCCCACCCATTCCTCAGCCCGGTCTTCCCAACTAATGCCGGTGAACATGGGCGAGGCAGCTTCCACAATGGCCTGGATGCGGCGCGGGTCCAAGGGCGCATCGGCATTCCGGAACTCCATCATGCCGGCCACCCGTAGCCTGTCCCCGAGAGGGGTGCAGGCCACACGCTGAGCGGGGAAATAGATGGGGCGGGTGGGCATCGCCTCGGGAACCACCGTAAAGCTGTAGCCCCGCCCTGCCTGGACCACGCGCCTGACGCCAAATTTGCGCGCCAACGTTCCCAACCACGCACCCGTGGCGAGGACGACGGCGTCGGCCTTAAGTAGGCGTCCTTCCGAACCAATCACGTCCACACCGGTGCCCGTGTCGCGAACATCAAAAACGGTAAAAGCGCTCAACAAGGTGGCACCGCGGGCAACAACGGTGTCGGCGAGCGAGTGCATGAATGCTGGCGGGTTAATGAAGCGTTGGTTTCGGATTTCGATTCCTGCAGCCACGCCAGCACCAAGTGCGGGCTCGAGTTCACGAATCTGATCTCCGGTGATGAGATTGAAGTCCACGTGACCGCCCGTTTCTCGGATGACGTGAAACTCCTTTACAAGAGCCTCCCTGTCTTCCATGGAGGCAAACCCCGCCAAGAACGGATCCGCGGAATGAGTTAATTCGGCCACGGCAGGAGTCCCGGCCGCGATCTCATCGAAAGCGTCAATCCCGGTACGTCCAAGCTCGGCAAACACTCCCATGGCCGAACGCCATTTGGCCGGTGTGCAGTTGCGAGCGAATCCAAGGAGGAATTTTAGGAGCGTCGGATCTGCGGAGAGCGGAATATACAGCGGCGACGCCGGATCGATCATGGCCTTGAGACCATAACGCAGGACGGCCGGCTCGCTCAACGGGAGCGTCAGGGCGGGGGTTAGCCAGCCGGCGTTGCCCCAGGAAGATCCCGAGGCGACCTCTCCGCGGTCAACCACTGTGACCTTGATGCCGTGCTCCTGCAAATACCAGGCAGTGGACAATCCAATGATTCCCGCCCCCACAACAACCACATGTTCAGGCGCCTTTGCACTGACCACGATTCACACTCCTTGAGCAGTGGCCGGCCACTTTTCACACCGGCGCTGATCCCAACATAATCTCGTTTGGACATTCCCCCAAACGGCAGGCCCTGGCGCTTAAACAACTGACCCGCAGTAGTGGTTCGAAATCGGGGAAATATTACCGATTTACGACCACTACTGCGGGTCAGTTGTTCAGGTGAAGGCTTATCTCACGGGCGGGCGTCAACGTCATCCCGGAGTTCATCGCCAAGCTCGACGACGGACGCATGGTTGGCGCCCTTGTTGCGGTATCGGAAGACGCCGATGGCCACGACCACGGCCGCCAGCGCCACCGACAACAGCAATGCCTCCCGGGTTTGGGGAACAATCACCATACCGATGAGCAAGGCCGTGATGGCCACGATGGAAAGCCAGGTCAGGTACGGGAAGAACCACATCTTCAAGGCGAGATCCTTCGCCTCGGCGCCCATCCGGCGTCGCAGGATCAGCTGGGAAAGGGCGATCACGAGCCACACGAACAAGGCGATGGCCCCGGAGGTGTTGACCATGAATAGGAATACCTTATCCGGGGACAGGTAGTTCAAGCCCACGGTCACGAAGCCAACCACGGTGGACGCCAGAACTGCGCTGACAGGGACTCCACGCTTGGAGATCTTGCGCCAGGACTTGGGGGCATCACCGCGAGTGGACAGCGAAAACAGCATGCGGCTGGCCGTGTACAGGCCAGAGTTCAGGCAGGAGAGCACGGAGGTCAGGACAACTACGTCCATGATGGTTCCGGCACCCGGGATCCCAAACAGCTCAATGACGGCAACGTAGGGGCTCTTGGCCACCGATGCATCGTCCCACGGCAGCAGCGTCACAACGATGGCCACGGAGCCAATGTAGAACACCAGGATGCGCCATACGGTGGACTTCACGGCCTTCTTCACGGCATCTACGGGGTTCTCGGACTCACCGGCGGCAATCGTGGCAATCTCGGCACCAAAGAAGGAAAACACCACTACAAGGACACCAGCCAGGACGGCACCTGGACCACTCGGGAAGAATCCTCCGTTGCCAGTGAGATTTGAAAGGCCCGGAGCGTCGACGCCCGGCAAGAGTCCAAGGATGGCTGTGATTCCCAACAGGAGGAACACGATGATGGCGGCCACCTTGACGGAGGCAAACCAAAATTCAAATTCACCGTAGGACTTCACCGAAGCCACGTTGGTCAATGTCAGCAACACCATCAGGATCAGCGCCCATTGCCATTGCTCAACCCCGGGCACCCAGCGGTGCATGATGGCGGCTCCGGCTGTTGCTTCAACGCCGAGGACTATGATCCAGAACCAGGCATAGAGCCAGCCAATACTGAAGCCGGCCCACCGCCCCAGCGCCTTGTCTGCATAGGTGGAAAAGGACCCGGTTTCCGGATGGGCGGCTGCCATTTCACCCAGCATCCGCATCACAAGGATGACCACGATACCGGCCGCCGCGTAGGCCACCAGAATCCCAGGACCGGCCTGTTGAATGGCGGCGCCTGATCCTACAAAAAGCCCGGCGCCGATAACTCCGGCAATGGCAATCATGGACAAATGGCGCGGTTTGAGGGTCTTTGCTAACTGTTGCTCTGACTGCATTGGTAAAACTTCCTCTTGGCGTTCCCTGGGCGGCAACGAGGCCGCGGGATTCCGTGAGTTGGATCACGGGGGACGCCCCAGCCTAAAACGGCTTTCGCATCTGCCCGTTGTCCATAGTCCCAAAATGACGTACCGAAATCTGGGCAATTGCACTGAAAATTCCCATAAGAGGCCGCCTTGTTGACCATGAGGAAACCCCATGGACGCAATGGAACGCCCTTCACTAGATGACGGCCGTGTCCCGCGGCCGGTAATAAACGCTGGAGGTGCTGGCGGCAACCACCGCACGCAGTTCGCCCAACGATCGCGGGGCTACCCCCGCTGCCCGCGCCTGGATGAGCACGTTCCCCAGCGCCGTGGCTTCCACAGGACCGGCCACCACCGGCAACCCTGTGGAATCTGCCGTCAGCTGGCACAGCAGCTCGTTTTGCGAACCGCCGCCAACAATGTGAATCACGTCCACCTGTTTGCCGGACAACGCCTGCGCTTGGGTGACCGTCCGGGCGTAGGCCGCGGCAAGGCTGTCCAGAATGCACCGTACGACGGCGGCCGGCCGGGTTCCCAGCTCCCTTCCCCCTGCGTGCACCGCGGCACGGATCCGGGCAGGCATGTTGCCCGGGGCAATGAATTTATCGGCATCCACATCAATCAGCGGGCCCCCGGAAGCTTCGGCGGCGGCCGCCGCTAACAGCTCCGGCAAGGACAGCGTGGGCCTCTGTGCAGCGACGGCCGGGGACCCGGCGTCGGCTGTGCGTTCTTCCCAGGACTGTTCCCAGGTGCGCATGGATTCGCTGAGCAACCAGAGCCCACCCACGTTGCGGAGGTATCTGATGGTGCCGTCAACGCCGCGTTCGTTCGTGAAATTTTCCAGCCGGCTCGCCTCGGACAGCACCGGGCGATCGAGTTCAACGCCCACCAGCGACCACGTGCCGGAGGAGATGTACGCAAAGTTCGGGGTGGTCGCCGGAACTGCCGCCACAGCCGAGGCGGTGTCATGCGAGCCCACGGCAACCACCTTCGTTGTAGGGGGCAAGCCCGTTCGGGCCGCAATGTCAGGGCGAAGCGTGCCGATGGTCTCGCCAGGCTCGATCAGCGGCGGAAACAAGTCCATCGGCAGGCCAAGGGCCCTCTGAAATTCGGTGGCCCACTCCCCCGCCACCGCGTCGTAGAGCCCCGTGGTGGAGGCATTGCTCGATTCCGTGCGGCGCTCACCTGTCAGCAAGAATGCCAGCAGATCCGGGATCAACAGCGCCTGCTTGCCACCTAGGTCTATTTCGGCGGCCATCTGGTAGATGGTGTTGAAGGGCAAGTGTTGCAGCCCGGTCGTCTCGTACATCCGGGCAGCGTCGATCAGCTCATGCACGCCATCCACAGCGGCAGCCCCACGACCGTCCCGGTAGTTGAACACCGGTCCGGCCAAGGCTCCGTTGGCGTCAACAAGACCGTAGTCAACGGCCCAGGTGTCAATGCCGATGCTTTCAATACCGGCTCCGAGCGCGGCGGCGTGCTCCGCGGCGGCCCGCAGCCCGGTGAGCACCTCGGCAAACAGCGCCTCAAAGTCCCAGTAGAGGGAGCCGTCAACCTCCAGGACCCCATTCGGGAAGCGGTGAACCACGTGCAGCTCCGCTATTCCCCCGGAGAGGCTGCCGACAATGACGCGGCCGGAAGACGCGCCAATGTCGACGGCGGCAAACAACGCACTCATCGCAGGAAGGCTGCGGCCACGCCGGCGTCCACGGGGATGTGCAGGCCGGTGGTGTGCGACAGCTCGGCAGAGGTCAGCACGGCGGCGGCGTTGGCCACGTTCTCCGGCAACACCTCACGCTTGAGCAGGGTTCGCTGTGCGTAGTATTCGCCCAACTTTTCCTCATCCACACCGTAGACGGCGGCACGCTTGGCGCCCCAGCCACCGGCGAAGATGCCGGAGCCGCGGACCACGCCGTCGGGGTTGATGCCGTTGACACGGATGCCGTATTCACCGAGTTCGGCCGCGAGCAAACGCACCTGGTGGGCTTGATCGGCCTTGGTGGCGGAGTACGCAATGTTATTGGGTCCGGCGAACACGGAGTTCTTCGAGGAAATGTAGATGATATCCCCGCCCATATCTTGCTCGATGAGGACCTTGGCGGCCGCCTTAGACACCAGGAACGAGCCCTTGGCCATGACATTATGCTGCAGATCCCAGTCCTTTTCGGTGGTTTCCAGCAACGGCTTGGAGATGGATAATCCGGCGTTGTTGACCACGAGGTCCAGGCCGCCGAATGCCAACACGGCCGCATCTACTGCGCCCTGCACGGCAGCTTCGTCGGTCACATCGGCCTTGATACCAATGGCTACATCCGGACCGCCGAGATCCAGCGCCACGGCCTGAGCAGCTTCAAGGTTCAGGTCCGCAATGACCACGCAGGCGCCTTCCGCGGCAAGGCGGGTGGCAATGGCTTTTCCAATGCCCGACGCCGCACCCGTCACCAAGGCGATGCGGGTGGCGTGCGATTTCGGCTTGGGCAGACGGGCCAGCTTGGCCTCTTCTAAGGCCCAGTATTCGATCCGGAACTTCTCGGCTTCGTCAATGGGCGCGTAGGTGGAGAGGGATTCGGCTCCACGCATGACGTTGATGGCGTTGAGGTAGAACTCGCCCGCCACGCGTGCTGTCTGCTTGTTCGCACCGTAGGAGAACATGCCGACACCGGGAACCAGCACAATAGCTGGATCCGCACCGCGCATGGCAGGGGAATCAGCCACGGCGTTGCGATCATAGTAGGCCGCGTAATCCGTGCGGTACTCGGTGTGGAGTTCCTTCAGCCGGGCGATCGAGTCTTCTACCGAAGCATCCGCCGGGAGGTCAAGGATCATGGGCTTGACCTTGGTGCGCAGGAAATGGTCGGGGCAGCTGGTGCCCAGTGCGCCGAGGCGGGGGTGCTCCTCCGCGCCAAGGAACTCCAACACTGCAGCGTCGTCGCTGAAGTGGCCAACGGCGGCCTTGTCAGTGGAGGCCAGTCCGCGGATGGTCGGGGCCAGGGCCGCGGCCTTGGCACGGCGTTCAGCTTCCGACAGGGCGCCATATCCTAGCAGCGCTGCACCGAACGGGTCCTTGCGGGCGTTGGCTCTAATGTAGGTCTCTGCCGTTTCAATGATCCACAGAGAATTGGCTTCCGCTTCCTCGCTTGTCTCACCCCAGGCGGTGATGCCGTGGCCGCCCAGGATGGTGCCGATGGCGTCCGGGTTGTTGGCCTTGATGGCCGCAATGTCCAGGCCTAGCTGGAATCCGGGACGACGCCACGGAACCCAAGCCACCTTGGTACCGAAGATCGTGGCGGTGAGCGACTCGCCGTCGGCCGCAGTTGCAATGGCGATACCGGAATCCGGGTGCAGGTGGTCCACGTGCGCCGCGTCAACCAGGCCGTGCATGGCCGTGTCTATCGACGGCGCAGCACCTCCCTTTCCGTGCAGGCAGTAATCAAACGCGGCGACCATTTCATCTTCGCGCTCAACACCCGGGTAGGTGTTGACCATGGCGCGCATGCGGTCGAGACGCAGCACGGCCAACCCGGAGTCCTTCAGCGTACCGAGGTCTCCCCCGGAACCCTTGACCCACAGCAATTCCACGGCTTCACCCGTGACAGGGTCAGTCGCGAAACCCTTGGCGGAGGTGTTGCCACCGGCATAGTTGGTGTTGCGCTTGTCTGCGCCCAAACGGTTGGATCGGGCAACTAGATCTGCCACGGCATTGCTTGTTAATTCAGTCATGCTTATGCTCCCCATCCGGCCTGTTGGCCGCCTTGGCGGTCTGCGTTGATTTTCTCTTGGTAGCCGCTGGCGGCAAAAGCTGCCATCGGGTCGGCAGGCAGCCCGCGAGATTCACGCCACGAGGCTAGGGTCGGGCGCACATCGGTGTAAAAGGCATCCATCAGCACCGCGTTGGCAGCCAGTACGTCGCCAGAGTTTTGCGCTGCCTCCAAGGCTGTGGTGTCCACCAGGAGTGCCCTGGCTGTCATTTCCTGGACGTTGAGGACGGAACGGATCTGGCCTGGGATCTTACCTTCAACGTTGTGACACTGGTCCAGCATGAAGGCCACGTTGTTGGCCGGGTCCAGGCCGCCACCGCGGACCACCTCGTGCATGATCCTGAACAATTGGAACGGGTCTGCGGCGCCCACAATCAAGTCGTCGTCGGCATAGAAGCGGGAGTTGAAGTCAAAGGAGCCGAGTTTGCCCAGGCGCAGCAGCTGCGCCACGATGAACTCGATGTTGGTGCCCGGGGCATGGTGCCCCGTGTCCAAACAGACCAGCGCCTTCTCACCCAGAGCTGCGCAATGGACGTAGGAGGTGCCCCAGTCCGGCACGTCGGTGTGATAAAAAGCGGGCTCAAAGAACTTGTATTCGAGCACCATGCGCTGCTCGTCGCCGAGCCGGTCGTAGACCTTCGTCAGGGAATCGGCCAGCCAATCCTGACGGGCACGGATGTTGCCCTGGCCCGGATAGTTGGTGCCATCAGCCAACCAGATTTTCAGGTCCTGGGAGCCTGTCTGGTTCATGACTTCAAGGCATTCAAACATGTGGTCGATGGCCTTGGACCGTATGGCGGGGTCGCTGTGGGTGAGGCTGCCGAACTTGTAGTCATCGTCCTGGAAGGTGTTGGAGTTGACAGTACCCAGCTTTACGCCCAGATCCCCCGCATAGTCAGCAAGGGCGGTGTAGTCCTCCACCTTGTCCCAGGGGATGTGGAGTGCCACGGCCGGCGCCAGCCCGGTGAGGGTGTTGACTTGCGCTGCGTCGGCAATTTTTTCCTCGATGGTCCGGGGAGTTCCGGGCGTCGCAAAGACTTTAAAGCGGGTGCCGGAGTTGCCGAATGCCCAGGAGGGCAATTCGATGCTCTGATGTTCGAGCTGGGTCAAAACGTCGGTGGGGATAGACACGTCAGTCTCCTTGGGTTGTGAAGTGGTTGGGTACTGGCGCCACGGCGGCCAGTTGGTCTTCGAGGTTGAATACCTCACTAAGTTGCTTGAAGCCCTGATCGGGGGCCCCGTCTAGATCCTCGAAGAAGCCAGCCATTTCGGCCTGCCAGCGGGCATTGACCTCGGTAGCTGCCATCTGCGCCTGCGCTTGCTGCAGGCTGGTGGTTTCGAAGTAGCCAATCAGCAGCCCGTCGGGGCGCAGGAAAAGCGAGTAGTTGTGCCAGCCGGCTGCCTTGAGGGCCGCCAGCATTTCCGGCCATACGGCCGCGTGCCGTTGCGTGTATTCTTCGATGCGCCCGGCTTTGACCTGAAGCGTGAAGCAGACTCGGAGGAGGCTCATGAGAGCACCACATGACGGTGTTCAATGCCCAATAGGGATGCCGCGGCCTTGATATCGGATGCCCGGTGGCCCAGGCACAGCGCCCAGTGGTGGCCGATCCCGGTCTGGCTCCACTCGTCAACCCACAGCCCGGGGTCCCCACCAAAATCCACACGTGAGGTGGTGTTGCCGATCGCCAGCAACGGGCCCGGGACCACCTCGCCTTCCGAGGTGACGAAGACGTAGCTACCGTCCCGGTTCTGGCCCAGGCCGAAGGTGGTGACGGGGCCGTGCTGGACATCGAATTCCACCGATACTCCCCAGCCCCGCTTGCCGTGGTAGACACCCAGCCCACGCAGCAGCGGGTCTTTCGCTGACACGGCCAGATGTGCTGGCCCGTCGTGGCCCATCTCCACCACATTGTCGTGGAAGTTCAGGGCCTGAATTTCGGTGAATGAGCCGCCAGCGCCGATGGCCTGGGCTGCGAGCATGGCGATGGAGGTCCGCAGCTCAAACTCGCCGGCCATGGGGACTCCTCTGGCTGTAAGGATGGAGGCGCCCAGGATCATCCCGGCACCCAGCCGTTCATGCTGTTCGCCAGCCAGTCCACGGTGGTAGTAGGCCAGCGAGTCCAGGTTGAAGTCCTCCACAAGTCGGTCCAACCCCACTGACACCTTGGCACCCCAGGCGAAATCGTCGTCGTCCACGGAGTCATCCAGGACAAAGAGTTCACGGGCCAGGTTCAGGCGTTCGGCCACCTGAGACGGTGTCACCTCGTTGACGCGCTCCCGCAGGTCATCAAATTCGAGCACCTCAACATGGGAGCCAAACGTTGTTGAGACGGTGGTCAGGTCGGTGGCGACATCCAGCATGCCGGGGTACAGATGCCCCATCAACCCGTGCCGGGCGTTTCGCAGCCGTGCCCGGACACCCGCCGCGTGTACCCACTGGGTGATCCGCTCCCACGCGGACTCCTGCTTGAGATGCCCAGAAACGGAACGGAAGTCGATCCCTGCGCGGCGGAAAACATTGGCAACTTCCGGCACCGGGCACTGACCGCAGTAGGCAAGCCACTTGCCGGTGTCAAAGGAAGCGTGGTCCATGGCCTCGGTGGGCTGCAGGTCAATGACTAGGACGGGAGTCTTGGCCCGCTGGGCGATGGGCAGCACCATGGATGAGGTCAGGTACGTCGTCAGGAAGATGACTATCAAGTCACAATCAGCCACACGCAGTTTTTCCCCGGCAATTGCTGCCTCTTCGGCGTCGGAGATGAAGCCGGTGTCCAGCACGTCTGCCTCGAGAGCCTCGAAGCGGCTGGTGACGTAGCGGACAGAGTCCTGCAATTGCGGCAGCAACTGCGGAAACTGGGGCCAGTAGGCGCCAAGGCCGCCGGAGACCAGGCCGATCCGGGTGGGCCGGCGCCGGTGCTGTGCCAACAGCTGCGTCGCGGGTTGAATGTGGTTCATCGGGGGCCTTTCGGCATGAAATTCGGCATGAAAAAGGAACTCAGGTTCAAAGCAAGCGTTGAAGCGGTGCCGGACGGGCTCTCAGTGGCCCGCCCGGCTACGCGGATTAGAAGTCGTACTTGTCGATGTTTGCGGTGTTGAACACTGTGGGCGGGCCGACGATCACAAGGCCGCCGTCGAGGACCTTGCGCTCGCCCAGTTCACCGGCGGTGAAGGTGTCGCCAGCGGCGCCGGTGATTGTTCCGTCCTTGAGTGCCTTGCCGGCGAAGGAGGCAACGTAACCCAGCTGGGCCGGATCCCAGAGTGCGAACTCCTTGACGGTTCCATCCTTGACGAACGGACGCATTTCATTGGGCAGTCCCAGTCCGGTCAGCGCAACCTTGCCCTTGTAGGCGGAGGTGGAGAGGTAGCGGGCGGTGGCTGCGATGCCTACTGTGGTGGGGGAGATGATGCCCTTGAGGTTCGGGTGGGCCTGCATGAGGCCCTGTGCTTCCTGGAACGATTTGGTGTCATTGTCATCGCCGTAAACCTTGGCAACGAGTTTGATGTCCTTGTAGTCCGGGTTGCTCTGAAGCTCCTCCTCCATGAACTTGATCCACTCGTTCTGGTTCGTGGCGTTCGCGGTGGCCGACAGGATGGCGATCTCGCCGCTGCCGCCAATCTGCTCGGAGATGAGCTTGGTCTGGATCAACGCAACGTCTTTGGCCACCACCTGGCTAATGAATACGTCGCGGCAATCAGGGTTGGTGTCGGAGTCGAAGGCGACAATCTTGGCCCCGGCGGTGCGGGCCTCACCCAGGGCGGTGCACACAGCGTCGGGGTCATTGGCGGCGATCACAATCACATTGGTGCCGGCCTGCGTCTCGGCATTGATGAAGGAGACCTGGCTGGAGGCGGAGGCTTCCAACGGGCCCACGACGTTCGAGGACGCGAAGCCCGCCTCAGTGGCACCCTTCTTGCCGCCGGACAAGACAACGTCCGTGTAGGGGTTGTTCAGCTGTTTGGGGATGAAGGTGATGGTGGCGTCCCCTCCCGCAGCCGCGTCACTGCCGGCGGGAGTGCCCGAGCCGCTGCAGGCAGTCAGGGCCATGGCGGCCACTGCCGTGACGGCGACCAGGGACGCTAGACGGGACGGTCGGGGCGATTTCTTGCGGTTGAACATCATTGTTTTTCCTTCGCTTGTGGTGGTGAAGTGCTTTTTTGGTTTAGTTGGCTTATAGCTCGGCGTTGCGGCGGACGCGGCGGTTGTGCCGCCACCCCCTGATGGCAGAACCGATGCTCGGGGCTACGACAGACAGGATGAGCAGCAGGCCCGTCACGGTGATGAGTACGACGTCGGACACCCTCCCCAGCCGCAGCGCGTAGTTCAGTGAGCCGATTAGCAGGACGCCGGCCAGGACCCCGGGAATGGAGCCCTTACCGCCAAAGATGGAGACCCCGCCGAGCAGAACGGCAGCGATGACTGCCAGTTCCAAGCCGGAGGCGTTGTCGCTGCGGGCGCTGGTGTAGCGCAGCGTCCAGAAGATACCTGCAAGTGCCGAGACAGCTCCAGATGCCACGTAGAGCCAGAATTTACTGCGGGCCACCTTGATGCCCACAAAGGCTGCGGCTTCCTTGCTGTAACCCATGCCGAAGAGGCCGCGTCCAAATGGGGTGAAGTGCAGCAATACCCCGAAGAAGATGATGACCACGATGACGCCGATCATCACCGTGGGGATGCCCGTGGCACCCAGCTTGGACGTGAAGAAAGCTGTCAGCGGCTTGGGGAAGTTGGCCACGGCGTTGTCGCCGATGGTCACTAGAGCCAGGCCCCGAAAGAGCGCCAGGGTGCCGATTGTGACGGCCAGCGACGGCAGTCCCAACACGGCAATCAGGAAGCCGTTGAACATCCCGCAAACGGCCCCGACAAGTAAGCTGACCGCCAGCACCAGCCAAATGTTCATGCCGCCTGCCCAGAGAACTCCCATGGTGGCGCTGGTCAGCCCGGCAATGCTGGCCACCGAAAGGTCTATTTCGCCGGTGATGATGATCAACGTCATCGGCATGGCGATCAGCAGGACAGGAATGACGTCTAGGAGCAAGAAGCCCGTGGTGACCGGCGATGCGAAGCGGGGAATGCTAGCGGCCGCGTAGATCAGAAACGCCACCAAGGCGTAGATGGTGATGGCGTCCCGGCTGGCCAGGAGCTTTGCGGCCCGGGACTTGCGCCACGGTGGCGTGTACGTGCGCCGGGTAGGTGCCGCCGCGGGGGCGTTGCTGGTGGGCGTGGTGGTCTCAGACATTCCTGGCCTCGCTAATCCGCAGTTTCTTGGCTGTGCGCAGACTAGCCACGCGGTCGATGATGATGGCGGCCAGGATCAAGATGCCAACAATGGCCTGCTGCCAGAACTTGTCCACCCTGACAGCTGTCAGCGAACTGGTGATGGTGGTCAGCAGCAGGGCGCCGAGCGCCGCCCCCGTAACGGATCCGCTGCCACCGAAGATCGCCACACCGCCCACAACGGCGGCCGCAATCACTGTCAGTTCCATGCCGGAGCCGGTGGTGGCTCCCACGGAGTTGAAGCGGCTGGCGTAGAGCACGCCGGCCAGACCGGCGAGTGCCCCGTTGGCCAGGAAGGCCAGCAGCACGCGTCTGGAGACCTTGATGCCAAAGGCTGTGGCGGCGTCGGGGTCGGATCCGATGGCGTACAGGTCCCTGCCGGGCCGGGTTCCGGACATGTACATTGCCACCGCGATGACAACGACGACGGCCACCAAGGTGATGATGGGAAACCCGAGGAACGTATCAACGGAGAGGGCACCGAAGGCATCCGGCCGGTCGCCGGCGAAGTATTGCTTGCCGCCGGCCCAGGCGTTGTTCAGGCCGCGGAACACGTAAAGCGCGCCGAGCGTGATGACCAGGGCCGGCACCTTGGCCACTGTCACGAGGATGCCGTTGATGGCGCCGAGGCCCATGCCGAAGACCATGCCGATGCCGAAGACGGCAATGATCGGGATGTCCGGCATGGCGGCGAAGATCGATCCCGTGCCGAAGGCCACCATGCCCAGCATGGAACCCACGGAGAGGTCGATGTTCCGGGTAATGATTAGCAGGGTTTGCCCCACAGCCAAGATCATGACGATGGTGGCGTTCAACAGCAGGTCCTTGACGCCTTGGGCGCTGAGGAACAGCGGGTTAATCAGGTAGGTAACGAGCACCAGCACTGTCAATGCGATGAGCACGGGCAGCTCACGGAGCCGGAGCACCGATGTGGCGGCCGCCCAGCCGCGAGATGCTGGCGGCTTGGCTGTTGCTTTCCTGTTGTCCAGGGCTGAGCTCATGGGGTTCCTCCCGCGGAAGACGTGGCGGCATGCATGATGGATTCCGGATTTGCGTCCGCGCGGTTGAGTTCGGCGGTGATTTGGCCTTCGCGCATGACCAGGACCCTGTCGGCCATACCCAGGACCTCGGGCAGTTCGGAGGAGATCATCAAGATGGCGATCCCGCGGCCGGCCAGGTCGGAGATGAGCCGGTGGACTTCGCTTTTGGTGCCGACGTCGATGCCGCGGGTGGGTTCGTCGATGATCAGCAGCCGGGGTTCGGTGGCCAGCCACTTGGCAAGCACTACTTTTTGCTGGTTTCCGCCGGAGAGGGTCGAGACGGGGTGTTCCAGGGAGCCGCTCTTGACCTGGAGGCGTTCGCTCCAGTCCTTGGCAGCTCGACGTTCGGCTGCTCCATTGATGAGTCCGGCCGTGGTGAACTTGTTGCGCAGTGTCAGGGTGACATTTCGGGCTACGGACAGTTCCAGGACAAGCCCATGCTTGCGCCTGTCCTCTGGAACAAACCCCATGCCTGCTGTGATGGCTGCTTGGGGATCACGGGCCTTGAGCCGGCGCCCCTCAAAGGTGATGGCACCGGCGTCGTACGGGTCGATCCCGAACACGGCTCTGGCCACTTCGGTGCGCCCGGCACCGACCAGGCCGGCAAGGGCAACGATTTCCCCGGCGCAGACTTGGAAGCTGATGTCCTTGAAGACGCCGGCCCGGCTGAGCTGCTCAACATCAAGGACGACGGCGCCAACCTCGGCTTCGGCCTTGGGGAAAAGCGCGCCAATGTCACGCCCGACCATCTCGCGGACAATGTTCTCCACGGTGACGTCGGCGGTTTGGTGGGTGGCGATGTAGCGCCCGTCCCGCATCACCGTGATCCGGTTACACAGCTCGAAGACTTCCTCGAAGCGGTGCGAGATGAACAGGATGCCGGTGCCCTTATCGCGCAGGCCGCGGGCGACGGCGAACAACCGGTCTACCTCCACGCCGCTGAGGGCGGCTGTGGGTTCGTCCATGACGAGCACCTTGGCATCCAGCGAGATGGCTTTGGCGATTTCGATGATTTGCTGGTCGGCAATGGACAGGCCCTCGGCAATCCGGGTCGGATCGATGGGGACGCCGAGCCTTTCAAAGAGCTTGCCCGCCTCCTTCACCATGGCGGACCGGCTGATCAGCCCGAAGCGGCCCTTGGGCTGGCGGCCAATGAAGATGTTCTCCGCGACGGTGAGGTCGGGAAAGAGCGTGGGCTCCTGGTAGATGACCGAGATTCCCGCCGCCTTGCTGTCGCCGACGCTGCGGAACTGTACAGTTTCGCCAGCGACCCGGAAGTCTCCCGAATCCGGGCGGTGCAGGCCAGCGAGGATCTTCACCAGCGTGGACTTGCCGGCGCCATTCTCCCCGACCAGCGCATGGATTTCCCCGGGCAGGATTTCGATGGTTCCGTCGGCTAGCGCAACTACCGGGCCGAAGGTCTTGGCTGCATGGATGAGGGTGAGTGCCGGCTTGAGCTCCTCCCCTGAGGGGCCGGACCGGGAGCTGTTTGTTTGCTGCATAAAATGAACCGCACCTTTGGGGCTGTGTGAACTCGATAATGAATCGTTTCATTACGAGCTGTGATTTGAATCATAGAGCGCTCAAAGGTTGGGCGTCAATAGCCTCAGGAGGGTTTTGTGATTCGTTTCAATGAAGGCGTTCAAAGAGGCACCGGGCAGGGTAGTCTGAGGTCACCATTTTCTCTAGGTGCACCTGTCCCAAAGGCGGGGCGGGAACTAACTCAGGAGCCCCCACCATGGTTTCAGCCAGCGTCAAGGACGTCGCTGCATTGGCCGGCGTGTCCGTTGGCACTGTCTCAAATGTGCTCAACCGGCCAGAAAAGGTGTCCCCGGCCGTCACAACCCGGGTTCAGGCGGCCATCGAAAAACTCGGCTTTGTCCGCAATGATGCCGCCCGCCAGCTGCGCGCCGGCATGAGCCACAGCATCGGGCTGGTGGTTCTGGATGCCGCGAACCCCTTTTTCACCGATTTGGCCCGGGGCGCCGAGGACAGCGCAGCGGCCGAGAACTTCTCCGTCTTGGTGGGCAACAGCAACGACGACGAGGGCCGGGAAGCTGCCTACCTAGACCTCTTTGAGCAACAGCGTGTGCGCGGCGTCCTCCTCTCCCCCGTGGGTGACGTCATCCCGAGACTGGAGCAATTGCGCCGCAGGGGCATCCCCACCGTTCTCGTGGACCGGGTGTCGGACAACCTGAGCTTTTCCTCCGTCGGCGTGGACAACCTCGCCGGCGGCGAAATGGCTGTGCGGCACCTGTTGTCACTGGGCCGGCGTCGGATAGCTTTCGTCGGCGGCCCAACCTCCATCCGCCAGGTGGCCGAACGACTCACCGGCGCACGCAAGGCCATCGGGGAGGTTTCCGACGCCACGCTTGAGGTCCTAAAAACCGAATCACTGACGGTGCTCTCCGGCCGGGCCGCGGGCGAGGCCATCCGGAACCGCACTGCAGCGGAGCGACCGGATGCAATCTTTGCGGCCAACGATTTGCTGGCCGTGGGCATCCTTCAGGGCCTGATGCTAATGGGCGATGTGCAAGTACCCCAGGAGATAGCCTTGATCGGTTACGACGACATCGAATTCGCTGCAGCTACGGTGGTCCCGCTCTCCTCGATCCGCCAGCCCAGCGTCCTGATCGGATCCACTGCGCTGGAGTTGCTTTTGCAAGAAGCTGCGGCGGAGCCCGGGTTCGAAGCTACCCACGTGGTGTTTCGGCCGGAGCTCGTGCTCAGGCAGTCGACACTGGGCTGAGCGGCTTGTCCGGCTTGTCTGGAGCGCAGAGAAGGGCGGCGCCTTCACTCCGTAAAACAAAACTGACCCGCAGTAGTGGTCGAAAAACACCGCGAAATCGCGATTTCTCGACCACTACTGCGGGTCAGTTGAAGCGGTGGAGCTTAGATCAGGCCCTGGGCCAGCATGGCGTCGGCAACCTTGACGAAGCCGGCAATGTTGGCGCCAACCACGTAGTTGCCCGGGGAGCCGTAGGTATCGGCGGTCTCGGCACAACGGTCGTGAATGCCAATCATGATCTGCTGCAGGCGGTTCTCGGTGTGCTCGAAGGACCACGCGTCGCGGCTGGCATTCTGCTGCATCTCAAGTGCGGAGGTGGCTACACCGCCAGCATTGGCTGCCTTACCCGGTCCGAACAAGATACCGGCTTCCTGGAAGACGGCAACCGCACCGCTGGTGGAGGGCATGTTGGCGCCTTCAGCGATGGCGATCAGGCCGTTCTTCACGAGACGGGTCGCCGCCTCAGTGTTTAGTTCGTTCTGCGTTGCGCAGGGAAGGGCAACGGCAGCGTTGACGTCCCAAACGGAGCCACCTTCAACGTAGCTGACCGAGGCACCACGGCGAACCGCGTATTCCTTCAGGCGGCCACGTTCCTTCTCCTTGATCTGGCGCAGCAGGGGAACGTCAATGCCGTTCTCATCCACAATGTAGCCGGAGGAATCCGAGCAGGCCACAACCTTGGCGCCGAACTGCTGAGCCTTGGCAATGGCGAAGGTGGCCACATTTCCGGAGCCGGACACAATTACACGCTGACCATCGAGCGAGGTGCCACGGGTCTTCAGCATTTCCTGCGTGAACATGACGGTGCCAAATCCGGTTGCCTCCGGACGCACCAGGGAACCACCCCAACCAATGCCCTTGCCGGTAAGTACACCGGACTCGTAGCGGTTGGTGATGCGCTTGTACTGGCCGAAGAGGTAACCGATCTCGCGGCCACCAACACCAATGTCTCCGGCAGGGACGTCGGTGTACTCGCCGATGTGGCGGTACAGCTCGGTCATGAAGCTCTGGCAGAAACGCATAACTTCGGCGTCGGACTTGCCGCGGGGGTCAAAGTCGGAACCACCCTTGCCGCCACCGATGGGCATGCCGGTCAGGGCGTTCTTGAAGATCTGCTCGAAACCGAGGAACTTTACGATGCCAAGGTACACCGACGGGTGGAAACGCAGCCCGCCCTTGTACGGCCCCAGTGCGGAGTTGAACTCGACGCGGAAACCACGGTTGATCTGAACCCGGCCGGAATCATCCATCCACGGCACACGGAAAATGATCTGACGTTCTGGTTCGCACAAACGCTGCAGAACAGCCGCATCAACGAACTCCGGGTGCTTATCCAATACCGGGCCAAGGCTTTCAAAAACTTCCAGCACAGCCTGGTGGAATTCTTTTTCCCCGGGATTACGGGCTAATACTTGCTCCCGGATGGTTTCAAGCCTGGTATCCATGAGTCTCCTGAAAAGGGTGTGGCGCCGTACGGCGGCGCAAAAATAAGCTCACTGGCAATTTTCCAGCCACGGAACCGCTAACACTAATTTTGCTCACAAGCCGATACTGCGTGCATGATCATGCAGAAATAGCCCGAGCATTGTCGGAAAAGGCGCTGCTTCCTAGTTCTTCCGACGCTTGAATGTTGGCAACGTCGGAAGGTTGGCCAACAGATCAGCGGCCTTGTTGGCGGCCCTGCCAACACTACGGCTCAGTTGGCTCTGAACGCCACCATCGACGTCGTTCGAATGCACAATGGTTGCCACCTGGCTTGAGGCAACATGCACCGGAGCGGCCTTTACTGCCGGGGCCACGACCGCAGGCGCGCCTGACGCAGCATCCTTTACCGTGCCTGTTCCATTCGTTGCCGGGGCGGTTTGAACCTTAGTCGAAGGACGCGCGGCGTGGCCATTGTCCGGCACGGAAGCAGGAGGAACGGAAACAAGAGCTAGGGAAGCAGGAGCTAGGGGCTTCTTTGCATCCTCGACCGGCTTCACGCCGTTGGCCTGAGTTCCGTTTGCTGACGCGCTGTTGGCCTGAGCACCGTTGACCGGAGTGCCATTGGCCGACACCGCGGCAGTGGACACAATGGCGGCACCGGCACCCAAAGAATCCAGCCATGTGGAAACCATGGCCAGCGGCTCGGTATTGATGCCGTAGAAACGTTTCTGCCCTTGGGCGCGCATTGTCACGACGCCCGCCTCGCGAAGAACCCGCAGGTGCTTGGAAACTGTCGGCTGAGAAACGCCAAGTTCATCGACCAACTGACCCACGGCTTTGCTCTCCTGGGCCAGTGCTTCCAAGATGTCCCGACGGGTGCTTTCGGCAATTACCGCAAAGACTTTTTCTGCAACCATTCCACTACCCTAGCGACATATGCCCGTGTGAGCATCTTGGAGCCTTCTTCAAGGCCATGATTCATGGTGACTAATGCTGCGGCAGGGCTTCTGCGACACCGGGACTGTTAACTTTTTCGAGCCAGTCAAGCAGCTCCGGATAAGTTGACGGATTTCCGGCGATCACGCCGTGGAGCTGCCGATATCCGGCAGCAAGTTCGTGGAGCCGGGCGTGACTTGTGGCCGGGTTGGCCGCCTCGGCCATCAGTTCGTGGAGGCGGACCGGGTTCGCAGTTTCCGCAAGGGGAACCTCGGGAGACGGTACGCCGTCGAAACTAAAACCGGAGTTGGGCGCCGGTACAGCGCCGAAGTACTCGCGCATGGATCGGGGTGCCCACAAGATCGCAACAATCGCGACAGGAAATACGAATGCCAAGGTGGCGGCAATCCCAGTCAGACCCCAGGACAAGGTCTTGGGGCCAACGAATACGAGCACGAGGAACAAGACAAACAAGAGGGCTGCATACGCGGTTCCCAGTTTTCGGCCCTGCCGCGTTCCGCTCTTCAATGGCGCGGCCGTCACGAGGAAGCCGGCAATTCCGAACACCGCGATGACTAGCGTCAACACCCACACGAACGAAGTTTCATGAAAGTGCTGGAGCACGTACCCGTCGCTGGCCAGCACGCGGATCAAGTTCACGAGGGCCACAAGAGCAACGCCAGCTGAGGCCGCCAAGGCCAGCCTCAACACGGCGGTAGAAGCAGACTGCCACTTCTCAAGAGCCGGCTGTTGAATCATTAGTCTGCCCAGAGATGGAGCGGCAGCGATTGCTCCGAATGCCATCCAGAAAACAACGCTGAAGGTCGGAGATGACCCATAGAAACCTGCCACCACGCGCGAAGTTCCGGGCAGCGAAATAAAGCCCAACAGCAGCCCGGCAGCGCCAATACCCATACCTACCAGGCGCCACGGCTGGCTTTTCTGCAGAATTTTTATCGCCACTACAACGAACAGGGCCGGAGTGAACAGCCCGAGAAGAATCGGGGACACCAGATACAAGGGGCCCAAGGGGAAGTCCTTGCCGACCACCAAGAACCTGGCACTCTCAATCAGAACGGTCAGAACCGTGAGCCCGGCAACACCCAAAAGCGCATACAGCCAGCGTCGGTCCCGTGCCGCATCGACCACCGGATCGCCAAGTTCGGCCTGCCTCGGGGTCGCCGCCAGCACGGCACCCGCAACACCGAAGGCCAAAGCAGTCCCCAACCCCCTAGGACTCACCAGCTCCAGGACCAGATACACGGCAACGACCACAAGGTAGGGCGCGTTGGCCAGCAACCTCAGGTCCTGCATCTTCCTGTAATTCCAGCCGGTGCCAAACGCCCCCGATCGCCACACATAGCTCAACCCGAGGGACAGCATGCTGACAATCGTCACCAGCAGAACGTCGATGCGGCCCGCGGCAAGCGACGAGCCACCCACGGAGCCCGATCCTGCCACACGCCATGGCAGGAACAAGGAGGTCACCAGCAGGATCAGCGCCAGGCCGTCAGTGATGTAATCGCGCACAGTGATGGCCGCGAACGGGTTTTTTACCGACCCGGCGATCGCCGCCTCCGGCTGGCCGGTGCTCGGCCAAGAAAGTTCCGGCGTGGAGTGGGTCATCTACTAGCTCCTGAAATTCGGCCCTGCGGCCACCAACGTATCAACTCGTTCAAGAACCATCATGACAGTGCTCCCTGAGCGTCTACCGTGGCCCACCAAACCCGTCAAACCCTCAAAGTACGGAACTAGTCGAACCAGGGGTCCAGCCCATACAGCGGGAACACCGATTTCCGGGTCGCCATAACCGTCCGATCCAGGGCGTCCGAGGGGTTGTACCCCACCTCCCACGAGCGCCACCAGGTATCGGCGTCCTCGCCCATGAACAATGGCGCCACTTGACCGTACTTCTCCGCGACATGCATCCGCCAAGGCTCCGGCACGGCTGTGCGCAGCGGCACCGGCTTGCCAGCCACGATCGCCATGAGATGGCTCCACACGCGCGGCACCGCACTGAAAATGTCATAGCCACCGCCTCCCGTGGCGATCCAGCGGCCACCACAGACCTTCTCAGCCAGCCCCGCAATGCTCAGTGCGGCCTCACGCTGACCATCCACCGAAGTGTTCAGGTGCGAGAGTTCATCATCCCGATGCGAATCACAGCCATGCTGACTGACAATGATCTCCGGCGCAAAGGCCTCCACTAGTTGAGGAACGACGGCGTGAAAGGCTCGGAGCCAACCGGCGTCTGAGGTTCCGGCCGGCACTGCGACGTTTACTGCGGTGCCTTCCGCGTTGGGCCCACCAATGTCGTTGGCAAAGCCTGTCCCGGGAAATAACGTCACACCGGATTCGTGGAGCGAGATGGTTAGCACCCTCGGATCGTCCCAAAAGATACGTTCGGTGCCGTCGCCGTGGTGGGCATCAATGTCGATGTAGGCCACCTTCGACACCCCGGACGCCAGCAGCTTTGCGATGGCCAGCGCGGTGTCGTTGTAGATGCAGAAGCCGCTGGCCTTGTCGGGAAAGGCGTGGTGCATGCCGCCGCCAAAGTTCACGGCTCGGAGCGTTGTACCGTCCAGAATGGCGTCGGCCGCCAGCAGCGATCCGCCGGCGAGCCTTGCGCTGGCCTCGTGCATGCCGGCAAATGCTGGATCGTCTTCGGTACCAAGTCCTCGGCCATGATCGGAATGGGCAGGATTCTCCCCCACATGACGCACCGCAGCGATGTAATCGCGCGTGTGCACCGTTGCAAGTTGGTCATCGGATGCCACATAGGACTCAACAACATTGACCTGCGGGAGATCGAAAATTCCCAGCTCTCGCGCCAAGCGCGCTGTGAGGTCAAGGCGCTGGGGCGACATGGGATGGCTGGGGCCAAAGTTGTACGCAGACATGGCCGCATCGCAGACTATGCTTGTCGGGACGGCCGCCGGTCCGGTGCTGGCAAAGGATGACATCCATCACAGGCTATCGAAGTCCGGCCGTAAATGCCGTATCCGCGGCTTCGTAACAGTTCATGGCAGGAAGGGCAGCGCAGCGTTGACAGCTAATTCCACAGATACGCAGCGGCTGCTTCGATGGTCGTTAAAGGTCGTTGTGAGCGTCCGCGACTTCGTGGACAAGGTAGCCAACAGCTCACCTGCCAGGTTGGCCCTGATTGTCTTTGCCCTGGTCATTCTGGCGTTCACACTGGCACTCAGCCTGCCCGTGTCATCCAGCCACGGCCAGCCCACGGCCTTCCACGACGCCCTCTTCACTGCGGTCTCCGCGGTCTGCGTCACCGGTCTAACGACAGTCTCAACAGCGCTGCATTGGTCATTCTTTGGCCAGCTCGTCATCTTGATCGCCATCTTCGTTGGTGGTTTGGGCATCCTGACCTTGGCGTCTCTGATGTCCTTGATGGTCAGCAAGCGCTTGGGTGTGCGTGGCAAGCTCATTGCCCAGGAGGCCATGAACGCCGGGCGTCTGGGCGAGGTGGGTACGTTGCTGCGCATCGTTATCAGCACCTCCGTCGCCATTGAAATTACTCTGGCGCTTGCCTTGGCCCCGCGGTTCCTGATTCTGGGCGAGTCCCTCCCCCAAGCCATCTGGCATGCCACGTTCTACTCCATCTCTGCCTTCAACAACGCAGGCTTCACCCCACATTCCGACGGCGTGGTGCCCTACGAGGCCGATCTGTGGATTCTGGTCCCCCTGATGATCGGCGGCTTCATCGGGAGCCTTGGCTTCCCCGTCATGATGGTTTTGTTGGCCACCGGGTTCCGCTTTAAGAAGTGGACGCTGCACGCAAAATTGACCGTCCAGGTCTCCCTTCTACTGCTCGGTGCCGGCACCGTGCTGTGGGGTGCCATGGAGTGGACCAATCCAGCAACAATCGGCACCATGAGCGTGGGAGACAAGATCACCCACTCGGTCTTTGCCTCCGTCATGACCCGTTCCCTTGGCTTCAACCTTGTGGATATGAACGCCATGCAGACTCCCACCATGCTGCTCACCGATGCACTGATGTTTGTGGGTGGCGGCTCTGCTTCGACGGCCGGCGGCATCAAGGTCACCACCTTGGCCGTGATGTTCCTGGCCATCGTGGCCGAGGCACGCGGTGACAATGATGTGAAGATCTACGGGCGGACCATCCCGCAAGGCACCATGCGCGTTGCCATCTCGGTGATCATGATGGGCGCAACGTTCGTCATGATCGCGTGCGGCCTGTTGTTGGCCATCTCCGGGGAAAGCATGGACCGGGTGCTCTTTGAAACCATCTCTGCCTTCGCCACGGTGGGACTGAGCACGGGGCTCAGTGCTGAGCTCCCGCCGTCGGGCGTTTACGTTTTGTGCGCCATGATGTTCTTTGGCCGCGTCGGTTCCATCACGCTGGCTGCCGCCCTGGCACTGCGCCAGCGCCGTCAGCTGTACCACTACCCGGAAGAGAGGCCCATCATTGGCTGAGAAAACAGACTCCAGCAACCGCCCACCGCACAATGCCCCGGTATTGGTGATTGGTTTGGGCCGGTTTGGTGCGGCCACGGCCCATCAGCTGGTCAAGCAGGGCCGCGAGGTGCTCGCCATTGAACGCGATCCTGCCCTAGTGCAAAAGTGGGCCGGCGTGCTGACCCACGTGGTCGAGGCCGACGCCACCGACATTGATGCGCTGCGCCAGCTCGGTGCACAGGACTTCAGCTCCGCCGTCGTCGGTGTGGGCACGTCCATCGAGTCCAGCGTGCTCATCACCGTGAACTTGGTGGATCTGGGCATCGCGCATCTGTGGGTCAAGGCCATCACGCAATCTCACGGCAAGATCCTGCGGCGAATCGGCGCCAACCATGTGATCTACCCCGAGGCCGACGCCGGTGTCCGGGCCGCGCACCTTGTGGGTGGGCGGATGCTTGACTTCATCGAGTTCGACGACGATTTCGCGATCGTGAAGATGTACCCGCCCAAGGAAACACAGGGCTTCACGCTGGAGGAATCCAAGGTCCGTTCCAAATACGGCGTGACGGTGGTTGGCGTGAAATCCCCGGGCGAGGACTTCACCTACGCCCAGCCCAATACCCGTGTCTCCAGCCGCGACATGCTCATTGTTTCCGGCTACGTTGACCTGCTGGAACGCTTCGCCGCGCGCCCCTAAACTCACGTTTTTGCGGCGCCAGACGTCTACAGGGCAGGAGGTAGTTTTCTTATGATCCAGCACTTGATTTTTGACTCGCCCTTGGGGCTCCTGACGGCCGTGGTGAACGACGCCGGCCTGCAAGCCGTGTATATGGCGGTGCATAAGCGTCGCCCGGCTTTGGGGACGTTCGGAGTCGAAGTTACAGCGGCTTCGTCGTCGGTTCTGGCGGCGACGGCCGAACAATTGGGAGAGTACTTCTCCGGTGAACGCCAGGAGTTCACGCTTCCGTTGGCTCCGGTCGGCAGCGATTTCCAACACCGAGTATGGGCGGCGCTGCGCGAAATCCCATATGGGGAGCTACGCACATACGGCCAGCTGGCGGCTGATTTGGGCGATAGGTCCATGGCCCAGGCGGTGGGCTCAGCCAACGGACGCAACCCCATCAGTATCATCGTCCCCTGCCACCGGGTGGTGGGTGCTGACGGATCATTGGTGGGCTACGCAGGAGGGCTGGAGAACAAGGAGTTCCTCCTGGAATTGGAGAACCCGCACCGGTTCCACACCGAGGCCTTGTTCTAGGTGAACGTTCTAGGTGAGCGTGTTGTGAGCGCCGTCAAGGCTGGCGGTAGAACGGCGGCTGATACGCTGCCGCCGTTCGAGGCGATCGTGTCTGCCCACGGCGCCACCGTGCTGCGCGTGTGCCGGGGGCTGGTTGGTGCGGACGACGCCGACGACGTCTGGCAGGAAACGTTCCTAGCTGCACTTCGCGTCTATCCCACCACTGCAGGAGTGCAGAACCGGGAGGCGTGGCTGGTCACGATTGCCCGTAACAAGGCCATGGACCACCATCGGAAGCTCCAGCGGCTGCCGACCCCTATCGACGGCGCCAGCGCCGCCGATAGCGACGTCTCCGGACGTGACCCACTGGGTGGCGACGCCAGGCAGGGTGGCGGTGACGCCGTCGTACGTTCAGTTATGGCCGGAGAGGCCGCCGCACATGTGTGGGCGGCACTTGCCCAGCTGCCGCCAACGCAGCGCGAAGCGGTGGTTTACCACCATCTGGCCGGGCTGCGTTACGCGGGCGTGGCTGAAATATTAGGAAATTCGGAGGCAGCGGCACGGCGGGCCGCAGCCGACGGGATGAAGACTTTGCGCACCATATTGGCGCCTGTTGTGAGGACCGATGACGATGATTGAGCACAAGATGCCCACCGAACTTGCCCCGGTTGCTGCCGTGGACGATGCAGCCCTGGATCGGCTTGGGGACGCGTTGCAGCAAGCGGCAGCGGCCGGAGGGCTGCTGGATATTGGCTACCGGGTGATCGATTCTCCCGTGGGACAGCTTCTGCTAGCCGGTACAGAGGCCGGGCTGGTGCGTGTGGCGTTTGCCAGCGAGGGGCACGATGCCGTTCTGGAATCGCTCGCGGCAACCATTAGTCCGCGGATTCTGCAGGCGCCGTCGCGGCTGGATCTTGCCGCGCGGGAACTTGAGGAATATTTTGCCGGGCGCCGCAAGGATTTTGATGTGGCCCTTGACCTCCGTCTTGCCACTGGTTTCCGCCGTGAGGTCCTGGATTATTTGCCGCGCATTGAGTACGGGCATACGGCCAGCTATGCGGCCGTGGCAGCCCTGACGTCCAGTCCGCGTGCGGTGCGGGCGGTGGGCACGGCGTGCGCCCGCAATCCGCTGCCGCTCGTGCTGCCGTGCCACCGGGTGGTCAGGGCCGATGGCTCGCAAGGGGCCTACTTGGGCGGCAGCGAGGCGAAGTCGTTCCTGCTCGAGCTGGAGTCCACGGCCACCCCCACCGACGCTCGCTCACATACGGGGCACTTTTGACCGACGCTCGGTCAGTGCGCTTTCGCCACTGAGCGAGCGTTCCTCGGAAATGCCCCGTATCTGAGCGAGGGTTACTGGGCGGAGAGCTCTTCGGTGATCTGGGCTGCGCGGCTGGCTGCGGCCTGCGCTCCCGCCAGCACAATTGCCGGCAGACCGTCGCGGTCGAAACTCGCAATTGCCTGTTCGGTTGTGCCATTGGGGCTCGTTACCGCACGGCGCAGGGCAGCCGCGTTGGCACCAGGCTCGGCCAGCATGATGCCGGCTCCGGCGACGGTTTCGCGGGCCAGGATCTGCGCAATCTCGGGAGCAAGGCCAAAATCTTCGGCTGCAGCGGCCATGGCCTCGGCCAGGTAAAAAGCGTAAGCCGGGCCCGATCCGCTGATGGCCGAAACGGCGTTCTGCTGATCCTCCGGTACGTCCAATACGACGCCGGAACCATCGAACACTTCGTGGGCGGCGGCTAGGTGGTGCTCGTCGACAGACGAGCCCCCGGACAGCGCCACTACTCCTCGGCCAACCTTCAGCGGGGTGTTAGGCATGGAGCGAACAACGGGCTGCCCGGGTCGCAGGGCGCCTTCCAACTGTGACAGCGATACGGCGGCCGCAACACTGATAACCACTGCGCTGGAGTCAAGGGAATCGGCAATCTCGCGGCACAGGTCCATGATGCCAACGGGCTTCACACCCAGGATCACTACACTGGCGCCCTCAACTGCTTGGGAGTTTGCGCTCGGCTCTTCGTTGGAGGCCAACGCGGTTACCCCGTGGAGGGTGGCCAGCTCATTGGCCCGCTCGGGCCGGCGAACTGTCACAACCACTGACTGAGGCGATACTCCAGCGGCCAGCATGCCACCGAGAATGGCTTCGCCCATCGAGCCGCAACCAAGGAACACAATCTTTTTCATCATTTCTCCATCTTGTCTTTGCCCCAGCATTGCACGCAACCGCACGGTCTTTGCAACCGCGGATATCAAGTATTGATGTCAACAAAAATACTTAATGGCAAACGCACAGCCTGCGCCCGGGCTACTCTCAACCGCGGACCGTAATCTTTTAAGTACCTCATAAGGGTGCGAGTGATGATCGGACTGGTCTTGTCCTGAAGACCAGTCCAATCGCCGGAGACCTCGCCAGTGATTCCCCCCATCCACTGGTGAAACGGTCTCCGGCGATTTCGCGTTTAACGGGAGAAGAGCCGTTGTGCAGCCCCGCATCCGGGCTAAGCGATCGTCTGCCCCAAATGCACCCTTGCGAATTCCAAGGTCTCGGCCAACCACTCTTCGCGTTGACCGGCACCCTTGGCCTTGCGGGTGGAAATCTCGGCGACCACTGCGCCGTCGAACCCGTTGCCTGCGATGTGCTGGAGCACCTCAGCGCATTCCTGCGTGCCGTGACCGGGGATCAGGTGCTGGTCCTTGGTGGACGGCGAAACCCCGTCCGTCAGGTGGATGTGGCGCAGGCGTGAGCCGAGCGCCTTGGCCGCATCCAGACTGGATGCCCCTGCCGACGCTGCATGGGAAAAGTCCCAGGTGACATCCCTGTAGTCCTGCGGAACCGGGTCCCAGTGCGGCAGATACGCCAGAGCCTCGCGCCCACGCACCCGCCACGGGTACATGTTTTCAACGGCAATTCGGATGCCAAAGGCATCGGCAATGTCCCGGACACCATGGGCGAACGTCTCGGCGTAATCGTTCTGCCAACGGAACGGCGGGTGCACCACCACCACGTCGGCACCCACATCCACAGCCATCTGGGCGGATCGCTGGACCTTGTTCCAGGCACTACCCCATACTTGCTGGGTCAACAGAAGCGTGGGCGCATGGATGGCAAGAATGGGTTGGTCATAGCGCTCGGCCAGCCGTGTCAACGCCGCCGCATCCTGGCTGTCGCCGTTGTGCGTCACCAGCACCTCGACGCCGTCGTACCCCAGATCAGAGGCCACAGCGAACCCGTCATGCACCGACAATGGGTACACCGAGGCTGTGGAAAGAGCCACTGGAATGTGCCGTCCGGGGCTGTCTTGAGCGTCGGCGTCCGAGGAATTCATGGGTTTCTCCGTCATCTCCACCTACTTAGCGTCCGAGTTGCGCAGCTTGCCAACATGAGCCGGCGGATCGAGCGGACCGTCAAAGACCAGCTGGTCCAAGCGCCGCAAAATCAAGCCCTCACGCAGCGCCCACGGGCTGATTTTCAGGGTCGGTACCTGGAACATCTCCAGCGCGGTCTGGGCCACCAACGCACCGGCCAGCACCTGTTGGGCACGCGCCGCTGAGACGCCAGGAAGGTGCAGCCTATCCGCCGAAGACATCGCCGACAAGCGCTGGGACCACAGCCCCAGATCGCTCAGGTGCAGCTCCCTGCCCACATAAGGTCCCATGGACGACGGCGCAGCTCCCGTAATGCGCGCCAGCGCCCGGAAGGTTTTGGAGGAGCCGGTAACGATGTTGGGTGCGCCGAGGGTTTGGGTGGCCGCGATGGGTTCCCGGAGAGTTTCCTTGATGTGCTTGCGCAGTCGCTTGATGCTCTTGGCTGTGGGCGGATCTTCGGCGAGCCATTCCCGGGTCAGCCGGCCTGCACCCAGCGGCACCGAGTGCGCCTGCTCGGGAAGCTCATTGCTGCCTTGGGAAATTTCAAAGGAACCACCACCGATGTCGAGGTTCAAGATGGTACCGGCGCCCCAACCGTGCCAACGCCGCACGGCGAAGAAGGTCATGGCAGATTCCTCTTCGCCCGTGAGCTCGGTCAAGCGGACGGTGGTTTCATGCTGAACTCGGGCAAGGACTGCAGCGCCATTAGTTGATTCGCGGATGGCGGAGGTACAAAATGCCAGGAGATCCTTGGCTTGGTGTTTGGCGGCAAATTCCCACGCCTCAAGGATGAATTCGATCAGCTCATGCTGACCTTCATCAGTGATGTTCCCTTCTGCATCCAGATACTTCACCAGGCTCAGCGGCCGCTTGTGGGAGGCATAAGGCACAGGATTGGCACCCGGGCGCGCATCAACAAGCAGCAGGTGGACAGTGTTGGAACCGATGTCGAGGACGCCTAATCTCATACGCCCATTATTGTCCCTTCCCGGGCATTCCATGCGAAAGGCCACTCGCGTGACGAAGCAGTTTCCGTTAGCTTCACCACCCGAGTGGCCTCACGACGCAATCGCCGTGTTCGTTGATGCTACTTGTGCTGGCCAGCCCGAAGGCGGTTGGTCAGCAGCAATGCCGCGCCCAGCAACGTCACGGAGCGACCCGGGCGAACATCCTTGGGAACTCTCGCATCACCAGTCGCTGCTGGTGCCGTTGTTGCAGGCATTGCCACGCCCAGCGCTGTTGTTGCAGCCCTGGCCGTTGCTGGCGCCGTTATTACCGGAGCCATTGTTGCAGGCCTTGCCATGACCGACGCCGTTGTTGCCTGAGCCGTTGTTACAGGCGGGCTCGGTCGTAGCAGGAGCGGTCGGAGTCGGTGTCGGGGTCGGGGTTGGCGTTGGGGTCGGGGTCGGTGTCGGAGTTGGCGTCGGGGTCGGCGTCGCGGTTGGCGTCGGAGTCGGTGTCGGTGTCGGAGTTGGCGTCACGGTTGGATCTGCAGCGTCCACGGTCAACTCGGCCAGTGTGGTCCAGGGGTTGCCTGCCTGCTCTGACAAGGCCTTCAGCGTCACATACCGTCCCACCGCGGGAGTATCAAGAATCACGCTCTGCATGGTGGCAACGTTGGCGAAGGTTCCCTGCGCAACTTTCGTGCCTACGCTGGCGGCGCTATTGCTGACGTAGATCTCATAATCCTTGATGCGGCCGTTGACTGCTCCGGAGCTGCTGCCCTGGCGTGGCAAGGCGTTGATGGCACAAATGCTCATCTCCTTGTCAAGATCCACGGTGATGCTGTGTGGAAGGGGAGCATTTGATGGTGTCCAGGCGGTTCCCCAGAACGTGCTCGGGTTTCCATCGATGGCGTTAAGGGCCGGAGTTACTTCTCCGCCGCCGTTGTTAAAACTGTCCACTACCGCGCTTACCGGGCGTACGGCCGCTGCCGAACACGTCAGCAAACCCGTCGAACTGGAGTTGCTGACTCGGGCTTCGCCTTGGGCTGTGTAAGTGGTGGAGGCGGTAACCGTGAAGTTGCCGTAGTCAGCCGATGCCGGCGGGGTCACGGTGAATGTCGCTGTCATGGTCGCACCGGCGGCCACGTCACCTAGGGTGATGGATGCCGGAGCCAACGTCCAGCCAGCGGGAACTGCCGGAGTGACAACAGCACCTGTGATGCCGATGGCCGTGCGGTTATCGACAGTCACACTGACGGTCGACGGCGTTCCAGCCACAGCTCGGGCCGGCGCGGCCACGCTGGTGGATACTTCGCCAGCCAAGGTGAAGACGCTGGCGGCAAGCACGTCGGGAGCCTGCTGGGTGAGTGCTCCTGATGCATTGACGCTCAATGGCAGCTGCGTGATCGCGTTGCGGATTCTGTACCCGTTGCCATCCTTGAGGACTTCCCACTTTTGCAGGTTGTTCAAGCGGCGGTCGGTCGCGTTGCAATCAGACAATGACGGCGCCAGGTCCTGCTGCATGGGGGCCTGTAGCCACAGCACTCCACCAGCCATGGCCAGGCACTTGCCGTTGGCGGCGGTCAGCTTGTAGTAGTGATCGCTAGTGGCTGCCAGTGTCCAGGTTTCGTTGGCCGCGGCAGCAACCGCCACACCGGATCCGCTGACGTTGACAGATTTTCCTGCAGTTGAGATGGCGTACCCACCATCACCCACGGGTGTCCTGTCGTAGCTGTTGTAGCCGGGCACACGGCCCAAATTATTGGTCAGCGTGCTGAACTTGGAGAAGTCCGCTGTGGGCTTGGGGCCACCCCAGGTGGCCTGGGCCAGGAATCGAGTGGTGGCAAAGAGCTGCTCTTCAACCATGGATTCGGTGGACAAGGTGGAATCATCGGGCCATGCGGACAGCTTGGCACCAATGACCTTACCCTTGCCGGGGACGTCGGTGACGGTTGTGCCGCCGTCGAACGTCTTGGGAGTCCAGCCCGAGTTCCACAGATTGGGCAGGTTCACGTTGTAGGCACCGGGTCGGCTGAAGTAGAGCGCCTGGGCGGAGTTCTGTACGTCGTGACCGGCGTTCAGCAGGGCCTGGGGACTGAGTCCGGAGTTGAGCCAGTGCTCCACCACGATGTCCTCATCCAGCGGGATGGTGCTGGTCGTCGGGACGCCGTCGTTCCAAATGCGCAATTGCTTGCCGTTTGCCTTGACGTGGGCATTGACCTTGTTCATGAACCAGACGAAGACGTCGCCGGGGCCGGAACCTGCCGGGAAGATCTCCGGATGGTCAGTGACGAACTTGGCGAACTGCGGGTAGTTGCCGTAGCTGTCGCCCATCATGTACTCATCGCCGCCCATGTGCCAGTACTGCTGGTCAGGGAACGCGGCAGCGTACTCGTCGGCCAAGGTGGTGACCATGGTGAAGGCCTCAGGCTTGCTGATGTCCAGCTGTTCAACCTTCTTGTTGCCGGCGTTATTGACCAGCTGCAGCTCGGGGTAGTCGTAAAGCCAGGGACGCATGTGGCCGGGAGAGTTTACTTCCAGGACCAGCTCAATGTGGTATTTTTTGGCCCACGCCGTGATCTGGGCGGCCTCTGCCTTGGTGTAGTAAGCCCAGAAGTTAGCCTTCGGGTAGGCATCGGACTTGAGTTTAGTTTCCAGCCACAACTGGTTGAGCTTGTTGTAGGCCATGTCCTTCATGGTGCGCTCCAGCGACTCCATGGAAATGGTCACCTGGCAGGCGCACAGGCCAACGCCACGCTCCTGGTACTGCGGAACATCGGTAGAGACACCCTTGTTGACCAAGTTGCCCTGCGTCAGTAGCTGCAAGATGGTCTGAGCACCATAGAAAGCACCGGTGTCCGTGGCTCCGGTGACCTTGATGGTGTTACCGACGTTGAGTTCGTAGCCTTCCTCACCCAGCGTGGCGCTCCGGGATGAGTCAATGACAATTTCGAGATCGCCAGCGATGGCGCCGTTGGCTGCTATGCCGACGGTTCGGCCCAGAACGGTCGACAGTTGTTCTGCAAGATCGCCCGTCAGTGCGGCATCTGCGCCGATGACCTTGGCTCCATCGCCTAAGGTGAACTGGCCAGTCGCTGCCGCCCAGTTGGCGAGGCCAGGGATTGTCTGCGGCGCACCGGCCGGCGTCAATGGGACTGCGCCCGAAGGCGCGGAAACTGCCAGAACTGCAGGGGCTAGGGCAGGTGCAACAGCCGCACTGGCGCCTGGCAGCGCGACGGCTGTAGCGGTGAGGGCTAGTGCGGCCGCGGTCAAAACCGCGACGACCGCATTTCGGCCCGTACTATGACGAATTTTCATATCTCCCCGTGAAAGCTGGAATGGTCAGGTGGTCTGAAGCACCAAGCTTGCGGCCAACCACCCGAAGTGATTCAGAACACAAATGGAGCTACAGCTCACATGTTACGGTTCACATTCCAAAAAATCCATATGTTACCGATCTCATTTAGGAAAAACCGCACACTTTCGCACAAATACACTCATTCGTCAGAGGGTGGGAAAGGCATCCAGGAAGCAGGTGGCACAAAAACGTCGCCCCGCTCACCAGTTTCGGTGTGCGGGGCGACGTTGGACAGACGGAACTGCAGCGGTGTTACTTCTTCGCGGGAGCCCTTTTCTTGGCCGGGGCCTTGGCCGCCGGCTTTTTGGCAGCGGGCTTGGCGGTCCGCTTAACGGGACCACGTTCGCGCTTGTCAGCCAGCAACTCGATGGCCGTCTCGCGGGTCAGCTGTTCAACTTCCGTCCCCCGGGGAACGGTGATGTTGGTGACTCCGTCGGTGATGTAGGGGCCGAAGCGCCCTTCCTTCACCACAATGTTCTTGCCCGAAACGGGGTCCTCACCAAACTCCGCCAGCGGTGGCACCGCCGCGCGGGCACCACGCTGCTTGGGCTGGGAGTAGATCGCCAGTGCCGCCTCGTGGGTGATGGTGAAGATTTCTTCCTCGGTGCCGATGGAGCGCGAGTCCGATCCCTTCTTCAGGTACGGGCCAAAACGACCATTCTGAACAGTGATCTCATTGCCTTCGGCGTCTTCCCCAAGAACACGTGGCAGGCTCATGATGGCCAGAGCTTCGTCCAGGGTGACGGTGTCAACTGTCATGGTCTTGAACAGCGAGCCGGTGCGCGGTTTAGCCTTGACCGGCTTTTTCGGCGGCTTCGGCTTGCCGTTCTTGTAATATTCCACCGGCTGATTGGCGATGTCCTCTGCGGTCATCTCCGGGATCACTTCGGTGACGTACGGTCCGTAGCGGCCATTCTTGGACACAACAGAGTGGCCCGAAACAGGGTCAACACCAAGGAGTCGCTCCTCCGGTGCCGCCGTGTCCATGAGTTCCTGCGCCTTGGCGGGCGTGAGCTCGTCCGGGGCCAGATCTTCGGGAACATTGGCGCGGGCCGCCTCAATGATCTCGCCGGTCTTGGCGTCCAACGTGGGAACAGTGCTCTCAAGGTATGGGCCGAACTTTCCGACGCGCAGCACCAGGGTGTCGGTGATGGGCATGGAGTTGATCTCACGCGCATCGATGTCACCAAGGTTGTTCACAATGCTTTGCAGGCCAGCATCATCGCCATCGCCAAAGTAGAAGCGCTTGAGCCAGTCCGAGCCCTTGTCCTGGCCGTTGGCGATCTTATCCAAGCCAGTTTCCATGCCGGCGGTGAACTCGTAGTCCACATAATCTGTGAAGTGCAGTTCCAGCAGACGCACCACGGAGAAAGCGATCCAGCTCGGAACCAGCGCCGAACCCTGCTTGCGGACGTAGCCGCGGTCCATGATGGTGGACAGCGTTGATGCGTAGGTGGATGGGCGGCCAATATCCCGCTCTTCCATTTCCTTAGTCAGCGATGCTTCCGTGAAGCGCGGCGGCGGCGAGGTCTCGTGGCCATTGGCCTGAACTTCGGCTGCCTGCAACGCGTCATCTTCCTTGACGTTGGGCAGGCGACGGTCCGAATCGTCGGAGTCGTTGCGGGACTCATCCCGGCCTTCCTCGTAAGCGGCAAGGAAGCCGCGGAAGGTGATGACGGTTCCGGACGCAGAGAACTCAGCATCCTTGCCGTCAGCAGCGCCACCGGCTGCCGTGGCACCCAACTTGATGGTCGCCGTCGAGCCCTTGGCATCAGCCATCTGGGAGGCGACGGTGCGCTTCCAGATCAGCTCGTACAGCTTGAATTCGTCTCCTCGCAGGGCACTGGCAACCTGGGCCGGGGTGCGGAAGGAGTCACCGGCGGGGCGGATGGCCTCGTGGGCTTCTTGGGCGTTGGAGCTCTTATTGGCATAAACGCGCTTGGCTGCGGGGACAAACTCGGGGCCGTAAAGCTCCGATGCCTGGCGCCGGGCCGCGTTGACGGCTTCATCGCTCAGCGAGGATGAATCGGTACGCATATACGTGATGTAACCGTTTTCATACAGGCGCTGGGCGGTCGACATGGTCGACTTGGAGGTGAAGCGCAGCTTTCGGCCGGCTTCCTGCTGGAGGGTCGACGTCGTAAACGGCGGAGCCGGGCGGCGGGTGTAGGGCTTGTGCTCGACCGAGCGGACGGCAAAAGACACATCCTGCAGGGCGGTGGCGAGTGCCTTCGCGGCAACCTCGTCAAGGTGCGCAACATTCTTGCCGGTCAGCTCACCCTTGTCGTTGAAGTCACGTCCGGAAGCCACGCGCTTGCCATCGACGGCGGCAAGCTTGGCGCTAAAGGATTCGCCGGTGTCGGTGGTGCTGAAGGTGCCAGCCAGGTCCCAGTAGTTGGCCGAACGGAAGGCCATGCGCTCACGTTCGCGCTCAACCACCATGCGGGTGACAACTGACTGCACGCGGCCGGCGGAGAGCTTCGGCGCAACCTTGCGCCACAGAACCGGGGAAAGCTCATAGCCGAAGAGACGGTCAACCACGCGGCGGGTTTCCTGCGCGTCCACCAGATCGGTGTCCAGTTCGCGCAGGTTGCCCAAGGCGCGCTGCAGGGATTCCTTGGTGATTTCGGCAAAGGTCATGCGGTGCACGGGCACCTTGGGCTTGAGCACCTCGAGCAGGTGCCACGCGATGGCTTCGCCCTCGCGATCCCCATCGGTTGCGAGGTAGAGTTCGTCGGCGTCCTTGAGCTGCGCCTTGAGCTCTGCCACCTTTTTCTTCTTGTCGGAGGAGACCACGTAGTACGGCTTGAAGTCGTTTTCAAGGTCGACGGCGAACTTGCCGATCGAGGACTTCTTCAGTTCCGCGGGCAGCTCGGAAGGCTGCGGCAGGTCGCGGATGTGCCCAATGGACGCTTCCACGACGAAACCCTCGCCAAGGTACTTGGCGATGGTCTTGCTCTTGGCCGGGGACTCTACAATTACGAGCTTTTTGCCGGTCTTTGGCTTGCTGGCTGCTGCCTTGCTGGGCACGGTACTCCTACAGGGAATGAAAGTGGGACGAACGGCGTCCCCAAGAGCCTAGTTCACCATATTTTTACCGTGAACGCGTATTGCTTGGGAAACGGAGTCCATACAACTATGCGCCCACAGTGGCACCTTTGGACAAATTACTCGGCTTCACCATCTGTGGAATCGTCGTCCACGGGGCCGGAATAAGGAATCCGTCCCTGACGAGGTTGCGAACGTCACTGCCGAGAGAGTCAACGAATTCAGCATCGTCACGCTCCAGCAATACAGCCAGGGCGCCGATGATCTGACCGGCGGTGAGGTCGCCGTCGGACGCTGAAACAAAGCCTGCCAGCTCTGTGCTCATCAGGTTGGTGCGGCGCAACCCGGCACCCTGGCGGAGCAGGATCACGCCGGGGTGTTCGGCTCCCGGCTTTTGGTGGCGCTCCTCGGTAACATCGGATGCGGCAAGTAGGTGCTCGTCCGAAATGGAGGGGCGCTGCTTCAACCACTGGACCCTGTCAAGGGCATCGGCCAGGTGCGGCCCCACGGGCTGTTCGATGGGGTACAGGATCTCCTCAAAGCGTGGTTCGCTCGGCTCCTCCCCAACGGCAGGACGGCGCAGCAGGATGTAGCCAAAGCCGATTCCCGCCACGTTGCGTGACGCAAAATCGAGCAGGTAATCCTCATAGGCGTTGGTGTAGGCAGCCGAATCGCGGCCCTGTGAGGCGTCCTGCAGCCACGTTTCGGCATATCCGCCGGGGGAAACCTGCTCACGCTGGATGAACCATGCCTCGGTGCCCGGCGCCAGCCATTGCGCGGGACGGGCATGCCATGGCGCCGGGGTGCCGCCGTCGTCCGAGGTGCCTTCGGTGACTTCCCAATTGCCCAGCATCTGCGCCGTGCCGCCGGGATTCAGAATGCCGGGCAGTTCACGGACCAGGGTTTCCACGATGGCATCTCCGGCCAAGCCGCCGTCGCGGTAGGTGAACTGGTCGCTGCTTTGCTCTCCGCGGTGGCGCGGGGTGATGACGAACGGCGGGTTGGAGACCACCAAGTCAAAGAACTCTCCGGCGACAGGATCCAGCAAGCTGCCCAGACGCAAGGAGATTCGAGCGTCTGGGTTGCCCGCATCAAAATCCGCATCAGACAAGCCCAATTCCGGGGCATTAAGTGCAAGGTTGAACCGGGTGAAGGCCAGCGCCCGTTCCGAAATGTCGGTGGCGACAACAGTTTTAGCGTGATGCAGCAGGTGGAACAGCTGAATGCCGCAACCGGTCCCGAGATCCAGGGCCCGATCCACGTCGCGGCGGATGGTTCCCTGGGCAAGGGTTAGCGAGGCCTGTCCAATACCCAAGACGTGGTCCTTGCGCAGCACTCCCTGCCGCTGATGGGCGCCGAGGTCGCTCGTCACCCACAAGTTGGTGTCGTTTCCGCCTTCTTCCGCGGCAGGCCAGCCATAAGGGCGAAGGTCCACAGCAGCCCGAACCATCCCGGGCTCCGGCGCGGATTCGATAAGGCCGAGGTGAACCAAGGCATCCATGCCGATTCCGGGCAACGTGCGGGACAGCAGCTCTGCCGGAATATTGTTCGCAAGGAGCCACAGCTTGACGACAGTTGCCAGCGCGTCCTCGTTGCTTCGAAGCGCCAAGGCAGCCGGCACAGTCTGGTCCCGGGCCAGCGCTTGGTTGGCGTCCGGGCCAAGGAGCTCCGCCACGCCGTCGACCGTGTAATTGATGGCGGTGAGGTCTGTGGCCAATGCGGCGAGGAGGTCCAGGTTGTCACTGCGTGGGGCGTCAGGAACGGTGGCGAAATCAGTCATTGGAACAGCCTATCGAGTTGTGGGCGTCCCGGTGCGCGTACGATTAGTTCATGCACACTGTTCAGCGATTTACCTGCCCTCGGCCGCCTTTGGCCGCATGGGCTGCTTCGCTGACGCGCTGAGTCCATCCGGCAGCGGCTGAGGGGTTCCCACCCACCGCCTCCCGGATACCAAAGGATTCACCCCCATGCACTCTTATATCTCTCACTCTGCCCTGCAATCGGCGCTTGCCATCCCTGACCTCAGCGATCCCTCCGCCGGACACGCCATGTCGGCCATGCTGGCCTCCATCACTGACGCCTTGGCTGCCATCTGGAATGTGCCCGTGGCCGAGCACCGTCCCAGTCCACTGGTCTCCGTGCGCGACAATTACGACCGGCTGGGCTTCAACCCCGACGACATCACCCGCGATTCCCGATATTCTCGCCATGTCAGCCCCACCGTCATGCTGCGCAGCCACACGTCCGCGGGAATGCCCGCCGTGCTGGATTCGCTGCGGCCGGAGCTGGATCGATATGACACCCTCCATGTCCTACCGGGCTTGGTGTACCGGCGCGACGCCGTGGATCGCACCCATGTAGGCACGCCGCATCAGGTGGACTTGTGGCGGCTACGCTCACGCGGGCTGCTGGGCGTACCTGATCTGACCACCATGCTTGGCGCCCTGGTGGAGGCTGTCCTGCCGGGTGCGCACTGGCGGGCCGTGCCCAGCTCTCACCCGTACACGACGGCCGGCGTGCAGTTGGACGTTCAGGTTCGCGGCGAATGGCTGGAACTGGCCGAGGCCGGGCTGGTGGCCGCCACTGTCCTACGTGCCTCCGGGCTTGATCCCCGCCGCTGGTGCGGGCTGGCACTGGGCATGGGCTTGGACCGGGCTCTGATGCTGCGCAAAGGCATTGACGACATCCGACTGTTGCGCTCGACCGATCCCCGCGTTCGTGGCCAAATGAGTGACCTGTCACCCTACAACCCCGTTTCCGCCATGCCACCCATGCGCCGAGACCTGTCCCTTGTCTGCGCGGACGACGTCGACTCCGAAGTCCTGGGGGACGCGGCCCGTTCCGCGTTGGGTCAGGAAGCGGACGTGCTGGCCGGGCTTGAGGTGCTGGCGATTACACCCGCCTCCCAGCTTCCGGAAGGAGCGCTCACACGGCTCGGACTGGTGACGGGCCAGGCCAATGTGTTGGTTCGATTGACCCTGCAGTCGCTGGAGCGGACACTCACCTCATCAGAGGCCAACGTGGTGCGGAACCGGGTCTACAAAGCCTTGCATGAGGGGCCTACCCTGGAGCTGATCTAGCTGTGAATGCGCCAGGGCTCAGGAAGCCGTCAGTCAGTGCAGCCCTGCGGGCACTGCAAGGTTTCCGGTGCGCTGGCGCACTCGGCACAGTACAGGTTGAGGTTGCGGCAGCTGGGGTTGGAGCAGTTTTCAAATTTGTTGCTCGGGTTGTTGCAGCGGATGCAGTGGCCGATTTCCTTGGCTTCGTCGCTGAATTCCATGTGCATGCGCTTGTCGAACACGTAGAGCGAGCCTTCCCAGAGGCCCTTGTCCTTGAACGTTTCGCCATAGCGGACGATCCCGCCGTCCATTTGGTAGACCTCTTTGAAGCCACGGTTGACCATGAGCGAGCTGAGGACTTCGCAACGGATCCCGCCGGTGCAGTAGGTGACGACCGGCTTGTCCTTGAGGTCGTCGTACTTGCCGGAATCCAGTTCCTTGATGAAGTCATGGGTAGTGTCGACGTCGGGAACAATGGCGTTCTTGAATTTACCGATCTGCGCTTCGAAGGCGTTGCGGCCGTCGAAGAAAACGACTTCCTCACCCTTGGATTCCTTGTCCGCGACAAGTTCGTGGAGCTCTTCGGGCAGCAGATGAGTACCTCCGCCAACCACACCATTTTCATCAACTTTAAGTTCACCCGGGGCGCCAAAGCTGACGATTTCTTCACGGGCTTTCACGCTCAGGCGGGGAAAGTCATCTCCTGTGCCGTCTGACCATTTGATGTCCATGTTCCTGAAGCCGGCGTATTCACGCGTGGTTTTCAGGTACTGCTTGAGGTCCTTGATGTCACCTCCAACGGTGGCATTGATGCCGTCCTTGGAGATGATGATGCGCCCCTTGAGGCTGAGTTTTTCGCACAGCGCGCGTTGCCAGAGCTTGATCGCCTCTGGGTCACTCAGAGGGGTAAAGCCGTAAAAGAGCACAATTTTGTTCATCGACACGTCTTAAAGCCTACTTTGTGTGACCAAACGGGCCGGCATTTGTGGCCGCTGGCACCCTCCGGGCATAGGCTGGAAGCATGACGGGTGGTTCCACGGAGCTTGCGCACTATGCAACAGAATGGTTCGCCGGCTGGAGTGCGCTGCGGAGCTACCAAAGCCGCTCCGGGCCGGGGTTTCTTGCGGCTCTATGCCCTGACCGCAACGGTGATTGGGAGTACTTCACGTGCGACCCAACGCCGACCGATTTTGCCGCCCTGGCCGCAGAGGTAACGGCCTCCTCTCAGCGGGCCCTCTGCGTGATCGGCCCCGACGTTCATCGCTATGTGAAGTTGGCGCACCAATATGGCATGGGGATGGTTTCAACTTCTGAGCGGCTCATGGTTTGTGCCATGGAAACCCAAGATAATCAGGATCCATTTTTGGGAGATCCCGAATTGACGCTTGTCGTCAAGAAGATCGGCGGAAGGCACAGCGATTCAATCTGCCAGGCCCGCTTTTCGGCCGCCATCGTCCGTGGACAAACCGTGCTGGCCAGCGGACGGGTTGGCATCTATGGGGAAACGGCGGTGTTTGACGAACTGAAGACCGCGGCACCGCATCGTCGACGTGGATTTGGGATGTTGATGATGAAAACTCTCACGGCCCGATCCCTTGATTACCCCGTCAGGACGGGTTTGTTGGTGGCCAGTACCGGTGGCCAGAGCCTGTATTACAAACTTGGCTGGCGCACAGTAAGCCCGGTTACCGTCTTGGTACCTCGAGAACGGCTGGCAGAGATGGCCGGCCTGTAACTGCCGCGGTGACACAATGAGGGAGTGTCTACCAATCATTCGCTGATCTCGCAGTTGGGTGGAGGAAGCAATCCTCCTCAATTGCAGCATGTCCGGCGAATTCCGGCGCGGCAGGCCGTCAACGAGCCTTGGCCTGCTTGGGTCCACCCGGATCTTGTCAACGCATATTCCTTCTTGGGTGTTGTGCAGCCATGGCGGCATCAAGTCATGGGGGCCAACGCAGGACATGGTGGCGAGCATACGATCATCGCTACGGGGACGGCGTCCGGCAAGTCACTTGCCTATCAACTGCCTGCCTTGGATGCAGTCCACCGGGCCGCGCTGCGGGTCGCAGAAAACCCTGGACTGCTGGAAACCGACGGCGCCGTGACTTTGTACCTCTCCCCCACTAAGGCACTTGCAGCCGATCAGCTGGCTGCGCTGAATTCACTCAATCTACCCACGCTGCGTGCGGCCACCTACGACGGCGACACCGCCCCAGCTGATAGGCGTTGGATCCGGGACCACAGCAATTTCATCCTGTGCAACCCTGACATGCTGCACTTTGGGGTACTACCCAACCACACGTGGTGGGCTCGCTTCTTCAAGCGGCTGAAATACGTCATCATCGATGAAGCCCACAGTTACCGCGGCGTTTTCGGTTCCCATGTGGCTGTGTTGATGCGGCGTCTTCGTCGAATCTGCGCCCATTACGGTGCCAGTCCTGTGTTTATGGGGGCCTCTGCCACGTCATCAGACCCGGGCACCTCCTTTGCCCGATTGATCGGGGCGCCAGTCACGACCGTCACCGAGGACTACTCCCCCCACGGTGCAACGACCGTTGCGCTGTGGGAGCCGGAACTGACAGATTTCAAAGGCGAGAACGGAGCAAAGTCCCGTCGTACGGCCATCGCCGAAACCTCGGATCTGCTGGCCAACCTCGTTTCATCCCATGTGCGAACCATTGCTTTCATCAAGTCACGACGCGGCGCCGAAACCATTTCAAGTGTGACCAAAAGGCTCCTAGACGACGTCGATCCCAGCCTTCCCCCGCGCGTGGCCGCCTACCGTTCGGGTTATCTCCCCGAGGAACGGCGGGAGCTGGAAAAAGCCCTCCGATCAGGAGACCTGCTTGGCGTTTCAAGCACTTCGGCGCTCGAACTCGGAATCGATATATCCGGACTGGATGCTGTTCTAGTGGCCGGATGGCCCGGTACCAGGGCGTCCTTTTTCCAACAGATCGGCCGTGCGGGCAGGGCCGGGCAGGATGCGTTGGCAACGTTTGTGGCCAGTGATGATCCCCTTGACACTTTTTTGGTTCACCATCCCGAGGCTATTTTCGATCAAGCGGTGGAGGCCACCGTATTTGACCCATCCAACCCGTACGTCTTAGGTCCCCATCTTTGTGCGGCCGCGGCCGAGCTGCCAATCACACTCGCGGACTTGGCCATTTTTGATGCAAGTACGCCGGCCCTGCTCGATCAATTGGTGGCTCAAGGATATTTGCGCAAGCGGCCGGCCGGCTGGTTCTGGACACACCCGCAAAGTGCTGCCGCCATGGTCAACCTGCGTGAGGACGGGGGCGGACCGATCAATATCATCGAGGCTGAAACGGGAGCGTTGCTAGGGACGATGGGCTCTCCGCAGTCCCACTACCAAGCACATACGGGTGCCGTGTACGTTCATCAGGGAACAAGCTATGTAGTGCTCGAACTCAACGAGGCTGACCACTGCGCCTTGGTCCGCCGTGGTCAGCCGGACTTCTACACCACGGCACGGGATGTCACCCAGATCGAGGTGCTGGAATCGCTCAAAAATGAGGTGTGGGGTCCTGTTGAGATGCATTTTGGTGCGGTTCAGGTCCGCACCCAGGTGGTCTCGTTCCAACGTAAGGCAATCATCTCCAATGAAGTTCTCGGTGAGGAACCGTTGGAATTGGAGGCCCGCGACTTGTTCACCAAGGCCGTGTGGTTCACACTCGACAATCAGACGATGCTGGGCGGCGGCCTCGTGGAACCACAGTTTCCGGGAGCTTTGCATGCTGCCGAACACGCGATGATCGGTTTGCTTCCACTGGTTGCCTCGAGCGATAGGTGGGATGTTGGCGGAGTATCGACCGCTATCCATGCAGACACCGGCCAGCCGACAATATTTGTCTATGACGGCCATCCCGGCGGCGCCGGGTTTGCCGAGCGTGGTTTCGATATGGCCAGGACATGGATCAAGGCAACCATGGAGGCTATTGAAGCCTGCGAGTGTCCGTCAGGGTGTCCGTCCTGCGTGCAATCGCCCAAATGCGGAAACAAGAACAACCCTCTGGACAAAGTGGGCGCAGTACTGCTCCTCAAGCTCTTACTGTCCAAGGCCTCAAGCGGCAGCCTGCCCGGATAGCCGCTCTATTCAGTTTTCAAGGAACATGCGCACAATCGCGCGTGGTGAGAATGCGCCAGTCGAGGACACGGCGCCCGGTGTAATCGGTTCAAGGATGGCCGGGCCCGACCGTATCGGGTGGCGGTCCTGCCCTAGCCATTCCCGTTGAGAGCCACGGCAGGGCCGTTCGGATCGAGACGCTGACTCGTACGGACTGATCGCCTGCCAGAGTGCAGTCCAGGAGCGACGCACCATGGAGCGCAGCCACATCAGCCGCAATCTGGCACGGAGAACCGACAGAAAGGCCCCTATAGGCATCTGCGGCGGCCAATGCTGATAGATCCGCCGCAGTAGCTGCTTTGGCCGCTGCGACAGCCGCTTGCCCTAGCCCCAGCACCATGGCCGTAAGCAACAACATGACGAAGACGAGTCCCACCGCCAATACGGTCCCTGCCCCTTCTTCACCCTTATCCATGGAAACCTCCGCCAGTGAACAACGCGCTAGTGGCACAGAGCCCGGTTCGAAGCGGGCACGCCGGGCCCCGAGCCCACCGCCAGAGCGCTGGTTTCAGGGCCGCCGAACCCGGCAATGTGGTCCCCATCTGCTGAGCAGGCCGCAGAATCGGAGGATCTCGCAGCATCGGTCCAGCTTCACCGCTTTCGACCCTTGCACTCGCTTTTGCAGTCTGGATCCACGGAACGAAGCCTGAGAGGACCCCGCCGGTGCGGCCACTGACGGAGACCGTGGCATAGCCACCGGAAATCGCCATGGAAACCGACGCTTGCGCACCCGAAACCCGTGACACAGTATCTAGGACCTGGGCCGACGAATCCCCACGGGCCAGGGCCCTGGCGCCCGCTCTTGCGCCTTCCTCCAGTCGAAGCTGGAGCATTCCCGCAGAGACGCTGAGGAGAAGGATCGCCAGAAGTGCCGTAACCGCGGGCAGCACCACCGCCAGTTCCGCGGTCACCGATCCCCTCATGGCCGGTGTGCCCGTGGAGAATCCACCCGATTGCGCGTGTGACGCACGGTCAGCGCGGAACAACTGTGTCAGCGTATGCATCGCACCCCAACTTCCTGAATCGCCGTTTAAAAACTCAGGGCCGTGCGGATGATATTTAGGAGGAAACCGCGGACTTCATCGCTCTTGAGGATCACCACCAACAGCCCAGCAAATCCAACGGCGGCCAATGTTGCGATGGCGTATTCTGCCGTTGCCATTCCGGCTTCCATCCCTGACTTCGCCCAGTTTTTGCGACTCCATGCCCTCCCGGACCACGCCTGTCGGGTCCACGGCAGCCGAGCCCGGCTGGGGTGGACGTGTCGGTTCACCACTGGCGGATTCGCACTGGCTCCGGGAAAGATCTCGCTGACGTTCCCCTTGGCGAGGGCTTCGTCGGTGCCGGCAACCATTCCTCGGGCGACTTCATTGCTGTTCATCTCAACTCCTTGTTTTCATGTGCTGCTTTGATTCAGCCACCGCACGGAGGCGAAGCGACCAATCAAAACCTGGTTTTTGAACTCTTCTCCTCTCCCGCCTTCAGCAAAAGACCACTTTGCTGTTTGGTGGATAGTCCGAGGGATAGCTATGCCTGTGGACGAACGAGCAAGGCTAAAACCGAGGAATCATGGCCATCACAACGGGCACGATTCCCAACGCAATGAAGGCTGGCAACGAGCACAGGCCCAGCGGAAGGACCAGTTTGACGCCCAATGCTGCCGCTCGCTTCTCGGCACTGCGGCTTGCGGCCCTGCGAGAACGTTGCGCCTCGGCGTACAGCAGTGGTGCCGCGGATGCACCCGTCACGGCCCCAAAACTCAAGGCATCGTGGATCTGGGCGACGTCTCCCCGGGTGGTGTTCCCTTCCCATGAGCTGTGCCACGACGCACCAATTTCCAGGCCCGCAACCACACGTAAGAGATGCCCCTGGATGCCGGGTTCGGCAACGTGGGCAACCGCTCGCAAAGCCCCTTGGACGGTAAGTCCGGAGTCCAGCGCCGTTCCCAACAACTCCAACAACAACGGCACCGAAGCCACCCCTGCTGAGTTGCGCGATGATCCTTCCTTACGAAACGACCACGGGCGGTGCCGCGCATCGCGAACCATTGCAAGGCTTTGCTGGCTTTGCTGGCGCCCCTCTGGTCCAGCGAAATCCGGTCCATATTTTTCGGGGCCTCGCCTTTTGGAGCCCCATAAACACAAGATGGCCAGCGCCGCCATTATGAAGAAAAATAGCCCGCCCACAATTAGTCCCTCCTCGAAAATGCGACGTGCCACCGTGATCCATTGCCCACTATCCGGTGCCCATCTGATCCCTCAATCGGTCGTGCAGCATTCGAAATCATGCTGGCCGACCAGGCCCTCCCTGCGATAGCGAAACCAGTACCCGCCGCCACTACCGCCCACCCAAGGGGACTACCTAGAAGAGCGGCCATCGGGTCAACACCCATCAGCATTCCGAGACCAAGGCCAAGAAACGGCAACCACGTCAACAACTTCACGGTGGCACGAGGGCCTGCGAGCGCAGTTTCCCGCAAGGCGGCAGCGTCATGATCGGCCTCCAACATGGTTGCCAGTCGTTCCAGGACTGCCGCGACGGGCGCCCCGCTGGCCTCACAGACGTCGAAACAAGCGGCAATATCGAGCCATACGCGAGCCTGTTCCGCGGTCAGGCCTCCCCTGCGTGTACTCCTGCCAAACCCACCACTGCCAGCCCCACCAAAGTTGCTGCAGGCGCTACGTACCGCAGGTGCCGTGGGCAGGCCCAAGGCGCTGGCCCGTTCCACGGTGAGAACCAGTTGCAGAGTCACGTCCATCTGCACTCGTTCCCCGGCTGGCAAGGGCCCGTGGCGCCGTGACACGACCTGAAGGGATTCCGGTGAGGGGGCACGGGTTTTCTCCCGGGCACGGTCCTGTTCCACGGCCAAGACAAGAGCCAAGGCCCGCCACAGGAGCGGTCCTGTTCGGCCTGCCGCCAGAAGCGAGGCCAATTGGCGGATCAACCTTGGAAGCGCTTCTGCCTGTGGTTTGCTCCGGCGAGCGCTGCCCCTGGACCGGACGGAGTTGCGCCTTGGCGCCACCGCCCGGGGTTGCCGATGCAAACCGATGAGGCAGCAGGCTGTTCCGGACAGGACAAGCACTATCAGTGCACTCATGGCCCTGCATCCCACACTTTCATGGCATCCCCTGGCCAGAAGGTGTCTCCAGGAGTCCCGCAAGTCCTAGCCTTTTCGCAAGCGGCGGCCATCCTGGTCCTTGTGCGATTCTCACACCCATCGACGCTCCGTTTGCGCCAGGCAGATTGTCGGACAGTGTCAGGGCGGGAATAACATCCAGCCGGCCATGGCGCAGCTCGACCACGGCAATTTCTGCAACGACACGGCGACCGTCGATGAGTGCCAGGTGGATGACAACGTCAAGTGCGCTGGCGCCCTGTAGGAACACGGCTTCCGGGGACATGGCGGCCAGTGCTCCCAGGGCCGCCAGCCTGGCGGGAACATCACGTGCGCTGTTTGCGTGAATAGTCCCACCACCACCGCTGTGGCCTGTATTCATCGCCATTAGCAGTTCGCGCACCTCCCTTCCCCTGCACTCACCAACAATGAGTCGGCCCGGATTCATGCGCAGAGCCTGCCGGACGAGTTCCGCGAGATCTACCGCACCGGCTCCCTCAGCATTTTCGTGCCGGGCCTCCATTGTCACCACGTGGGGGTGGTCTGGTTCCAGTTCGGCCGCATCCTCGATCAGCACAAGCCGTTCCCTTGGCGGGCACAGGCCCAGCAGTGCCGACAGCAGAGTGGTTTTCCCGGCTCCCGTTGCTCCGCTGATCAGAAAGTTCAGTCTGTGGGTCATGACGGATTCAAGCACCTGTGCAAACACTGGCCCCATGCTTCCGGCGTTCACCATTTGGGCGAGAGTGAGAATCGTGCGTCGCTTGATCCGGATGGAAAGCAGTGTTCCGGTAGCGGAAATTGGTGGCAGCACGGCATGGATGCGATATCCGGAGGCAATTTTCACGTCGACACAGGGGCTGCTTTCATCAAGCCTGCGGCCGCCGCTGGCCACCAACCTGACGGCGAGCGCCCGCAGTTCGCTCTCGCCGGCGAAACGCACGGCTACGCGTTCAGGTCCGGAACCCCGGTCCAACCAGACCGATTCCGGGGCGTTGACGAAGATGTCAGTTACCTCGGGGTCTTTGGTGAGGCCCTGAAGGGGGCCCAAACCGTTGAGTTCGGCGGTGATTCTTTCCATGGCGATCAGTGAACCGGCCGCGCCCAGTAATCGGCCGCTTTCGCGCACGGCCGCCGCCACCTGAAGGTCTGTCACTGGCCCGGCCTGAGCCAGAACGCTGCGCCGCACGGTATCAAGTAGCTGAGCATCGACGGCCCCGTCCCATGGGCCAAAGGAGAGGCTCCCGTGTTGAGATTCAGCGGTCATTGCCGACCCCCACCTGATGCCTGCTCACTTTTGCTTCCAAGGACAGCGCCTGCACCTTCTCCTGCCATCCACTCAAGAACGTTCCCTACAAGTGTCCGCATGGGCCGCCGTCGGAGGAGATCTGGCAGACGCTGGGCCTCCAGCGCGTCCGTGGCACCACGCAGCCGCGGCATCTTGCCAATGAGCGGCAGGCCAACCGCGGAAGCAACCATGCCCGCGTCCAGCCCTTCCCCGAGTGGTCCTCGAACCACGGCCACGGCAGGCTTCGGCGGCAAGGCCGCTACGACCGGTAACGTTGCGGCGGCCGAACGCGCACGAGCAGGCACAACCACCGCCAAACCATCGCAGTGCACGGCCAAGGATCTAAATGCGTCAGGCGTGCGGCCTAAGTCAACCACTACCAAGCCATAGGCTCCCCGGGCAGCGCGCATGACCTCACCCACGGCCGTTTGGGATCGTGGCCCAGATTGCGCGAAACCAGCTGGCCCTGCACCATCAGGGCGAGCCGACGGGTCCCAGGAAAGTAGGGCCAACCCGGCAAAGTACGGTAATGATGCCGCCAATTGTTCGGGGTTGATGGCCCCGGACGCTCGCAGCAACTCCGGCCAGTGCAGGCCCGGGACGTCATCGGCCGACAATGCCGTCCCAAGCCCACCGCCCCAGGGGTCGCCGTCAACGAGCAGCGTCCGCACTCCCCGCTTCACGGCACCGGCAGCAACCAGCGTGGCCAGCGTTGATGCACCGGCCCCACCACATCCGCCTACGATTCCCACAACCCCGGCGCCGGACACAGGGCTTCGCAGGCAACTCAGGTAGTTGGCCAGCCAACGCGCAGAATCTGGCAAGATGGCGACCCGATCCACCCCGAGTAGCTCAGCTTGCTGCCACATGACTGCCGAATCCGCAGCAAACCCCACCACCACAGTCGGCCCCCGCCACCCAGCGAGTCCGGCCTCCACCCCGGCGTCGACAACAGCTGCGGCGTCAATCAGCACAGCCGCCACGTCGTCCCACCGGGCTGCGGCTTGTTCCACACCCTGACCCACAAGGAGTTCGACGGCGGCTGCCGCACTAATGCGACCCACGGCGCCCTGCAGCTCGGCGGAAGCAGATAGGAGCAGTACTGATGTGTCCCGATGCGGAATCCACGGTTCCGATGCTGGGCCCGACGGCAAGTTTTGGCGACTTCTCATGGAGCAACTGTGCCGCTCCGGCCATCACAGTTCCACACCCTTTCTGGCGAAAGTGGAGAACTGCGTGCCACTCCCCACCTGTGGAGGAATTGCGTGTGGAGGAATTATTCGGGCCACCAGTGGAGAATAGAACTTATGTACGCATTGCTGGCCACCGGTTCCGAACGTTCCACTGCCGTGGTCGAGCTCCGGAACGACGACGGCACACCGGCCGCGCCTGCCCAAACGGTGGCCCGCGCCGAGCTCGGCCCGGCCGTTCAAGCTCTGGAGGAGATGCACCGCCCTCGCTGGGTGTGGGACAGGGCAATACATTGGTATCCCAGTCTCCTGGCTGCCGGTGTACGCGTGGAAAAGTGCCATGATCTGGCCTTGTGCCAAAACATTTTGCAGTACTCGGAATTTGCTGCCACCACCGGTTACCAACAGAATTTCACGCCCCTCCCGCCGGAAATCGATCCCACACGGAACAGTTCGTCGCTATATGGTTCCCACGCCGGCCAGGAGAGTCTTTTCGACGCACCAGTGGCTCCGTCTGGCCCAGCGCTATGGGACCTGACTGCGGTGGCGCGCGAACTGGGTGCACAAAAAACAGCCGTTAGTTCCTCCACACACCCCGCTAGGCTCGCACTTTTGCTCAGTGCGGAATCTGCGGGTGCATTGGTGGCTGCGGAGATGCAGTATGAAGGTATCCCCTGGAGGGAAGACCTGCATAGGAGGCTGCTCGATGACCTGCTTGGCCCTGAACCGACGAACTTCAACCATCCCGAAAAACTGGAAGCCCTGGCTGGGAATCTGCGCACCGCCCTGAACGCCCCGTCGCTGAATCCTGATTCACCGCAGGATCTGATGCGCGCGCTGCATCGGGCTGGGATTGAGGCTAAATCCACCAGAAGTTGGGAACTGCAGGAGTTTAAGCATCCGGTCATCGAACCCCTGTTGACCTACCGAAAGCTCAGCCGGCTGTTCACCACCAATGGCTGGAATTGGTTGCAGCAATGGGTCAAGGACGGCCGGTTCCACGCCGAATACGTGGTGGGCGGCGTGGTCTCCGGGCGCTGGGCTTCACGCGGCGGTGGCGCGATGCAGATCCCCGCGCAAATCCGTAGCGCCGCCGTTGCCGATCCCGGGTACTCGTTGATTGTTGCCGATGCCGCCCAATTGGAGCCGCGGGTCCTGGCGGCCTTGGCGCAGGACACAGCCATGGCTGCCGCGGGAGGTGACGCCGCCGGGAATAACAAGGACCTCTACGCCGGGATTGCCGCAGAGGGGTTCGGCGGCGACCGAAGTATGGCCAAGGTCGCCTTGTTGGGCGCCATTTACGGTGCCACGACCGGCGACTCCGGACGGCTGGTCCCCCAGCTTGCGCGCATGTACCCGCGCGCACTGGACTTCGTTGAGCAGGCCGCCCGCGCAGGTGAACGAGGCGAGCGCGTGACCACCCATCTGGGCCGAAGCACCCCTCCTACCACCCAGGATTGGCACGACGGCCAGCGCAGTTCCACCGCGCAGGAACAACGCCGTGCAGAGCAGGCGGCCAGGTCCCGCGGCCGCTTTACCCGCAACTTTGTGGTTCAGGGGACGGCTGCCGAATGGGCCTGCTGTTGGTTGGCTGAATTACGACGGCGGCTGCGGGCCTTGGCGGTGGCCGCTCCCGGCGCCGGGGAAATGTCGGGCGGGTCAGTGCAGGGCACCCCGCAGCTCGTGGCCTTCCTGCACGATGAGGTCATGGTGCACTGCCCTGCCAACATGGTGGACGAGGTCACCCAGATCGTCCATGAGTCCTCCCGTGCGGCCACCGAGTTGATCTTTGGAAAAATACCGCTGGAATTTCCCGTCAACGTCAGCGTGGTCCAGTGCTACGCTGACGCGAAATAGTCACCTGCAGGCACGGCTCGCAACCAGCACCGCACTGCACCGCACCGCACCGCACGCCATCAGGCTAGAGCGGAGCCGCGATTTCGCGCTGTTCGTCCCAGGGAACTGACCAGCCCAGTTCATGGAAAATGTAGTCCAAAATACCTGCCGTGAAACCCCAAACCACCACACCGCTCACCACAAAGGCAGGTCCCTTGTACGGAAAGCGGCCACGTTTCAAAACGGCCGTGAACCTGTTGTCCGGATCGAGCAGGTCACGCACCGGAATCCGAAACACCTGCGCCGACTCACCAAAGTCAACAACAGCCACGGGAGTCTGCCGCGCCCACCACCCCACAACAGGAGTCACCAGGAAATTGCTGACCGGCAAAGAAACCTCGGGCAACAAACCCAGGATTTCAACGCCCGTGGGGTCAAGTCCGGTTTCCTCTTCAGCTTCTCGCAAGGCAGCGGCCATGATGGATGCATCCCCTTGATCCACGCCGCCCCCGGGGAACGCCACCTGTCCGGGGTGGTGGTTGAGAGTGTGTGCTCGTTCAATCAGCAACACGTCCAAATCGGCCTGCACCAATGGCTTTGTTGAGGTGGCCGGAACATCATCCAAGGCACCAAAGAGCATCAGCACGGCCGCCTGCCGAGCGGCGGCCCTATCGATGCTTGGCTGCCACAGCGAAGGCCGCCCGGCCCTCATGGCTGCCGGAAGCGAAGCCGTGGCTGCAGCCTTCGCCGCCAGTGCAACCAGATCCGCGTAGGCACTCACTGCTGGAGGCCCTGACCTTGAGGAACAGTAATACCAGCCTGGGCGTTACGGACTGCCAACTGAGATTCCTGCCGGTACTGCGCGGCATTGTCCACATCGGCCTGCATCCGGGCCAGCAATTCTTCCTGGCCGGGAGCCAGCTCGTACTTGAGCAACTTCGCGGCCTTCACGGGGTCAACCTCGCCATCGCCATACGCCGGGCACAGATGCGCAATAGGGCAGGCGCCACAGGCAGGCTTTCGGGCATGGCAAATACGGCGTCCGTGGAACACCACTCGATGCGAGAGCATGGTCCAGTCCTTGGGCTCAAACAACGCAGCTACATCGGACTCAATCCGCACCGGGTCCGTAGATTCGGTCCAGCCAAAGCGCTTGGCCAGCCGCATGAAGTGGGTGTCCACGGTGATTCCCGGGACACCAAAAGCGTTACCCAGCACCACATTCGCGGTTTTCCGACCGACTCCCGGAAGCGTAATCAAGGCTTCAAGGGAACCGGGCACCACGCCGTCGTACTCGTCAACAAGGCGGGTCGCCAAGGCCAATAAATTGCCGGCCTTGGCCCGAAAGAAACCGGTCGACTTGATCAGCGTTTCCAGTTCCACGGTGGCTGCCTGTGCCATCGCCAGCGGGGTCGGGAAGCGGGCAAAGAGCTCCGGGGTCACGGCATTGACACGAATGTCCGTGGTTTGGGCAGACAGGACCGTGGCCACCAGCAGCTCAAAGGGGTTGCGGAAATCCAGCTCCGCATGCGCATAGGGGTAGAGCTGCGCGAGTTCGCGGTTGATCTTCCGGGCCCGGCGCTTGAGTGCCAGCGCCGAATCCGGCGACATTACTGGCTGTCCGAGGCGCGCTCAATCCCCACGAGGTCGAGCAGGACGCCCGTCTTGCCATGGCTGTCCTGGACGAGGAAGCTGTTTCCGCGATCTTCCAGCCCCAGAATCCAGGCACCGGGAGTCAGCTTGAACATGAACTGGCGGGTGTGCTCGTCAATCACGTTTTGCGGGCGGTCAACAGCAAACCAGAACGGCTCGGTGCTCACGGTCGCGGCGGCCTGCGGGTTCACCGTGGCGCCGATGCTCTCCTTGACCGGCTCAGCTTCGGCTGGCTCAGCTGCGGCCGGCTCGGCCTTCTCCTGCTCGGCTGCGGGAGCAACCTGCGGGTTCAAGGTTGTCGCGTTGTCGTCGGCGGAAGAGTCGTCATCAGAAGGTACGACGGCGGCTGTCGCCTCAGCGGGCTGGGCAGCTTCCGTGCGGGTCGACGAAGGGGCTGCCGCGTCATCGGAGACCTCCGGTGCGCTCGGCGCGGAGAGCCCTTCGGAGTTTTCCGAAGCGATTCCGGTTACCGGGAACGTCTGGGTGTTGCTAGCGGCGGGACGGGCCACGGCACCGGATACGGTACTCGCCGTCTGGGCCGCCGGGGAGGCGTCCTTGGCCGGAGTGAAAATCTGGCCGGCAGAGGTGTGCGCAACGGACGACTTCGGCGTTCCCCATGCGGCAGAAGCACCAGCGCCGGCAACGGGAGCACCAGCAACAGCAGCATCGGCGCCCGGAGTCGGCACGCCAACACCCTGAGAACCAGAAGCAACCGAGGCGCCCTTGCCGGAGCTGCCCTGGGGGCCGGCGGGCTTGGCACCAGCGTGGCCAGCTACAGGCTTCGGTGCGGAGGGGCGCTTGACGGCAGGAACGGCGTCGCGCGCTACGAGGTTGGCGGGAACCTCGGTGCGCCCGGCAAAATCGGAGGCTAGAGCGGGGATCCACTGCGCACACGCGGTGGAGGCCAACAGGAGCAGCGAGCCAATGAGACCCACGAGGTAGGCGATGCCAAAGTTGGTCACCGTACCCGTGAAGAAAAAGAAGGTTGCAAAGGAAGCCACGACCGAGGCGAACTGATCCGTGGACAACGATCCAATGCGAACCTGGGTGCCCGGGCTCAGCCGGCGGGCAAGGAACAGGCCACCGACCACCAACGGCAGAATCACGCCGATGGCTAGGTAGAACAGTCCGCCCGTGTTCCAGAGGTTGAGGCCGCCCGCGAGTGTCTGGACGATCGGCACCACCGAAGCGACGAAAATGATCAGCACCGACCCCAGAACCGCAAGGTCCCGAATGGTCAGCGGCCCGACGGCGGCATTACTGAGCGCTGCACCCGTGCTGGCGGTGGCTGCCTGGGTGGACGGCGTGTGTTGCTCTGTCATGGTCTAGCTCCTCTTTTGTCACGATTGTTCCCCAGCCTAGTTAACGCGTACAGGCAACACTAGCGAGCCACAGCTAAATCAGGCCAAAAAACGCTAGATGGGGAGAGATACCCATACCCCCACCGTGGGCAACATCATGCATTTGAGCGCAGATATGACGCCACTGGCCTCGTAAACCTGTGACGACGGACACGTCTAGGCATGGGAAGCGCTAGAGTTTATGCCAGAACAGGACGTTGTCCTCAATCCCAAACTGTGCACTGCCGCCAGCCCGAAAAGGGACAGCCACGCACTGCTGCGTGGAGAGGTTTTGAGGGGACAACAGCTAAGAAGGAACGAAGGGATATTAGATGTCTGAGGTCACCACCGCAGCTGACAACCAGTCCGGAGACGCACTGGAAAACCTCCTCACGGAGAACCGTCAGTTCGCACCCAGCGCAGAATTTGCTGCCAACGCAATCGTGCACGGGGATGAATACGCAAAGGCCAACGCAGACCGTCCCGCCTTCTGGGGCGAGCAGGCCCGTGAACTGCTGACCTGGAGCAAGCCTTTTACAAAGACCCTGGACTGGAGCAATCCGCCGTTCGCCACCTGGTTCGAGGACGGTGAAATCAACGCCGCGTACAACGCGCTTGACCGTCACGTTGAGGCGGGCAACGGCGACCGCATCGCCATTCACTTCGAGGGCGAGCCCGGTGACACCCGTACGTACACTTACGCGCAGCTGACCGAAGAGGTCAAGAAGGCCGCCAACGCTTTCGAATCCCTGGGCCTGGCCAAGGGTGACCGCGTAGCCGTTTACCTGCCCATGATCCCCGAAGCCGTCATCACACTGCTTGCCTGCGCCCGCATCGGTGCGATCCATTCGGTGGTCTTTGGTGGTTTCTCCGCCGACGCGCTGCGTTCACGCATTGACGACGCCGAGGCCAAGTTGGTTGTCACGGCCGATGGCACCTTCCGCCGCGGCAAGCCCAGTGCACTGAAGCCGGCCGTGGATGAAGCGCTCGTCGCACCCGGGCACTCGGTGCAGAACGTCGTCGTGGTCAAGCGCAATGGCGAGCCCGTTAACTGGGTCGAAGGCCGCGATGTCTGGTGGGACGATACTGTCGGGACCGCCTCAACCGAGCACACCGCCGTCGGGCATGCCGCCGAACACCCGCTGTTCATCCTCTACACTTCCGGCACCACGGGCAAGCCCAAGGGCATCCTGCACACCACCGGTGGTTACCTCACTCAGACCGCGTACACGCATCGCGCCGTCTTCGACCTCCACCCGGAAACTGACGTTTTCTGGTGCACGGCCGACGTCGGATGGATCACCGGCCACTCCTATGTCACCTACGCGCCGCTCATCAATGGCGCAACCCAGGTCATGTACGAGGGCACTCCGGACTCCCCGCACCAGGGCCGCTTCTGGGAAATCGTGGAGAAGTACAAGGTCTCCATCCTGTACACGGCACCGACGGCGATCCGTACTTTCATGAAGTGGGGCGAGGACATCCCCGCCAAGTACGATCTCTCCTCGATCCGCCTGCTCGGCTCGGTGGGCGAACCCATCAACCCCGAGGCCTGGATGTGGTACCGCCGCGTCATTGGCGGAAACGTAGCTCCCGTTGTTGACACCTGGTGGCAGACGGAAACCGGCGCCATCATGGTGGCCCCGCTGCCCGGCGTCACCAGCGCCAAGCCCGGCTCCGCCCAGGTCCCCATGCCCGGCATCGCCGTCGACGTGGTGGACGAGCTCGGCGCCTCGGTTCCCCACGGCCACGGTGGCTACCTCACCATCCGCGAGCCCTGGCCGTCCATGCTCCGCGGTATCTGGGGCGACAACGAGCGCTACAAGGACACCTACTGGTCCCGCTTCGACGGCATGTACTTTGCTGGCGACGGTGCCAAGTGGGACGACGACGGCGACATCTGGCTTCTGGGTCGCGTGGACGACGTCATGAACGTTTCCGGACACCGACTCTCCACCACTGAGATCGAATCCGCATTGGTCAGCCACCCCTCGGTGGCCGAGGCTGCCGTGGTTGGTGCCGCGGATGAAACCACCGGGCAGGCCGTCGTGGCCTTCGTGATCCTGCGCGGATCAGCCGTGGAGGACGCCGATATCGTCACGACCCTGCGTAACCATGTGGGCAAGGAAATTGGCCCCATCGCCAAGCCGAAAACCATCCTGGTGGTTCCGGAACTGCCCAAGACACGCTCGGGCAAGATCATGCGCCGCCTACTCAAGGACGTGGCCGAGGGCCGCGCCGCCGGCGACTCGTCAACGTTGGCCGACAACACCGTGATGAACCAGATTGCGGAGTCGCTGAAGGCTTAAGCTGACCCACCCCCCCCATTCGAGTACGCAGTTGTTGGACCGATTTCACCAATTTTCAGTATTTTCGGTGTCGTCGGTCCAACAACTGCGTACTCGATTTGGTTTAACCCGCAACGACATACTGGCCGCACATGCTGTCATATTTGCCGGAGCCTCGCCGCGCGGCAAAGTCACAGGAAACACTCGTGGGGTCTTCGGTAGATAGGCCGGTCCGCACCACGACGCAGGGAAAGCCCTATCCCGATTCCTCGCGCCCGGCCCAATCTGTCGAATGAAACAAAGCGTGATCGAAATGTTTCTCTTTTGACTCTTGACGTTTCTTTTTTGTAGTTTCACGATTGATTCATGTGATCCACTTCACGGGCACGTGCATTTCAAGGGAGAAATCATGTCATTCAACGAAGACCGGTCCGCCAGCGGAATCATCCGCTCAGGCTTTGACCGCCGCACCCTTTTGAAGACCCTCGGCGTGGGTGCCGTCAGCGCAGCCGGAATCCCGCTGCTTGCCGCCTGTACCGGCGGCTCCGGTCCGGGTGCCTCCGCATCGACCTCGCTGACCTTTGGCTCCGGCTCCTCGGACGACGTCCCCAAGGCCGCCTACAAGGCAGTTACGGACGCATTCACCGCCAAGTCCAAGAACCTTGTGACCACCAACGTGGTCCCGCACAACGATTTCCAGAACAAGATCTCCACGTACCTCCAGGGCAGCCCGGACGATACTTTCACGTGGTTCGCCGGTTACCGCATGCAGTACTACGCGGGCAAGGGCCTGCTGGCACCCATTGACGATGTCTGGGAAACCGTTGGCGCAAACTACTCCGACGCCATGAAGAAGGCATCCACCGGACCCGACGGCAAGATGTACTTTGTGCCGAACTACAACTACCCCTGGGGCTTCTTCTACCGCAAAAGCGTTTGGCAGGAGAAGGGCTACGAAGTTCCCACAACCTTCGATGACCTCAAGACCCTGTGCGCCAAGATGAAGTCCGATGGCCTGGTTCCCATTGAGTTTGCCGACAAAGACGGCTGGCCGGCCATGGGCACCTTCGATTACATCAACATGCGCCTCAACGGCTACCAGTTCCACATGGATCTGACGGCCCACAAGGAATCGTGGGATCAGAAGAAGGTCAGCGATGTCTTTGATACTTGGAGCGCCCTGCTGCCGTATCAGAACCCGGCCGCCTTGGGCATGACGTGGCAGGATGCGGCCATCAACATGGGTAAGAAGAAGTCCGGCATGTACCTGCTCGGTTCCTTCGTAACTCAGCAGTTCACAGACAAGACCATCCTTGACGACATCGACTTCTTCCCCTTCCCGGAAATCGCCATGGAAGGCCAGGACGCCGTAGAAGCACCCATCGACGGCTTACTGCTGTCCAAAAAGGGCGGCGACAACCAGGCCGCCCGGGACTTCATGTCATTCATGGGCACGCCCGAAGGACAGGACGCTTATGCCAAGGTTGACCCGTCCAACATTGCGACGGCCAAGGGCACGGACACCTCATCCTTCTCGCCGCTGACCAAGAAGTGCGCCGATACCATCGCCAACGCAAAGAGCATCAGCCAGTTCTTTGACCGCGATGCCCTGCCTGCCATGGCGAACAACGTCATGATCCCGGCCCTGCAGGCCTTCATTAAGGACGGCACCGTGGATGTAAAGAACATGGAGTCCCAAGCCAAGGCCCTGTACGCGGCTCAGTAACGACTAGGTGCGGTGGTGGGCTTGGCCTGCCACCACACCTAGTCCCTCCGCAATCCCAGCAAACGTTCACTGCGAGAAAACGAGTTTGCCGCCATGAGCACGCCCACCGAACTTTCCGAACCATCCCCCCGCAACACCCGGGCCAGCCACAAATCTGCTACAAGCCCACGCAAGAACCGAGGGGTCAAGAGACTCTCCTCCAGGGACAAAGTGGTCCTTGGTTTCATGGTGGGCATACCCACTCTGGTCCAGCTGGTCTTTGTCTGGATCCCCACCCTCCTCTCCGTTGTCCTGTCCTTCACCCGATGGAACGGCCTAGCCCTCTCGGACATCCGCGCCGCGGGCCTTGCCAACTACAGCTACGTTTTCAACGACAGCCCGGCGTTCTGGCCTGCTGTCCAACACAACATCCTGTGGCTCGTATTCCTTGCAGTCATCGCCACCCCTTTGGGCCTGTTGCTGGCCGTGCTTTTGGACCAGCAAATCCGCGGCAGCAAGATCTACCAAAGCATCTTCTTTGTCCCGGTCATGTTGTCCCTGGCCCTCGTGGGCATTATTTGGCAGCTCTTTTACCAAAAAGACAATGGCCTGCTTAATTTCCTGCTCGGCACGGCCGGCACCCCGGACGCCGTCGACTGGTTTGGCGATCCCAGCGTCAATATCTGGGCGGCCCTCATCGCGGCCACCTGGCGCCACGCCGGATACGTCATGATCCTGTACTTAGCCGGCCTGAAGGGCGTCGATGCCTCCCTCAAGGAGGCCGCCTCATTGGACGGCGCCAACGCCACCCAAACATTCTTCCGGATCGTTTTTCCGGCCATGGCACCTATCAACATTGTCATCGTGGTGATCACCATCATTGAATCCCTCCGCGCGTTCGACGTCGTCTGGGTCATCAACAAGGGCACCAACGGGCTTGAACTCATCAGCGCCCTCGTCGTCAGCTACCTCATCGGCGAAGGACAATCCATCGGCATCGGCTCGGCATTTGCTGTCATCTTGTTGGTCATATCCTTGGTCCCCATCACCATCTACCTTTCCCGCACCTTCCGGAAGGAGAAGTTCTAATGTCTACTTCCACCACGAGAACCACCCGAACCGCCACGGGCGGCGTTGGCCACGGTCTCAAGCGGCCGCACTACGGCACCCACATCTTCTTGACGGTCATGGCCGTCATGTGGATGATCCCCCTGGGGTGGGCACTATTCACGGCCTTGCGGTCCAAGTCAGACACTGACAAATATGGCTACTTCAGCCTTGGCGGCGCATTTAACTTCGATAACTTTGTCCAGGCCTGGACACAGGGCGGTTTCCCGCGCTACTTCGCGAACTCGCTGATCATCACGATCCCCACCATCATCTTGGTGTTGCTGTGCAGTTCCATGATGGCCTTCGCCGTCAGTCGGGTGAACTGGAAATTCAATATCACGCTGCTGATCATGTTTACCGCCGGCAACCTGCTTCCTCCGCAGGTTCTGGCCACGCCACTGTTTGAAATGTTCAAGCTCATTCAACTGCCCTACTGGTTCAGCGATTCCGGCAGCCTGCTGAACACCTATATGTCCGTGATCATCGCCAACACCGCGTTCCAGATCGGCTTTTGCACCTTTGTTCTTTCCAACTACATGAAGGCGCTCTCGGCAGACCTGACCGAGGCGGCACTGGTGGACGGTGCCGGAATCTGGCGACAGTACATCTCCATCATCATGCCGCTGTGCCGGCCGGCGATCGCCGCCTTGGCGACGCTGGAACTGATCTTCATCTACAACGACTACTTCTGGCCGCTGCTGTTCATCCAAAGCGGGGACCGGCTGCCTGTCACCACGGCCATCAACAACTTGCTGGGAACGTTCCTGTCCAACTACAACCTCCTCGCCGCCGGCGCCATCATCACCGTCATCCCCACCTTGATCGTCTACCTGCTGTTGCAGCGGCACTTCGTGGCTGGCCTGACACTGGGTTCCAGTAAGGGTTGAGCATGCGAATGAGATCAGGGGCGGCCGGCTCCGTCACCAGAACCGAGGAGGTTCCCATGCTTGCGGACGCCCGGCGCAGTGAAATTGTGGCCATCGTGTCCCGTGAGCGGGTAGCGCGGGTCGCCGATCTGGCCGAACTCCTCGGCGTATCGGTCGTTACGGTCCGCCGCGACATCGATGCCCTGGACGACGCCGGTTTGGTCCAGAAGATCCACGGCGGCGCAAAGCTCCCAGGCGGCGCCGGGACGCATGAGCCGGGCTTCGAACTCAAGTCCACGCAGAGCACCCAGGAAAAGCATGCAATTGCGCAGGAGGCCGTGTTGCTGGTCCACGATGGCATGGCTATCGGGCTCAGCGCTGGCACCACCACCTGGGCGCTTGCCAATGCCCTCAGCACGCGCAAGAACCTGACGGTGGTGACAAACTCCGTCAAAATCGCCGATGTTTTTCAGAGCTCCGGATCCCGTGTGTCGGTCATTCTCACGGGCGGCGAGCGCACGCCGTCGGACGCACTGGTGGGCCCCATTGCCACCGCGTCGGTCCACTCGCTGCATCTGGACGTCCTGTTCATGGGCGTGCACGGGGCCGACGAGAGCGCCGGCTTCACCACACCGAACTTGCTCGAGGCCGAGATGGACCGGGCACTGATTGGTGCCGCACGCAAGGTGGTTGTCCTGGCCGATCACAGCAAGTGGGGCACGGTGGGAATCAGCACTATCGCGGCATTGGAGGACGTGGACGAGGTCATTAGTGACGACGCACTCGGCATGGAAGCGCAACGGATCCTGCGTGAGCGCGTCGGCAAGCTGAGGCTGGTCAGTATCACCACACCACCGTCAAGCGAGTCATAACCACCCCGTTTCCGACTAACCCGCAGTCGATGGCGAAAATTCACGATTTTCCACGTGTTTTGGCCATTCACTGCGGGTTAGTTGTTTAAGTGCCAGCGCTGTTGCGGGTAGTTTCACGGATGAGTCACCTTCCGTGGGGCATTATTAACCCATGACCTCTTCGACTGCGCCGGACCGTGGCACCCTGCTGATCCTCAATGGCCCCAATCTCAACATGCTGGGCACTCGCGAGCCTGGGATTTACGGATCGGCAACTCTGTCCGACGTCGAAGTCCTCACCACCGCGGCCGCCAAGGCTGCCGGGTTCAGCGTTTCGTGCCTACAGTCCAATCACGAGGGTGTCCTGATCGACGCCATCCACGCGGCGCGCGGCACAGCGGTGGGCATCATCATCAACGCAGGGGCCTACACACATACCTCGGTGGCCCTCCGGGACGCGATTGCCGCCGTCGAACTTCCTACGGTGGAGGTGCATATCTCCAACGTCCACAAGCGTGAAGAGTTCAGGCACCACTCCTACCTTTCAGCAGTATGCAGCGTCGTGATTGTTGGCGCGGGCGTCCACGGCTACGAGCTGGCAGTGAGCGCTCTGGACAAGGCACTCGCCTAGCATCTCGTGCCAGGGCACCGGCGCCAGGGCAAAAGTCCGGGGCAACAACTCCGGGCCCGGGTGCTCCGTCGGGCTCAGCCCACCTTGCAGGAGCCAGAAGGTACCGCACTGCTGAGGTGAGGTGCTGCCGCGATAACCGGATTAACTTCTTCCATGGTCAGTGCGAAGCCGACGTTGTTGGTGGAGGTGGCCTTGGCGAAGATCACGCCCACAACATCTCCGTCGCTATCCAACAGCGGTCCTCCTGAGTTGCCCGACTGTACATTGCCAGCCAACTGGTACACATCCAGCAGCGTTGTGGCACCATCGGTGACGTCCGGAACCATCATGGGTGCGGAGGAAAGCACAGTTGCCGCCCGCACTTGCAATGGGCCACCCAACGGATAGCCCGCAAATGCCGTCACCGTGTTCCCGGGAACCGTCGCGGCGGTGGCCAGCGGCTGGGCCTCGAGTGAGTCAACGGCAAGAATGGCCATGTCGTGAGAAGCATCAAAATACACAACTCGGGCAGGTAGCGCGCCCTGTTTCTGGGTCTGGACCACCGGCATCGATACGCCCGCAACCACGTGGGCGTTGGTCAACACCCGTCCGGGCGAGATGACGAATCCCGTGCCCGTCTGGTTCTGGCCGCATTGGAATGCGGTCCCGGAAATCTTCATGACCGATTCTGCGGCTGCATTCCATGCATCGGTGTTGGTGTCTGCGTTTGGTGCGGCCACCTCAACGTTGGGACCGTCCGGATTCAGCAACGCGGGGATGCCTTCATCAAGGACCAACGAACGAACTTGGGCCACTGCTTCCTTGACGGGTTTCGGCGTCCAGTCATCGATTCTGGAAATGACTTGGGAATCGCTCAGCGCTTTGGCAACAACCGGAATACCTAAATTGGAAACCCCAAAGGACAGCATGGAAATGACCAATGCGCCTACAGCAACATTCAGCACACCACCCAAGATACGGTTAACTGAGCGAATTGAGTCTGATTTCACATGACGCCCAATGGCCCGCCCCAACTTCATGCCTACACCATGCCCAATGGCAATCAAGAGGACTGTTGCGCCGATCACCATGACGGTTCGCCAACCGGGGCTCGGGGCTAATTGACTAACAAAGGGCGCGGCAAAAAATGCCCCCACGGCGCCGGCAATAAATCCGGCCAACCCACCCAAAGCCACGACCAATCCGGCATTCAGGCCATAAATCAGCTGCCACAAAAGCCAAAGGATCAGCAAAACATCAAGCCACGAGAAACCAAACACCGTCGCGTACAGCTCCTCCCGGGTCAAGGCCCAGTCCGTCAGACGCAGCAATTACGCCTCAGTGGCACATGTTACCGGCACAAACCGAGTAACAACTGGTCTTCTAGGCTAGCCAAACTGCCAATATGCTGACAACCCACGCCCCAAATGCCAAATTGGTCACAAAATCAGAAAAATTCTGAAACAATCAGTAATAGGTCACAACTTATTAGCTACATAATGCAAGGAGTTTTCATGGACATCGAGGTACTACGCCGGGCACCACTGTTCGCCACGCTCGACGACGAGGCGTTCCGCCTTCTGACCGACGAACTGGCGGAGGTGGATCTTTCCCGCGGGGCTTCGGTCTTCCGTGAAGGAGACCAGGGCGATCAGCTCTACTTCATCGTTTCCGGCAAGGTGAAGCTGGGACGCACCTCCTCCGACGGCCGCGAATCACTCGTTGCCATCCTCGGCCCGGGCGAGCTGTTCGGCGAAATGGCCCTGTTCGATCCGGCACCGCGCAGCACCACCGCCACCGCCGTTTCCGAAACCCGCCTGGCTGGACTCCGCAACGAGTCCCTTAACGCCTTGCTGCGCAACCGCCCCGAGGTGTCCATGCAGCTGCTGCAGGCCCTGGCCCGCCGCCTGCGCCGCACCAACGACAACCTTTCCGATCTGGTCTTCTCGGACGTTCCCGGCCGCGTGGCCAAGGCCATCTTGGATCTGGCAGACCGTTTCGGCCGCCCCGCCACCGACGGCATCCTGGTTGCCCACGAGCTCACGCAGGAAGAACTGGCCCAGCTGGTCGGCGCCTCCCGCGAGACCGTCAACAAGGCTCTGGCCGAATTCGTTCAGCGTGGCTGGCTGCGCCTGGAAGCCCGCGCAGTTGTCATCTTGGACGTCAACCGTCTGCGTCAGCGTTCACGCTAGTAGCGACACAAAGCCGGCCGGATCATTACTGATCCGGCCGGCTTTGTTTAATTTAAACAGCGTTTAATTTATGCAGTGAGAACCGCTACCGTTCCCGGCAGGGTCCACCTTCAGATGCAGGAGCCGTAGCCACCTCAAGGCTGAATCCACCGTCATCGCCAACAACGAGCTTTGGCTGATATTCGTTGATGGGCCTTTTGTGGTTCAGGTAAGCGATGCAGCCGCGGGCGGCGGCAATCTTTTCCAGAATGATTTCCACTCCGGGCACCATCAGTTCGCCGAGTGTCAGTCCTGTCGTGTTCGGCAGGCCGATCTCATCACCCAACGCCGAGTTGGCACGGTTAGCCAGGACATCGGCGGCACATGCCCACCGGCCCCAAACACCCTTGCTCGTCAGCAACGACGGTTCCTGATTCACAGGCGGCGTCGCAGCAAAGTACCGCGTATCAAACCGTCTGTGGGCAAAATCCGGGCTCGTCCAGTGGCTCAACGGTTTGAGTAGATCGGTGCGCAGGGCGAGACCGTAGCGCTCGAGCAGGGACGCAAAAGTGGTTTCCTGCGCGGCAATTGATTCGCGCGCGCGCATCCATTCCGGCCCAGAAATGCTCTCGACCAGCGAGGACCCGTCCGGGCCCGCCAGCAAGATGCCGGTTTCCTCAAAAACTTCACGGATCGCCGCCACCACGTGGCACTTGGCCAGGCCAATGTCTTCCATGCCCAGACTCTTGGCCCACGCGGTGGGCGAGGGGCCCACCCAGTCGGTCACGTCGTCGTCCGCGATCTCAATGGTGCCACCGGGGAATGCCACGGTGCCCAACGGCGACCCGCCCGGGCGGTACGTCAGATACGTTTTCAGGCCGGCGGGGCTGTCCTTCAACAACACCACCGACGACGCCTTCCGCGGCTTGCTGGGGGTGCGGTCACCAAATTCCACCCAGGTTTCGGCAGCTCCCCGCTGGTCTGCGCTTAGCGGGAAGGACCTCTTACCTGCGGGTCGAATGCCCGCGGGAGTATTACTGGAATTCGGCAATCAACTCAACCTCGACAGGAGAATCCAAAGGCAAGACGGAAACTCCGACGGCGGATCGGGCGTGAATTCCTGCCTCACCAAATACTTCGCCCAAAAGCTCGGAGGCACCGTTAATGACGCCCGGCTGTCCGGTGAAAGACGGATCCGAGGCAACAAAGCCAACTACCTTAACAATGCGGGTGACCCGGTCAAGGTCGCCGATGACGCTTTTGAGTGCCGCAATGGCGTTGATGGCGCAGATCGCTGCGAGGGCCTTTGCGTCCTCAGCGGAAACCGCCGCACCGACCTTGCCCGAAGCTGTGAGTTTTCCGTCAACAAAAGGCAACTGGCCGGAGGTGTAAATGTGGTTGCCGGAGATCACAGCTGGTACATAGGCAGCTACCGGCGCAGCCACAGCGGGAAGGGCTAGGCCAAGCTCCGCAAGACGAGCCTCAATACGTGAAATTCCTTGATTTGACGCGTCATTCACGGTTAAGCCTTCTCTCGTTTCAGGTATGCAACCAGGCCATTGCCATCGGGCCCGGGAACAACCTGAACCAGCTCCCAGCCGTCGTCACCCCACTGGTCGAGAATCGCCTTTGTGGCATGGATAATCAGCGGAATCGTAGAGTACTCCCATTTGGTCATACCTCAAAGCGTATCCCCTGCCGCTAAACTGGGAAAATGGCAGCAAAAAAACACCCCATTTTCGATACCGCCACAACTCTGGGTAAATTGGTCGCTTTCCTGGGCATCAGCAGCATTTGCGGTGTGCTGGTTGCAGGACTGATGGTTCCGGCCGTCGCCTTGGCGGGCGGCACGGCGACCTCTTCCATCTCATTTTTTGACGATCTCCCGGACGAGATGAACGTCGGGACTCCGGCCCTGTCATCGAAAATTCTTGCTGCCGACGGCTCCGTCATTGCGACTTTCTACGATCAGAACCGCACCGAGGTACCCCTCGACAGCATCTCGCCGTTCATGAAGGATGCGATCGTCGCCGTTGAGGATTCTCGTTTCTACGAGCATGGCGGCATCGACACGCGCGGGCTGATGCGCGCCGTCACGTCCATGGCGAGGGGTGGCGGGCGTCAGGGTGCCTCCACCATTACGCAGCAATACGTGAGTAACGTCATCAACCAGACATATGCCGCTAACGGTGAACTGGAGAAGGTTAAGCAGGGCGACGGTAAGGGTGTTGGCGACAAGGTGCGCGAGATCAAACTCGCCATTGCCGTTGACAAGAAGTACTCGAAGGAAGAAATTCTGCAGGGTTACCTCAACTGGGTGTTCTTCGCTAACAACAACTACGGCATTGAAGCGGCGTCGTCCTTTTACTTCAGCGCACACGCCAAGGATCTGACGCTGCCCCAGGCCGCCCTGCTCGCAGGAGTAGTCAACCGGCCCAGTTACTACGATCCCGTTGTCAATCCTGACAACGCCCTTTCGCGTCGAAACATGGTTCTTGACCACATGCTGGATCAGGGCATGATCGATGCAAAGCAGCATGCTGACGCTGTGAAAGCCGAGATTGGCCTCAAGGTTCAGGACAACCGCAATGGCTGCACCACGGCCGTTCGGGCCGAATATTTCTGCCAGTACGTGAGCAACTTGATTCTCAATGATCCCAACTACGGCAAGACCGTGGAAGATCGTGAGAAGCTGCTGCTGCAGGGTGGCTTGACCATCACCACCACTCTGGATCCGGGCCTGCAGGATGCGGCCCAGGCGCAGTTTGCGAACTTCACTCCCGCTGAGAATAACCCGGACAAGGTGGGCCAGTCATTGGTCACTGTTCAGCCGGGCAGCGGCAAGATTCTTGCGATGGCACAGAACAGCAAACTCATTTCGCCCGAGGGTCAGTTCAACTCCGATTACAACTTCAATGTTGATCGGGTTGATGTCAATGGCAATTCACTTGGCGGTGCTGGCGGTTTCGATGTGGGTTCAACCATCAAGCCGTTTACCTTTGCCGAGTGGCTGAACTCCGGGCACAGGATCAACGAGGTCGTCAACGCCGCGGTCCGTAAGTACCCCATCGGTTTCCAGTGGACCAACACCTGCGGGTCCACCACGGGCGTTTATGACGACAATGCCGGCGATGGTTCCAAGGACCTCCAAAACGCAGAGAACAACTTCTACCAGCGACTCACGGCCCGTGAAGGTTTGTACAACTCCCTCAACACGGCAACGTTTGCAACCGCTGCCCAGCTGGATATGTGCAACATCCAAAAGATGATGACGGCCACCGGAATCCATCTTGGCGGGGACCCTAAGCAGCCATACAGTGTTGAATTTGTGAGCTCTCTTCTCGGATCCGGCGAAGTTGCGCCGCTCATCATGGCCTCCGCCTTTGCAACCTTCGCCTCCGGCGGCACCCATTGCGATCCCGTTGCCTTGGTATCTGTGACCAACCTCAAGGGCGATAAGTTCCCCGTTCCTGGCGCCAACTGCAAGCAGACGGTAAACCCGGAAGTTGCTGCCGGCGTCACTAGCGTCCTGCAGGAAGTTTTGGTCCGTGGCTCCGGCTACCTGATAGGGCTGGAGTACCCTGCGGCCGCCAAAACAGGTACCACAAATAATTCCGAGCAGACCTGGACCACCGGCTACACCCGCGGTCTTGTCACCTCCTCCTGGGTCGGAAACATTAACAAAGCAGAGTCCAACAACGGCAAGTTGATTGCTAACCAGCGTCTGGACTATGTGGACGGTGCTACCTATGCCGGTAAGGCTTGGCAGGGTTACATGAACCAGGTTGCCGGTAACTTCGATGTCAACGGTTTCGATGCCCCGCCGGCCAACATGGTTAGTCCGCCGGTCATCATCGCGCCTAAACCGGTAACGCCGGCCCCGGCAGTCCCCGAGACTAAAAAGTCCGACGACACCAAGAGTGACGACAAGAAGAAGGACTAGGGCCAAGTCACCATGTCACGTACGCGCACAGCCCCGTCCCGCCTCACAACATTGGGTGCGGCGGCGGGGTTTGCCGTTGCTGCCGGAGCTACCGCGGTGGCCTACGGCACTTTCATTGAACGCCATTGGTTTGCCCTGCGCGAGGAATCGCTGGCAATCCTGCCGGCCGGTTCCGAGCCGTTCACGGTGCTCCACCTTTCCGACATCCACCTGTCCCTAGGGCAACACAAGAAGACCGAGTGGTTGAAGGGGCTGGCTGCACTGGAGCCGGATCTCGTGGTCAATACTGGCGACAACCTGAGCCACCCCAAGGCGATCGCACCGCTTTTGGACGCCTTGGGACCGCTCATGGCTTTCTCTGGTGTCTTTGTGCCTGGTTCCAATGATTACTTTGCCCCCCGCATCAAGAATCCCTTGGCGTACTTTTCCGGGCCCTCCAAGATCCGGACAGACAAGCGCACTCCTCTGGCTCTTGATACCGAGGCCCTGCACACGGGATTCGGCCAGGGCGGTTGGGTCAACCTGACCAACCGGGCCCAGTCCATCCCGATGAAGGGCATTCGCTTTGATTTCAGCGGCGTGGACGATCCCCATCTAAACCGTGAGCGTTACGCCGGTTGGCCGCGTGGATCAGCAAGTCAGGATTCGGCCCCCCACGTGAAGATCGCGGTGGCTCACGCCCCGTACCAGCGCGTCCTTGACCATTTCACGGCCGACGGCGCAGATCTGATCCTCGCCGGACATACCCATGGCGGTCAGGTCTGCGTCCCCGGTTATGGTGCACTTGTCAGCAATTGCGATCTACCCACATGGCGTGCCAAGGGTCTCAATGACTGGGATGCCAAGGGTCGTACGACGCCGGTCAACGTCTCCGCGGGCATCGGCACCTCCCGCACGGCCCCCTTCCGTTTCGCCTGCCGCCCCGAGGCCGTGGTGCTGACATTGACGGCCAAACCCCACCCGTAACCTCTCTGGTTTTCCGAGGCGAGAAAGCGGCACTGGGCTTCGATTTCGTATTCCAGCCCCCTTTCCGCTATTCTTGAGAGGTTGCTTTTCGAGACCTTCACTGGTCGCCGGAAATGTAATGGATCGGGGTGTGGCGCAGCTTGGTAGCGCGCGTCGTTCGGGACGACGAGGCCGCAGGTTCAAATCCTGTCACCCCGACCAAATGAAAGTGGCGGTATCCAATGGATACCGCCACTTTTTCTTTTGCCCTCAGAACCCAACGGCATTCGGGGCCAACACCACCAGGCCTTGGCAAGGGGAAAACCTGCTCCAATCCACTCAACGGCTAGGATGGAGCGCATGAGTGACACACTTCCCCCCTGCCCTGTTTGCGGTTCCGAATACAGCTATGAAATGGGCGAGCTGTTGGTATGCCCAGAATGCGCCCACGAATGGTCCCCTTCCGAAAACTCCGAAGCTGCTGAAGCCGAGCAGGAAACGGTAGTGAAGGATGCTGTCGGGAACATTCTGGCCAATGGTGACACTGTCAGTATCGTCAAGACCATGAAGATCAAGGGCAGCCCCCAGGATTTGAAGATCGGCACCAAGGTTCGCAACATTCGCCTGATCGATCCCGTCAACGGTCACGACATTGACGCGAAAGTTGACGGCTTCGGTCCCATGAAGCTCAAGTCAAGCGTCGTCAAAAAAGTCTGATTCGACCCAACGATCTAGGACAAGGATGTTTGGTTGAGTTCATGGATTGAAGCGCTGCCGGCTTTCACGGTAGCGCTGCTGATGCTTGCCCTGCCCGGTGCGGCCGTGCTGGCGGCATTGCGAATCCGCGGCCTCATGGCGATTTGCCTTGGCCCGGCCGTGTCCGTGTCGGTCATTGCCGTCAGCGCCGTCGTGGCACCCCTGCTCCATCTGTCGTGGAACATCCCCGTGGTTTTGCTGGGCACCGCCATCGCGGCCGCGGCGGCGTGGACAGCCCAACGTTTCATCGTCACGCTACGGACGGCGTCGCCGGTTGAAAGTCCACGCGCAGGTCTTGGCGCGGCCCTTTCCGGGGTGCTGCTCGCCCTAGCAATTACGACGGCGCTGCTGACCTTGGTTGCCTCCAGCCCGGAAGCGATCACGCAGGGCTATGATTCCGTGTTCCACCTGAACGCTACCGAATTCGCTGTGGAGACCGGCAACGCTTCCTCGTTCGCCATCTCGGGCTTTATTCTTCCAACGGTCAAGTCCGCGTTCTACCCGGGCGCGTGGCATGGGCTGACGAGTTTATTGGTTATTGTCACGGGCATCAGCGTTCCGGCGGCTACCAACATCATGTGGCTCGCTACGGCAGGCGTGGTGTGGCCGCTGAGCTGTATTTTCCTGACCCGTGTCCTCTTTGGCCGCCGCCCGCTCTTACTGCTGTGCGCTGGCATTATGGCGGCTGCCTTCCCGGCATTTCCTTGGCTGCTGCTGCAGTATGGCTCCGCATACCCCAATTCGCTCTCCAACGCTATGGTTCCCCTGGGCATCGGCTTGGTGCTGTTGATCCTGCGCCCAACGGTCCACACGGGCCTTGAACCGGTTCAGGCACTGGCGCTGATTGTCCTGTTTCTTCCGGGCGCCGTAATGGCGCAACCAAACGGGATTTTCAGTGTCCTGCTGATACTGACTCCCCTCTTGGCCTTCCTCATCTATGCGTGGCTGCGGACAGGATTCGCCACGGGCCGGCGCCGTGGGTTTGGCCGCGTAGCCCTCTTGGCGCTCGTGACCGCTGGTGTTGCTGCCGCGTTGTTCACGCTGCCGCAAATTCGCAGCCTCTTCAGCTACACCAGCCCTGCCTTCTTGTTCTTCCCGATGGCTCTGCTCCGCAATTTCACCCACACCCCGGACCCGATCAACTTCCCCGCCATCGCACTGACGGTTCTTGTGGTGATTGGCATGTACGCGGGGTTCCGCCGTCCGGGATTACGGTGGCTGCCTGCCGCGCTGGTCCTGCTGGCATTTACCTATCCGTTGTCATCTGGCACCGACGCAACCTTGGCCAACATTGTCATGGCGCCTTGGTGGGACAATCCAGAACGCGTTGGCGCTCTTATGCCACTGCTGGCCGTGCCGTTGGCCGCCCTTGGACTGACGACTCTGCTCGAGAAGCTCAGCGCCAGATTTCCCGACGCCCTCAATTCACCGGCCCTGGCCAACCGCCGAGGCAAGATGGCGGCGGCAGCCAGCCTCGCCGTCGTACTTGTCCTATCCAATCCGGGACTTTGGCAGATCAAGGGCGAGGTCGGGCAGATGTACAACGTGCCCGCCGAGCCTGACGGGCAGGCGCAGCTGGACGCACAAGAGCTGGCGTTGATCGAACGGCTGGATGACTACACGAGCGAAGACGATGTGATCGCCAATAATCCTTACAACGGCTCCTCCCTGGCCATGGCGTTGGCCGGCAGAACCATGCTGTTTCCCTATAGTTCGCAGGGCGATTTGAACGCGGACCAATACACGCTGCGGTTCTGGCTCAATCGGATCGGAAGCGACCCGGAGGTGTGCGCGGCGGCGAAACGGCTAGGCGTAACCCACCTTCTGGACTTCGGCACGGACTACATTCCGGCGTTCAACGACCCTCGCTCCCTCTATCCGGGAGTGACGCTGGCGCCTGATTCGGCTGCCTTCACCCTCGTGACTAGTGAGGGCCATGCCCGGCTCTACAAGCTGAATACGTGCGGCGGCGTGCCGGTCGTGCCCTGACCGTACGGACCATTCCTCACCCTTGTGACAAATTTTGTCACGCATTCTGCCCGTTGGGCCCGCACAAGACTTAGAGTGTAAGCACCATTCCAGCTAAAGAGAGGCAAGTCTGTGGGCAGCAGTTTTGGTGATCGACTTAAACAAGAACGTTTGTCCCGCAACCTGTCCCAGGGTGAGCTAGGTGGCGAGCTGTATTCGGCCAGCTACATTTCCCTGCTGGAAAACGCCCATCGTGAGCCAACAACGGAGATCATCAATCAGCTAGCGGAGCAGCTGCAATTGGCGCCTTCCGCCGTTGCGGCGTGGGAGCGGCCGAACTTTCCCGCAGAGAGCGAATACTTACGTCTCTCGCTCTGCGCCCGTCAGAGCTGGGACACCCGCGATTATCTGGGCGCCACAACCAATGCAAAGGCTGCGGCAAGGCTGGCATGCGCCAACGACGATGTCGTGACGTGGTGGCACATGACGTTCCTTGCTGCCACCGCACTCTTGCGCAATGGCGATCACTCCGAAGCCGCCGCAGTCCTCGGCAAACTCCTTGGCCATTCCCTCACACTCGAGAGCGACGCCCTGGGCCTTCGAGCGAATCAGGTCATGGCCGCCGCAAAGCTGGCTCAGGGAAACCTGGTCGAGGCAATCTCGTTTGCGACGGCAGCTGTTGAAATTGGTTCAGGCGACAGTCTCGAGGAGTTCAGCGCCTATCTGCTAGCCCTGCAAACTCTCATTGGCGCCCTGACCGAGGCCGGACGGCTCGATGAGGCCTGGACCCAAACACTGGTCCTTGCCGATTCCGTCACCGACGAAACCCCACCGCAGATGGCCGGTGAAATCCATTGGGTCATCGGAAACGTCGCCTTTATCCGCCAAGACGTCCGGACCGGGTTGGAACACCATGCCAAGGCCGGCCGGCTCCTCTCCCCCGCCGCGGATCTGTCGCGCTGGGCTCAATTCAACAAGGCGACGGCCTGGGTACGGCTCATGGCTGGAGTTGTGGAGCCTGCAACGCTGCAAGCCATAGAACGCAGCGAACTTGCACACTCGGTGGTAGGTGCGACGGCGGTCGAGACTCTGGAGGTTTCGCTGCTTCGGGCGCGGTGGAATTACCTCAACGGAGACCTCACCGGTGCGCTGGCGCTGTTGGACACGATTGAGTCCCAGCCTGAGCTGCTGGCGCCACATATTGCCGGTGACTCGGCCTTGCTGCGCGGATCGGCGCTGCAGGCCTCGGCCCGTCCAAGCGACGCATACGCCGCGTTCGAATGCGCCCGTGACCGATTCACACAGGCTGGCGCCCTGGACCGGGCCGCCGACGCGCAGGAACTCATGGCAGGCGTCCGCATTTAGCTATATAAGGGCTACTTAAAAGCCGCGGGGGCCGTTGTTACTTTTCGCACCAGGTGGACCGGTGGCGAAAGGTAACAACGACCCCCGCGCATGATTTTTAGACGAACGTTGCGCCCGTCAGACGCTCAAAGGCCTGAACGTAGCGAGCCCTGGTGCGCTCAACGACGTCGGCCGGAAGTGCCGGAGGCGGAGTATCCGAGGCGCGATCCCACCCTGATTCCGGGCTGGCCAGCCAGTCGCGAACGTACTGCTTGTCAAAGCTTGGCTGCGCCTGGCCCGGCGCCCACAGCTCGGCGTCCCAGAAGCGAGATGAATCCGGAGTGAGGACCTCATCGCCCAGCGTGATGATGCCGGTGGCCGGATCGGTGCCGAATTCCACCTTGGTATCTGCAAGGATGATGCCGCGTTCCCGGGCAATTTCCTCGGCGCGCGAATAAATTTCCAACGTCAGCGTTCGCAACGCCTCTGCAGAGGAGGAGCCCACGGTATCCACCATGGTTTCGAAGGTGATGTTCTCATCATGCTCGCCCACCTCGGCCTTGGCCGAGGGCGTGAAGATGGCCTCCTCCAGGCGCGATCCGTCGCTCAAGCCGGCGGGCAGCGGCAGACTGCACACGGTTTGCGAGGCGCGGTACTCGACGAGTCCCGAACCCGTGAGGTAACCACGTGAAATGCATTCGATGGGGAACATTTCAAGCTTCTTGCAGACCATTCCGCGTCCCGCAACTTCTGCCGGAACACCGTCTTCAACCGTGGTGGCCACTAGGTGGTTGGGAACGTTGAGCTGCTCAAACCACCACAAGCTCAAGCCGGTCAAAATACGGCCCTTGTCCGGAATTTCCGAGGTCAGGACATGATCAAAAGCGCTGATCCGGTCGCTGGCAACTACCAGGACCACGTCCTCGCGGCCGGCGAACGGACCATCATTGGCAGCACTCGAGGGGCTGGGGATGTAGAGGTCGCGAACCTTGCCTGAGTAGACGTGAGTCCAGCCCGAAAGTGCCGGTGCTTCTGGTATTGCTGAAGTCATGCGCCTGATTCCTTATGCCTGCGCGGCGGAATCCGCCACGGTAATTTCGCCACGTGCAGCCTTTGCCGCAATGTCGGTGCGGTACTGGCCGCCCTCCAAGGAAATTTCCTCGATACCCGCGTAGGCCCGCTCGCGCGCATCCTCCAGGTCGACTCCCAGCCCCACCACGGCGAGCACGCGGCCGCCGGCGCTGACCGTGTTGCCATCGGCGTCACTACCGGTGCCAGCATGCAGAACGTGAACGCCGTCGAGCCTGTTTGCCTTCTTCAGCCCCCGAATCCGATCGCCGGTGCGCGGAGTGTCGGGGTAGTTTTCGCTGGCAAGAACGACGGCGACCGCGGTCTCGGGTGCCCAACGCAGCTCATCGATCTCGTCCAGTTGGCCCTTGGCTGCCGCCATGAGGACACCGCCGAGCGGGGTCTTCAGGCGGGCGAGGACGGCCTGTGTTTCGGGATCGCCAAAGCGGGCGTTGAATTCGATGACGCGGGTGCCGCGGGTGGTCAGTGCAAGTCCGCAGTACAGGACACCGGTAAAGGGGGTGCCGCGGTGTGCCATGGCGTCGATGGTTGGCTGGGCAACGCGGTCGATGACCTCTTGGACCAGACCGGCAGGAGCCCACTCGAGCGGGGAGTACGCACCCATGCCGCCGGTGTTGGGGCCTTCGTCGCCGTCGAAGATGCGCTTGAAGTCCTGGGCCGGAGCCAATGGAACAACGGTGCGTCCATCGGCAAGAACAAATAGTGAAACCTCGGGACCGTCGAGGAACTCCTCGATGACCACGGTTCCGCCTACGTCAAAGCAGGATTGGGCGTGAGCCAGAGCCTCGTCGCGGTCATTAGTGACCACAACACCCTTGCCGGCAGCCAGACCGTCGTCCTTGACAACGTACGGTGCGCCGAAGGCGTCGAGGGCGTCAGCAGCTTCCTCGGCATTGACGGCAACCTTTGCCATCGCCGTGGGAACCTGAGCTTCGGCCATGACGGTCTTTGCAAACGCCTTAGACGCTTCCAGCTGCGCGGCTTCCTTGCTGGGCCCAAAGACGGGGATCCCGGCCTCACGCACAGCATCGGCAACACCCGCTGCAAGCGGGGCCTCGGGCCCCACAACAACTAGGTCGCTTTCCAGCTTCAAGGCAAGCGCAGCAACGGCGGCTGGATCACTTGCGTTGATCTCATGAGTTGGCACAATGGCGGCGATCCCGGCATTGCCAGGGGCTGCGTGCACCTCACTGACGTTGGGGTCGCTGAGCAACGAGCGGACAATGGCATGTTCGCGGCCTCCGGGGCCAATGACTAGAACCTTCACGACTCAAGACTACTTTGCTTATGGACAGGGGCCGCAAAATGACGCTGGAGGCACCGTCCCACCCAGCGAGCCGAAGGAGCCTCGACCTACTCGCCTTGAGCGCCAACGTCAATGGGGAGTTCTACCCCTGCCGTCATTTACAGGTAGAAACCGGGCGCCGGCCCGAGACGTCACGACACAGTATTGTGCCGCGGTGATCAACTTGATAGTTTCACGATTGGGGGCTGCAGTGACTTTCCCCAAACAGGACTTATTCCATTCAGACAATGACGTCAAAGCGCTTTGCTCATTCACGGAACATTATTAGTCTCTCCAGGGGGAATTACTCACATGCGAGCAACCAAGCGTGCCTTCTTCAAACGCGGAGGCGCGGCGTGTGCCGCGGCCGCGGTTTTGATCGGTGGCACCTTTGCTGCCGGCACCGCCACCGCGGCACCTTCGGCCGATTCTGCACCGACCTCGATCGCAACGGCCGTCGCCTCCGCGCCAGCGACCGCCTCAGCGACCGAAACTGCGCTGCCGGACGGTCTGGCCGAGGCAGTCAAGCAGGACCTGGGCAAGACTGTTGAGGAATTCAACGCCGACGCCGAGGTGGCAGCCGAGGCCGCAGACGTGCAAGCCGAGGTCACCGCGACTGATCCGGCCGCGGTGGTCTCAGTTGCGGGCGACACCATCAACGTCACGACCACCGATCCTGAGGCCGCCAAGGCTGCTGCCGGAACCGCCAAGGTCAATGTGACCGCGGCGCCAACCACGCCGTTGGTGACCAAGCAGCATTCCGACATTGATACAGTCTTCGCCGACTACGCCAAGCATTTCGGCATCGCGAACCTACAATCGATCATGCAGGACGCCTCGGGCAACATTCTTATCCGCACCGGCGATGCCGTCACTGACGGCCCGGCACCCACGTCACGATCCTTCATGGCTGCCGTGAAGAAAACCACTGACGACTTCGCCAACGACTACGCCAACGTCGTGATCGAGGCAGCAGCCGGACCCGTTAGCGCTTTGGCCACCGATGTCACCAATGGACAGGGCTATGCAGCACTATCCGGCGCCAGCATACTTGCCTGTTCCATCGGCTGGAACGGCTTCAACGCTGCCGGCAAGGCCGCCATCATCTCCGCCGGCCACTGCACCGACGACGGTGCTGCAACCGAAACCGCTTTGACCAACCCCGCCACCGAGCCTGCAGTGGGTGGCGCGGGCGGTGGCGCAACTGCTCTGCTGGGCGTCTTCGGCGCCTCACAGTTCGGCGGCCCCAATAATTCCCCTGTCACCGGTGACGTGAACGGTCCCACCACCGGGTTGGGCAACATCGGCACCGACGTCTCCGTCATTGACGGCATCAACCCTGATGTGAACCAGTTGCCCCAGGTTACCGACTGGAAAACCCCTGCCGCGCCCAAGGACTCCGGTCCCGTCGTGACAGGTGTCTCAACAGCCATCCTTGGCGCCGATATTTGCAAGTCGGGCCGCACCACCGGGTGGTCCTGTGCCAAAGTCGACGAGGTCGGATACTTCTTCGTTGCCGGGAAAAACTACCCCTCCGACAGCAATCCTGGCGGGGATCTCAAAGATATTCGTGGCGTCAGTGGCTTTGGCTCAAAGGCGCTCACAGCCAACCAGGGTGACTCAGGCGGTGCCATCATTGCCGGTTCCCTCGCGGTCGGCATGGTCAGCGCCGGAATTCCCGGGGTCATCTCCTACGGAGTGGACCTCAAGGACGCCTTGGCACACACCGCGGGCTACTCAGTCAAGATCTTCTTGGCAGCCCCGACGGCCACCACTACGGCTCCGGTCTTCCGCAAGGGCGCCATCACCGGTATCGTTCCTAACACCGGCACGGTTCCTGACGTTTCTGACGTTCCCGCCGGAACCACAGTGACCGTCACGATTGACGGCGTAACCACAGAAGCGGCCGTTGACGGCACCGGCAAGTGGAGCGTTGCAGCCCCCAACAAGCTCGGCACGTTCCCAGTGACCTTCCAGACCAAGAACGGTTTCAACACCTCGGAAATCACCACAGCCTCAGTTGAGATCATCAGGGAGACGTTGGCCGCCCCTGCGATCACGGCTCCCGCCAGCAATGGCAAGGTTGCGGCCCCGGTCACCGCAGTCACCGGCACCGGCAAGGCTGGCGCAACCATTGAGCTCACCGGCGACGTCACCGGAACCGTGGTTGTTGGCGCCGATGGCAAGTGGTCATTCACGGTGGCACCGGGTCTGGCCGTTGGCAACTACACAGTCACGGCCAAGCAGACGCTGGCCGACTGGAACGATTCCACAGCAGTCACGAACAAGTTCAACGTGGTTCCAGCGGCGCCCGCCGTCGCCTCTCCTACCAAGGGCCAGGAATTCACGTTCAATGGGGGTCCAGCCGTCATCTCAGGCAGCAACATTGAAGGCGCAACGGTTTCCGTAACGATCAACGGTAAGGCGTATAACGCCGTGGTTGTTGACGGAAGCTGGAGCATCACCTTGGATGCCAAGCTGCCCACCGGCGACTACACGGTCCTGGCCGTACAGACGGTTGACGGTGTCGAGTCCTTGACGACCACCTCGGTCTTCAAGGTCTTGGCTGAGCCGAAGCCTGCACCCACCACCGCACCGGCAACGCAGGAGCCCACCACGGCTCCGGCAAAGGCACCGGCCGGCAACGACTTGGCCAACACCGGCGTTTCAGGCTCCCCACTGCTCCTCGGAGTAGCCGGCGGCCTGCTGATGCTCGGGGGTGCAGCGTTCCTCCTGCTCCGCCGTCGTTCGGCAAAGTAAAACCGGCAAATAACGTTCAACCCTAAGCGGCAAAGGAGTGGGTCCCGTTCACCTCGAATGGGACCCACTCCTGTCATTTGGTCCGGAAGCGATTGAGCCTAAGCTTTATCCATACCCCCACAGCAAGCACGGGAGGCATCATGAACGGCAAGAAAATGGCGGCAGCAGTCCTCGCGGCCACGATGACAGGAGTCCTTGGCATGAGCGCATGCGCCACCCCGCAGGACCCGGAGTCCACTCCATCAACCCAGAGTTCCAGCCCGGCGGAGACCAGCGCATTGCTCTTGCTCAACGATTCCCTCCGCACCCAGCTAGGTGACGCCTATGCAGATTCCTGGATTGAGGGGGCCAAACTGCACGTCGCCGTCACCACCGAGGCCGCTGCAGCCATCGTGACGCAGGCGGGCGCAATCCCGAAGCTCGTGACGATCGACGCCGCACAGTTGGAGGCCGCCCTGCAGTCGGTGGCCGCATGGCAGGCCACGCTCCCCACGGAGCAAGCCACCGCCATCCACAAGATCATCCCCGATGGGAGAACCGGCACGATCACCATTTTCGTTGACCCGGCACAGCTCGACGCCGTCGCCACGGCGGCCGCGGCAGACAAGCCTGCTGGCGAGGTTGAGCTGGTCATCAAGGAATCCGTCGGCCTTGCCACGCCCCTCTAACAGCCCCTGCGGTAAAGCTCTGGATAAGATGACACCATGATCCATACTTTCAGGGCGTACGACGCCGTTGAGCTCGCCGTTCTGGAACGCAGCGGATTTGTTGAGTCCGTCCATATCGGTTCGGCCGTTGTGGTGGCCGGTGACGGTTCAGTTGTCACCGAGCTCGGCGACATCAAGGCCCCGATTTACCCACGGTCGGCCACCAAACCCTTCCAAGCCCTGGCCGCAATGCAGTCCGGCGTCCCCTTGCGCGGCGCCCAGGTGGCCATCGCCTGTGGCAGCCACACCGGATCCCTTGAACACATGGATGTTGTGGCGGGCATGCTCAAGGCTGCCGGTCTGAACGAAAGCCACCTCGGCTGCCCCGCCGCGTGGCCGAGCGACTCAACTGCCCGAGCTTGGATGGTCCGCACCGAACGGGATAAGTCCAAGCTCGCCATGAGCTGCTCCGGCAAGCACGCCGCATTCCTGTGGGCCTGCACGGAAAACGGTTGGGACGTGGCCGGTTACCTGGAACCAAACCACCCCATGCAGCGAGCCGTACGCACCGTGCTTGAGGAATACACCGGCGAACAGGTTGCCCATACAGGTGTTGATGGCTGCGGCGCACCCGTCATGGCAGTGTCACTGACCGGCTTGGCACGCGCCTTCAGCACGCTCGCCAAGGCGCCGTCGGATAAGCACGCGAACGCCAGGGCCGCCACGATTGCTACGTCCATGCTCGATTATCCCTGGGCAGTTGAAGGTCACGGAAAACCCAACACAGTTGTCATGGATGAACTCGGTGTCATCGCCAAGATGGGTGCCGAAGGTGTTCTTGCCATGGCAACCCCAACCGGTGCAAGCGTCGCCGTGAAGATCCTCGACGGCAACGGCCGGGCCGCCTCGCTCGTCGGCCTGACGCTGCTGGCGGCATCCGGTGCCCTGGACATTCCGGAGGTGGCCAGAGTGCTGGACAGGATCGTGCCAGAGGTCATGGGCGGCAATAGCCGGGCCGGCAGCCTGCGTTTGGGCCAAGCCGTCAGCGCTTTACTCGTCTAACCCACAACTCACCGCTAGGACCATTACATGCCCGCCCGCCGTCGTATAGACATCGCCGAGGGAAGCGCCGCACTTGCCGCATGGCGCGGAGGGGACTCCTCCCGCCCCGTGACCGCCATGGCTGTCCGGTACTCACTCGAGGAACTCGCTGCCCGCGCCCCCGGGAATTCCGTGGAAGTCCGCGTTCCTCCCTTCGGTGTCACGCAGTGCATCGCCGGGCCCCGGCATACCCGCGGCACGCCTCCCAACGTGGTGGAGTGCGACGCCGGAACCTGGCTTGCGTTGGTGACCGGCGGGACCAGCTGGGGTGACGCCGTCGAACATGGCCTTGTTGCGGCGTCGGGATTGCGCGCCGACCTTTCCGCCGAACTGCCCTTCTAGCGAACCTTCTAGCGAACCACAAGCGAACATCAAGGGACGCCCGGCCGGACCGTCAGCTGGGGCGGGTACCCTTGAAGCATGACTTCCCAGCCTGATTCCACTTCCGGAGAACCGCGCAAACTCAGTGTGCGTCGCGCCCCGAAGTATGTCCCGTTTATGATCGCAGGTGCCATTGTTGGCATCGTCGTCGCGGCCGTTATGACGCTAACGCTCCCGCCCAACGACCAGTATGAAACCTCGAGCGTCTTTGGCATGTTTGCGGTACTGATGCTCGCACCGGGTGTTGGCCTTGGCGCAGTGGCTGCCCTGCTCCTTGACCGACAGGGCCGGCGTCGGGCCAAGACGCTGGTTGCTCAGCCGCTGCCCGACGATGAATCCAATTCCGGGGCCGAGACTGCCTAGGCAGACCCCCTCAAGCAGCGGAACTTAAGCTACGTCACAGTAGGTCGGATGTGCGCCCCATTACATGAGATAATTTTCTCGTGGCACGCGGAGACGGAAAATTATCCCATGATCTTTTACCCGGCGAAAAGGGACCTCAGGACGCTTGTGGCGTTCTGGGCATCTGGGCACCCGGTGAAGAGGTTGCAAAACTAACCTATTACGGACTGTATTCACTACAGCACCGTGGTCAGGAATCTGCTGGCATCGCGACAAGCGATGGCAAGCGGATCAGTGTGTATAAGGACATGGGACTCGTATCCCAGGTCTTTGACGAACCCACACTGAATACCCTGACGGGGCATATGGCTGTGGGCCATTGCCGTTATTCGACGACGGGTGCGGCCAACTGGGCCAACGCCCAGCCCACCCTTGGCGCAACGGGCAGCGGAACCGTCGCCTTGGCGCACAACGGCAACCTGACCAACTCTGCAGAACTGCATGAGATGGTCATCGCCAAGTACGGCTCCCCCACCTCGGGTGAGATGGCGCAGGGCAACACCACCGACACCGCGCTTGTCACCACCTTGCTTCGTGGCGACGATGGCCGCTCTCTTGAAGAGACAGCCATGGAATTGCTGCCCAAGATCCACGGCGCTTTCAGCTTTGTCTTCATGGATGAACACACCTTGTACGCGGCCCGCGACCCCCACGGCGTTCGCCCGCTGGTCCTGGGTCGCCTGGAAAGTGGCTGGGTTGTGGCCTCCGAGGATGCCGCCCTGAACACCATTGGCGCAACGTTGATCCGCGAAATCGAGCCCGGCGAATTTATCGCCATCGATGAAGACGGCGTGCGCACCCAGAACTTCGCTCCTCCCACGCCTGCCGGTTGCGTCTTTGAATACGTGTACCTGGCCCGTCCGGACGCCACGATTGCTGGTCGTTCCGTGTACGAGTCCCGCGTGGAAATGGGCCGCCAGCTGGCCCGCGAGAGCCACTACGACGCTGACCTGGTCATCCCCGTACCGGAATCCGGAACGCCGGCCGCTATCGGTTACGCAGAGCAGTCCGGCATCCCGTTCGCCCATGGTTTCGTGAAGAACGCCTACGTTGGACGTACCTTCATCCAGCCCAGCGATACGCTGCGCAAGTTGGGCATCAAGCTCAAGCTCAGCGCTCTTGACTCCGTTATTCGCGGCAAGCGCATTGTGGTGGTGGATGATTCAATCGTCCGCGGCAACACGCAGCGTGCCGTGGTGCGCATGCTCAAGGAAGCCGGCGCCAAGGAAGTTCACGTGAAGATCTCTTCACCGCCGGTTCGCTGGCCCTGCTTCTACGGCATCGACTTCGCTTCACGTGCAGAGCTGATCGCCAACGGTGCAGCCGTCGACGAGATCGCCAAGTCAATTGGCGCCGATTCCCTGGAGTACATCTCCGAGGACGGCATGATCAACGCCACCTTGCAGCCGCGTGAACGCCTGTGCACCGCCTGCTTTACAGGCACGTACCCGATTGAACTTCCCAGCAGCGACCGTTTGGGCAAGAACTTGCTTGAACGCACCGCTGCAGGCAACGCCACCCCCTCCACCGGTTGCGATCCGGGACCTGATTCGGAACTGGAATCTGTCCTGACCGATCAAGACCGCACCGCCTCCAACGGTTCTTAAAGCATTCGCAGAAAAGAGACGCCATGACCAACGCCTCCCACGATTCCACCCCCCAGGGAATCACTTACGCCAGTGCAGGTGTCGACACCGAAGCGGGCGACCTCGCCGTTGAGCTGATGAAGGAAGCCGTCAAGGCCACCCACGGTCCGTCCGTGGTAGGTGGGTTCGGCGGATTCGCCGGCCTGTACGACGTTTCCAAGCTGCTCACGTACAAGAAGCCGTTGCTGGCTACCTCCACCGATGGTGTGGGTACTAAGGTTGCCATCGCGCAGGCCATGGACATCCACGACACGATTGGTTACGACCTCGTGGGCATGGTTGTCGATGACATCGTCGTGGTTGGCGCCGAGCCGCTCTTCATGACCGATTACATTGCCACCGGCAAGGTTGTCCCGCAGCGCGTGGCCGACATTGTGCGCGGTATTGCCAGCGCCTGCAAGGTTGCCGGAACCGCCCTCGTGGGTGGCGAGACCGCTGAGCACCCGGGACTCTTGGCTCCTGATGAGTACGACGTCGCAGGTGCATGCACGGGTGTGGTCGAGGCTGATTTGTTGCTGGGTCCGGAACGGGTTCGCGAGGGCGATGTCATCATCGGCATGGCGTCCTCGGGTCTGCACTCCAACGGTTACTCGCTGGTTCGGCGCGTCATCAACCACGCTGGCTGGTCCCTGGACCGTCAGGTTGCCGATTTCGGCCGCACCTTGGGCGAGGAACTCCTCGAACCCACTCGCGTGTACGCCGCAGACTGCCTGGATCTGACCCGTTACCTCCCGGTCACTCAGGAACGCGCTGTTCACGGCTTCAGCCACGTCACCGGTGGTGGCCTCGCAGCCAACCTGGCACGCGTTCTGCCGCAGGGCCTCATCGGCACCGTGGACCGCTCCACCTGGAGCCTGCCGTCCATCTTCAACGTTGTCTCGCAACTGGGTAACGTGCCGCTGGCCGACCTCGAGCGCACCCTGAACCTCGGTGTTGGCATGGTGGCAGTGGTTTCGGCCGACGCCGCCGATGCAGCCGTTGAACGCTTGAACTCCCGCGGCCTGCCGTCATGGGTCATGGGTACCGTCACCCGCGAAGCCTCCGATTCCGATAAGACCGGAACTGATTACACGCAGGGCGCCAAGGGCGTCGACGGCGGCGCGGTTCGCCTGGTTGGCAACTACGCTTCCTAGCTCTGAAGTTCGACGGCGGCCCCACCTTTTGGTGAGGGCCGCCGTCGTGCGTTAAGCCTTGTCATGCAAGAATGACACCGATCCCGCTTGCGAGCTGTGGGAGCATTTGGGTGGGGCCACGATCGCGAGGGACCCTGGCCGAGGAACGAGGTTAGGGAGCGATTGGGGAACAACAAAATCCCCACACGTCGCTTTCGCGTCGTGCAGGGTTTGTTGCGTTTATTGAACTAGGCGGTCCTACCCAATGCGGCGGGAGTCCACTTCGTCGTCGTCTTCAAACTGATCCGCATACTTATCGTCATATGCCGAATAGTCCGGCTCTGCAGGAAGTTCGCTGTGATGGCTCGGGGCACGCCGAGTAGTCCCACCAAGCTCTTTTTGCAGAGCTGAATAGTCAGTGCTCGGGGAATAGTACTTAATGTCCCGAGCCTGCTTGGTTGCCTTCGCCTTTTGACGGCCGCGCCCCATGGCGTGACCCCCTTTTACACTTGGACCGGAGGTGGTCGCTCGGGCTAAGAGCGAGGCTCCGGAATATTCGGTCAATTTGTCGTATTCCTAGATTACATTAGTTCTGCACCTTCCGTGTCCCACTATGGGTTGTTCTGCCCATAGCCAAACGTTGGATTTCCCGCGACGTAGACCCGATATTCGGTAGAGTCACGTGTAGACGGAGTATTTCCGCCACGTAGACGGCGAGCTGGGAATGCCCTGCAGGTGCATTCCGAACATGTCCAGCCCACATCACAAGCACAACTTTTTGCGCGGAATCCGGCGCAGCACGGAAGGTCAGGCCCATGAACGAGAGCAGCAACGCCAACGATCAGGGCGCCGAGAAGAGCCCTCCGACTGAGAACGTCGAGCTGCCGGAGCAGACTCTGGAACCGGATATTTCCGGCTCTGACTACGAATTTGCCGAGCCGCAGCTTGGTGTCGCAGAAATAAGTGAGGATGTGGCCGAGAGCGTTGACCTTGAGGCTGCCGAAGCCGAGGCCGCGCGCGTTGGCCATGAAGCGGAGCTTGTGTCCAAGGGCGTTTCGGCGCCCTTCACCGAATCAGCTGCCACTCCCGCGTCCGACGAAGCTGTGAGCCCGGAAGAACCCATCGATTGGGACAGCGCCGAGACCGTCATGCGTACCGATTTCACCAAGCCACCCGTGGCCACCAACCCTTGGTCCGCGGCAACGGTAGATCCGGCGATCCCGGATCTACCCGCGGCTCCGCCCGCTGTCCCGGAAACTGCAGTGCAGGAGAGCGCAGCGCAGGAAAGTGCAGCGCAGGACCCCGAGCAGGCGCCCTCGGAAACACCGCAGGAACTGCCTGTAACTGAGCAGAAAGCCCCAGAACGGCACGACGGCGGGACTGCCGTGGGCGTCCCGGCACCCTCTGAGCCGTCTGAACCGACGATGCCACCTGCGTCTGCGCCCGAACCGCCAACGGCTCCCGAAACTCCTGAAGCTCCTGAGGCATCTGAAGCATCTGGTGCGCCAGAAGCTCCAGTTTCACCCGTTGTTCCTCCAGCTCCGACAGTGGCACCGCAGGCCGTCAACGATCATGGTTGGCGCCGCCCGGAAACACCGTGGCAGCAGTCCGCTACTCCTTGGAAGCCAAAGGCCGGGCAGTGGCAGTCGCCTGCTCAAATTGCACGCGGCCATGAAGAAACCGCAGCGGCAGCAGCTTTGGCAGCAGAGTCGCTGACAGCAGAACAAGCCACTGTGCCGATTGAGCGTCAGCCAGATAGCGCCCCAACGACCGCGTCGCCTCAGGTAAACACTGCAGGTTCGGAATCTGCGCAGCCAGGCGCACAAGCCCCTTACGGCGCCCCGGCCCCGTTGGGTCAAACGAACACTTCAGGGCAGCCCGCCGCTGCAGGCCAGCCGCCTTACGGTTCACCGCAACCATACGGCCAGCCCGCCGCGCCCGGCCAGCCGAGCAATGGCGGTCCGATGCCATTCGGTCAAGCTGCAGCAAGCGGCCAGCCACCCTATGGAGCGTCGGCCCAGCAGGGCACACCGCCGCACGGAACACCCCAGCAGGGCACACACCAGAATTGGGGTGCCCCAGCACAATTTGGTTCGCCCGGCATTCCGCCGGTTCCCGGAGCAGGCGGCCCGCAGGGACCCAACGGTGGCGGATACCCCGGTGGACCTCAGGGACCCGGTTTCCCCACTGGCCCCGGAGGTTCCGGCGGTTCCGGCGGTCAGGGTGGCGGAGGAATGTCCGCCTCAGCAAAGAAGAAGCTGTTTATCATCCTCGGCGCCGCCGTTCTCGGACTTGGCCTCCTCGTGTTCTTCATCTGGTTGCTGGTTGGTTTCATCCTGGGCAATGTCAAGAATTTGGATCCCAATACCGGTCCGGTCGTTTCATCGCAGTCTCAGACTGCAGAGTCTCAGGCCGCAGAGCCCAGCGCCGAACAAGACCCGGAAGCCACCGCGGCGGCCGAGGGAGATCCCGAGGACGGGTTGATCCTGGCAGAGCTGTCGCCCTTAGATTGGCTCGACGGCGACTGCCTGCGAGATTTCAAGGACCAGTCCAACCCGGCCGACGTCGTCTTGTGCAGTTCACCGCACAACGCCCAGCTGGTGGGTACTTTTTACTACGAAGACGCGGATGAATTCCCCGGCCTCGAGGCACTCAAGGCCAAGGCCGTGGAGGTGTGTGAAGGCGTCACATTCACGTCCGAGGCCTCAGACATCAGCACCCTGAAGCAAACTACGGCTTACCCGTCGGACACCACGTGGAGCGAGAAGGACGATCGCAGGGTCGACTGCATGGTCCACGACACCCGCGACGGCAACCCTTTGGAATCAGACTTAATCCAGTAGCAAAATAGCGATGGCCTGGCTGCTCAAGACTTGATTCTTGAGCAGCCAGGCCATCGCTATTTTTTGGATTACTTCCGGAGCACGGTCAATCCGGCGCTGGCAGTTGAGTCCATGCCGAGCTCGTCAAAATCGGCGGAGGTGTCCACCAGAACCGTGTCACCGTCGGTGATGGCGCCAGCCAGGATCTCCTTGGCTAAACGGTCGCCGATTTGGCGCTGCACCAGCCGGCGCAACGGACGGGCACCGTAGGCAGGATCGTAACCCGTCAGGGCCAGCCACGCCTTCGCCGCGTCGCTCACCTCAAGCATCAAGCGCCGTTCGTACAGGCGGGCCGCCAGCGACTGCACCTGCAGGTCAACGATCCTCGACAGCTCTTCGACGTTGAGCGCATCAAACATGACGATCTCGTCGAGGCGGTTCAGGAACTCGGGCTTGAATGACGCCTCAACGATGGACATGACGGCCTTGTGCTTCTGGTCCTCGGTCAGTGACGGATCCACCAGGAACTGTGAGCCAAGGTTGGAAGTCAGCACGATGATGACGTTGCGGAAGTCAACTGTGCGGCCCTGCCCGTCGGTGAGCCGGCCGTCGTCGAACACCTGCAACAGGATGTCAAAGACTTCCGGGTGCGCCTTCTCGACTTCATCCAACAGGACCACCGAATATGGCCGACGGCGCACGGCCTCGGTGAGCTGCCCGCCCTCGTCGTAGCCCACGTATCCAGGAGGGGCGCCGACAAGCCGGGAAACAGAGTGCTTCTCGGAGTACTCGCTCATGTCGATGCGGATCATGGCGCGTTCATCGTCAAAGAGGAAATCAGCGAGCGCCTTGGCCAACTCCGTCTTGCCCACGCCTGTTGGGCCAAGGAACAAGAACGAGCCGGTAGGCCGGTCCGGGTCGCTGATACCCGCCCGGGCGCGGCGAACGGCGTCGGACACAGCAGTAACAGCCTTGGACTGGCCGATCAGGCGCGAACCCAGGACCTGCTCCATCTGCAACAGCTTCTGGCTTTCACCTTGGAGCATGCGACCGGCCGGAATACCGGTCCAGGCGGAGATGACCTCGGCAATGTCGTCCGCCGTGACTTCCTCAGCCACCATCAGCTCTGGCTTGTCCGCGGATTCCTCAGCAGCTGCCGCGGCCTCCAACTCGTGCTGCAGCCCCGGGATCTCCCCGTACAGCACACGGGAGGCCAGCTCCAGATCGCCGTCGCGCTGGGCCTTGTCCGCGATGGAACGCAGCTCATCGAGCTTGGCCTTCAGATCGCCCACCCGATTCAGTCCGGCCTTTTCTGCTTCCCAACGGGCGTTGAGGCCGGCCAGCTCTTCCTTTTTATCGGCCATATCTGCGCGCAGGGCCTCCAAACGCTCGATGGATGCCGCGTCGCTTTCGCCAGTGAGTGCCAGTTCCTCCATGGTCAGCCGATCCACGGCGCGGCGCAGCTGGTCGATCTCCTCCGGGGCGGAGTCAATCTCCATGCGCAACCGCGAGGCCGCCTCATCCATCAGGTCGATGGCCTTGTCCGGCAGCTGGCGGCCGCTGATGTAGCGGTTGGAGAGCGTTGCGGCCGCAACGAGCGCGGAGTCGGCGATAGCAACCTTGTGGTGAGCCTCGTAGCGTTCCTTGAGGCCACGCAGGATGCCGATCGTGTCATCAACACTGGGCTCGCCCACGAAGACCTGCTGGAAGCGGCGCTCTAGGGCCGGGTCCTTTTCAACGTTTTCGCGATACTCATCGAGCGTGGTGGCACCAATCAGGCGCAGCTCGCCACGGGCCAGCATGGGCTTGAGCATATTGCCCGCGTCCATGGAACCCTCAGCGGCTCCGGCACCCACCACCGTGTGGATCTCATCGATGAACGTGACTATTTGGCCGTCCGAGGCCTTGATTTCCTCCAGCACTGCCTTCAGGCGTTCCTCGAACTCGCCGCGGTACTTTGCGCCGGCCACCATCGAGGCCAGATCAAGGCTGATGAGCGTCTTTCCGCGCAGTGATTCTGGCACATCTCCGGCCACCATGCGCTGAGCCAGACCCTCAACCACGGCTGTCTTGCCCACGCCAGGCTCACCGATCAGGACAGGGTTGTTTTTGGTACGACGGCTGAGCACCTGGATGACCCGGCGAATTTCGGCGTCACGCCCGATCACCGGATCAAGCTTGCCGGTGCGGGCAATGGCCGTCATGTCCACGCCAAACTTTGCCAGCGCCTCAAAAGTGTTCTCGGGATCGGGCGTGGTGACCTTGCCGTCGCCGCGCACGGAAGGCAGCGCGGCATCGAGCGCCTGCCGAGTGGCACCTACTTGGCGTAGGGCGCCTCCTGTTGCTCCGGCGTCGCCTGCCAAGCCCAAAAGCAGGTGTTCCGTAGAAACGTAGCTGTCCCCCATACGCTCGGCGGCCTGCTGCGCGGCCTGCACCACCATCAACGTGTTTCTGCTGAGCTGGGCCTGGGCCACCGAGGTGCCGGACGACGACGGGAGGGTGCGAATGGCTGCGCTGGCACCGACGCTGACCTCATCTGGGTCGACTCCGGCGGCCTTCAACAGGGCAACGGCAACACCCTGACGCTGATCCATGAGTGCTTTGAGCAGGTGCGCGGGTTCAACCGTTGGGTTTCCGGCGGTCGAGGCGTTCATGGCGGCGGCGGAAAGAGCCTCCTGGCTCTTCGTGGTGAATTTGGCGTCCAAGAGAGGTCCTTTCGTTGGCTGTCTGGGAGGGCGATGGCTCGCTCTCTCCTAAGTTGAGTCTACTACGCTCAACTTTGCATGCCGGGATCCTATTCCGACCCCGGCGATCGGGTGGCCCGGTGATCGAGCCTGTCGAGATCCAGGTGTCGAGATCCGGCCTTGACATTGACGTTGCGTCACCCTTTACCGTTGATTCTATGAACACATACGAGCCCGTGGTGGACTGGCCAATCCAGCAGATCGCCGCCCTGGCCGGCACCACGAGCCGAACTCTGCGACACTATGGCGCCATTGGATTGTTGCCGCCGAGCCGGATTGCGAACAACGGATACCGGCACTACGACCAGTCTGCGCTCATAAGGTTGCAACGGATTCTATTGTTACGTGAACTCGGGTTGGGATTGCCTGAGATTGCATCGGTTTTGGACCGGGAAAAATCTCCGGCAGCGGCGCTGCAGACACATGTCATGTGGCTCCGCAGGGAGCAGGACCGGATTGCCCGGTTGATTGCGTCGGGGGAAAAGACTATCGAAGCAGAAATGGAAGGAGAAAAGATCATGGCAAAAGACATGCTTGACGGCTTTGACCACACGCAATACAAGGATGAGGTGGAACAGCGGTGGGGCAAGAACGCCTACGCGCGCAGTGACGCGTGGTGGCGCGCCATGGACACCTCGGAACAGGCAGACTGGAAGGGTCGCGTTGCGTCCCTCGGCCGGGGTTGGATTGCGGCCTTCACCAGTGGCGTTTCACCGGACTCTACGGCCGCGCAGGACCTGGCCCGTCGCCACGTTGAGTGGTTGGGGTCAATTCCCGGCACTCCGGCTTCGACACCTGAGGGTGACACGCGTGGCTACGTGCTGGGTCTGGCAGAAATGTATGTGGCCGATCCCCGCTTTGGGGCCAACTACGGCGGCACCGAGGGTGCCTCTTTTGTACGCGATGCCCTGGGAGTTTATGCGGAGCGGGAGCTCTAGCGTTCGCTTAGCCGGGCTTGCGGGCGGTCCAGATCATGTTGGTGCCCATGAACTTGGACGTCACCTGAACGTTCTGGAAGCCAGCCTGTTCAAATCTGAGCCGAAGGGCCTCCGGGCTCAGGAATCCGAGCGTGGAATCGACCAGGTATTGATAAGCGGGGCGGTCTCGGCCAATGAGTGTCCCAAGCGTGGGAATCACAACTTTCATGCCAAGACGAATGAACGGGGCAAGGACTCCGCGTGGAGGAGATGATTCAAGGGCGGAAACGACGCCGCCGGGCTTGAGGACGCGGAATTGTTCGTTCAAAACCTGGTCAAGATCGCTGACGTTCCGAAGCAGGTAGCCGTGGGTCACGCCGTCGAACGCGTTGTCTTCGAAAGGCAATTCATGGGCGTCAGCAAACTGCCAATCAATGCTTTCGTTACCTTCTATAGTGCGAGCCATCTCAAGCATGGACTCGGAAAAATCGGCACCAATGATGGTGCTCTCGGGGCTCAGCTTACGGATTGCCCGGGCAATAACGCCCGTACCCGTCGCCAGATCAAGGTAACTACGCCCATGGCCGGAGGTGGCGAATGTGGCGACTTCCTTGCACCAGCGCGCGTGCGAATTGAGCGTCATGAGCCTATTCATCAGGTCATAGCGCCTGGCGATCCCATTGAACGTTGCCTGAACTGAGGAGTCTTCGTTTCGCACTGCCACTGGCTTTCGCTTGATGTGTTGAACTCAAACGAGTCTATGCGCGCTGGACCGGCAGGTCATATTCGCAGGACGGCCTCCCGGGGAACATCCGCCTACACTAAGGCCATGATCTTCATCGATCCGCCCTTTTGGCCGGCGCACGGAACCGTCTTTTCCCACCTGATTTCAGACACGTCTGTGGATGAGTTGCATGCTTTCGCTGCGGCCAATGGGGTTGCCGAGCGGGCCTTTGACCTTGATCATTACGACGTTCCGGAGCGCATTTACGGGGATCTTGTTGCAGCGGGCGCCGTGCCCCTTTCCGGCAAGGAACTGGCCCGGACCCTGGTTGCGTCCGGCCTGCGTATCAAAGCCAAATACCGAGTCAAGTCAGTCGGTTCTGTTTTGGAGCTCCGCTGGGATGCGCTTCTTCCCGGCCAAGTGGAGCTGGGCGCATCCTTGCTGAGCCGCTGGAACGAGCCCCACCGGAATTACCACTCGGCCACCCATCTCCTGGCGGTTTTGGAGGCACTTGAGCTGTTGACCAGCCGCTCCGTACCCCGAGCCGTGGCGCTGGCGGCGTGGTTTCACGACGCCGTCTACAACGGCAGGCCCAGCGACGAAGAGGACTCGGCTGTTTTGGCACAACTGAGCCTTGAAGGATTGGTTCCCGCCATGGAAGTCGGTGAGGTGGCACGGTTGGTGCGACTGACGGCCACCCACTCCCCCGACCCCAAGGACGACGCCGGGCACCTCCTGTGCGATGCCGACCTCGCCATCCTTGGGTCGGCGCCGAGCGAGTATTCCCGCTACATTACTGGCGTTCGCCGGGACTACGCCCACGTGTCCGAGAGCGACTTTAGCAAGGGGCGCGCCGCCGTCGTGCGTCAATTGCTCGCCCTGGAGCCGATGTTTCACACACATAAGGGGCGTGAGCTTTGGGCTGCGCAGGCGCAGCAAAACCTGAGCGATGAATTAGAACGATTGTGCCAAAAAGGTGACTAGTAGGCTGATTCCATGACTGACTACAGCGCACTGCCGGTTTCCGAGTTTGCGTTCCCAGGACCACTGCGCGATCAATTGGTCGGCGCGATTCTCGATGGTTCCAAGACGTCCACCACCGCGACCCTTATTGAGTATGAGATCGAAGAGGAAGGCCTGCCTTACGTTGGCGGCAGGGAGCTGGTGGTTGACTCCGCTGGAAAGGGTGTCGCCGTCATCGAAGTGACCGAGGTCCGCACAGTCCGGCTGGCAGATGTTGATCTGCAGCACGCCATCGACGAGGGCGAAGGCCACACCTCGGTGGCGCAATGGCGGGCCGGACATGAGGAATTTTGGCACTCCGCCGAGATGCGCGAGGCCATGGGGGACCCGGAATTTACTGTGGATGACGACAGCCTGGTGGTCCTGCAGCGTTTCCAGGTTGTGGAGCGGGTGGCCTAGCCGGTCCACCGCATTTCCCTTAGGCTGGCGCCATGGTCACCTTGGGAATTGTTCGTCTGTGGTACGACGACGAGGGCTGGGGCATCGTGGATTCGGACGAGACCCCCGGTGGTTGCTGGGTCCACTATTCACACCTCGCCATGCCCGGCTACCGTGCGCTGCAGGCCGGGCAAGCGGTGGAATTTGACTGGGAAATGGCCGCCCAGGACGGCTACAGTTTTCGGGCAACACGAACCTGGTCTGCCGGAACCGCACCAAGGCCGCTGGCGCCCCCGGCCGCCACCGGCCCTGCCTATACCTCTGGGCTGAGCATTATCTTCGACGACTGACCAACACCGCCGATGGTTATCAGAATTTCGATGTCACCGCAGCCCGATACTCTGGGGACATGGCTTCGAAGAATGAACCCCGCGCTCCCCGTCTCACTCCCCTTGACCTGCACGATCTTGCGGAGAACGATGACGCATTCTTCGGCCCGGGTGAGACGTATGACGGTCAGCAATTTAACCGGACCGCTTTTGATGAAGCCAATCTGACCTCAACAGATTTCCTGGAGTGCGAGCTCAACGGGCCAACGCTCAACGACACAGAGCTGCGTGGTGTGCGGTTCCGCGGCACGGTTCTCAACGACAGCTTCGCCCCGATCATGAAGGGCGCCCGCACCAGCTGGCGCGACACCGAGATCACCTCACCGCGCTGGGGATCGGCAGAACTTTATGACAGCAGCTGGCAGTCGGTACGGATCGACGGCGGGAAAATCGACTTCCTGAATCTGCGCTCGTCCAAGATCATTGACCTGCAGATCAGCGACTGCATCATCGGCGAGCTGGACCTTGGCGGCGCGAAGATCACCCGCATGGCCTTGAAGAACTGCCGGATCGGAACCCTCGATCTACAGCAGGCGACGCTGAAGGATCTCGATCTGCGCACCACCGAATTCCGTACGCTCAACGGCGTCGGTTCCATGTCCGGCGTCGTGATTGACGACTACCAGCTGGGCCTACTGGCCCCCATTCTGGCCGTGCACCTGGGCATCACCGTCGAATAGCCGACCCACGTAGCTAGCGGGCCAGCGAGACGCCCAGCGAAGCGGCCACGCCGAACGCGGTACCCCAGATAATGATGGCGATGACCTGCCACAGGATGACGGCATTCTTTGGAGCTCCAAAGGACACCATGGCGACCGAGGTGAACTGGCTCGGCAGGATGGCCGGGCCGACCAGACTCACGCCTGCCACGCCATATTTATCGAACGCCGTGCGTAGTTTTTGCTGACGCGGCGAAAGCTCCTTCACGGTTTTACCGGCGGACACCTTGCTCCGCACCTTGTGGGTGCCAAACACAAAGAGCAGCATCGAGATCACATTGCCCACCACGGCAACCCCAATGGCGAGCGCAGGATTCAGGCCGATAACCACCCCGATCACCGCACCAAAGTAGGAATCCACAAAAGGAATTCCCGCGACAAGCAGCACGCCCACCCACTGCAGCATTGCAGGGAGGGAGGCGGCGAAGGACTGCAGAGATTCAATCATGAGAGCTACTTTCAGGGGCAGGGAACGTTGATAATTCAATCCTGCCGCCCTGCCAGCACGCCGCGTAGTGTCCTGCCGTCATGGCTTCTCGGGCACTTTCGCATGCCCGTCCATGACAAATGTCATTGCCCTAGACTGGGCGATATGCCCGCTATCTCCCCTGAAATTCCGCGCCCATCCGCAGCCCCGGGTCGTAGCGTGCGCACCACCTGGACCTACACCTTGGGCTCCATCGTTTTTGTCCTTGTGGTTCTCGATGCCACGCTGCTGAGCTTGGCCGTCGAGTCGTTCAATGCCCAGTACGACGTCGTCTCGAGCCTTCTCGTACTGAGCCTCCTTGCCTCTGTTGTCCCCCAAATTCGCTACTGCTGGTTCCTCCGCGCCGGACTGGGCGGCGGGCTTCCTCGCCCGCTATGGACCACGGCCCTTCTTGTCCCGGCACTTTTGGTGTGGCTCCTGGGTCTGTTTGCGCCGGCCGACACACTGATGTGGGCTCTTCCCTTGTGGCTGGGCATCACCCTCATCGCCTGTCTGCTTCCACTCCGACCACGCATGACGGTTCTGGGTGCGGGGCTCGTTGTGTCCCTACTGCATCCGTTCATTTACTCACTGATCAACGGTGCGCACTATGACCTTCCGGATAATCCGGGAACACGCATGCTGCTTGTCTATGCGGCAGGCATGCCCCTCCTCATACTGAGCAGCCTGTGGTGGTGGGGGATTGTCGTGGAGTTGGACAGGCATCGGCTCCTCGCTGCCGAACTCGCCGTCGCGCAGGAACGGCTGCGCTTTGCCGCGGATCTCCATGACATCCAGGGGCATCATCTGCAGGTCATCGCCCTGAAATCGGAGCTCGCCGAGCGGCTACTCGCGGGGAATCCCGACGCCGCCCGCGAGCATATTCACGAGGCGCGGCTCATTGCCAAGCAGGCGCTCGAGGAGACCCGCTCGCTCGTATCGGGATATCGAGAGACAGTGCTCGAGAACGAACTGGAAAATGCGCGCGAGGTTCTTTCCGCTGCCGGGGCGCACTGCGAACTCACGCTTGACCCACTGCCCAGCAGCCCGGCGGCCCGCAATGCGCTGGCCATGATCGCGCGTGAGGCCACCACTAATATCCTCCGGCACAGCGAGGCCACGCATGCCGCCATGGCCCTGGTAACGACGGCGGACTGCTGCACGCTCACCATCAGCAACAACGGCGTATCTGGACCGGCAGCAAGCCAGCCGAGCTCCGGCAACGGAATCACCGGGCTGCGCGAACGCGTCGAAGCCCTGGGTGGAAAACTTGAAATAACCATGAACGCCGAACGCTTCGAACTTCAGGCCTCCGTCCCCACCAAAGGAACTCTCGCGTGAGTGAACCACGGCGTATTCGCCTCCTAATAGCCGACGACGAACACCTCATCCGCGGCGCCCTCGAGGCACTCCTAGGTCTGGAACCGGACATCGAGGTCGTGGCGAGCGCAGACAATGGCGTCACGGCCGCCGAGCTGGCTTTAGCTACCCAACCTGATATCTGCCTGCTGGATCTTGAGATGCCGCGGGCCGATGGTTTAGAGGCCGCCGCACGTATTCTCGCCACTGTTAATACCCGCGTCATCATCGTGACCCGCCATGCCCGGCCCGGAGTATTGCGGCGAGCGCTGGCGTCGAAGGTGTCAGGGTTCGTCCCGAAGTCCACGGCGGCGGAGGATCTGGCCCATGTCATCCGTGATGTGGCGGCCGGTAAGCGCTACATTGACCCGGAAATTGCCGCGACGGCCCTGACCGCCGAGCGTTGCCCGCTCACGGACCGGGAACTGGACGCACTTCGGTATAGCCGGTCAACGACCAGCGTGGCCCAAATCGCCGAGGCGTTGCATCTGGCGCCCGGAACTGTACGTAACTACCTGTCCTCGGCCATGATGAAACTTGACGCCGTTTCGCGGCACGACGCTGCCGAAAAAGCTTGGCAGCAGGGCTGGATCTGATTCGGTGTGGGCGTAGCGCGGGGCCCGGATCGGCGGCCGAATCGGCGCTAAACTCATCGTGTGATCAATCCCCTTGCCTCCTCTGAACAGGTTCTTGCCCGCCGAGGCATTGCCGGCCACCGCCAGTACCGTATTCCGGCCCTTGCCGTATCCCCTCGCGGCACCCTTCTTGCCGCCTACGATGGCCGACCCAATCTGGACGATCTACCCAATCCGATTGACCTGCTCCTGCGCCGCAGCACCGATAATGGCGTCACCTGGGAACCTCAGCAAACGGTCCGCACGGGCACCGGACTGGATGGTTACGGCGATCCCAGCCTGCTGATCGACACGGACACCCACCGGATCTTCATGTTCCACGCGGCCGGAACGCATGCGGGCTTCTTCGAGGCTGTCGAGGGCCTGGGCAATGAGGACGCCATCCAGCACGCCGACCTCAGCTTTTCCGATGACGACGGCGCCACCTGGCAACACCGCCGCCTCACAGCCATGCTCAAGATCGACGGCGTGACGGGTCTTTTCGCGGCCGCGGGCGCGGGCATCCAGATTCATGTCGGCCCGTTCAAGGGGCGCCTGGTGCAGCAATTTGTGCTCCTGCACCGTGGTGAGATCAAGGCCGCCAGTGCCTATAGTGACGATCATGGTGAGAGCTGGACCTTGGGTGAATTCATCGCGGGCGCCAACGAGAACAAGGTGGTGTGCCTCGCGGACGGCACGCTGCTGATGCATTCGCGCGCCACCCCGCACCGGCTCACGGCGGTGTCCACCAACGGCGGCCAGTCCTACTCCCCCGCGCAACCACACCTCGAGCTGCCCGATCCCAGCGACAACGGCTCCGTGGCGCGCTTCGACGGCCTGCCCAATGTCACCGTTCTGGCCACCCCCGAGACCGCGAGCTGGCTCATGGCCACCCACAATCATGATTCCCTCCTGCGCCGCAACACCCTCCTGAAGCTCTCGCAAGATAACGGCGCAACGTGGCCATTCGCCGTCGTACTATGCGCTGGAAGTAGCGAATATTCCACCGCCGCCCGCCTGCCCGATGGCCGGATCGGCGTGCTCTACGAACGTCAGGGCTACCAGGAGATCGTGTTTGTCGCGGTCGATCCGGAGGACTTGTTGGCCTCACCGACTACCTCTTTGACGCACGACGCCGGAACCTCCTTCGCGGGCAACGTCAGCTTATGCGTGGTGTTGCGTTCGATCACCCCTGGCCGCCCAGCCGTGTGGGAGAGCGTGGGCGAGAGTTTCGTGCTGAGCCAGACGGATGGCGATTGGGATCCCTCCGCATGGAAGGAAGTTGGCCAGGGCTACTCCGAGGATGCCCCACAGGTGTTGTCCAACAGGGAATCACAGGACCTGAACTACGGGCCCGTCATGGCCGGATACAAGGCCGGCGACGTTCTGGCGTTTTCAGGACGGATCGCTGCTTCCGAATTCACGCCATCGGCCGCGGTCTCCCTGGCGGCAGGACTCGTCTCTGAGACGGTGCTGGACGCGGAATCGCTCGACGCAGGCGCCACCCGCGGATTCAAGAGCAGCTATACGTTGACGGACGCCGACGTTGCACTCGGCACGCTCGTCCTTTCCTTCACAGTGAAGGCAGGAACTGACACGGCAGAGCGTTCCTTCACCTTTGACGTTGCCTCGGGTGACGTCGCGGAGAACTGAACCCCCAATCTCATCCCTCGCTCACTTACGGGCCTGTTTTCCAGAACCCTCGCTCAGGTACGGAGCTTCGCCGGCAGCGTTCTCTTGCCGACCGAGCGAGCGTCCGCAGAAAGTGCCCCGTATGTGAGCGAGGATCGGTAGTTGGGGTTATTTGCCTTGGCCGTTTTTGTCGTCGAGGTCATTTAACGCCTTGGCGATGGCATGATCGGCGCCGGCCGCAGTATGCGCCGCCTTGAGGGTTTCCACCGTGACGTTGAACCCGCTGACCCTTGCCTGGAGCTGGGTTAGTGCGGCGATCAGCATGGTTTCCTGTTCCCACAGGGCGTCGCGTTGCGAGATCAAATCCCCCAACTGCTCCCCCATGATCAGGTGGCCGTTCATGGCAGTTTGGGCCGCTGCCCAATCGCCGGAAGACTCCGACTTCTTCGCTTGTTCCGCCAACGCACCCATGGCCTGCTGGAGATCGGCGGCTTGAAGGTCCAGCCGCTGCCGACTCACCGAAACATCGGCAACCCCGCGACGCATCTTTTGCACAGCGGACTGTTGCTTACGCTGCGCATCCGACAACGTGAGCTGTTCGCGCGAGGAGGCTCCGGCGTCGTACTGAGCGGGGGAACGCTTAACAGTGGAAGATTTGGAACCGAACATCCGGGCAAGGAAACTCATGGCCTAGTCCTGGCCGAGATCCGTATACGTTGTGGACCAGTTCTTGAGCATGGTGGCCTCGATTTCGAGCGTGCGGGTGAGGTCCTTCATGTCGACATCGCCAGCGGGAGCAGCGGCGCTGGCGAGCGCGTTGCGGACCCCCAAGGCGGTTTGGGTGATCTGCTCAACCTGAACACCGAGGGTCTTCGCGTACAGGGCCTGCACGGCGCGATCTGGCTCCTGCTGCGCCACCAACAGCTGATGGTCCATGACCGTTCCGGTCTGCTGGAGCGTGTTGAAAATGGACTCGAGATTGCCCGTGTACTGCCCGGTCGACTGGGCCACACCGAGGGAGCGGCGTGTGGCCTCGAGCGCGTCCTGCAAAGCAACGCGCTGCTTCAATATCTCGGCAACCGGGCCTGTGCTGGACTCGGCGCGGACCTTCAGCGCGCTGCGTTTGGCCGATTCAATCTTCGGCTTGGAGATTTTCGCAAGGCTCAAGGCGCCGCGGTAAATGAGGACGCCAAGGGTGATGGCCACACCCAAAACAATGGCAATGACGACCAGCATGAGAATCAAAAAGACGGTTCCGAAGTCCATGGAATTGCCGGTTTCCTTGCAGTTTTGGAAGTGATGGTGGTGCAAATCAGCCTAGCACCGGCGAATGGTGAGGGACTGAGAGGAAACCTAGTTCAGGGTGTTTTCAGGGGCATCCCTGAGGCGCTCCCCATCTTGGCAGGGCAGAATGGAATGATGAAGACTATTCTGAACGTCATTTGGCTCGTGTTTGGCGGTTTCTGGCTGGCCCTGGGCTATTTCGCGGCTGGAATTCTCTGCTGCATTCTTATCATCACGATCCCGTGGGGAATCGCCTCGTTCCGCATCGCCGGATACGCACTTTGGCCCTTTGGCCGTACCGTGGTGGATAAGCCCGGCGGCACGGGCATCGCCAGCACGCTGGGAAATGTCATTTGGCTTCTGGTTGCCGGCATCTGGATCGTGATCGGCCACGTCACCACGGCCTTTGCCATGGCGATCACCATCATCGGCATCCCCCTGGCCATTGCCAACCTGAAGATGATCCCGATTTCCCTCATGCCACTCGGCAAGGAAATCGTGCCAAGCAACCAGCCCTTCGTGAGTAGCTATCGCTAAAAAGGCTGGCGCCACATTCGGATCCTGGCGCCGCGTAAGCTTGTCCCATGCGTAATAAGACCGACTGGCTGGACATCATCGTCAACTTCGCCAGCTTCGCAGCCATGATTTTGGTGCTCACCTTTGTCAGAACCAACCTGCCGATCAAGATCGTGCTGGCCTTCGCCGTCTCCCTAGCTATCACGGGAGGCTGGTCGTACTACAAACGCAAGCTCCGCCGTCGGCCGTCAGATCCCAAACGATTGCACGTGTACAGCGTGAAGAATGAGGACGAAAAATAGTGGAAATCATCCGTTACGCCTCGCTCAAGTCAACCCCCTGGGCCAACGGCGGCGGTGTCACGCGGCAGATTGCGGCCGGCCCGGACACCAAGAACTGGGACTGGCGCGTCAGCCTCGCCGAGGTGGCCAAGGCCGGCCCGTTCTCGCCCATGCCCGGCGTTGACCGGATCATCACGATCGTCGACGGCGAGCTCATTGCACTGACGGTCGACGGCGCCGAGCAGGCCCTCGAAAAGTTCCGCCCGTTCCGCTTTTCCGGCGATTCCGAGACCTCCGCAGCCCTGCCCACCGGCACCTTGAAGGACCTGAACCTCATGACCCGGCGCGGCGCGTTCAAGGGCTACGCCGCCATTATCGAGCTGTCCAAGAAGCGCCCGCACCCGGTGTTCGCCGACCAGTTTGCCGTGCTGCTGCAGGGCTCGGCCACCGTTTCTCCCGCAACAACGGACGACGCCGGAGCCTCCTCCCCCGCGCCCGTCGCCGAGGCGTTGGGCAAGTTTGACACGGTGGTGGGCTCGGACGCTGCCCCGGAAATTTCCGGCCGCGGCTTCCTCGCCGTGCTGAGCATCGACCCCGTTCTCTAACTCCGTGATGAAGTCGCGCCGATACAGCGAGGTCGATGTCTTCTCAGCGACGGCGTACCGTGGGAATGCACTTGCCGTGGTTCATGACGCCGATGGCCTGAGTACGGCGGACATGCAGCAGTTCGCCAACTGGACCAACCTCGCCGAGACCACGTTTCTGTTGGCTCCGGAAGATCCACGGGCTGACTACCGCGTCAGAATTTTTACGGCGAGTGAGGAACTGCCCTTCGCCGGCCACCCCACACTCGGATCGGCGAGAGCCTGGCTGGAGTCGGGCGGAACGGTTGGAGCTGGCGGCGTGATCCTGCAGGAATGCGCGGCAGGCCTGGTTCCGGTCCGCGTTACGGATGACCGCTTGGCCTTCGAGGCGCCGCCCCTCACTCGTTACGAGCCCATCGAAGAAGCACGGTTGCGGCGAGTTGCCAGTGTTCTCGGCATTGAGCGCGCGGATATCCTCGACTCCTCGTGGATCGTCAACGGACCTCGCTGGATGGGCATCAGATTGGCGTCTGCACAGCAGGTCCTGGCCCTGCGCCCAGATCCCGGGCTGCTGGATGACCTAGAAATCGGCGTTGTTGGCCCCTACGGCCCCGAATCCGAGACTCAGTTCGAGGTGCGCGCGTTCTTCGGCGGCGACGCCGTTTGGGAAGACCCGGTTACCGGAAGCCTCAACGCGGGCTTGGCCCGGTGGATGAACGACACCAATATGGCTCCCCAAAACTATGTGGCATCTCAGGGAACCGTTCTCGGCAGGGAAGGGCGGGTGCACATCGACATCGATGACGACGCGATCTGGGTTGGTGGACACGTCACCAAGTGCATCGAGGGAAGTGTCCTGCTCTAGCATCACGGCCTGCCCCCTTTGGCAAAACGCGTCCGCCGTGCACAATGAGCACATGGAACAGCAATGTTTGGCCAGCCGCGCGTGGCCCTGCTCATGACATTTCCGGTTCTGGCCTTGATCTGCGCCGCCGCACTGCTGGGTCCCTTATTGGCACTTCCGCGCAAGTGGCACGTTCCGGTGGTCATCGGTGAACTGGTGGCAGGTATCCTCATTGGCCGCAGCGGATTAGGCCTCGTAGACCCGGCCGAACCGACTTTCATATTTCTTGCCGACCTCGGGTTTGCCTTGATCATGTTTGTGGCTGGTTCTCACGTCCCCGTTCGGGATCAGCAAATTCGTTCCGCGTTGGGCAGCGGGGCCGTACGAATGGCGGTGGTGGCCGTAGCGGCTGCAGCCGTCGGTATTGCTGTTGCGGCCTGGTTCGGCACGGGCCATGCGCCGCTCTATATTGTCCTGCTGGCGTCGTCGTCCGCGGCCTTGGTGCTGCCGATCGTCGGCTCACTCAAGCTCAAGGGCCCCAATATCTTGGCCATGACAGCTCAGGTGGCCATGGCTGACACCCTCGCCATCGTGGCCCTGCCGCTAGTCCTCAACCCAGCCGCCGCGGGGCGGGCGGCGCTCGGTTCACTGGCCGTATTGGCCAGTGCAACAGCATTATTCTTCATCCTGCGCAAGGCAGACCAAACCGGGCTACAGCAAAAAATCCACCGGGTTTCCGAACAACGCAAGTTCGCACTAGAGCTCCGGTTTCAACTGGCTGTTCTGTTCGCGTTGGCCGGGCTTGCCGTGTGGAGTCACGTGTCCATCATGCTCGCAGGCTTCGCCTTTGGGCTGGCCGTATCTGCGGTAGGTGAGCCGCGGCGCCTTGCCCACCAACTGTTCGCCCTGACGGAAGGTTTCCTTGGTCCACTGTTCTTCCTGTGGCTCGGATCCTCCCTTGATTTGCGCGAATTAGCCATGGCACCGCACATGATGCTGCTCGGCCTGGCCCTGGGCTGCGGCGCCATCGGCGTCCACGCGCTGACACATTTTCTCGGCCTTCCGCTGCCGCTAGGGGTGCTCTCGGCGTCCCAGCTTGGCGTGCCGATCGCCGCCGCAACCATTGGCATCCAGCAAAACCTGCTGGCACCCGGTGAACCCGCGGCGCTGGTGATGGGCGCACTCATCACGATGGCAGCCGCCACGCTGGTGGGCAACCGTCTTGCTTCACGGAAGCTCGTTCCCTAACGTTCGACGCCGGACACCTAGGTTCCTGCCGCGGCCCACCTAAGGTGAGTGTCGGCGTCGTACCTCTTGAGGTTAAACAACAAACGACCCGCAGCACCGGCACATTGTGGCCATCTGCTGCGAGTCGTTCGTGTGATTATTTAGCGGCTGCGACGCTGGTTGGAGGCCGGAGCCGACGCGCGGCGAGCACCGCCACCGGAGCGTGCCGGACGAGCCGAGCCACCACCGTTAGCGTTGTAGCTGCCACCGGAAGTACCACCAGTGTTGGAGGACCAGGCAACGCTCGAGTTGGTGCGTGCGCCTGCGCCCTCTCGTGAACCCTCGCGTGAACCCTCGCGTGATCCACCCTGAGGGGAACGCTTGCCGCGAGCGACGTCGCCGTCGCGGGCCGGGCGGCCCTCGGCGGAACGTGCCGGACGGCGGTTTTCGCCACCGCCGAAGCGGGCACCCTGCTGAGCACCTTCACGGCGTTCGCCGCGGTTGCCCGCGGCTGCCGGACGCTCGGAGGATTCGGAAGCAACGCGGCCACGGCCACCGCGGCCGCCACGGCCACCGGCTGTGGGGGCTGCGCCGGAGCGGACCGAACGCTTACGCTGAGCGTTTGCACCGGTTGAGGTGCCACCGCCCTGAGCAGGCTGCTTGGATGCGAGCAAAGCTGCGCGGGTGCGCGGATCGATCTTGTCAGCAACTGCGCCAACCAAGGTGGCGATCAGCGGTGAGCTGGTGGTGACGCGCTCGAAGTTCACGTCAACGCCTGCTGCGCGCATGAGCTTCTTGACGTCGCCCTGCTGCTCGGGAAGCGTCAAAGTGACAACAACGCCGTCGGACCCGGCGCGAGCCGTACGGCCTGAACGGTGCAGGTAAGCCTTGTGCTCTGTGGGCGGGTCAACGTGGATGACCAGTTCAATGTCATCAACGTGCACGCCGCGGGCGGCAACGTCGGTGGCAACCAGGACGCGGACGTCGCCAGTGGAGAACTCGGCCAGGTTCCGGTCACGTGCATTCTGTGACAGGTTTCCATGAAGGTCGACGGCGGGGATGCCGGCGTCGGTCAGGGTCTTGGCCAGCTTGCGGGCGTGGTGCTTGGTGCGCATGAACAGGATGCGGCGACCGGCGCCGGATGCGAGCTCAACGATGACCTGCTTCTTCACGGTCTGGTCATTGACGACCAAGACGTGGTGCTCCATGGTGGAGACGGCAGCCTTGGGCTCGTCCACCGAGTGGGTGAGCTGGTTGGAGAGGTAACGCTGAACAATCTTGTCAACGCCGTTATCCAAGGTTGCGGAGAACAGCATGCGCTGACCCTGCGTGGGGGTGGTGTCCAGGAGACGCTTGACGACGGGCAGGAAGCCAAGGTCAGCCATGTGGTCGGCCTCATCGAGAACCGTGATCTCAACGCTTTCCAGCGAAACGATGCGCTGCTTCATGAGGTCTTCGAGGCGGCCGGGGCAGGCGATGACGATGTCGACGCCGGCGCGCAGGGCCTTTTCCTGACGAGCCTGTGAGACGCCACCGTAGATAACCGTGGTGTTCAAGCCCATGGCCTTGGCGAGGGGCTCGATGGTGTTGTTCAGCTGGGTTGCCAGCTCGCGGGTCGGTGCAAGGACCAGGCCCATGGGGCGGCCGGGCTTGCGGAAGTAAGGAGCTTCGCGCTCGGCCAGGCGGGCCACGAGCGGGATTGCGAAGGCAATGGTCTTGCCGGAGCCGGTGCGGCCGCGACCCAGAACATCGCGACCTGCGAGTGTGTCAGGCAAGGTCTTGATCTGGATGGGGAATGCTTCTTCAATGCCCTGAGCGGCGAGTGAAGCAACGATTTCCTTGGGCGCACCAAGGGCAGCAAAAGTTGTCATGTAAAGAGAGAATCTTTCGTAAGGCGGTTCAACGTCCCACGGGCAGTTTTGACCGCGGGTTCGCCGATTCAATGCCAGAGCGTGTCAACCGCGACTGCCTTGAGGCAAGTCCGTGCGGGACAAGTTGCATGCGTTCATCGACGCAGAATGCGCGTAACGCACATTAAGTAGTCTCAGTCTAGCAGCGGCCCGACGCCGGACGCTCATCTTAGTGCCGCATCTCACCTTCTCCGAGGCTCAGGACGCCAGGCAAAAACGGAGTGCCGGCGTTTCCTGGCCGGGGTTTTCCTATGCGCTGAACTCGCGACGAGTTTGGCGCATCTTAGCCGTGGCGCACAACTGGCCTCCAGTTCCGCGCATAAGGGAACGCCACTTTTCATATGCGCCGAACTCATGGTGGGTTTGGCGCATCTTGAATCCAGATCGAGCAAGGACCGGGGTAGCCCGAGCTACCGCGACGAGTGGACGGAGCCGAAGCCCGGTACGCTTAACCCCGATGAGTGAAAATCAAGTTTCCGGCCCAGAATCCCCAGCAACAGTCGCAGACGCAGACGCCTCCGCAGCTGCTGACCAGCGCGCACCCCGCTCCGGGGACGGCTCTGCCCGTCCTATCACGCCGGGAACCCAGGCCGCCGAAGGCACGTACCGCAGGCAGACAGTGTCATTCGTGCGCCGCGGCACGCGCCTGCAGGGCAAACGCCAGAAGGCTTGGGACGAGCACTCCGCATACCTGGCCGTGGACATCCCCCGCCATATTGCCGACACTTCCGTTCACCCGGAGTACTCCTTTGACGCCGAGGAAGAGTTCGGCCGCACGGCCCCGCTCGTCGTCGAAATCGGCTCCGGCCTTGGCGATGCCATTGTGCACGCGGCCAAGGAGAACCCAGACAAGGACTTCCTCGCTGTCGAGGTTTACACGCCCGGCCTGGCTCAGACCATCCAGAAGCTCGTCGCCAACAAGATCAGCAACGTCCGTGTTGTTCAGGCGAACGCCCCAGAGGTCCTGAGGACCATGCTGCCGACCGGTTCGGTGAGCGAGGTCTGGGTATTCTTCCCGGATCCCTGGCACAAGACCAAGCACAACAAGCGCCGCATGGTGAACGACAACTTCGCCCCCCTCGTGGCCCGCGTCCTTGCCCCCGGCGGCACTTGGCGTCTGGCCACCGACTGGTCCTCCTACGCCGAGCAGATGCTGGAAGTTGGCAACGCGGCAGAGGAGTTCACCAACGTTCACGACGGCGAACATTCCGGTTCCGAGAGTCCACTTACCGCAGCGCGGCTCAGCGGCGTGGACTGCGAACAAAGCGACGAGCCGGACACGGTTGGTGGCTGGGCTCCGCGCTTTGGCGGGCGCATCCTGACCAGCTTCGAAAACAAGGCGCACAAGGCCGGCCGGGTCATCTTCGACCTCGCCTTGCGCCGCAACTAAACGCCGTGCCGGGCGAGCCGTCATCAAGCGAGTCAGCGACAGCGTCCAGCAGGCCGCAGGTCAAGACGTGGCAGGAAATGTTGGAGCACAACACGGGGTTGTTGCTGCGCCGGACCGGCCATGATGTGGCGTGGTGGCTGGCCGAGGTGCGTGTCACGGACGTTGTTTCTGAAGCTGACACGCGCCGCTGGTTAGCCGCGAACGGAGTGAGTGGTTACGCCCAAAACCCTGTCATGTGGGAGTTGTTCGGGTATCCCGATTTCTTCCTGAAGGACGCCAGACAGCTGTTGGACGGGCAGTATGCCGACCGCTTGAACTTGCGCCCCATTGCCGACGCCGTCATTGCTTTAGTCCAGGCTTGGGCCGAAAGCGGCACCGCGATCACGGAAATTCAATTGCGCAAGACATACTTCACGCTCAACACATCGCGGCGGAAGTTCGCCCAGGTCACGCCCGTCAGCAAATCCGCGGTTGATATCTTCCTACGGCTGGATGAAGCCCCGGGCGGCCGGCTCGAAGCCGTCAATGTCAGGGCCGGCGATCCGTTCACCCGTAAGGTCCGTCTGCGCGAAGCCGCGGATGTTGACGCCAATGTGGCCCAAATTCTTCTGCGCTCCTACGCTGCCAACATCTAATTTCGCCAGCAATAACACCAAGATTCGCCTATCGCTGGACATCTACGACTCCAAAAGATGAAAGTGGTCCCCAAAGCCGCCTAAGATTGATAGATGTGGTTCGCAATCTTGGACCACCCTCAACCGACAGGTGGAAAAGTTCCGTGACGCACTCCTCCGCGAGTTCCCGTTTGCTAACGCGAATCGCCGAGTTCACCGACAATTCCATCGCAGCCGGCCGCGTGTATGCCGACCAAGGCCGGGTCAGCGAAATAACGCTTGAACCGGCCACCGGTCTGCTCTCCGGCAAGGTGGAAGGCACCCAGGTCTACCGGACCACGGCGAAGCTCGTCCGCGAGCACGACGGCGTCATCGCCTGCCGTGTGGGCATCTGCAATTGCCCGATTCGCCAGAACTGCAAACACGTGGTTGCCCTGATCGCCGCCGCCGAAGCCGACCAGTCGTTCACCGACTTTTTCGTCCCCGAAGAGGCACCGCGGGAACCGACATTCCTGGAAACCCTGCTGGCCAAGGCCAAGGACGGCAAGACTGCAGCCGCCGCACCGGCTAAGACCCCCACAGTTGAACCAGTGGATTCATGGGAGGCTGCGCTGTCAGCCCTCCTTCCACCGGCCACCTTCGCCCCGAGCGCGGACACGCCCGCCTTGGGTCTGCAATTTGAACTTCATGTACCGCCGCCCCGCTTTTCATACCGCGGCCGGGGCAGCACAGTCCCCTCGGAGCCGGTCCTCAACGTCCGCCCCGTAGTCATGGGGACGCGCGGAAAATGGGTCAAGACCGGCGTCAGCTGGGCCACTCTTGGTTACCTGACCTACGGCGGCGCCCACGACCGCACCCAGTTGGAATGGCTTACCGAATTCCTGACCTCGCACAGCCCGCGGCAGTTCAACCACGGAAATGCAGGCTCTTGGCTGTCGCTGAATGACTTCGCCGGCCGCAACCTCTGGCAGCTGCTCCATGGCGCCCATAAGAACGGTATTGCCCTGATCCAGACGGGCAACGGCGATCCGGTTCGGGTTGTTGACCATAACGCCACGCTTCAACTCGATGTCACGCAGGAAGAGTCGGGTGGCCTTGACGTTGGCCCGCTGATCGAGATCGACGGCGTACCCGTCACCGCGGAGATCGTGGGCCGCGTCGGCAACCCTGTCAACGGGCTGTTTTTCAGTGATCACAACGAGCCCACCGCGTCAGGTGTGAATGCTGGCCCGGCCCGCAGCGGCGTCGTACGGGGAGACATCACCCTGGCACCCTTGCCGGCAGAAGCTTCGGCACAGATGCTTGATTTTGCCCTCCGCAAGGAGACCGTCCACATCCCGGAGACGGCCCGGGAGAAGTTCCTGACACAGTTTTATCCGCAGCTGAAGCAGGCCGCCTCGGTGGTTTCGGCGGATCATTCGGTGGAATTGCCGGCCTACGTTGAGCCCACGCTTTCGTTGCTAGCCGCCTACGGCACCGATCACACGGTCAGGTTGCATTGGGAGTGGCATTACCCCGTGGGCAGCCGCGTCACGTCGCTTCCACTGTGGCCCGAGCTAGGTGAGCACGCCGTTCGCGACACTGGTGCCGAGGCGCGGCTGATCGCCAGCGTCGGACAGCCGTGGGAAGACATCACGGACATGGGTGTCGCCGCGAATCACGCGTGGGGTGAGCCGTCGCTGGCTGGCACCGCAGCGCTGAGCGGCCTCGACACTTTGACCTTCACCGAGACTGTCCTGCCAAGGCTGCGGGAGCTACCCGGTGTGGAGGTTGACACCAGCGGTGACATCGCCAGTTACCGTGAGGTCACCGAGGCTCCCGTCGTGACCATTTCCACCAAGGCCACCGATGAGCGTGACTGGTTTGACCTGGGCATTGTGATCACGCTCGAGGGTCAGTACGTCTCCTTCGCCGCTGTATTCTCCGCGCTGGCGGCTGGCAATTCGCGCATGTTGCTGCCCAGCGGTGCCTATTTCTCTCTGGATCGCCCCGAACTGCACCAGCTGCGCGCCCTGATCGATGAAGCCCGCAGCCTCAATGACAACAAGGATGGCGAGCTGCGGATCAGCCGCTTCCAGGCCGGCCTCTGGGACGAACTGGCGCAGCTGGGCATCGTTGACGAGCAGGCTCAGGCCTGGCGCAACACTATTTCCGGACTGCTCGACGGCGGACCTCCCGTTCCGCTGGCGGCTCCCGCCGGGTTGAATGCAACCCTGCGCCCGTATCAGCTGGATGGGTTCAACTGGCTGCACTTCTTGTACAGCCTTGGCCTTGGCGGCGTTCTTGCCGATGATATGGGCTTGGGTAAGACCGTCCAGACCCTTGCCTTGATGTGCCAGGTCAAGGCGGATGCTGCGGCCGGCGTGGGAACCGATGCTGCTGCCGAGGCTGGCACGGGCGACAGCGTTGGCTCCGGCTCCGGTTCGGGCAACAAACCCTTCCTTGTGGTTGCCCCGACCTCCGTGGTTGGCAACTGGGCCAGTGAAAGCATCAAGTTCGCTCCGGGACTGCGGGTTGTCACGGTTTCCGAGACGTTTGCAAAGAGTGGCCTGAATTCCGCCAAGTTCTTTGACGGAGCGGACATCGTCATTACCTCGTATGCCCTGTTCCGCATCGATTTTGCCGAATACGGGATGCAGCCGTTTGCCGGATTGATCCTCGATGAAGCGCAGTTCGTCAAGAACCACCAGTCGAAGGCTTACCAGTGTGCCCGGAAGTTGAAGGCCCCGTTCAAGCTGGCCGTCACGGGTACCCCCATGGAAAACAACCTCATGGAACTGTGGGCCCTGCTCTCCATTGTGGCTCCCGGCCTGTTCCCCAGCCCCAAGCGTTTTGCCGAGTTCTACCAGCGCCCCATTGAAAAGAATGCGGACTCCGAGTTGCTGGCGAAGCTGCGGGCCCGGGTCAAGCCGCTCATGCTGCGGCGTACCAAGGAGCAGGTCATTGCCGACCTTCCGGCCAAGCAGGAGCAGGTGCTGGAAGTTGAGTTGAATCCTCGTCACCAGAAGATTTACCAGACACACCTGCAGCGTGAACGTGCCAAGATTTTGGGTCTGCTGGAGGATGTGAACAAGAACCGCTTCACCATCTTCCAGTCACTGACCTTGCTGCGTCAGCTCAGCCTTGACGTGTCCCTCGTGGACGAGGGTCACGCTGGTGTGCGTTCATCCAAGCTGGACGTCCTGTTTGAACAGCTGGAGGATGTGGTCAAGGAAGGCCACCGTGCGCTGATTTTCAGCCAGTTCACGGGATTCTTGGGCAAGGTGCGCGATCGACTCGTCGCCGAGGGCATCGATTTCCAGTACCTTGACGGAGGCACCCGGAACAGGGCCGCCGTTGTGGACGAATTCAAGAATGGTGATTCGCCACTGTTCCTGATCAGCCTCAAGGCCGGTGGTTTCGGTTTGAACCTGACCGAGGCAGACTACGTGTTCATCCTTGATCCCTGGTGGAACCCGGCGTCCGAGGCGCAGGCCGTTGACCGTACGCACCGCATTGGCCAGAAGAAGAACGTGATGGTTTACCGTCTGGTTGCCAAGGACACGATCGAGGAAAAGGTCATGGCCCTGAAGGCGAAGAAGTCCCGACTGTTCTCAGATGTCATGAGCGGGGATTCGCTCTCCAGCGGAGCCTTGACGGCGACCGATCTGGCCGGCCTCTTCCGCGACTAACCCCTTAAACAACTGACCCGCAGTAGTGGCTGAAAATTCACGGAAATCGTGACTTTTTCGACCACTACTGCGGGTTAGTTGTTAGGGAAGGGGCGGGAGGCGCTTTTTGGGCGTTATCGCTTTTGGCCGCCAGACCACCATGGCCTGGCTGCGCGGGCGCGGACGCTGGCCCCGGGCAAGAGCCACGATATCCCCACCCATCAGACCCGCCGCGAAAATCCTGCTGTTGGTGCGTGGCGGCCGCGATTCCATCTCGGCCGTGACAATCTCAAGCTGTTCACTGAGCTCCACGACCCTCGAGCGCAACGCATCGACCTGGTTCTGCAACTCCATGATGCGGCGAATGCCCTCCAGGGAAACGCCTTCTTGTGAGAGCCGCTGCACCTCTCGCAGCATGTTCACATCATGCTGCGAGTAGCGCCGCGATCGCCCGGGCGCCCGGCTGGGCTTCACAATCCCCAGCCTGTCGTACTGGCGCAGGGTCTGCGGATGCATGTCGGCCAGTTCGGCCGCCACGGAGATCACAAAGATCGGTGAGTAGGGATCGACGATCATGGGCTCTACAACTTGGCTTTGTCCGCCAGCGCCGCGCGGGGGTTGCCGTCTTCAGTGGCTGCCGCAAAGGCACGCACGGCCTCTTCGGCTTCCTTGTTGAGCTTTTGCGGAACTGCCACGTCGATCGTGACCAGCAGGTCGCCGTCGCCCTTCTTGGTCTTCACGCCGGCACCCTTGACGCGCAGGGTACGGCCCGACGGCGTTCCGGCAGGCACGCGGAGGCGCACAGTATCGCCGGTCAGCGTGGGGACGCTGATGTCCGCACCGAGGGCTGCCTCGGGGAAGGAGACGGGAACGTGGACGCGAATGTTGTCGCCGTCGCGGACGAAAAACTCGTGCGCCTTGACGTTTACCGTGACCATCAAATCGCCGGGGCCGGCCGCTCCGGACTGACCCTTGCCCTTGACACGGACCTTCTGGCCATCCTTGATGCCCGCGGGAATGCGGACATCAATGACGTCGCCGTTTGGCTCGCGCAGCGCAATCTTGGTTCCGTTGATGGATCCACCGAAGGAAATGGTGGTGCTGGCGCTACGATCGGCACCCTTAGTGGGTTGGGGCTGGAAGCCGCCGAAACCACCACCACCGCCGCCACCGAAGAGGTCGGCAAATTCCGGGGGCAGGCCTGAACTGCCAAAGCCGGGATTGCTGCGGGGGGCGCTGCGGCCACCACCGAAGAGGTCGCCGAAGACGTCTTCAAAGCCACCGCCGCCGTTGTGGCCGGCGCCTCCTGCGCTGAAGCGGGCACCGCCGCCCATGGCGCGGATGGCGTCATACTGTTCGCGGTCTTCCTTGCTGGAGAGCACGGAATACGCTTCGGAGACGTCCTTGAAGGTCTTTTCCGCCTGCGGGTCACCGGAGTTTGTATCCGGGTGATACTTGCGGGCCAGCTTTCGGTAGGCCTTTTTGATATCGGCTTCGGAAGCATCCTTGGATACTCCAAGAATCTTGTAGAAGTCTTTTTCTGCCCAGTCCTGACTTGCCAAGACGTCTCCTTTCTAAAGTTTGTGGGGAAATGCAGATGTCGAGCCTGTCGAGACGAAGGGTCTCGACAGGCTCGACCACCAATAATGGCGCGTTACTCGGGTACGGCTACGATCACCTGAGCGGCGCGCAGAATACGCTCACCGGACTTGTAACCATTGCGCAGCACCTGGCTGACAGTGTCAATCTCCACCTCTGCCGACGGCTGCTGGATGAGCGCCTCGTGCACGGTCGGGTCAAAAGCAACGCCGGTGGCGTCGATCTTTTCCAGACCATAGGTGGCCAAGGCAGCTTCCAGCTTGGTTGCAATTGCCGCGAACGGTCCATCGACGATGTCGCCGTGGGTACGCCCTGCGTCAATGCCGTCAAGGACGGGAAGAAGTGAGTTCAGGACGCCAATGACGGCCATCTGCCCGGCAACTGCCCGGTCGCGCTCAACGCGCTTGCGGTAGTTGACGTACTCGGCCTGCAAGCGAAGAAGGTCATTCTTCAACTCGGCGGCCTCTTCAACAGAACTGCCCTGGGCAACTGCCTCGTCGGCCGGAACCTCAACACCGTTGAGAATTTCCTCGGCCTGGGACAGTGCATCGCCATTGCTCTCGACAGGCTCGCCCACCGGATCCACTGGATCCACCGGCTCGCCCTCTTCGGGGTTTACGGACTCAGACATGCTTACTTCTTCTCGTCTGCTTCTTCGTCGACAACCTCGGCGTCGACGATGTCTTCGTCGGCAGCGGAGGAGTCGGCACCTTCGGAAGCTCCGGCGTCGGCCGTTGCACCCTCAGCCTGGGCTGCGGCGTAGATGGCTTCGCCGAGTGAGGACTGTGAAGCCTGCAGCTTCTCAAACGCGGTCTTCACGGCTGCGTCGTCGTCGCCTGCAAGAGCGGTCTTGAGCGCGGTGACATCTTCCTTGACGGGGTTCTTGACCTCGTCGGAGAGCTTGTCATCGTTGTCGGCCAGAACCTTGTCCACGGAGTAGTGCAGCTGCTCTGCGGAGTTGCGCAGATCTGCTGCCTCGCGGCGTTCCTTGTCCTCGGCTGCGTGCTCTTCAGCTTCGCGAACCATGCGCTCAATGTCATCCTTGGACAGCGAGGAGCCGCCCGTGATGGTCATTGACTGCTCAACGCCGGTGCCCTTGTCCTTGGCGGACACGTGCACAATGCCGTTGGCATCGATGTCGAAGGTGACCTCAACCTGCGGGACGCCGCGCGGAGCCGGAGCAATACCGGTCAACTCGAACGTGCCCAGCGGCTTGTTGTCGCGAGTGAACTGACGCTCACCCTGGAAGACCTGGATAGCCACTGACGGCTGGTTGTCGTCAGCAGTCGTGAAGGTCTCGGAACGCTTGGTGGGGATGGCCGTGTTGCGCTCGATCAGGTGCGTCATGACACCACCCTTGGTTTCAATACCCAAGGACAGCGGGGTGACGTCGATGAGCAGAACGTCCTTGCGCTCGCCCTTCAAAACGCCAGCCTGCAGTGCGGCACCAACGGCCACAACCTCATCCGGGTTGACACCCTTGTTGGGCTCCTGGCCGCCGGCGAGCTCCTTGACGAGCTCGGAAACGGCGGGCATGCGGGTGGAACCACCAACAAGCACGATGTGATCGATGTCGGAAACCTTGATGCCGGCTTCCTTGATGACGTCCGTGAACGGCTTCTTGGTGCGCTCGAGCAGATCGGAGGTCAGTTCCTGGAACTTCGCGCGGGTCAACTGCTCGTCCAAGTGAACCGGACCGTCAGCGGTAACGGAGAGGTACTGCAGGGAAACGCTGGTGCTGGAAGCCGAGGAGAGTTCCTTCTTGGCCTGCTCGGCAGCTTCCTTCAGACGCTGCAGGGCGATCTTGTCCTTGGACAGGTCGATGCCCTTGACCTTGAGCTGGTTCAGCAGGTAGTCAACAACACGCTGGTCCCAGTCGTCGCCACCGAGGCGGTTGTCACCGGCGGTGGAGCGAACCTGGATGGTGGAGAAGTTGTCTTCATCCTTGCCAACTTCGAGCAGGGAAACATCGAACGTTCCGCCACCGAGGTCGAATACGAGGATGAGCTCGTCTTCCTTGCCCTTTTCCAGGCCGTAAGCCAAGGCAGCCGCGGTGGGCTCGTTGACAATACGCAGAACGTTCAAGCCAGCAATTTCGCCAGCTTCCTTCGTGGCCTGACGCTCGGCGTCGTTGAAGTAGGCCGGGACGGTGATAACAGCGTCGGTGACCTTTTCGCCCAAGTATGCTTCGGCGTCGTTCTTGAGCTTCATCAAGATACGAGCGGAGATTTCCTGAGCCGTGTACTTCTTGTCGTCGATCGCGATGGACCAGTCGGTGCCCATGTGGCGCTTGACGGAAGCGATGGTGCGGTCGATGTTGTTGACGGCCTGGCGCTTGGCGATTTCGCCAACCAGGACTTCGCCGGACTTGGAGAAGGCAACGATCGAGGGCGTGGTGCGGCCGCCTTCAGCGTTGGCGATAACGGTGGGCTCGCCACCTTCCAAGACGGATACAACAGAGTTGGTGGTTCCGAGGTCAATACCTACGGCACGTGACATAAGTGGTTCCTTTCATGAGCCGCTGCGTGAACTTGTCCGTCACCTGTATGGTGCTCGGGTCGCTCAACCAGCGGTATTGAGCGTTCTGGACTCAACTTTACTCAGGCTCGTTTCCTTGTCAAATGAAGTTGAGCGTAGTTGACTCAACTTTCACGTTGGGCGAACAAGTACGACGCCGGACGGCCGGTTTTGGTGCCCTGCGCCACATTCCGGAGCGCTTGGGTTGGGGACGGCCGTCCACTCTTCAAGAAACTCTGGCCGCTGCCGCTCCGACGGGCGTACGCTCCATTTATGAGCGATCAATCCAGCACCGAAGGCCGGGATCAGGGTGACGTCTACACCCACGGACACCACGAAAGTGTGCTGCGATCGCACGCTTCACGGACTGCGGAAAATTCCGCGGCGTATCTGATTCCATACTTGACGCATGGGCTCAAGCTACTGGATGTGGGCTCCGGGCCCGGCACCATCACGGCCGATTTTGCCCTGTTGCTGGCCCCCGGCGAAGTGCTGGGGCTGGACCGGGCGCCCGAAGTTGTGGCCGCCGCAACGGCACTGGCCAGGGAACGGCACCTGCACAACCTCAGCTTTGAGACGGGCGATGTCTACAACCTGGACTTCCCCGATGACAGCTTTGATGTGGTTCATGCCCATCAGGTCATGCAGCATCTGACCGATCCCGTTGAGGCGATGCGTGAAATGCGGCGCGTCACGAAGCCCGGTGGCATTGTGGCCGCCCGGGACGCCGATTTTCATGGCATGTCCTGGTACCCGCAGCTTCCCGAACTCGATGAGTGGATGGCGTTGTATCAGCAGGTGGCCCGGCACAATCAGGCGGAACCGGACGCCGGGCGTCGACTACTGCACTGGGCGCACGCCGCGGGACTGAGCGAGGTCACGCCGTCGAGCGCCAACTGGCTGTACGCCACGGCGGAGCAGCGAGCCTGGCTGTCTGGCGTGTGGGCGGACCGGACGGTGGGCTCAGCCTTTGCCGAACAGGCCATCGCCTACGGTTACGCGGATGCGGCCACGCTGGCGCGGATCGCTGCCGGTTGGCGGACCTGGGGCGCCTCCAATGATGGCTGGTTCCTCATGCCCAACGGGGAGATCATCGCCCGGGCGTAGCTCCAGCCGGCCTCCGCCACAGGAGCGGCCCCGTTGACCCGTAAACTAAGCGGGTGCAATTCTCACTTTGGCTGGCCCTCGCGGGCGCCGGCGCCATGATCAGCCTGACTCCGGGCGCGGGCGCCATCAACACCATGTCCAACGCGCTGACTTCCGGGTTCCGCCGCTCGTTCTGGGGCATCCTTGGCCAGCAGTTGGCGCTCGTGATCCATGTGGTCATCGTTGCGGCGGGCGTGGGCATCATTGTCTCCAATTCCCCGTTCCTGTTCATGATGATCCGCTACGTGGGCGCCGCCTATCTGGTGTATTTGGGCATCCGAAAGCTGCTGGCCAAGGCAGAGACGTCCGACGCCAGTGACTCCCCTGCCGCTGCTGAGTCCGGAATCTCGATGTTCCGCCGCGGGCTGTGGGTCAACCTGCTCAACCCGAAGGCGATCGTCTTTTTCCTGGCGTTCATGCCTCAGTTCATCCGGCCGAATGATCCGTTACTGCCGCAATACGCCATCCTGACGGCCACGGTTGTTGTCATTGACATCATCGTCATGTGGTTCATTTTTGCCGCCGGCGCCAAGCAGCTCAAACACCTGACGGCCAGCGAGCGCGGGCAACTGATCCTCAACCGCATCTTCGGAATCCTGTTCATCGCCGTGGGCATCCTGCTGGCCCTCGTGTAATTCCGTTTCCGCGCCCGTCCCCCATTAATGCGCTCCGTCGACCCGTCAGATAACGCCGCTTTGAATCGTCAGAGCGGCGTTATCTGACGGGTCGATTGGCATTCAGCCCCCAAAGCCTGGCTCCGCCGAGAGCGCCGATAGAATGACCCCATGAGCAATCCGTACCGGATCATGACCGTTTGTACCGGCAATATCTGCCGCTCCCCCATGGCCGAATTCATGTTGGCCAACGCCGCGGCCGAATCCGGTCTTGACGTGGAGGTCGATTCCGCGGGCACCACGGCCTGGGAAATTGGGAACCCGATCGACCCGCGAGCCAAGGCTGTCCTGGCGCGTCACGGAGTTGCCGCCGCCAAGCACGCCGCGCGCGAATTCCAGCCCGCCTGGTTTGCCGAACGGGACCTCATCTTGGCACTGGACACCGATCATCACGACGCCCTGATCGCTCTTGCGCCAGACGCCGCCGCTGCCGCCAAGGTGCGCATGCTGCGTTCCTTCGATCCAGCCGTGGCCCACGCCGCCACCGAACAGCAGGGAATTTACGATCCCTGGTACGGCAACGCCAAGGATTTTGAGGTCAGTTGGGATCTGATCGCCGCAGCCATTCCCGGCATTTTGGCGCACGCCCGTGGCTGAGCGCCCTGTCATCATCGCCGTCGACGGCCGCTCGGGCGCAGGAAAAACCACTGTAGCCGTGGAGCTGGCAGCCTTGTTGCGCCGCCACCGCACGGTTTCCCTCTTTCATCTCGAGGATATTTACCCCGGCTGGGATGGCTTGGCGGGCGGTGTGGAGCGCTACATCGATTCCGTCTTGCAGCCTCTGCACGATGGCCTGCCCGCCACGTGGACCGCATGGGATTGGGAAGCAGCGAACGACGGCGCCTCCCGCACCACCGCCGTTGCTCCTGTAGTGCTCGTGGAGGGTGTTGGGTCATCTCATGGACGGGCTGCAGACTTCCTTGACGCAGTGATTTGGGTGGACGCCCCCAGCCAGGCGCGCAAGAAGCGAGCCCTTGACCGCGACGGCGAAACGTACGCACCTTTCTGGGACGCCTGGGCCGAGCAGGAGGAACGGTTGCTGGCCGGCATGGCCTCGGCGGAACATGCCGACATTTTGGTCGACGGTACCCACGGCGTGGCCAATGCCCCGGAATCCGTTCTGGACGCCCTGACCCAACTCCCCGCCTTGGAGCACGTGCTGGCCCCCGAGCTGGCCCGCCGCCGCGGACTGGAATTTTCGGCCGTTCGCCTAGAGGGGCTGCCTGCTGCCGAGGAACTCTTCCACGCGCTCTATGGGCAGGCCGGGAATGCTGTCTGGCTGGACAGCTCCATCGCGGGCACGCAAGCACCGGGCACCGAGGCTGCGGCTAGATCCAGGTTCTCCATCATGGCTGATGATTCTGGCCGCTTCGGTCAACTGGCACGCCACACTAATGGCGTGACAACGGTGAGTTCGGGGCAGGTCACAACGCGCATCCGCGGGCCGTTCTTCCGGTGGCTCGATTCTGTATGGGGCCGGAAGGCAGTCCGCGCACCCCGCCACTATCCCGGCGATTTCACGCTTGGCTGGCTGGGCTACCTGGGCTATGAACTCAAGTCAGAAACCGGTGGCTCAGCCTTTACACCCGAAGGCACCATCCCCGATGCTGCACTCCTCTTTGCAGGCCGCGCGGTGGTCCTAGATCATCAGGACAATTGCGTCTACGCACTGACCTTGAGTGGTCCGCACCAGCCCGGCTCACGCCTGGAGGCCGAGGAATTCCGCACAGCAGTCCGCACAGCGCACGCCAACGCCCACGTGGCCTCGCGCAACAATCCCGGCCACCCGGCGTCGGGCATTCACGGCGGGGCGCAGGCCACCAAGCCGCCGCACTTTACGGCCTGGGACGGCGAGCGCCGCTATAAGGACATGATTGCGGCGGCACAGGCGCAAATCCATGACGGCAACAGCTATGAAATCTGCCTGACTACCCAGCTGGAAGCGCACGCACCGGAACACGTGGACGAGTGGGCGGCCTACCGCGCCCTGCGCAAGCGAAATCCGGCCCCCTTTGCGGCGTTCCTGCGCCTGGGCGAGCTGCGTGTTTGCAGCACCTCGCCCGAACGTTTCCTGCGCATCGATGCTGGCGGGCTCATGCGCGCCGAACCCATCAAGGGCACCCGTCGCCGCGATGCCGATCCTGCCACGGACGCTGCACTCAAGGCCGATCTGGTGACCTCCCTCAAGGACCGGGCGGAAAACGTGATGATCGTTGACCTGCTGCGCAACGATCTCTCCCGCTTTGCCCTGCCGGAAACGCTCACTGTCCCGCGGTTATGCGCGATCGAAAGTTACGCCACGGTGCACCAGATGGTCAGCACCATCGAGGCGCAGCTGGCTCCGGGCAGCTCGCGTGCCCAAGCCGTGGCCGCGGCCTTCCCGGCGGGTTCCATGACGGGCGCACCGAAGATCAGCACCATGGCCATCCTTGACACGCTCGAGGCCGGCCCGCGCGGTATCTATTCCGGCGCGCTCGGCTACTTTTCACTCAATGCCGCCACCGATCTTTCCGTGGTGATCCGCACCCTTGTCCTGCAGGACACGCACGACGGCGGCACGCACCTTTCCTTGGGCATCGGCGGCGCCATCACGGCCGACTCCGAGGACGAGGCGGAGTGGCAGGAGATCCAGGCCAAGGCCTACGGCGTCCTCTCAACCCTAGGCTCAGAATTCCCGGCCTGACCGCCGCCTGTGCCGCTCGAAGGCAGCCGAATCCGGTGTTCCCGTAGGTCGCGTAAAGGAGACGCCAAAGGCCGCCCGCGGCCGACGCGTCGGATAGCGACCGAGGGAATGCCGGATCGGCAGCCGACCTGTAGCGCTACTGAAGAGTGGCTGTCAGGCGGGCAACGTTGTCCACGTAGCGCGCAAGGACTGGCCGGTTGACCCATTCCTCGAGTTTTAGTTCGCGTGAGATTTCGCGGTAGTGGTCCTCCACGGCGTGCATCTGATGAACCACCTCGCGGTCGATCATCATGACGGTGACTTCAAGGTTGAGTGAGAAGCTGCGCATGTCCATGTTGGAGGAGCCGATCACTGCCACATCCGAATCCACGGTGAAGTGCTTCGCGTGCAGGACGAAGGGCTTGGGATACAAATAGATCCGAACGCCGGCCTTGAGCAGTGCCTCGTAGTAAGAGCGTTGGGCGTGATGGACCAGGAACTGATCGCCCGCCTCCGAAACGAAGAGCTCAACCACAATGCCACGCTGAGCGGCCGTGGTGATGGCGTACAGCAGCGAATCGTCAGGCACAAAATACGGGCTGGAGATCGTGATGCACTCTTCCGCGGAGTACAACAGGGTGTTAAACAGGCGAAGGTTGTTCTCGGTGACAAACCCCGGCCCGCTGGGCACCACCTGGCACAAGGAAGCGCCAGCAAAGGAATCCCAGTGGTGCGTTGCCAGCTGGCCTTCGAGGTTCTCTTCCGTCTCGGCGGACCAATCGGTGGCAAACATGACGTTGAGCGTGCCCACGATGGGCCCCTCGAGCCGGGACATGAGTTCTACCCACTTCCGGCCAATCTTTTGGTTTTTCTTGTTTCGATATGACGGCTCAATGACGTTCTGTGATCCAGTGAAAGCCACCCGTCCATCAACCACCAGAATCTTGCGGTGGTTCCGAAGATCGGGCCTGCGCCATTGGCCTTTGACGGGCAGCAGCGGCAGCATGCGGCGCCACTGGATTTGGCTTGCCTTAAGCCGTCGAATCATTCCACGGTAGCCGGGCACCCGGATCGAGCCGATGTGGTCAAAAAGCACGCGCACCCGGACACCACGCTCGGCGGCGGCTTCGAGCTCGGTGAACAGCCGGTCGGTGCAACCATCGGAGCTCATAATGTAGAACTCGGCATTGACGAAGTGTTCGGCACGGCTCACTTCATCGGCCATGGCGTCCAGGGACTCCTGGTAGCCCTCGATCAGCTGGACCTTATTGGCCCCCAAGGCAGGGAAGGAACCCAAGTTGCGGTTCAACTCAATGGCAGACTTCACCCACGCCGGGCCTTCATACTCAGGAACCAGATCCGCGATCCCGCGGGTCCCTTCCACCACACGGTGGTTGACGGCGTCCTGAGATTCCCGCCGTCGTCGTGAGAGCCGGAAGTTTCCAAACATCAGGAACAGGACCAGGCCAACATAGGGCAGGAAGAAGATGCACAAGAGCCACGCCATAGCTGTTGTGGGGCGCCGATTTCCGGGAATGATGCCCAACACGGCAATGCGAATACCCAAATCCACGATCAAGAAGAGCACTGAGAGCCACGCGCTGCCCGTTGGCAGGTTAAATGCGGTCCAGACCATCCAGCCACCCCTATTTCACCGGTACGGTGCCCACCGGATCATGGGACCGCAAATAACAACAGCCTATAGGCAATTTTCACCGGCAGAGGCGGGTGGCGGGCGGCTAAGCTCTATCGCATGACAGTTTTGGTTTTCCTTGACCCCGCCCACCCCGCAGGCCGCTTGGTCGACGCCTCCACCCCCGCCATCTTGGCCACGGATCAGGGCGTCACACGTGGGGACGGAATCTTCGAATCCATGCTGGCCGTCGATGGGGTTCCACGAAAAATCCAGGCGCACCTAGACCGCCTTGCCGGATCGGCCCGGACCATGGCCCTTGCCATCCCATCAGCGGAAGCTTGGCAGGGCGCCATTACGACGGCGGTTGCCGCCTTCGCCGCTTCCGAACCCCAGGATTCCCGCTCAGCAGCTGACGCGGCGCGTCAGTGCGTCGTCAAACTCATTGCCACCCGCGGGCCCGAGGGCGCCAACACCCCCACGGCTTGGGTGCAGGTTTCGGCAATCTCGCCGGCACTGGCCGAACAGCGGGCCAAGGGCTTGGCTGTCATTTTGCTTGAGCGCGGCTACGACAGCGATATCGCTGTCCGCGCACCGTGGCTGCTCCTTGGCGCCAAAACCCTCTCTTACGCTGTAAACATGGCGGCCCTGCGGCACGCACATGAACAGGGCGCAGATGACGTGATCTTCACCAGCGGTGACGATCTCGTGTTGGAGGGGCCGACGTCGTCCGTTCTCCTGGCGCATATCTCTGACGACTCGGGCGTTCCCCTGAAACGGCTCATCACACCGCACCTGGACACGGGTATCTTGCCTGGCACTACCCAAGGCGCCTTGTTTGCCGCGGCCAAGGAGGCTGGCTGGGAACTCGGCTATGGCCCTGTCACGCCCGCTGATCTGCTCGACGCGGACGCTGTCTGGCTGATTTCAAGCCTGCGCCTGTTGGCACCCGTGAACACGATCGACGGTGCGGAAATTGGCACGGCCGCCATCCGGGAACAGCTCAGCAGCGAGCTCAGCGCGATTCTGGCAACAACGCTGTAGGCACCAGCGGACGGAACTTGTTAGCCAGCAATATCAGCACTGCGCTGGTGACGACGAACGCCACAGCCACAATCACGCAGGTGATCACCACAGGGCCGTACCCGCCATTGTTCGGGTTCAGGAATGGGTAGGCGTACCAGTTGATCGCCGCGCCGCGAATCAGCGAATACGCCAGATAGACCAACGGGAACAGCACTGCTATCCCTAGCTTGCGCAGTGAAATGGGGTTGCGCGGAGACTGGATGAGCCAATCGGCAACGACCACAACGGGCATCACATAGTGCAGCCACGTATTGATCCACGGCAAGAGCGCTCCAAGGTCCACATCACGGAGCAGAGCTTGGAAAACAATGCCCACCAGTGCCATGCAGACCACTGAGATACAGCGCAACAGCTGCCACGCCGGCCCCAATTCTTTCCCGCGCCACGTCAAGACGGATTCCACCAGCAGCACCACAGCGGCGAAAATATTGGAGAGATTGGTGAAGTAACTAAAGAAGTTCAGCACCGAGAAGCCATGGCCGATGTGGATGCCCAACTGGATGCCCACGGCGATGAGAGTCACCGCCCCAAAGAGGAAACGGACGGCGGCAAAGGCGCGGCTGGGTGTCATGGTTCTATCCTGCCAGCACAAGGGGCGCCACCGCAGCAGCGCCACCGCTTAAACCGCGTCCCGTCATGTTGCGCCACACACGAAAATTTTTTAGGCCCCACCCGTGACGAATGTGTTACTTTCGAGGTGAGTAATGAGTGCCAGTATCAAGCCCTGACTTGCTGGCCGGCAACCCTCTTTCCGGCGGGGTGCCTCAGGTGAATACTCGGCAAAACCAGCTACCAACGGCTGACGTTTGCAAGCGTGAACCCTCCAGCAGCGCCAGGAATTTCGTTTAAGCGCCGCAGTTATCTCCCGCTTGCACAGGCCAGTCACTTGCAATGAGGAGACCCCATGTCCGCGGACGAATCCCCCCTGGCCTACCGCCTAATTACCGGCCCCGACGACCGATCGTTTTGTGAGCGCATCTCAGCCGCGCTTGCCGAAGGGTACGTCCTGCACGGTGGACCCACCGTGACGTTCAACGGCACCACCGTCATCTGCGCCCAGGCCGTCATCCTCCCGCAGGCCGTGGCCAGCAGCGACGTGGCAGTGGCAAACGCACTTGACGAGCTCGATTCCGAACTTGAATTTGATGGCGAGGGGATCGCATGAGCTACGCAGGCGATCTCGCTCCCGCAACAGCATGGGATCACATAGCGGCAGGAGCCGTCCTTGTTGACGTGCGCACCGACGGGGAATGGACCCACATTGGCGTGCCGGACACATCCTCATTGAATACCGAACCCGTCTTCATTCAATGGAACCTGTCCAATGGCAGCAACAATCCTGAGTTTCTGACCCAGCTCTTGGCAACGGTTCCCCCAGAGAAGCCCCTGGTGGTGCTGTGTCGTTCGGGAGCGCGTTCCATCGCAGCCGCTACCGCCGCCACGGCCGCCGGGTACACGGCGTACAACATCTTGGAAGGTTTTGAAGGTGAACCCGACCGCTTTGGCGACAGGGTGCTCAACGGTTGGAAAAATCGGAAGCTGCCCTGGCGCTAACCGCCACGAACCCGATCCAAACAAAGAGCAGCACCAGCGAAAGCCAAGGATAAGCAATTGAGTAACTTTAACGAGCATGCAGCTACATGGGCCGAGGACACTCAGGCCGTGCGCGGCGGGCTCGACCGCAGCAATTTTCAGGAGACCTCCGAGGCCCTGTTCCTCAACTCCGGCTTTGTGTACGAATCAGCCGAAGCAGCCGAGCAGGCCTTCACAGGCGAGGTGGACCGCTTCGTCTACTCGCGGTATGGCAACCCATCCGTGGCCACGTTCCAGGAACGGCTGCGGCTACTGGAGGGTAAGGAAGCCTGCTTTGCGACGGCGTCTGGCATGTCCGCCGTCTTCACGGCCCTCGGCGCATTGTTGGCTGCCGGCGATAGGGTGGTCGCCTCGCGCTCCCTGTTTGGCTCTTGCTTCGTGATCCTCAACGAACTCCTGCCACGCTGGGGCGTGGAGACCGTTTTTGTGGACGGGCCGGATCTGGTGCAGTGGCGCGAAGCGTTATCCGTTCCCACCACCGTCGTGTTCTTCGAATCGCCGTCGAACCCCATGCAGGAAATCATCGATATCCAGGCCGTGTGCGATCTGGCTCATGCGGCCGGCGCCCAGGTCGTGGCCGACAACGTTTTCGCGACTCCCCTGCTGCAACGCTGTGGCGACTTTGGTGCCGACATTATTGTGTACTCGGGCACCAAGCACATTGACGGCCAGGGCCGCGTGTTGGGCGGGGCCATCCTTGGCAGCAAGGAATTCATTGACGGGCCGGTCAAAAACCTTATGCGCCACACCGGTCCGGCCCTGTCCGCATTCAACGCTTGGGTGCTGACCAAGGGCTTGGAGACCATGAATCTGCGTGTCACCCACTCGTGCAACAGTGCGCTGGCGCTGGGTGAATTTCTCGAGGCACAGCCTCAGATCAGCCGCGTGCTGTACCCGCATCTGCCCTCGCACCCGCAGTATGAGCTGGCCAAGAAGCAGATGAAGGCCGGTGGCACCGTCCTGACCTTTGAGCTGGCCGAACCCGCCGATGGAACCACCAAGGACGCAGCCTTTGCGCTGCTGAACGCGTTGGCGATCATCGACATCTCCAACAACTTAGGAGATGCGAAGTCACTCATCACGCATCCGGCCACAACAACGCACCGCGCTATGGGGCCGGACGCTCGTGCGGCGATCGGTTTGAGCGATGGTTTCCTGCGCTTGTCAGTTGGCTTGGAAGATCTGGATGACCTGAAACAGGATCTGGCACAGGCGCTGGCCGCTATCTAACGTCCCTAATAGGACACCGTGTCCAGCCATCGGGCGAACGTAACTTGCTCTTCCCGGCTGATGATGACCGCGGGTTCATCGCTGATGAGGCCCGTCAAAAGGGCTAGGGCGTCGGGTGGGAAAACTGCCGTCCATTTGCCGACCCGGGACGGTTTTTCTGCCTGCACCGCTGCCTGAACCCCAGCGGCGTTACAGAGAAAAGCGCCGTCGCTGCCGGTCATGGAATCAATAATGCCCACCCTGCCCGCGAGGAGATCGTGAAGCTCTTCCGGGTGCAGTCGGGTTTGGGTCTCTCCCACGCTCCATTGGACCACTCGCTGGGGTGGCTTGCTTGCCCGACGAGCCGGGATCTCGACAGCCTCTATGAGCAAGGAGCCCAGCGTGAGCGGCGCTGGCAAGGCAGGGGATTTCTGCTCGCTATCCCCTGTGGCGAGACCGGTGGCTGTGTTGCGGCGGAACCAGGAAAACATGTACTCAGCATAGCCATATTCGGAACAAGTGCAGTCCGCAACGAGGCGGACAAAAACGGGAGGCCACCTTTCTGAGAAAGGTGACCTCCCGGCGTCGTACTTTGGAATCTAGTCCTGGAAGTACTCGATCTCAGCACCAACGGTGTTCAGGCGCTCGGCCAAATCTTCGTAACCGCGCTCGATGACGTAGATGTTGCGAAGTTCGGATGTGCCCTTCGCGGCGAGCATGGCCAACAGGATGCAGGCGGCCGGGCGCAGTGCGGGCGGGCAGCCGATTTCGGCGGCACGCCACGCGGTGGGGCCCGTGATGTCGATGCGGTGCGGATCCAGCAGACGAACGCCGGCGCCGAGGCGGTTCAGCTCCGTCAAGTAAATGGCGCGGCCTTCATACACCCAGTCGTGGATCAGCGTGGTGCCCTCGGCACAGGAGGCGATCACGGCGAAGAACGGCAGGTTGTCAATGTTCAGACCCGGGAACGGCATGGCGTGAATCTTGTCCGGCGCGGCCTTGAGCTCGGAGGGCAGAGTTGTGATGTCCACGAGGCGGGTCTTGCCGTTACGGGCCATGTACTCGGCCGATTTGAGGTAGCGGAAGCCCATCTGCTCCAGCACCTTGAGCTCAATTTCCATGAACTCGATGGGGACGCGCGTGACGGTGACCTCAGACTTTGTCACGATGCCGGCGGTGATCAGGCTCATGGCCTCGATGGGGTCCTCGGACGGCGCGTACTCAATGTTTACGTCGATACGGGACTTGCCCTTGATGGTCAGCGTTGTTGAGCCAACACCTTCCACGGTGACGCCAAGTCCCTGCAGGTAGAAGCAGAGATCCTGGACCATGTAGTTGGGGCTGGCGTTGCGGATCACGGTGGTGCCTTCGCGGTGCGCGGCGGCCATGATGGCGTTCTCGGTGACGGTATCGCCGCGTTCGGTCAGTACAAACGTGCGGTCCTCGATGTCGCTAACAGGAGCCTGCACCTGGTAGAAACCGTCGTGAGCGATGACGCCGAGGCCGAACTCACGAAGGGCCTGCATGTGCGGCTCCACGGTGCGGGTGCCAAGGTCACAGCCACCGGCATACGGGATCCGGTAGCTGTCTTCCTCGTCCAACAGCGGTCCCAGCAGCATGATGACGCTGCGGGTGCGCTTGGCGGCCGCGATGTCCATGGAAGCAAGGTCCAAGACGGCGGGGCGGCGGATCTGCAGATCGTTGTCCTCTAGCCAGGTGCACTCGACACCGATCGAGGTCAGCAACTCCACAATGCGGTTAACCTCTTCAATGCGGGCCAGACGGCGCAAGGTGGTGGTGCCGCGGTTGAGCAGGCTGGCGCAGAGCAGGGCCACGCCGGCGTTCTTGCTGGTGTTGACCTCGACGCTGCCGGAGAGTTCACGGCCACCGTGCACACGCAGGTGGGTGACGGTGTTTTTGCTGACCGCGCCAACGTTGAAGAGATTGGCTTCGAGGAGTGTTTCCATTCGCTGGATCATCTTCAGGCTGAGGTTTTGTTTGCCCTGTTCCATCCGGGCAACGGCGCTTTGGCTCGTACCCAAATGGGTTGCCAGTTCATCCTGGGTCCAGCCTTTTTCATTGCGTGCATCTCGCACTAATACGCCAACGGTTTCTGCAGCAACTTGAGTCATAATTCTTTTATATCACGGGGCGCATATTCCCAAGGACTAATGTGACCGTTTGGACAGTCTACGCATAAAGCGTGAATATTTATCCGTTACATGCGATAAATTCGATGGCCTAATTCCTCCGGAACCGGGTGCCACTTAACGGTACCCCGGGCCGGAGACTGCAGCGTGAACCACGCCCAAACGGCCATGTCCTAGAACGTTCAGCCAGCACCACCTTCAGGCGATAGGCTGACCTCACACGATTTAGGAGGCAGCATGGCACGCAAGGCCACTTCCCAGGACGTCGCCGACCGCGCCGGGGTTTCCCGTAGTGCCGTGAGCTTTGTCTTTAATGGCCGCGCTGACGGAAATATCGCCAAGGACAAGCAGTTGCTCATCCTTGCCGCCGCCGAGGAGCTCAATTACACTCCGAACGCCGTCGCACGCTCCCTGCAAAGCCAGCGCACCCACACCATTGGCGTTGTCACCGATGCCATTGCTGGCGGGCCTTTCGCCGGCAAGCTCCTGCAAGGTGCCAGCAGTGCCGCGTTCGATGCCGGATATCTCCTGTTTGCCATCGATACCCAGCGCAATGACGTCCGCGAGGACAATGCCTTTGGCACGCTCATTAACCGTCAGGTTGACGCCGTGATGTTCGCCGCGGAGAGCCTGCGCCCGCATCGGCCCCACCCCGCCATGCAGGGAATTCCGGCGCTGCTTGCGAACAGTTTTGACCCGGCAGGCGCCGTGCTCTCCATCATTCCCGACGAGATTGGCGGAGGCCGCCGCGCCGCCCAAATCCTGCTCGACGCCGGGCACACCTCCATCGTCTACCTCTCCGGCGGGCCCGAGTTGGTGGCCACCGAGCGCCGCACCCAGGGCTTTGATGCCGCCATTGCCGCGGCGGGGCTGCCCTCCATCACCGCGCTGGAAACCGGCTGGGAAATCAACGACGGATATGCCGCAGCCATGCGCCTTTTATCGGACGACGGCGGCCGCTCGCCAAAGCTCGACCGGCCCACCGGGGTCGTGTGCGCAAATGACAGGGTCGCCGTGGGCTTCATGTTGGCCTGCGGACAGCTGGGACTGCGGATCCCGCAGGACCTGAGCATTGTGGGTTATGACGATGACGAACCGCTGGCTAGGACGGTTGTTCCCGGGCTAACCACGGTGGCACTGCCCCACCGTGAAATGGGCGAGAAGGCCATTGAGCTGCTGTTGGCGGAGTTGGACCACGGGGCAGCGAGTCAGTCTGGAGGAACCATACTCATTCCCTGCCCCGTGGTGATGCGCGGCTCGGTGGCGGCACCGTTAGACGGCGTCCGCTAGAGGGCCAGGGCGTTTACCACTGCTTCCCCGCGGACCACAAAGCGCGATGTGGCCGTGGGGTAGGCGCGAACCGTACATGCCGTGCCACCGTCAGCAAAGATCTCAATGAGGGAGCCGTCGACGAGAATACGCCCGGCCACGATGCTTGCCACGACGCGTTCGCTGCCGCCGTCCACTAGGACCAGCTCGGTCGCACCGGCAGCCAGCACCTCAAAGGCGCGGGTTTGGGGCGGCACTGAAAAGTTTCCGAGCCCTTCAAAGATCGGGCCAGCACGCAGCGTGTCTACCTCGGCAACCGGCGTCGAGAGCAGCGCACCGTCACGGAAGGACAGCGAGCGCGCGTACGTCAATACACCGGCCCAGCCGGAGGCGTGAATATCAGCCTCGGGACGGGACTTCTCCCAGCTCCAGCCCCACATGAGCGTGCGGGGCTCGGCTGCGGTCCCGGCAACGACCTGCGGGGCATAGAAATCGGGCCCGTCGTCGATCAAGCCGCCACCGGTGGGAAGGAATTTCAGCCCGGCGCCGCCCTCGCTGAGTTCGCCCGTCAGATAGGTGACCCGGTCCAGGTCGTGGTTGTCGCGGTTCCACAGGGACAGCATAAGTACCCACTGCCCATCGACGAGAAACAGCTGCGGGCATTCCCAAATTTGTGCGGGCGCCCATTCCGCCGCGACACCGGCACCGCCCGTCACCAGCGGACCCAAGTACTCCCACTGGGTCATGGTGTGGCACCGGTACAGCAGGATCGCGGGGGTGTCATCCTTGTAGCCCGCACCTTGAATGGCGTATTGGCTGCCATTGAAGATGAAGAGGAAGGGGTCCCTCACATCGCCAATATTGAGCTCCTCGGGCATACCCAGGATGCCATGCTGCTCCTGCTGCCATTCCAGCAGGGCCCGATCCGAGGTCGCCGTCATGACCTGTGAATCATGTTCGGTTTCGGCGATGCCCGTGTAGTAGGCGGTAGGTACGTCGCCGTCGAGGGCGACGACGCCGGACCAGGCTCCCGCGGCGTCGGCGGCCCCCGTGCGCGGATACAGGGCGATGGGTTGCTGGGTCCAACGGACCAGGTCCGTCGAGGTGGCATGTCCCCAGTGGATGTTGCCATGGATGGGTGCGTCGGGGTTGAGCTGGAAGAACACGTGATGGGTTCCGTCAACGTAGATGCAGCCGTTGGGGTCGTTGATCCAGCCCTGATCCGGGCGGCCGTGCAGTGCCGGGAAGGCGGGGTCGATGATGCTCACAGCTACTTCTCCTAGATCGTCGGGTTTCGATGGTGCAGGTGTAGGACTCACTTATTGATTCCTGCCGTCAGGCCCTCGCGGAGGTAGCGCTGGCCAAAGAGGAAGACAACCAGTGCCGGGATCATGGACAGGACCACACCGGCAAGAACTGTTGACACCGAGCCCGTGCCCATGTTGCCCTGCAGCGACACCAGGCCCAGTGGCATGGTGAAGTTTTCCTCACTGATGGTCATGATCAGGGGCCGGAAGAATTCATTCCAGTGGAAATTGAAGGCCAGGATGCCCACAATGGCCAGCCCCGGCCATGCCAACGGCAGGTATACGGAGCGGAACGTTCGGAGGGGCGATGCGCCGTCGATCGCGGCGGCTTCTGCTAGCTCACCCGGCAAGCCGATGAAGAATTGGCGCATCAGGAAGGTACCAAACGCCGTCGGGATGGCCGGCAGGATCAAGGCCAGCAGGGTATCGGAGAGCCCCATACCGCGAATCAGCATGAACACCGGGACGATGGTGACCTGCGCGGGAACCATCATGGTGGCCAGCACAACGCTGAACAGCACGCCGCGGCCCCTGAAGTCGATGCGGGCAAACACGTAGCCGGCGAGCGCAGCGGTGAACATCTGGCCCGCGGCGACGATGCCAGTGACAAGGGCAGAGTTCCAGATCAGCAGCCACATGTTGACCTGCTTGAACACGTCAGCGTAGGAACTAAAGTCCAGGCCGCCGGAGAAGATGGAGCCGCCGCTGCCCAAGGATTCAGTGGGTGAGCGCATGGAGGTCATGACCGTCCACACCACGGGGCCAAGGGTCAGGAATGTTGCAACAACAAGGATTGCGGCACGGCCGGCGGTGCGGCCCGTGATGCGGGTTCGTCGACGAGGTGTCGAGGAGCTTCCGCGTCCACCTACTGTGGCGCTTTCTTTCACGGAGTGAATAGTCATGGCGCTGCTCCTAGTTGTAGTGCACGAAGCGTCGTGAGAGGCGGAATTGAATGGCGGTGACGAGCATGATCAGCAGTGTCAGCACGATGCCGATGGCGAATGCGCGGCCAAAGTCGAGCTGCTTGAAGGCTGTTTCATAAATGACCATCACGGCCGTGCGGGTGGAATCTCCGGGACCGCCGCGAGTAATAACGTAGGGCTGGTCAAAGATCTGCAGGGCGGAGATGATCGCCATGACGCTTGCCACCAGCAAAGTGGGGCTGAGCAGAGGGAGGGTGATGTTCTTGAACTGCTTCCACCCGGTGGCTCCGTCAATGGAGGATGCCTCATACATCTCAACCGGGATGGAGCTCAGGCCACCGATGATGAGCAGGAAGGTGAACCCGAAGTTCTGCCAGACGTAGACCAGAATGATGACCACCATAGCGCCACCCTGCGACGTCAGCCAGGGCACGGCCGGGATCCCCACCAAGCCAATGACCTGGTTGACCAGGCCAAAGTTTTGGTTGAACAGGTAGCTCATAATGATGGACACGCTGGAGGCCGAAAGGACCAACGGAAAGAAGAACGATGAGCGGAAGAAGGTACGCAGCCAGCCGGGCATCTTGGACTGAACCAGAACGGCCAGGCCGATGGAGACCGTCAGCTGCAGAGAAACTGCAACCACAACAAATCCCATGGTGTTCAGGAACGCTGTCCTGACTGTGGGGTCCGCACCAATGGCGACGAAGTTATCCACCCCCACAAATTCCGGGGCGCTGATGATGTCCCAGCGGAAGAATGCCAAGGTCAGCGATGCGACGATGGGGACCAGGGTGAAAATAGCAATGCCGATAATGGTCGGCGCCAGGAAAATCGCGGCTAGGCGCCTGCCGCCCTTATCCTTGGCCTTGCTGGCGTTCTTTGCCGCCAACACCCGGGCTTCTGCGCGGGACTGCTTGAGCGTTGTTGACATTAGACCCTCCTCAGAGCCAGTTCGAGGTCCCGCTGCAGCGTGGACAGGGCCGGCCTGACATTAGCCGCGGAGCCCGTAACGGCACCAAGGACGTTCTTGATCAGGGCACTCTCGACGGCGGCCTGCTGCGGCGGGGCGGGGATGGGACCGGAGCTGGGGAACTTGTCCAAGGTGTCGTAGAAGACTTGCCAGTGGGCCGGTCCCTTGCCCGAGTAGAGTGCCTCATTCACCATGGACCGGCGGGTGGGCGTTGTGTTCGGCGTGGGGATGGCCAGCTCCATGGCCTCCTTGGTGGCACAGAACTTGATCCACTCCCAGGCCTCGTCCTTACGGGTGGAGGTCTTCATGATGGCGTAGCCTGCCGCACCAAATTGGTGCCGCTGGGTCCGCCACTTCGGGAAGAACTGAACATCAAAATCGTTCTCGCCCATACCCGCCTCGTGCAAGCCCTGAACCCAATAGCCACCCGCGGGGGTGGTGCCAATCAGACCGGAAGCGAACTGGGCCACGAGCTCATTGCCGCCACCTTGGGCGGGACTGGTGCCAAGACCCTCGGAGACGAGCGTGCGCAGAAATTCAAAACTCTCCGCAACACGGGGATCTTCGGCATTGGGCTCAAGCCACTGGTAGCCTCCGGAACGCATGTTGCGTGTGGGGTCGTTGGCGTAGAAGGAATCCCAGAACCAGTTGCCGCCCGTGCTGCGGGTTTCCTTCAGGAAGCTGGTGTCGTTGACGTAGAGCCACGGCACCACGCCGCCGAAGAGCCTGTTGGTCCAGTAGTAAGGGACAAATTGTTTGCCGCCGGTCTTCTTCATGGCCGTCAAGGCGTTGTAGAAGTCATCATGAGTCCAGTTGTCAGAAGGCCTGGCGAGTCCGGCCTTCTGGAACGCTCCGGTGTTCATGTACATGTTGGCGCTATTGAAATCCAGTGGCAGCTGGAACAGGCTGCCTTGATACATGAACGCCTCGACCAGGGACGGGTGTACGTCGTCGAAGTAGTCCTGCACCTCGGATTTGTCGCGCTTGATAAAGGCATCCAACGGCTCGGCCAGGCGTTCCGCGAACAGCTGCGCCCCCTCCGTGGCCACCAAGACCACATCCGGCGATGTCCCGGCGGCGACCATAGTGAGGATCTTTGCAAAGAAGTCCCCCCAGTCGGCGCCCTGAATGGCTTGAATCCTGACCTTAATATTGGGGTGGGCCGCGGAGAAGGCTTTCACCAAATTGACCCGGCTTGCGGCGTCCTGGGCATTGCCCAAGATGGCGACATTGAGTGAATCCGTTCCCCGACCAGGGATGTCCGCTCCTGTGAGCCGGGGCCAGCTGGCCCCCACGGCGCCGACAGTGCCAGCGCCGAGCAGACCCAGCATCAGGCGTCTTGATACGTCACTCATGTTGCCTCCTTGCAACTACCTAACTCGTGTTAGGAAGCATGGCAGACGCGCCTGACGCATGTCAAGCATGAGGCGCATCACAATTCACCTACGTACGGAACCAGCTGCGGCCCGCCCCTTGCCGATGACCTCCTGAGAGAAGGTTAGCCAAACGTCGGATTCCACGTACCAAGTACGACGGCGGCCATCACCGACACCGCCGCAATCACCACTCCCCCGGCACCGACCCAGAGGTCCTGGCGAGAAAAGGTGGATTCCCGCGCCCAGGTGCGTGGTCCCGCACCGAAACCCTTGGCCTCCATGGTGACGGCGAGCCGCGTGGCGCGCCGGACGGCTTGTACGAGCAACGCCATGGCCTGGCCCAGCTGAGCCTTGACGCCTCGGAATAGGCCGGGCTCGCCACCCACCCCGCGCGCGCGGCGGGCCATGCCGAGCGTTTGCCACTCGGCAACGAGCAGGCCAACCAGCCGCATCGCGGCGAGCGCCCCAAGGACAAAACGGTGCGGCAGGCGCAGCTTTTGAGCCAACGCGTCAGCCAAATCAGTGGGGTCCGTCGAGGCCAGCACAATGATCCCGGGCAAGGCAATGGCCAGCCCACGCAGGGCGATGGCAACACCGGCTTCCAATGATCCCGTGGTGAACGTTACCGGCCCCAGGGCAAGCAATAGTTCGCCGGTTTTTGGGGCCAACAGCGCCGTCCCATAGCCTCCCACCACGGCCGCAATTAAGATCGGCCAGCCCCGCATCAACAACATGCGTGCACCCAAGCCGGCCAACGGCAGCAAAGCGCATTCAAGCACCAGTGCCACAGTTGCCGAAACCCAATCCACGCTGATCAACAACACGAGGGTTACGGCCATCCCAGCACCCAGCTTGGCGAGCGGGTTGGCCCCCGCCAGCCAGGCCGTTGATCGAGGCGTGGCAACAATGTCTACACTCATCGCCGCACCGCCTTCACAGGGACACCGATTTTTCGAATTTCTGCGTCAGTTTCCTTCTCACCGAGAACCAAGCGATTCCCGCCCAGCACAGCGCTAAAGGCAGCGTCGTGCGTCACGGAGACAACGGCCGTTCCGGCATCCAAGAGTTCCGTTAGGAGCGAGGCCAGTTCTGCCCAGGTGTTGGCATCCTGGCCAAAGGTTGGCTCGTCCAGGATCAGCAGCTGCGGGCTGGCGGCCAAGACTGTTGCCACGGATAGCCGCCGTTTCTCCCCTCCGGAGAGCGTGAACGGGTTCGCATCGGCCAGATGGTCAAGCCGCAAACGGACCAGCAAATCATCCACGGCGTCGCCGCCATGACCCAAAAGCTTCGGCGCAAACAGCAGCTCTGCACGGACACTGTTGGCAACAAATTGATGTTCGGGTTCCTGAAAAACCGTACCGATCCGGCTGATCAACTCCAGGCCGCGCCACTTCAGCGGCTGAGGTCCCGCCCCACGGGCAAGCCCCGGTAGAGCCACCAATTCGCCTGCCGCCGGCGCCAACAATCCGGCAAGGGTCAGCGCCAGCGTTGACTTGCCGGACCCGTTCGGCCCGGTCACGCTCAACGCCTCGCCTGCCCGCACCTGGACAGAAGGTACGACGGCGGCCGGAACCACAGGGTGACGCCGCCGTCCCTTGGTGCGGGAGACAGCAAGAGCCGACGCCTCCAGCAATAGGTGATTGCCGGCGTCGTACGCATCCAAGGCGGGAGAACTCCTTGGCCGGACAGCGGGGATGTACCCCGGCACCCAGATCCCAGCCGCCGCCAACAGCTCACGGCTCTGCGCCATGACGGTTGCGGGCGGACCGTCGAAGAGAATTCCGCCGGGCTCACCCATCCGGGCAGGGGCAAGAACGACGATCCTGTCGACGACATCGAGCCACACGGAGACCCGGTGCTCCACCACCACCAAGGTTGCTCCGGTTTCATCCAGGCTGCGGCGCACAGCATCGCGCACCTCAATGACGCCCGCGGGATCAAGATTGGCCGTGGGCTCGTCCAGCAACAGCAGCCCGGGACGCATGGCCAGCATTCCTGCCAGCCCAAGGCGCTGCTTTTGCCCGCCGGACAGGGCCGAACTTGGATGATCCAGAGGAAGGTTCAGCCCAACGGACTCGAGCGCTGCGCTGACCCGGCGCCAGATTTCATCGCGCGGCACGGACAGGTTCTCCGCGCCGAAGGCCACGTCGTCGCCGATGCGCGAGAGTACAACTTGCGCATCCGGATCCTGCTGCATCAGGCCGGCCCGACCTCGGGATTCCGCTACCGGACGGCCGTCGATGAGCAGTTCACCGGATTCGTTGGCGTCCTCGTCATCGCCCAGCACGCCCGCAAGGGCATGGAGCAGCGTGGACTTGCCGGCCCCGGAAGGGCCCAACAGCAGGACCCGCTCCCCCGGCGCAATCTCCAGATCAAGATCGTGGACGGCACGGCCGGTGCGGCCCGAATGCTGCCATCCCCAGCCCTTGGCGCTGATCCGCGCCGGCGCACCAAGGTGCGCCGTGGCGTGATGTTGCGCCGAACCCATGGCTACACCGCGCGTTCGGTGGCGGCGCCGCGCGATGGCAAGCTCGCCAGTGCGCCCGTGCGGGCCAGTCCGCGCACAGCAAGCCAGGAGAGCAGGCCGGCAATGACGGCACCGGAAATCATGGCGAGGACAACGTAGACGGCCTTCCATTCAAAGGCCCACGGTGCGTTGTAGACAATGCTGTCATTGAGGCCCATAGCCAATCCGGCAAGGGCGCCGGCCAGCAGTGCCACGGGGAGCGTGAACTTGCGGTAGCGGAAAGCGGCAAATGCCAACTCGGCACCGAGACCCTGCACTAGGCCGGACAGCAGCACGGTGAAGCCAAAGTGTGTTCCCAGCAGACTTTCAACGATGGCCGCGATCATCTCGCAGTAGAGGGCGGCTCCGGGCTTGCGGATGACCAAGGCGCCGAGGACGCCGGCAATCAGCCAGCCGCCACCGTACAGGGCGCCCAACGGCGGAAAGGCGACCGTGATGGCGCTGATAATCCCGTACCCGGCTGACCAGAGCCAGAAAATGACGCCCACGGCAACGCCGAGAACCGAGACCACAACGATGTCGACCACGCGCCACGTGGACTTACGGACTTCTTGCGTGCTCTTTTGTTGCGCGGCGTTTTCGCCCGCGAATGACTTGCTCATGTTTCCTCCTTTTCAGGAGGGGCGGCTGCGGCGGTATTTCCGCGCAACCGAAGAGAACTCGACTCCCTTCGCCGGTACTAGCCGGAGCAGGTTCGAGGGTCTGCGGCGAACCGCACTCTCAGCGCCGGATCCTTAGGAATAAGGATGACGCTCCCCTGTCGTGTTTGAATTGCGGCTCCAGTTTACATCCAGCCCTGACCCGGGAACTAATGTCCTGCGTCATGAGCGGCCGCAGTCTGCAGCAAGCCTCGTTTGCCGCGCCGCTTGAACGCGTTAGGCTGGCCATAGGGTTTCCGCCGATTGCGGACCGCACCGAACACGTAAGGAGTCCTTCATGAATATTGTTTTCAAATTGCTCGGAACCGGAGTGAGCCTGGGTGCCGGGTTTGTTGCCAGCAAGCTCGTAGACACGGTCTGGGAGAAAAGTACCGGCAATAAGCCGCCCAAGGACGGAGCGGATCTGGAGAACAGCCTCCGCTCGGCGCTAATATTTGCGCTGGTCTCCTCCGTGGTGGCGGCCATTATCCAGACCGTTGCTGGGCGCACCACCCAAAAGGCAATCGCCCGCTTCAACAAGCACCCCGAAGAAGTCTAAGCAGGTGAGGCCCCGTCCGGTGCGTCGTACGACGCCGGACGGGGCCTTTTGCGTGCTGGCAAGGGTTGCGCCGTCCTGGGTTGCGCGCTGAACTACTTCCGCGCGTCGTCCTCGATAACGGCGGCTACCACCTGATCGAGCTCGTCCACACTGAGCAGTTCCGGGCGCCGGTGCTTGGTGCGGTAGCCGGCACGGCCCACCATATGGGCCGACACGGGCACGGTGAGCAGCTGGAAAAGCCACGCAACCAGCAAGATCGGCAGCAAACTCCACGAGCGCATTTGCAGGCCAATGGCGGTTAGCATCAACAGCAGCCCCAAAACCTGGGGCTTGGTGGCCGCGTGCATGCGACTCATCAGGTCTGGAAAGCGCAGCAATCCAATCGCCGCCGCAAGACTCATCAAGGCCCCCAACAGCAAGGCGATGGCCGTCAGGACATTGAGAAAAGTGTTCATCCGTCCTCCTTCTTGTGCGCCACGAAGCGGGCAACTGTGACAGATCCAATGAAGCCAATCACCGTCAACACCACCAGCAGGGCAAGATTGTCGGTGTGTTGATTCATGGCCATCTCCGTGGCTAGCGCGGCTCCGAAAATCGCCAGCAGAACATCGGCCGCAATCACGCGGTCAAGCAGTGAGGGCCCCTTGGCGATTCGGTAGATCGTGCCGGCCGAGGCGAGGGAAAGTATCGTGGCAACAACGATGACAACAATATCCATGGCTGTTAGTGCACCCCCTTGGACGTACCGGCCGCAGTGCTTCCGGACCGCATCTGGTCCGCATAGGTGACCATGGATGCTCCTGTTTTCTCGGCTTTAACCATGGCCAGCTCTTCTTTTGTCCCCATGACCTGGATCAGCCTGGCTTCGATGTTTTGAATGCCGCTACGAACCTTGTCCACGGACTCGGGCGTGGGGGTGTTCATGGCGTGGATATAAAGGGTGGCGCATCCCCTGTCGACCTCCACCACCAGCGACCCCGGAATGAGTGAAAGCACGTGTCCAACGGCTGTCATGAGCAGATCCGAGGGGCTGCGCAATGGAACCGCAATCACGGCATTGCGAATTCGTGGCCCCTTGATCAGCGCCCAGAACAGCACCTGGAAGCTGGCAACCGTGACTTCCTTGACGAACCACAGCGCGAGTGTCACTGCGCGCAGCACGTTGAAACGGCCACTCAATTCAATGGGCGGCAGGTAGAAAATCTGGGAGACGGCAAGGGCGATCAATGCCCCGAAGAGCAGATTCCCGGCACTAAAGTCCTGCCACAGGGCACCCCACACCACCACCAGCCACACCAGCAGTGGTAGTTTCTGCAGGAACTTAGGCTTGCGCCTGTCCTTCGTTTCATGTGTTGATTGGCTCATGGCGTGCCCACCCCACTGCCCATAACGGCCTCGATGTACGGTGTGCGCGCAAGCATGTCGGTGGCGGCTTCCTGACTGAGGTCAAGAAGCGGCCCGGCGAAGAAGGTCAAGGCAAGTCCCAGAACCACCAGCCCCATGGTGGAGTACACCATCATCTTTGGCAGGATCGGAACCTCGTTTTCTCCAGAAAAACGTCCCTCGGTGGCATCTACATACTTGCTGGTACGCAGCGCACGCATGCTCGGTGCACCCGATGAATCCGGCGCGGTGGCCAGCAGCACGGGATCTGGATCCTCGGCGTCGACCGTACTACGCCAGAACACGCGGTTCCACACGCGGGCCATGGCCAACAGCGTGAGCAGGCTGGCCACCACGCCACCCACCACAACGGCGTAGGCCAGTGGTGAACCATCGGCCACCCCAGCCTGCAGCAACCCCAGTTTGCCAATGAAACCCGAGAACGGCGGAATGCCGGCAAGGTTCATGGCCGGGATGAAGTACAGGACCCCCAGAACGGGCGACAACTTCGCCAGCCCACCCAATCGCGTGATGGAAGAATTACCACCCCGGCGTTCAATCAGACCCGTCACCATGAACAAGCTGGTTTGGATGGTGATGTGGTGGATGACGTAAAAGATGGTTGCGGCAAGCCCCAACACCGATGAAAGAGCGACGCCGAAGATCATGTACCCGATGTGGCTCACCAAGGTGAAGGAAAGCATTCGCTTGATGTCTGTCTGAGCCAGGGCGCCGAGAATTCCCACGATCATTGTCAGCAAAGCAACTATTAGCAGCGCCGAGTTGAAGTCATCTGTGGGAAAGAGCAGGGTTTCCGTTCGGACAATGGCATAGACGCCGACCTTGGTTAGCAACCCGGCAAACACGGCCGTGACCGGCGCTGGCGCCGTGGGGTAAGAGTCAGGGAGCCAGAAGGAAAGAGGGAAGACGGCCGCTTTGATGCCAAACGCCACGAGCAACAACACATGCAGCAGGTTCTGCGTCCCTGGATCGAGCTCGCCAAGTTTCACGGCCAAGTCGGCAAGGGTCACCGTGCCTGTGGCTCCGTAAACCATGGCGATGGCGATCAGGAACAGTAGCGAAGAAACCACGCTGACAACCACATAGGTAATGCCGGCCCGGATGCGTGATCCGGTGCCACCGAGCGTCATGAGCACATAACTGGCTGTCAGTAGGATCTCAAAGCCAACATAAAGATTGAACAGGTCACCAGCAAGGAAGGCGTTGGAGACACCGGCTACGAGGATCAGGTAGGTGGGGTGGAATACCGAGACCGGCCCGCCTTCTTCGCCGTCGGCCGCACCCTGCCCCGTGGCGTAGGCAAGGACGGCCAAGCTGACGGCCGATGAGACGACCAGCAGCAGGGACGAGAACTGGTCGGCCACCATGACGATGCCGAAGGGAGGCGCCCAACCGCCCAACTGGACCGCGATGGGTCCGGACTGCCAAACGCTGGCGAGGACCCAGACCTCCAGGAGCAAGGTGATGGTCAGGGTGCCGAGGCTCACCCGGCGCTGGGCGCGTGGGTGTTTGATCAGGACGAACGCAAGAGCCGCCCCGAAAAAAGGCAGGACTACGGCAAGCGGGGCCATACTGGCGACGTTCATTCCTTGTTCTCCTCGGGCGTCACTGGGTGGACACCGTTTTCACTGATTGTTGATCCATGCGCAGCCACTATTCTTTTGGGGCCAATGCCAGGAACGGTTTCCCGCTTCGCGAGCGGTTGATCGTTTTCGTGGAAGTCGGAGATTTCCACGGCAATTTCCGAGTCTTCCTCGTCGTCGTAGATTTCCTGCTTGGCAACGCGAATATCTTCCATATCCACTTGGATGTGGTCGGCATTACTCAGCAGCCAGGAGCGGTAAATCAAACTCAGCATGAAGGCCGTGACAGCAAAGGAGATCACAATGGAGGTCAGAATGAAGGCCTGCGGAAGGGGGTCGTTAAATTCCGTGGGCGGAATATCTTTGTTGAAGATCGGCGCCAGTCCGGCGTAGCCGCCAGTTGTTAACAGCAGCAGATTCGTTGCGTTGGCCAGTAGCATCAGGCCCAGCAAGACGCGGGTCAGGCTTCGCTCGAGCAGGAGATAAATACCCACCGCGTAGAGCACTCCCATGACCAGCAATAAGGTGAGATTCACGCTCATCGTCCCACCTCCAGTGGCTCGTCGTCCTCGATCAGCTCGGTGCCGCCGGTCCCGTCTTCTTCGTGTTGGTCAATCTCAGAACCCAGGCTGCGCAGGACATCAACCACCAGGCCGACCACCACTAGATAAACGCCAATATCAAAGAGCGTGGAGGTCACAAATTTCACGTGCCCAAAGATGTGCAGATCAAAGGCGATAATGGCGCTTTGGAAGACGTCCCCGCCGAGAAACAGCGGGCCCACGCCCGTCAGGGCTGCAAGCGCCAAACCGACACCCAGCAACGTTCCCGCTGAGATCCGGGTTGCCTCGGCCAACTCAAAACGCCCACCCGCCAGGTAGCGAATAGTCAGCGCCAGCCCGGCCACAAGCCCCCCGGCAAAGCCTCCGCCGGTGGCATTGTGACCTGCCAACAGGAGGTAGATGGAAATAACAATGATGCTATGGAAGACCAGCCGCGTGACAACCTCAATGATGATGGAGCGGCGCTCTGGAGCCAGCGTGCGCCCAGCCACCAGCCACGGGTTACCTGATGATTGGGTGAACCGTTCGGCGATCTTGACGGTGGCGTGGGAAGAATCCATACGGAGCTTTCCAACGCTACCGGACGCAACCGTTTCGGCCCGTGGCAGTCGGTTCCCGCGGCCGCGGACAAAGATCAGGCTGGCTACACCGGTGGCAGCTATGGCCAACACGGATATTTCACCGAAGGTATCCCAGGCCCTGATATCCACGAGCGTCACGTTGACAACGTTGAGTCCACCTCCGCCAACATATGCCAGTTCAGGCATCTGCAGGCTGACAGGTTCATGAATTCGCGATCCCATGGCGACAATGGCCACGATGATCATGGTGGCGCCAAAGACTATGCCAAGAATCAATCTGATCCCGCGATGGCTGCCTGTTGATTTGCGTTCCAGCAGGCTCGGCGGCAGTTGGCGCATCGCCAGCACAAAGGCCACCAGAATAATGGTTTCAACCAACATCTGCGTCAATGCAAGGTCCGGTGCGCCCTGCAACGCAAAGATCAACGCGATGCCGTAACCGGTAACGGAGACCATGAGGACCGCCATGAAGCGCTTGCTAGCCCTAGCTGCAGCAACCGCACCAACCACGATGGCAACGCCGGCAATAATTTGGAAGGGCGATCCGGCGTCGATGAAGTAGAGGGCGTCGGTCCACTTTTGTTCTGTCAAGAACAACACCGCCAGCACCGACGCAATGGCCGTCGATAGGATCACGGCCAGGTAGAAGAACAGCGAACCTCGCTGCGTACGGCCCGTAACCCAAATCGCGACCATGTCCAGGACAACGATCGATTGCCGGTATGCCCGCTCAAAGTCAACGGGAGCAGGAATCTTACTTTGCAGCGCCTCCACCTTGTTGCGCATGAGGAACAGCCCAATTCCGCCGGCGACCACGATGGCGCTAAGCCCCAGCGCTGGCGTCAATCCGTGCCACAGCAAGAGGTGCATGCCGTGGGGGTCATATGCCGGGAACTGGTCACTGTACGGCTTGACCCAGCCTTCAACAATGTGCGGGAAGAATCCGTAGCCAAGCGTCAGTGCACTCAGCAGCGCCGGTGCCGCCAGGAACAGCCAGCCAGCAGGCTTGAAAACAGTGGCCATACCCTTAGTCTTCGTGGAGAAGCCGCCCCAAATGAACCGAGCGCTGTAGGCAAACGTCAACACCGAGCCAAGAACAATGCCCGCAAGCACACTCCAGCCCACCACAGGACCGGCGGGGCCATGGACGGCCGAGGCAATGAAGGCCTGGAAGATGCCCTCCTTGGCAACAAACCCGGCCATGGGCGGCAACCCTGCCATGGAGGCCGCGCCGATAAGGGCCACAACACCCAATTTCGGTGCGGACTTGAAGACACCGGACAACTCACGGATATCTCGCGTGCCACTCTGGTGGTCAATAATGCCCACCACCAGAAACAGGGAGGCCTTGAACAAACCGTGGGCCAGCACCATGGCCATGCCGGCCATGGCAGCCTCTTGGCCACCCAAGCCAACCACGAGGGTAATAAAACCAAGCTGACTGACGGTGCCGTAGGCCAAGATGAGCTTGAGATCGTATTGACGCAGCGCACGCCAGCCGCCCAGCAGCATGGTGCTCAGCCCCAGCACCACGATCATGGGTTGCCAGAATTCAGTCTGCGCGAAGCCCGGTGCCAATCGTGCGATGAGATAGATTCCAGCCTTCACCATCGCCGCGGCATGCAGGTAGGCACTGACGGGGGTTGGCGCCGCCATGGCACCGGGCAACCAGAAGTGGAAGGGCAGCAGCGCCGATTTAGTTACCGCGCCGACCAGCAGCAGGGCTATGCCAATATCGAGCACCATCCGAGGACTTCCGGCAGCAGCCATGAGCTCCGGCGCCTTCGCCAGCACCGAAGAAATACTGTAAGTTCCGGCGCTCTCGCCCACCATGATCAGCCCCACCAGCATGGCAAGGCCGCCAAAGGTTGTCACGATGAGTGCCTGCAACGCTGCGCGCCTAGCCGCAATACGGGTTCGCGCGTAGCCGATCAGCAGGTAGGAAAGGACAGTGGTCAGTTCCCAGAAAACAAACAAAAGTATGAGGTTATCTGCGGTCACGAGACCAAACATGACCCCAGCGAAGGCCAGCAGTTGGGCACCAAAGCCGCCCAGTCCGGCGTCGTTCGTCTTGAAGTATCTAGCGCAATAGGCCAGGACCAGGGCGCCAACGCCGAGCACCAGCAGCGACATCATCCATGAGAGCTGGTCCATGCGGAAGGAAAGGTTGAGGTCAAGAACCGGAATCCAGTTAATATCCAGCGACGGGCTCGGGAGTGTGTCGGAGAACACGTTTTTGTATTGCGCAACAAGCCAAATGAAGCTGATTCCTGGAACGGCAGCGAGAACATAAAACGCCGATCGGCCCCACCGTGAGAACAAAATAGGCGCGAAAATGGCAACGATGAAGTGCGCGCAAAGGACAAACAACACTGGGGCTCCACATGTTTCGGGCTGGAAATGAGCGAATCACGGGGTTTAACGTCGGTTCCCGACCCCACCAGCCTATCAAGTGACGGTCACAACAGACGCCGCCAAGCGACTCCCGATGACACCCTCGAAGAACGCGTAAGTTTCCTCGCCACGCCGCGGCTACTTAATGTTCACCCGCCTTGAGCCTGCGGGCCCATTGCGACAGATAGCATGTGCCCTATGACTGACTACCCGCCCGCCGCTGCCTCCTTGCCAGCCGCGCCCACCAAGACGCCGGGGACAACTGGGCAGATCGTCGCCTGGTCGTTGTGGGATTGGGGTGGTGCTGCGTTTAACTCCGTCATGACCACCTTCATTTTTACGGCGCTATATCTAACAGGTGACGCATTTGGCGGTGCAGACAAGGCAACGGCCACCCTGGCGTTTGCCATGTCCATTTCCGGATTTGCTATTGCACTGCTGGCTCCGGTGGCAGGGCAGCGCACTGACCACAGCGGGCGCCGCAGGTTGTGGTTGGGCATCAACACACTCATTGTGGTGGTGCTGACCGCGGCCTGCTTCTTCGTCCAACCGCACGAGTCATACCTTCTGTTCGGCTGCATGCTGATCGCCGCTGGCCACGTCTTCTTTGAGATCGCAGGCGTGAATTACAACGCCATGCTCTTGCAGATTTCAACCAAAAAGACGATTGGCAAGATCAGCGGTTTCGGCTGGGCTGCAGGATATCTGGGCGGCATCGTGGCCCTGCTCATGGTGTATTTTGCGTTGATCAAGCCCGACGTCGGCATCTTTGGCATCACTAGTGCGGACGGCATGACCTACCGCGTCGTGGCACTTTTCTCCGCACTGTGGATCCTGGTGTTCTCCATTCCAGTTCTGTTTGCCATCCCCGAATCCAAGCCCGATCCGGATATGCCCAAAGTGGGCTTCTTCCAGTCGTACAAGCAGTTGTACTGGACCATCAGGCTGATGTGGAAGTCAGATCGGCACACGGTGTACTTCCTGATTTCCAGCGCCGTCTTCCGCGATGGACTCGCCGCCATCTTCACGTTTGGTGCCGTGTTGGCCGTTGGATCCTTTGGCTTCAAGACGGGCGACGTCTTGATTTTCGCCATCGCCGGCAACGTTGTGGCCGCCATTGGTGCGCTCTCTGCCGGTTTCTTCGACGACAAGTTTGGCCCGAAGGCCGTCATTGTCACGTCCCTCGTTGGGCTGCTGATTTCCGGTGGCGCGCTGCTGTTCCTCGACGGCAAGAACGCGTTCTGGGTATTCGGCTTGACCCTGTGCCTCTTTGTTGGACCGGCACAATCCTCCGCCCGCACGTTCATGGGGCGTCTGGCACCCGAGGGCCAGGAAGGGGAACTGTTCGGCCTCTACGCCACGACGGGGCGCGCCGTTTCGTTCCTTGCACCGCAGCTCTTCGGCCTGTGCATCGTCATCTTCGGCGCTCAGCGCTGGGGAATCATCGGCATCCTTGCAGTACTCCTGCTGGGCCTGCTGCTCCTCCTGCCGGTCAAGGCCCCGCCGCACGGCGCGAACGCTTAGCAGGGAGTCGTGAGGAACGACGGCGGGCCGTCGTTCTGGAAATCAGATCTTTGTCTGGTGAAAATTCTTGTAGGAGCGGGACGCCGTGGGGCCGCGCTGGCCCTGGTAGCGGTTCTGGTGCGGTCCGGTGCCGTAAGGGTTCTCGGCCGGGGAGGTCAGCTGGAAGAAGCACAACTGGCCAATCTTCATACCGGGCCACAGCTTGATCGGCAAGGTAGCAACATTGGAAAGTTCCAGCGTGATGTGACCGGAGAATCCCGGATCGATGAAGCCGGCCGTTGAGTGTGTCAGCAGGCCAAGGCGACCAAGGGAGGACTTGCCTTCCAGACGTGCAGCTACGTCGTTCGGCAGCGTGACGGTTTCGTAGGTGGAGGCGAGTGCGAACTCGCCCGGGTGCAGAATGAAGGCCTCATTGGGGTCAACTTCAACCATGCGGGTCAGATCGGGCTGCTCCTCCGACGGGTCAATGTGGGCGTAGCGATGGTTGTCGAACAGGCGGAAGTACCTGTCGATGCGCACATCAACGCTCGATGGTTGCACCATGGAGGGGTCATAGGGGTCCAAGACAATGCGCTTGGCGTCAATTTCGGCACGTATGTCGCGGTCAGAGATCAGCACCTTCTAAAACTAGCGTATCGACGCCAGCTTGGGACTATTTTTGCCTTCCTATGCGTTGTAAATAGGGGTATTCAGAGAATCACACAGCTAAGGTAAGAACCATGAATATTGAAGAGACGCCTCTTCCCGGAATTGGCGTACGCAGAGAGCTGCAGCTAGGCATCGGACGGCGCGTAGGCGTTGTGACGCACCGTGACGGCCGCACCGAGCTGATCCTCTCCCGCGCGGACGATCCCGATGCCTGCGCGGCCTCCATTCCCCTGACCGCCGAGGAAGCTGCCGGCCTCGGCCAGTTGTTGGGATCCGCTCAACTCGTTGCTCAGCTCACCGCCGAGCAGGAAAACGTTTCGGGCATCAGCACGCACCAGATCTTGATTCGCAAGGGATCCGCTTTTGCCGGACGCACCATGGGAGATACCCAGATGCGCAGCCGCACCGGAGCCTCGATCGTGGCACTGCTGCGTGACGGCGACGTCATCGGCTCACCCCGCCCCGACGAAGTGCTGCATGTTGGCGATTTGGTGGTCATCGTTGGCACGGACGACGGGCTGGCCGAAGCCGCCCTAATTTTGCAGTCCAAGGCGTAAGCACTCCATGGACCCAACCACCCTCTCCCTCATTCAGCTCGGCATAGTCTTTTTTGGGCTCGGATTCTTGGGTCGGTTGGCCGGGCGGATTGGCATGTCTCCCGTCCCGCTGTACCTCTTGGGAGGACTGGCCTTTGGTCAGGGTGGCTTTGTCCACCTCGGGGGCATCGACGGCTTCGCTCACATAGCCAGCGAGATTGGCGTCATCCTCCTGCTACTTATGCTTGGTTTGGAATATACAGCCAAGGAACTCGTCACGGGCCTAAAGCAGTCATGGATGGCCGGGGTGGTGGACATCGTGCTGAATATGCTGCCCGGTGTTGCTGTTGCCTTGATTCTTGGCTGGGGCCCTGTTGGCGCATTGGTCATGGCCGGCATTACCTACAGCTCCTCATCAGGCATTATCGCCAAGGTACTCGGTGATTTGGGACGCCTCGGAAACCGTGAGACACCCGTAGTCCTGTCCATTCTCGTCTTTGAAGACTTGGCCATGGCGGCGTATCTGCCAATCCTGACGGCCGTGCTGGCGGGGGTTTCCTTCCTCGGCGGCCTGACCGCCGTCGGAGTCTCCCTACTTGTCATCACGCTGGTGCTGATCGGTGCCCTGCGCTTTGGGCACGTGGTGTCCAACGTGCTGGACAGCCCGGATAGGGAATCGTTCCTCCTGAAACTCCTCGGCGCCGCACTTCTGGTGGCCGGTGTGGCATCGGCCATGCAGGTATCGGCCGCCGTGGGCGCCTTCCTGCTTGGCATCGCAATTTCAGGCGGCACGGCCGAGAACGCCACGCGAGTTCTTGAACCCCTGCGTGATCTCTTCGCCGCCATGTTCTTCGTTGTGTTCGGCCTCAATACCGATCCGGGCTCCATTCCTCCCGTTTTGGGAGTTGCGCTCCTTTTGGCTTTGGTCACCTCCCTCACGAAGGTCGCGACAGGTTGGTGGGCGGCGCGACGGCAAGGCATTGGCATACCCGGCCGCGCCCGAGCCGGTGCAGCTTTGATTGCCCGGGGTGAGTTCTCGATTGTCATCGCCGGCCTGGCCGTTGCCTCTGGCGCGGTCCCGGCGGAACTGGCCGCGCTGGCCACCACCTATGTGCTCATCATGGCCGTCAGTGGCCCCATCGCCGCGCGCTACGTGGAGCCGCTGATGCGCCTGCTTCAGGGCAAAAAGGCTGAGCCGGCCATTTAGCTTCGGCTGCACCGGACGTACGACGGCGGGACGCCCGGTTGCGCGGGCGCAGCGCCTGCCGTCGGCCTACCCAAGGAAGCGTTGGCGTCCTACGATGGGAGCAGCCGCATGCCTCTGCTCAGGTGCGGAACCCAACCATATTGGAGTTCACGATGGCTTTTGGCCGACGCAATCGACGCACCTCACTTCTAGGGACCGCCGCCCGTACCGCTGTGATTGCAGGAACCGCAACGGCAGCCAGCAACGCCGTCAATGCAAGGGCCGCGACTCAAGAGCCGGCCGCAGCGGCGCTCGTCCAGGCATCTGCCGCACCTGCGGTACCTGAGGTATCTGGCCAGGATTTGCTCAGCAAGCTCGAGCGCTTGGCTGCCCTACATGCCTCAGGTGCACTGACCGATGCCGAGTTCACGGCCGTGAAGTCCTCCATCATTGGCTAGAAAATGTGCCTGAGCCTCACCGCCGTCGAGCATTCGCATGCCCCGCCGTTGCGCCAGCACCGCTAACTTGTGCGTGTCACTGGTCTTAAGCACCCTCGGTCAAGGGCTAGAATCAATACCGGAACAAACGCGGTGGAAACCGCGGATTTTCCAATGCGGGCGTAGCTCAATGGTAGAGCGCTAGCTTCCCAAGCTCGATACGCGGGTTCGATTCCCGTCGCCCGCTCTGTGTGAACTGTTGCCCCTGCGTATTAACTCAGGGGCAACAGTTCTTTAACTCCCGGTGCGTGTATGGTCAGGCCATGGGGTCATTTTGGCCCCACCTTTAGGGAGCTGACATGGGCGACAAATCACCACGGCAAACCGCGTCGAAGAAATCCAGCAAATCCATCAAGGAAAAGCGCGCTGATAAGCGCTCCGGCGAAACCACGGCATCGATCGCTGACAAACCCACGCCAGCAAAGAAGAAATGAGCCCCGAAACTACCGGGTTGCGCCTGGGTGTCTTAGGGAAATCGCGCAAGCCTGATGAACGCCGCGCCCCCATCCACCCGGAACATTTCTCCCGCATGGAAGAGGAAGTCCGCTCCCGGCTCATTGTCGAAGCGGGCTACGGCGCCCGTTTTGGCATGTCCGACGACGTCCTGGCCACCTTGGTAGGCAAGGTTGCCACCCGCGAGGAGCTCATTGCCGAGGCCGACGTTGTCCTGCTACCCAAACCACAGGCGTCTGATCTGGCAGATCTTAAGGACGGGCAGATCCTCTGGGGTTGGCCCCACTGTGTGCAGGACCGGGCCATTACCCAACTGGCCATCGATAAGAAGCTGACGCTCATTGCCTTTGAAGTCATGAACCATTGGGCTCCCGACGGTGGCTTTGGGCTTCACGTATTCCACAAGAACAACGAGATTGCCGGCTACTCCTCCGTGATGCATTCGCTGGCCCTGACGGGTTCAACGGGCGATTACGGACGCCGGCTCAAGGCAGTCGTGATCGGCTTTGGTGCCACAGCACGTGGTGCCGTGACGGCGCTGAAAGCCCTTGGTATCAACGAAGTGCAGGTCCTCACAAGTCGCAGCGTGGCAGCCGTGGCTGCCCCGATCCATTCGGCCGAGATGGTGCAGTTTGATTTTGCACCCGAGGCCCCTCACAAGGGGTTTGTCATGCTTGAAGAGGGCGACGCACCGTTGAGTGAGTTCCTCGCCGAGGCTGACATCGTGGTCAATTGCACGTTGCAGGATCCCAACGATCCCATGACGTATCTGACGGAAGCGGACCTTGACGCGTTCCGGCCCGGCAGTCTGATCGTGGACGTTTCCTGCGACGAAGGAATGGGCTTCAGTTGGGCCCGCAGCACCACCTTCGCAGATCCCATGTTTACGGTTGGGGACCACATCAACTACTACGCGGTTGATCACAGTCCGAGTTACTTGTGGAACTCGGCCACATGGGAAATCAGCGAAGCCTTGTTGCCGTTCGTAGAGACGGTCTTGGCTGGCCGGCTGGCTTGGACCGAGTCGGACACCATCACGCGCGCCATTGAAATTTCCGACGGCGTGATCGTCAACCCGGCCATCCTTGAGTTCCAGGGGCGCAAGGAAAGCTACCCGCACCTTCCGCTGACCGACGGCTAGCTACCTCGACACAATGAACACCGGGCGGCGGGCGCTGCGAAGATTCATTTGCAGCGTCAGCTGCCCGCGCTTTGCCAGCACCAGGCCAATAACGACGGCGGCGAGCAACGGCATGCCGCCGGCAACCACCATGGCCCACTGAACACCCCACGTCTCGGCCAGCCAACCCATCAGCGGTCCGCCCACGGCCTGGCCACCCAGCAGCACCATGACGTAGAGGCTCATGACGCGCCCCCGGATGGAAACGTTGGTTGACATCTGCACGAGCTGATTGGCGCTGGTGAGGAAGAGTAGCGAGGCGAATCCCGCCACGACCATGACCACGCCGAACGTGACCATATTGGGCGCTGCGGAGGCAATGATCAGCAGCACGCCGTACGCGCCAGCTGCCGTCATAACTCCCCGCAACCGCAAGGTCGCAACCCTGGTCGAGGCCAGCGCGCCACACAGGGCGCCGAGCGCAACGAGAGTATTCAGCAGGCCGTAGCCTCCGGCACCGACGTCGAACACGTTATTGGCGTAGGCGGCCATCAGCACGGCCAGGCTGAGACCGAACACGGCAAAGACAGCAGCCATGACGGCCGGCCAGAAGATGGTCGGCTTGCCTAACGCATACCGAACCCCTTCCATGAGCTGGCCCTTGGCGCGCTTCACCGGCGGCATTGTCACCAGCTCCGAGGAGCGGATCATCGCCAGTGAAAGCACGGTGATGGTGCAGGCGAGTGCGTTGGCCGCGAATGCCCAACCTCCACCTACGGCCATGATCAGGACGCCACTGATAGCGGGGCCGATCATGCCACCCAGTTGGAAAATGGAGGAGTTTAGGCTGATCGCGTTGCGAAGTTGACTCGGCCCCACCAATTCGTTGACGAACACCTGCCGGGCTGGCTGATCTGCCACCACAACGAGCCCGAGAATGAAGGCAATGACGTAGATGTGCCACACCTCGAGGTGTCCAGTCAGCGCCAGCACGGCCATAAGGGTCGCCAGTACCGCCGCCGAACCCTGGCTGATCATGAGGATGAGCCGCTTGGAGTACCTGTCTGCAAGGATTCCGCCCAGCGGCATCAAGACGAGGGAGGGGACGAATTGCATGAAAACGGTAATGCCGACGGCCGTGACGGAGCCGGAAAGTTCCAACACCATCCAGTCCTGCGCCACTCGCTGCATCCACACGGCGATAACGGCCACGATGTTTGCCGAAGCGAAAATGCGGTAGTTGCGGATCTTGAGCGATGAAAAGGTCTGACTCCACGGTGGGCGTGTTGTCACTAGGTTGATGGGTGCGGTCAGGGCAGCATTCACAGGTGCTGATGGGGGCGTCAACGCGGTCGTCCTGGGCTTGGCGGGGCGGATGGGGTTACCTTTTCAACCCTAGGCTGAGCCGGCCTATGCGGAAATAGTATGGTGCTTATAAGTACTATTGAGATTCGTAATACTTCCAGGGAGTCAGCCATGTCAGATGCCCCGATTTTTGATCCCATCCAGCTCAAGAGTTTCCTGGCCGTGGCCGAAACTCGCAATTTCACCCGGGCGGCCGAGCGCTTGGGCATTAGCCAGCCGACCGTCAGCCAGCATATTCGCAAGTTGGAGCAATCGGCCGGGCGCATCTTGGTCACCCGGGACACGCGTGAGGTGCAACTGACGGACAATGGCGATGCCATGGCCGGATTTGCCCGCACCATTCTCGCTGCCAACGATGTTGCGACTCGCTACTTCTCTGGTGCGGCAATGCGCGGGCGCCTTCGTTTTGGCACGGCGGATGATCTGGCAATTACGGGCCTGCCCCGGATCCTGCGCGAGTTCCGCCAGCTCTACCCTCAGATCAACCTGGAGCTCACCGTCAGCCAGAGCGATCACCTGCATCGCCGCCTCAAGGCCGGCGCACTGGATCTGGTGTTCGTGAAATGGATGTCCGGCACGCAGGAGGGTGAGGTAGTCAAAACAGACACCTTCGCCTGGGTGGGCTTGGATCAAACCGTTCTGGAGCCGGGAGCTCCCGTTCCTGTCATCGCCTATCCCGCACCGAGCCTGAGCCGCAAGCTCGCCCTCGACGCCCTAGAGAACGCCGGCCGAACGTGGCGCGTCACCTGTACAACCAAACAGATCAGCGGAGTTCTCGCGGCACTTCGGGCGGGCATCGGGATCGCTGTCATGCCGACGTCGTTGGTTCCGGAGGACTTGAAGGTCATCACTAGGCGTTTTGACCTGCCGCCCGTGGGTGATGTGGACTTCACCCTCATCCGCAATCCACTAGCGAATACCGAGGTGGTGGACGCGCTGACCCGGGCCATCATGGGCCGGAAATTGACGCCGGTAAGTAGGCGCTAACCACCGCGGAGATGCGGTTCACAGCTTGCCCTTGACCCGGCAGCGGTAGACTTGTCCCGTTATGATCCGAACAATATTCAAATCCAAGATTCACCGCGCAACTGTCACCCACGCCGATCTGAATTACGTTGGCTCCGTGACAGTGGACGCCGATCTGCTGGACGCTGCCGACATTCTCCCCGGGGAGCTGGTTTCCATTGTGGACATCACCAACGGTGCCCGCCTGGAGACCTACACCATTCCCGGCGAGCGCGGCTCCGGCGTCATCGGCATCAACGGCGCAGCCGCCCACTTGGTAAATGTTGGTGACCTCGTCATCTTGATGACCTACGCCCAAATGACCACGGCCGAGGCCCTGGACTTTGTTCCCACGGTTGTCCACGTCGATGCGGGAAATAAGATCGTGCACCTAGGCACCGATCCGGCCGAAGCCGTCACCGAGGGCCTGCTGCGTCCCGCACTGGCGCAAACTCCCTGATTCCCAGTCACATATAACGCCGTTTTCTTGGCATGGGCATTTCCTGCTTAGGCTGGTGATGTGCCAACACCAAAAACCTCCGCAGCGACTCCCCCGTGCTAGCCGTCATCGAGGGGTTCTCGGTGGTTTGGCTCGTGATCCTTGTGGGCTGGTTTGTCGGCCGACAAAAAGTCCTTGGCGAGAACGCACAACTGGTACTAAGCCGGCTGTCCTTCTTTGTGGCCAGCCCGGCTTTGCTCGTGGAAACCTTGTCCCGGGCAGAACTGAAAACCGTCTTCGCCGGCCCGCTGCTCGTGGCCGCGGCCGGTGCATTGATTACCGGCGGCATCTACTTGGTGATCGTCAGGTTCTGGCTGAAGCGCCAACTCGGCGAATCGCTGGTCGCCGCCATGTCGTCCTCAACCGCCAACGCGGCCAACCTCGGTATTCCCATCGCCGCCTACGTTCTGGGCGATGCGGCCTTGATTGCCCCGGTCCTGGTTTTCCAGCTGGCCTTCTACACCCCCTGCTACTTAATGCTGCTGGACAGCATCACCAGCGGCCACCGGGCCACACCGGGACGCGTTCTGGTGCAGATCGTACGTAATCCGATGATCGTCGGAACGGCGGTTGGCCTCGTTTTGGCCGCCACCGGATGGCAGCTCCCCAACCTCGTGGCCGAACCACTTCATCTCGTCGCTGGCGCCGCTATTCCAGCCATCCTGATCGCTTTCGGCATGTCGCTAGGCACCACCAAGCCACTCTCGGCAGCGGATGGCAGGCGCCCGGACATCCTGCTCAGCACCGGATTCAAGCTGGTCCTGCATCCGTTCGTCGCTTTCCTGTTGGGGCACTTTGCGCTCGGGATGAGCGGGGCTGCCCTGTTCGCCGTCGTGGTTGCCGCAGCGCTGCCCACGGCACAGAACGTGTACGTCACGAGCCAGCGCTACCAGGTGGGTGTGGCCGTAGCCAAGGACACCGTGCTCCTGACAACCATCCTGGCCATCCCGGCTATGTTCGCCGTGGCGTTCCTGCTGGGCTGACCCCGTACACGAAGCATTCAAGTGGCGTAATACCGCGCTGGGATTGTGGCTCGCGGTACGCTTTCGTCATGGCTACCAATACCCCAGCAGAGTTGATCGCCGCCATTTCGGCAGGCTACACATTTAGCGGTTCCTCCATTGCGCTTGGCGCAGCTATGGTGGACGGCGCCGTCCATCCGGAGGCGCAGGTGTCCCTGCCGTTGGCCATGATGAACCGCCATGGTCTGGTTGCTGGGGCAACGGGAACCGGTAAAACCGTCACCCTACACATGATCGCCGAGCAGCTTTCCACCGCCGGAGTTCCGGTCTTCATGGCCGATATCAAGGGCGACCTCACGGGTTTGGCCACCGCGGCCACGGGCAGCGAGAAGCTCACCGCCCGGACGCAGGCACTCGGCCAGCAGTGGGAATCCAAGGCCTTCCCCGTGGAGTTCCTCGCCCTGGGCGGCAACGGCAATGGCGTCCCCGTCAGGGCCACCATCACCTCCTTTGGGCCCATCCTGCTGGCCCGCGTGCTTGACCTGAATGAAACACAGGAATCCAGCCTGCAGCTGGTGTTCCACTACGCGGACACCAAGGACCTGGACCTCTACGATCTGAAGGATCTGCGCGCCGTTATCCAGTTCCTCTCCTCCGATGAGGGTAAGGCCGATCTGGAGGAGCTCGGCGGGCTATCCAAGGCCACGGCTGGTGTCATTCTGCGTAACCTGATCACCCTGGATGCCCAAGGAATGGGGGAATTCTTTGGCATGCCGGAGTTCGACACCGCCGAGCTGCTCCGCACGGCTCCCGACGGCCGCGGCGTCATCACCTGCCTGGAACTGCCCAGCATCCAGGACAAGCCGCTGTTGTTCTCGACCTTCCTCATGTGGCTGTTGGCGGACTTGTTCCGCGACCTTCCCGAGGTTGGCGACGTTGATAAGCCCAAGCTGGTGTTCTTCTTTGACGAGGCCCACCTGCTCTTCAACGGTGCCAGCAAGGCATTCCTGACGGCCATCACGCAGACCGTCCGCCTCATCCGCTCCAAGGGCGTTGGCATCTTCTTTGTCACCCAGACCCCCAAGGACGTGCCGGCCGAGGTGCTGGCCCAGCTCGCCAATCGTGTTCAGCATGCCCTGCGTGCGTTCACCCCCGATGATGCCAAGGCACTCAAGGCCACCGTCTCCACCTTCCCCACGAGCGGCTACGATCTCGAGGAAGTGCTCACGAGCGCCGGGATTGGCGAGGCCGTGGTGACGGTCATGAATGAGAACGGTTCCCCCACCCCGGTGGCGCTGACCCGGCTTCGCGCCCCAGGTTCGGTCATGGGCCCCAGCTCCCCTGACGCCGTTAAGGCCGTCATCTCCGCGTCAGCCCTGCTGCCCACATATGGCACAGCCGTTGATCCGGTCTCGGCGTACGAAAAACTCCAGACTCCCGCTCCTGCCGCCAGCACCGGTCCGGCCGTGGGCAGCCCGCTTCCGCCACCGCCTCCCGTTGATCTTCCGGCTCCCGCGAACGACGGCGGCGGCGTTGCCTCGGAGGTCATCGGCGCCTTGGGCGGTGCTTTGGGCGGCGGACTGAAGAGCATGGTCCGCTCCATGGGCACCTCCTTGGGCCGGAGCCTGATGCGCGACCTGTTCGGCACGGCGTCACGGAAACGCCGACGCTGATCCCGGCCAAGGCGATGATGCAATGAGAAATGACCTGGCACCCCCGATTCAGGCCGTTGAGGCCGAAGCCGGTACAGTGGACGGCGTGAACAACGGGACCCAACTCATCAAGATCGCCGCGGCATGGCTCATGATCTTCATGCTGGGCATCGCCGCTGCCATTGTGACCGTCACGGTTGTGAACACCGAGGAGTTCGGTCCGGAGAGTACCGTATCGAACTATTTGGACGCGCTCAAGGACGGCGACGGCGCCAAAGCCATGGGACTTTTGCGCGCCGAGGTGCCGGGGGCCAACGCCGCGGCCTTGGACGGGGCCGCGCTGGCGTCGTCCCAGGAGAAGCTCAGTGACGTCAGCATTGCCGACCCCACCGATACTCCGGATGGCCACAAACTCGTCACGGTCAAGTACCTGATTGACGGAACGGCCATGAGCACCGATTTCCGCCTGACCCCAGGCCCCAAGCGGTGGTTGTTCTTTGACAGCTGGGACATGGTCCCCTCCAAATTGCCCACCATCACAGCGTCTGTGGTCAACGCCAATCAGGCCACCATCAACGGCGCCACGGCCAATATGCCTGACGGCAAAAACTCCTTTGCCGTGTTCTACCCGGGCAGCTACGAGCTGGAGTACCGCTCCGAGCTCTTCGCTGCACCGCCCGTGACACGTAACGTGAGCGGACCTGCCCAGCCGGTTCCCGCCGTCGGACTTGCCACCGGGCCTACCAGCAATCTGCTGACCCAGGTGGATGGAACCATTCGGAAATACCTGGACACGTGCGCCAAGCAGGCTGTGCTGATGCCCACGGGTTGCCCCATGAGCGCGGCCACCAACAACCGTGTGACCACCGACGTGAAATGGTCTGTGGTGGAGTACCCAGCCATCACCATTTCACCCTACGGTGGTCAATGGATTCTGGCGCCGCTGAATGTGAAGGCCCAGGTGAGCTACCAGGAGCAGGATCTCTTCAGCGGACTCGTCGCCGAGGTGAAGGACGCTGAGGACTTTGGCTTTACGGCCAAGCTGGCCATCTCGGGAACCACCGTTTCGGTGACTCCCGTGGTCAGCTACTAGCCGCAGGTACACCAAGCAGCTTCAACTCGCAGACACAATAATGGCCCCGCCTTCCGGCGGGGCCATTATTGTAGCTATCTAGACTCCGCGCAGATCCAGCGCGAGCTCGGATGCGCCGTCGGCGGTAACTGTCACCGGGATGCCCCAGTCCTGCTGGTACAGGTGGCACGCGGCATGGTCCGGGATCTCGCCATTGGCGTCCTCCGGGCCGTCACAGGCCGCCGCACGGGCCGTCAGGTGCAGGACACCCTCGGGCACATCAGCGTTCAACACAAGGGTCCGCGAGAGACCAATGGAGGTTCCCCCGCCGCTAATCAGCAACTCCGGCGGGGTCGAGGAGACCTTCAACTGAGTGGGATCTCCCCACCGGTCATCGAGCTTCTGACCTGTGGGCGCCGAGAAGTTGATGGTAACGGCCAGCTCGCCCGGCGCAACGGGTGTCTTGGGGCGCTGCGTCTGGACGGCGCCTTCATCCACCTGAAGTGCGTTCTTGGGCAAGGGCAGCCGGACCAGCTGGTGCTTGTTGGCCTCAACCACAATCAGCAGCGGCACCTCGCCGGACTCATCTAGCAAGACATCACTGGGCTCCGCCAGCCCACGGGCCAGTGTGCTGACCGTTTTGGTCGCGGGGTCATAGCGGCGAACAGCACCGTTGTAGGTGTCAGCAACGGCAACCGAGCCATCGGGCAGGACGGCAACGCCGAGCGGGTGCTGCAAGCGTGCCTGGCCGGCCTCGCCGTCGCGGAAGCCGAAGTCAAAGAGGCCTTCGCCGATGGCCGTCTCAACACTAACCGCGCCGTCGTCTGCGAACTTGAGCACGCGCAGGGCAGAGGTTTCCGAATCGGCAACCCAGATGTTGCCCTTGGCGTCTTCGGTCAGGCCGGAGGGCTGGGCAAACCACGCCTGCCCGGCCGGGCCATCCAATAGGCCTTCCAAGCCATTGCCTGCGACGACTGTCATGGCACCGCTGGCCGGCTCAAAGCTGAAGATCTGGTGGGTGCCGGCCATGGCGATTAAGACCGAGTTGAGCTTCGAGGAATAGGCAACATCCCACGGCGAAGACAGCGCAACCTCGAGCGGAGAAGAGCCAAGGTCGCTCTCGGAGGCGGCTTCGCCGTCGTCCGTTACGCGGGCCGGGCCCGCATCCAGCAGACGCTGGACCCCGTTGCCGGCCAAGGTGCGCACCTCGCCCGTTGCCAGCGTGATGCCGCGCAGACGGTGGTTGACCGAGTCAGCCACGACGACGTCGTACCCGGCCGCCGCTGCCAACTCTGCCGGGAGCAGTGCCAGGCCCTGGGGCTCGTTGAACTGCGCGTCTTCGGCGGTGCCGTCAAGGAAGCCCTTGGTGCCGGAACCGATAGTGCGGATGACAGTTGTCAGATCCGGGCCCATCTCTACTAGGCGGTGGTGGCCCGTGTCCGAGACGAGGAAGTTGCCACCGGCCAGCGGCAGGACCTTGCCGGGGAATCGGAGATCGCGGGAGACCGCTTCGGGCGCGACGTAAGGGCCATCGCCGCGGTGCAGCGTGCCCTTGGCCTCGTGCTCGGCGATGAGTTCGGGAATGAAGGAAGCCAGACCGGCCGCATGCCCCTCACCTGACAGGTGGGAGACGATGTAGCCCTCGGGGTCAATGACCACCAGGGTGGGCCAGGCGCGGGCCGAGTAAGCCTGCCAGGTGATCAGTTCAGGGTCATCCAAAACGGGGTGGTGAATGTCGTAACGCTCAACGGCGGCGGCCAAGGCAACGGGATCGGCCTCGTGCTCAAACTTGGGCGAGTGCACGCCAACCGTGACAAGCACATCACGGTATTCCTCTTCCAAGGGGCGCAGCTCGTCCAGAACATGGAGGCAGTTGATGCAGCAGAACGTCCAGAAATCTAGGATGACGATCTTGCCGCGCAGCTTTTCCAAGTTCAGCTCGGCACCGCCGGTATTCAGCCAACCGCGGCCCTCGAGTTCGGATGCCCTGATGCGGACGGGGCTTGTTTTCGTAGAGGAATCCACTAGTTCGCTTCTCCTTGCGTAGCGTCCGGAGTATCCGGCCCGCCGATCTCGGTGCTGGTCTTGGTACTGGTCACGGCTGTGTTGCCCTCGGCGCCGGGGGCACCCGAGGTGGGCAGCCCGGCGTCGTGCTTGTCCTGTGAATCTTGTTTGGTCTTGGGGCGGTGCGGCAGGGCCGGGCCACGGTTAGGTGTGGTGGCGTCGCGCTGGGCCAGTTGGGCAAACATGTCATTGTAAGCGCCCAACTCGGCTTCCTTATTCCTGTCCGCCGCCCTGTCCTTGCGCTTGGTCTCCCTGGCATCGGATTTGGACCACATGTAGGCCACCCCCATGGCAATAGCCAGGGTGGGCACTTCGCCGACACCCCACGCGATGCCACCGGCCGTTTGCTGGTCAACCAATGCGCCGTCGCCCCATGGGCGGCCCATGCTGCCAAAGTACTCGCCGGAGAGGAGGGAGGTGGCCATCATGAGCGAGACGCCAAAGAATGCGTGGAAGGCCATGGTGGCCAGTAGGAGCAGCAGCCGCAGGGGGTAGGGCGCGCGTCTGGGGAGCGGATCCGCGCCAATCATGCTCTGCACAAAAATGTACCCGGTGAGGCTGAAGTGCACGATCATGAGCTCATGGCCGACGTGATACGTCATGGCCAGTTTGAACGCCGGCGTGTAGTAGAACAGGATCAGGCTGCCGGAGAAATTGGCCGCGGCAAACAGTGGGTGCGTAATGAGCTGGGAGTACCTCGAGTGCACCAGCACCAGAATCCATTCGCGAATACCGCGTGAACCGTCCCCGCGTGGCGTCAACGCCTGCAGGGCCAGCGAGACGGGCGATCCCAGTGCCAGGAACAGCGGGGCGATGACCATCAGGGCCATATGTTCAACCATGTGGGCGCTAAACAGCACCGCCCCATAGACGGCCGTCCCACCGGAGGTGATGTAGACAAGGGCCAGAAGTCCCGTGAACCAGGAAATACTCCGCAGCACCGACCACTTGTCGCCACGCTTGCGCAGTTTCACCATGCCCGCAATATAGGCAGCCCCGGCCAAGAGTGCGAAGGCAACCCAGAGCCAGTCCATGCGCCATTCAGTGATCCAGCGAGAAGACACCAGCTCCGGTGGCAGCGGATATCCCGTCAAGATCTCGGCCGGGCTCAGTGACTCCTGCACCAACTCGCGCGACTGCGGCGGGGCGGAACGACCCAGGGCCACAGCAAGGCCGCTGACAACGCCCATGATCAACAGCTCAACGAAGATCAGCTGCCATAGCAAGCGGCGGGTATTGCTGGTGCCGCCGGTCTTTGCACCCTTGCCGCCCTCAAGCCGTGGAATGATCCACGCGCGGTGCATATAGCCGATCACGCCGAGCGCAACGGTGGCCGCGAACTTGGCCAGGATCAGCTGCCCGTAGGAAGAGTAGAAAAGATCGTGCCAATTGGTGATGCGAATGGCGGCGTTGACAACGCCCGATCCGGTCACGGCAGCAAAGGCAAAGATCGCCAGTGCGGAGAATCGCTTGAGTGTTTGCGCCGTGATCTTGCCGAGCACACCGGAAACCACTACCAGGGCGATGATGCCACCAACCCACAGTGAGGCGCCTGTGACGTGCAGGAACAGCGAGTTCACGGCACCCTTGTGATCGGCGCTCGACGCCGAGTGACCGATCAAGGACTGCGGCACGAAGGCCAGCAGGGCAAGGACAAGGGGCACGGCCAGTGCGCTGATGTTGCGCAGGCCGATCACCAAGGTGGTGACGACGGCGGCGAGGATGGTGATCATCAACCAGGCCTGGCCCACCGCCAGATCCGTCATGAAGAACACCAACATGTTGGAGTATTCGGCGGTGCCGGCCAAGGGCAACCCGGAAATGCTGGAGTACGTCAGAACCAGGACGGCGATTGCTGACATGGTCCAAACCCCACCGGCAACCATGGCCAGGGTCATGGCCCGCGCAAAGGCTGGGTGTTCCGGGGCGTTGGCAAGCTTTTCGGATTTCGCTTGGCCCGAGTGTGGCCGGTGGGTCTTGCGGTCCTTGGGCAGGATCACGACGGCAAACACCAGAGCGCCGATAACGGCGGAAAGAGCCAGATTGTGGATTGTGGTGGCCACGGGCAGGCCCCAGCGCGTAAACGATCCGGGATCGGCCAGCTGAGCTACTGCAGTGGCGCCTGTCCACAGCAAGGCAAGGACGACGGCGGCCACTGCGGCTGCCAGCCCCACCCACCACCAGCGGCTTCGAATGCCGTCGGCGAACGTGCCCCCATCAGAGTTGGGTGCAGCACGGACTGTGGTGGCGGGGGAAGAGTCTACGGGTGGCACTTCTCTATTGTCCTGCACCCGGTGAACATCGGGCGAATCAGGAAGTTCTCAGGAATGGGCCGGCCGAAACGGCGGCCGCCGCCGGGCTCTTAAAAGGCCGGGCTGTTAAAAGAGTGAAGGCGGCCGGCAAAGTGCCGACCGCCTTCACGTGCGTCTGAGAAGAATTACTTCTTGACAGCAGCCTTCAGCTTGGAACCAGCGGAAAGCTTCACGCTGTGGCCTGCTGCAATCTGGATGGTCTCGCCGGTCTGGGGGTTGCGGCCGGTGCGAGCTGCACGGTCGGTGCGCTCGATGGAGAGCCAGCCCGGGATGGTGATCTTTTCGCCGGCTGCAACGGAGTTCTCGAATACCGAGAAGAGAGCATCCAGAACGCCATTTACTGCAGTCTGGCTGGTCTCAGCCTTTGCAGCAACTTCAGCAACCAATTCGCTACGGTTCTTTGCCATGTTTGTCCTCCTGGACGATCAAGTTAATCCAATTCCACGCGGTTGCGTGTCAACCACTGCTAGCGAACTTACCAGCAATTCCGCGTGATTCCGGTAAATTTCGGTGTTTTCCAGTGATTTGCACGGCAAATTCCCCGGATTCTAGGGAGATTTCGCTCTCAGCCAAGTCTTTTTGGGGACCTCTGGGGCACCTACTGGCGCCGCGAAACGGCCCGGCGAAAGGCGGAAAGAGGGCAACAAAAAGGGCGGCAACCCGAAGGTTGCCGCCCTAATTACAACTGAAAATCAGTGATTACCAGCTGGACTTCTTGATACCGGGCAGTTCGCCAGCGTGTGCCATCTTGCGGAAGCGAACACGTGAGATGCCGAACTTCTGGAGCGTTCCACGCGGACGGCCATCGATGGCGTCGCGGTTACGAACGCGTACCGGCGAGGCGTTGCGGGGGAGCTTCTGCAGACCCAAACGGGCTGCTTCTTTCTCTTCCGGAGTGGAGGCCGGGTTAACGAGGGCCTTCTTCAGGGCGAGACGCTTCTCGGCGTAACGCTCGACGATGACCTTGCGCTGCTCGTTCTTAGCGATCATGGACTTCTTAGCCATAGTCTTAGCGCTCCTCTCGGAATTCAACGTGCTGACGGATCTTGGGATCGTACTTCTTCAGAACCAAACGGTCCGGAGTGTTACGACGGTTTTTGCGGGTTACGTACGTGAAACCGGTACCCGCGGTGCTCTTCAGCTTGATGATCGGACGTACGTCCTTGTCTTTTGCCACTAGAGCTTCACCCCACGAGCCAGAATTTCGGCAACGACTGCGTCAATGCCGCGGACGTCGATGGTCTTGATGCCCTTGACAGACAGCTGCAACGTAACGTTGCGGCGCAAGGACGGTACCCAGTAGCGCTTCTTCTGGATATTCGGATCGAACCGACGCTTGTTGCGGCGGTGCGAGTGCGAAATGCTATGTCCAAAGCCCGGCTCGGCTCCGGTCACCTGGCAATGTGCTGCCATGATCACTCCTAATAAATATATGGATACGGTCCACTGGTGCAAACCGTGCGAGTAGGCAGCGTCCGTCCTTGGACAGCATGATTCCGTGGTCGTCATTTACATGATGATGAGGAAGGTGCTGTCCGGCGAATACCCGAATGCACGCAACTTGAGCCCCTAACTACCGGCCAACGGGAGGATAATCACCGCAAACCGGAGCAATTGCACACGCTCCGCGCTACCTAGCGCCTACCCAGTCTAGTTCCTTAGGGTGATTATGACTAATTGGCATACCATACCTGCCGCAGGAAGCGAACGGGCCCGCCTATAAGAAGCAGGAATAATTTCGCAGGCGGCCCACGTTCAAGCCAAGAGGTTCTGCCCAACGGCCAATCAAGGCCCGCCGCGCAGGACATTTTCGAAAGGAAGAACCATGCAGACATTGGGAATCATTGGAAGTGGCAATATTGGATCGGCAGTCGCTCGGCTCGCGGTCGCTTCGGGCTTGAACGTGATCCTCGCGAACTCCCGCGGCCCAGAATCGCTCCACGGGCTCGTTGAAGAGCTCGGTCCACTTGCCGAGGCTGGCACAGTCGAAGAAGTCGCCAATGACGCAGACGCGATCGTGCTCTCCATTCCGCTACTCGCGGTCAAGGAGCTTCCTGCTGGACTATTGCGGGACAAACTTGTTCTAGATACCAGCAATTACTACCCGTTCCGCGACGGTCGCATCGCGGAACTCGATTCCGAGGTCATGACAACGAGCGAGCTAGTGCACGAATGGCTCATTGGTGCCCGTCAGGTCAAGGCGTTTAACAATATCCTCGCCCACCACATCCCGCTTCTTGCACGTCGCAATGGCGCCACCGATCGCTCCGCTCTTCCCATCGCATCCGATGACGTCGACGCTAAGCGTGAGGCGGCGGCAATCATGGACCGGCTCGGATTCGATACGCTCGACGCCGGAACGCTCGCTGACTCGTGGAAATTCGAACCCGAGTCCGCCGGGTACACGCGCATTTACCTCGCCGATCCGAGCACACCCGATGATCAGCTGCTTTCCTCTGAAGCAGGCCCAACATCCGCCGATCAGCTCAATGTGGCACTAGCGTTTGCCACTCGGGTGAAAGTCGCAGACCGCCTCTTCTGAGCCTCCCCCTTCGCCGCCGTCGTACTCGTTGTCGGGCAGGCGGACGGGCGGGCGTCGGGCCTAGCGCAAAGGTGAATGCAGAACGGGCCAGCGGGCGCTGAGGTTGTCACCCGATGGCACTCCGCGCAGGCGGCGCCCCACCCACGGGCCAACATATTCCCTGGTCCAGGCGGCATTGTCCTTGAGCGTTTCTGCAGTTGTCCGGACGGGGATGGCAGGCAGGTCAGGTGCGGGAATGCGCACGGTTTCACCTAATTGCTCCAGAACCCGGTTGGCCATGTTGATGTGACCGGCGGTGGACATGTGCATGCGGTCGATGCCCCACAAGCGCCAATCGTTGTATTCGCGGAACCGCCAGTAGTCCACGAGCTCAGCGCCGTGACTTTGTGCAACTTCACGGAGCAGCTCGTTGTAGATGGCCGTGCGCCCACGGATACTGGTGAAAATCTTGGACGTGCTGGCGTCAAAACCGGTAAAAACCAAAACACGCGCACCCGTGGCCGCCAGCTTGGCTAGGCCGTCCGAATACCTGGCCATCATGGCGTCGATGTCCACCTTCGGGCGCAGGATGTCATTGATACCGGAGTAAATGGTGACGAGCGTTGGCTTCATGGCCACGGCGACATCGATCTGTTCCGTCAGGATCTGGTTCATCTTCTTGCCTCGAATGGCAAGGTTGGCGTACCCCACGGGCCCCAAGGAGTCCAGAGAATCGTCTGGATGGGCCAGCGCGAGCTGTTCGGCCACACGGTCTGCCCAACCGCGAACTTGGTTGGGCAGCGCCGGATCGGTGTCGCCGAGGCCTTCGGTAAATGAATCGCCCAGTGCCACATACCGAGTTGAGAATTCCACGCTGCTCCTCGCCGCACCGACCGGCACAACACCGATTCTGGTGGCGGTCATTTTTCGCCCAAACATTAACTAGGCTAATCCTATGACCCTGTTCCATCACTTCCCCGCGTGAGCTCTCCCACCAGCATTTGGAGCAGCCAGTTCCGTGGCGCCTCGCTGGGATTCTTTGGCTTGGCCTTCATGGTGGCGTATTCGACGGCGGCCATCACCACCGCCATGCCGCAAGCCGCCCGCGAACTGAACGGTCTGCCGCTTTATGGCTTGGCCTTTGGCATCACCATGGCCACCTCCGTGGTGTCAATGTCCCTCGCCGCGCTGTGGATCGACAGGTCCGGCCCACAAAAACCGCTCATCGCGGGCGTGAGTATCTACGTTGTAGGGATGTTGCTCTCCGCGGCGGCGCCCACCATGGAGCTACTCGTGGCGGCCAGGGCGCTGACCGGTCTAGGTTCCGGGCTCGACGCCGTTGCCCTCTACGTGGCGATTGCCCGGGTTTTTCCGGCCTACCTACGCCCCAAAATGTTTGGCGCTCTGGCCACGGCTTGGCTGCTGCCGTCCGTCGTGGGACCCGCATTGAGCGGCATCGTCACCGACCACTTCGGCTGGCGGTGGGTATTTGGTACGGTTCCCGTCCTGGCACTGGTGGCCGTGGCGCTTTTGCTGCGCGGGAGCCGCGGGACGGCGATGAACCTGCCCTTGACCGCGACTGAAACAGCCCCATCAGCCCGGCTATGGGTCAAACCCCTGTGGGCCGTGGTGGCATCGGCGTCTGTTCTTATGATCAGCGACGCCGGAACCCGCACCCATCCTTGGTGGCCCGCCCAACTGGGTTTCGCCGTCGTTCTTCTTGCGGTGGCCGTGAATATTCTGCTCCCCAAAGGCACGTGGCGCGCCACACCAGGTCTGCCTTCGCTGATCCTGATGCGCGGGCTCATGGGCACGGGCTTTACGATCGCCGACGTTTACCTGCCGCTGTACATGATCGACCAACGGCAGCTGCCGGCGTGGCTTGCCGGGCTGTCGCTGACGGTGGGCGGCGTGACTTGGGCCGTTGGCGCGTGGCTGTCCGCGCGAGGCAAGCTGCAACCAGCACAATGCCTGAGCTGGGGCGCCGCCCTCATGGTGCTGGGCATGTTAGTTTCTGCGCTGGTACTGCTTCCAGGCTGGCCGGTGTGGATTGCCTGGCTGGGATGGTCCGCAGCCGGATTTGGCATTGGCCTGGCCTACCCAACACAATCGGTGGTGGTGCTGGCGGAGTCGGCTCCGAGCGAGCAGGGCACCAACGCCTCTGCCCTGCAGTTGAGTGAAACACTGTTGACAGCCACGGCTCTGGGCGTTGTGGGCGCCGTATTTGCGGCCCTTCTGACAGCGGGCGAAGCTGCCTATGTCATGGCGTTTGGTGTGGCCTGCGTCCTGGCCGTGGCCACACTGTTGGTCTCACGCCGCGCCGCGGCTTAGTTGAACAGGGTCTAGACGGACACGGTCTAGACGGATGAGGCCAGTTCCAGCTCTTCGCGAGCGGCGCGGAGAGCCGCATAGGCACCTCCGGCATCACTGAGCTGCGTCGGCGTGCCGACTTCCACCACCATGCCTCCGGTGAGCACGGCCAGTTGATCGGCGTCCTCCACGGTGGAGAGTCTGTGGGCAATGGTCAGCGTGGTCCGGCCAACTGCCAGATGATCCAGGGCCAGCTGGACGGCCGCTTCGGTGGTGTTGTCCAGGGCCGAGGTGGCCTCGTCCAGCACCAGCACGCGCGGATTGCGCAAGATGGTGCGAGCAATGGCCAGCCGCTGCTGCTCGCCACCGGAGAAACGGTGGCCGCGGGCACCAACCAAGGTGTCCAGTCCCTCTTGGAGTCCGGCCACAAGGTCTGCGATTTGTGCAGAAGCCAAGGCCTTCCAGAGAGTTGCATCGTCCGCATCCGGGGCGGCCAGCAGGAGATTTTCACGGATCGAGGCGTGGACCAGATAGCTTTCCTGGGACACCACGCCCACAATGCGGGCCAATACCTCCGGGGCAATGTCACGTACATCGACGCCGTCGATCGTGACCCTGCCGGAGGTGACATCGTGCAGCCGCGGGAGCAGCGCACCCAAAGTGGACTTGCCCGAACCCGTGGGCCCAACCACGGCGGTGGTGGTGCCGGCGGGAAGCGTGAGGTTGATGCCGCGCAAAACGTCGGTCCCGCCGTCGTACGCGAAATGGACGTTTTCAAAGCGGACCTCGCCACGCACGGTGGCAGGATCCAGCGCAACAGGCTCGGCGGGGGCGGTGATGTCCGGGACCAGGTCGAGGTATTCAAAGATGCGGCTGAAGAGCGCCATGGCCGTGACCCATTGGACGCCGAGGTTCAGCAGGCCCATGATGGGGCGGAAAATGGTGGCCTGCAAGGCCGTGAACGCAACGATGGTACCGATGGTCATGGTGTTTCCGGGCAGCCCGCCGGCAAAGTAAATCAGCGCCGGGATGGCCGAGAAGATGATGCCCATGGTTGCCATGCGCCAGCGGCCGGCCAGCTGCGAGCGCAATTCCAGGCCGATGAGACGTTCGGAGCTTTCGGTGTAGCGGGCGGCGTCGCGGCCGGTGGTGCCTAGCGTTTTTGCTAGCCGCACCCCGGAGATACTCAGCCCCTCCTCCACATAGGTGTTCATGGTGGCGAGTTCGGCCTGCATGGTCGAGGTGATGTCGCGCCGGAGCAGGGCCACGCGGCGGGAGAACCAGACGGCCGGCGGGATGACAATAAGGGACAGTAGCGCCAGTCTTGGGGACAGGACAACCATGGCGACAGCTGTGGCGACGGCCGTGGTCACGTTCGAGGCAACCCCCGTGGCCGTCGACGTGATGACCGATTGCATGCCGGAGATGTCGTTGTTCAGGCGCGATTGCACCTCACCACTGCGGGTCCGGGTAAAGAATGCGAGTGACTGCTTTTGCAGGTGCGTGAACAGCCGGGTGCGCAGGGTATGCATGATTTTCTGGCCCATGGCCGTGGTCATCCACGTCTGAACCACGCCGATCAGGGCTGTGGCGGCGGCGACGGCGATCATGGCACCGGCTAGCCAGGCCAGCATCGGAACGTCCTTGTTGGGCAGGGCCGTGTCGATGACGCCCCGGACCAGGAATGGTTGGGCGAGGCTGATGAGGCTGGATGCGCTGATCAGAAGCACGACGGCGGCGATGGTCACCTTGTGCGGTGCGAACAAGGCGACGATGCGCTTCATGCTCACCGGATGGCGCTTGATTTGGGCCTTGTCGGCGGGGCTGATCCGGGCCGGGCCGCGACCTTTATGGTCTACGGAATCTTTTTGGTCTGAGGGGCCGGAATTGTCACGGCTGGGCTTTTGCTTGTGTTTGAGGATGTTCTCCGTCAAGGGCGCCACCTCCAATGGTGTGCGGGGTGCGGGACTCGCACCAACTAATACAGAGGTTACCTCACTATGTGGTTAGCAGTCAAATTTAGTATGCTGGTTCCATGGCTCCCCACGATGATGCACCCGACCTCGGCGAACTGTTTCACGCGGCATTCCGCGGATTGCGCCGCACCTGGGCCGAACAATTGGCCCCGTGGGAGTTGACCCCGCATCAGTGGCGGGCGCTCATGACCCTGATGCGGCAGCTGCCTGCGGCGGGTCCATGCGATGTCCGACTCAAAGATCTAGCGGAGCGCCTGCGCATTGCTCCGCGCTCAGCCACCGAGGTTGTCGACCAGCTGGAGGCCAAGGGCCTAGTCCGCCGCGACCCCGATCCCACCGACCGGCGGGCCACCCTGATTGTCCCCACCGATGCCGGAATAGAACTGTTCAACAGCATTCGCGTTGAACGGCGCGATAAGTCCAACGAGTACTTTGGCCGGCTCGGCGCCGAGGACCGGGCCGAGTTGGCGCGCATCTTGGATCAACTGCGGGGCTAGCTCTACCCCGAACCGTCGAAAGTACATTAGGTGCCGATGTTCCGCTGGCAAATTCATATGGTGGTTGCAACGCTCTGATAGATGGAGCGTTTCATGGTCAAGTTGTTTGCCCCGAACACCCGCACGGAGTTTGTTGATCTGGTGTGTGGTGGGGTGTCGATTGTT
>NZ_JAFCXC010000005.1:0-285786 GCF_049897845.1 Arthrobacter sp. TWP1-1
AAACAGATCGACGGCGGCTAGCCGCTGCTCGATGGTCAATGAACTACTTTTACGCATAAAAAACTCCCCGAAAGTAAGGAACTGAATTATTCAGTCCAACTTTCGGGGAGCAGTTCACAAATGAGGGAGCGTTTGTCATATGTGCCCCTAATGTGAGCGGGCGTTGGGGAAATGTGCCCCGTATGTGAGCGAGGGTCAGTCTTCGATCGTTGCCAGTACTGCGCCAGCGGAGACCGTGTCGCCTGCTGCCGCGCTGAGTCCGGTGACGGTGCCCGCGCGGTGTGCTGTCAGCGGCTGCTCCATCTTCATGGCCTCAAGAACCACGATCAGATCGCCTTCTGCAACAACGTCCCCGTCGGCCACGGCCACCTTGACGATGGTTCCCTGCATGGGCGAGGTGAGCGCGTTGCCATTGGCCGCAGCAGGTCCGGCGTTGCGGTTCCTTCCGGCCTTCTTGGGCTTCTTCGTCGCGGTGTTGCCGGCACCGTTGCTGACGGCGAACGACGACGGGAGTGTCACCTCGAGCCGTTTGCCACCCACCTCGACGGTTACGCTCTGGCGAGTGCCGGCGTCGTCCGTTGAACCGGCCGCAGAGGCGAGATCGAAGGCGGGGATGGTGTTGTTGAACTCGGTCTCGATCCAGCGGGTGTGGATCGTGAACGGCGAACCGTCCGCGGGGGCGAAGGCGGGATCGGCAACCACGGCGCGGTGGAACGGAAGCACGGTGGGCATGCCACCGATTTCCATCTCGGCCAGGGCGCGGTTGGCACGCTGGATGGCCTGCTCGCGGGTGGCGCCGGTGACGATGAGCTTTGCCAGCATGGAATCGAAGTTCCCGCCGATTACCTCGCCCGCCGTGATGCCGGAATCGACGCGAACGCCGGGGCCGGTGGGAAGCGTCATCGTGGAGACGGTGCCGGGTGCGGGCATGAAGCCACGGCCGGCATCCTCGCCGTTGATGCGGAATTCCAGTGAGTGACCGCGAACCTCGGGATCGCCGTAGCCGAGGTCTTCGCCGCGGGCGATCCGGAACTGCTCGCGGACCAGGTCAATGCCGGTGACCTCTTCGGAAACGGGGTGCTCCACCTGGAGGCGGGTGTTGACTTCGAGGAAGGAGATGGTGCCGTCGGTGCCCACGAGGAATTCGCAGGTGCCGGCGCCCTGGTACTTGGCTTCGGTCAAGATGGCCTTGGAGGCGGCGTACAGCTGGGCGTTCTGCGCGTCCGTCAAGAACGGAGCGGGAGCCTCTTCAACCAGTTTCTGGTTGCGGCGCTGGAGGGAGCAGTCGCGTGTGGAAACGACAACGACGTTGCCCGCAGCATCTGCCAAGCACTGGGTTTCCACGTGGCGCGGGGCGTCAAGGAAACGCTCAACGAAGCACTCGCCGCGGCCAAAGGCTGCGACTGCTTCGCGTACTGCAGACTCGTAAAGTTCGGGGATTTCTTCGCGGCTGCGCACAACCTTGATGCCACGGCCACCGCCACCATAGGCAGCCTTGATGGCCAGGGGCAGGCCGAATTCGTCGGCGAAGTCGAGGACTTCCTGCGTGGATTCGACCGGGTTTTTGGTGCCCGGGACCAGGGGTGCGCCCACCTTTTCGGCGATGTGGCGAGCCTGGACCTTGTCGCCAAGGGCTGCGATGGAGGCGGGGGAGGGGCCAATCCAGATGAGCCCGGCGTCGATCACTTTTTGAGCGAAGTCAGCGTTCTCGGACAGGAAACCATAGCCCGGGTGCACGGCGTCGGCGCCCGAGGCCTTGGCGGCGTCGAGGATCTTCTCCATGACGAGGTAGGAATCGGCGGCCGTGGAGCCGCCCAGGGCGAAGGCTTCATCGGCCATGCGCACATGCAGCGCTTCCCTGTCCGGCTCTGCGTAAACGGCTACGGAGGCGATGCCTTCGTCGCGGGCAGCCCGGATGATGCGGACAGCAATTTCACCGCGATTGGCGATCAGGACTTTGGTCAGCGATTTTGAGCCAGCTGTATTTGCGGCTGCAGAGCGTGAAATTCCCACACGAGACTCCTTCTATTCTGTGGAGAGCCTAGCGTGAATATGTGGATTTTCCTCACACATCATGGCGTTTATGCGTGTGTGACGACGATCCTTTGTGGAGTTCCTACAAAAATGGTCAAATGCTCGGTCCGCGCTCTGTTGAGGCGGGACTCCGCTATCCGCCGGCGATCAGGCGCAAGGTCGCGATGTGGTGTTCCCAGGCCTGCTGCCCGTCGGGGCTGAGGCTGACGGAGGTGCGCGGGAACTTGCCGACGAACGACTTCTTGATGCGCACAAATCCCGCCTTTTCCAGAAGCGAAAGTTGCTTGCTCAGCACGGAATCGCTGACCTGAATGGTGATGCGCAAGTCCTTGAAATCCATGGATTCCGTCTTAGCCAGCGCCGCAGCAATGGAAAATCTCACGGGCTGGTGCAGGACCTCGCTGAGCTCATGACGGGGATGTACGACGGCGTTCCCCTCGCCTTTTGCGTCTGGGTGCGTGTTCGGGCTCATGCGCGCAACTCCCGGAAGGCGGCGGCCAGACCAATGGCAGCAAGAACCACAGCGGCGGGAATGTAATAAGCCATGCTGCCGTGGGGGAATGCGAAGGCGCCAACAAGAAGGGCGATCATGTAGAGGCTCATGTAGGCGAATAGTGAAGTGTGGAAGCGCCTCGTAAAGCCTGTCTTGGTGGTTCGCAGCATCAGAGGCCAGATTGTGGCATTAACCGCTGCCCAGATGCCCACCGTTACCGCTAACAGAGGTGCGCCGTAACCGGTGTGGCCCACGATGTGCAGGCCAATCATGAGCATTGAGCCAAGGATGGCCAGAGAATTGAACACCATGGCGGCTGGCCAGCTCGCGGCACTGGTGGCCGAGGTGCCGATACCTTCGGCCCGGGCTAGGAGTTCGCGGGCTTCGGCGGCCGAGGGGGAGCTGCTGGGCTGGCTCATGGTGGTCCTTCCAGTTGAGTGGCGGTACCTGCTGACTCAACTATATGAAACTACTTTCCATTGCGTCAAGTAGTTTCTATGCTTTTCATGAACTTATGCGTGGCACTGGTCGCGGGTTCTGCGCATAAGCGCGCATGCGCAGAACCCGCGGCGGGTTTCCCGCATAAGTTCACAACTTCTGAGTCCTTAGGCCCACAAATCAGTGATGGACACCCCGGATTTCGCCAAGAGGCGGCGCAGCGTTGAAATGGACAGCCCCACCACGGTGTGCGGATCGCCTTCTATCCCAGAAATGAACGCTCCGGCCAGACCGTCAATCGTGAAGCCGCCGGCCACCTGGAGGGGTTCGCCCGTTGCGACATAAGCGTCGATCTCGGAATCCGACACGTCTTCAAAGGTGACCCGAGCGCTGGTGACCTCGCCGTGCGCAAGGGGAGCTCCGGCGTCGGACGTGGAAGAGGGGGAAGTGATGAGCCAATGGCCGGTGTGGAGCACGCCCGACTTGCCGCGCATCAACTGCCAGCGCTCGCGGGCAACATCGGGCTCCCACGGCTTGCCATAGGGTTCACCCTCGAATTCGAAGACCGAGTCGCAGCCAAGAACGTGTCCGGACGTGAGACTGGCGGCAACGGATTCCGCTTTCGCGCGGGCCAGCAAGAGGGCTGTTTCGGCGGGCGACAGTGGACCCGCTGCAGCCGTTGCGGCGTCCTCGTCAACATCGGACACCAGGACGCGGTGGGCAATACCGGCGTCGGCGAGCAATTTGGTGCGGGCAGGGGAGGCCGAGGCCAGGATTAGGGGCAAAGTCATGGCTCAAGCCTAGACGGCGTGCGTGTCACTGGGACGCCGGAACGAATCCATCCACCAGGCGCGAGCGAATCAGGAAGCGTTTGCCCTCGGGCGCCTCAACGGAGAATCCGCTGCCACGCCCGGCTACCACGTCCACCGTGAGATGCGTATGGGACCAATAGTTGAACTGTTCCTTGGACATCCAGAACTCCAACGGCCCGCGCTCCGGGAGCTCAAAGAGTCCCAGGAGGATGTCGGCCTCGGCCGTGATGAAGTCGCCCGCGGGGTAACACATGGGGGAGGAGCCGTCGCAGCAGCCCCCGGATTGGTGAAACATGAGCGGCCCATGCCGGTCCCACATCTTTTGGAGCAACTCCACGGCCGTGGCAGAGAGCGCCACCCGGGAAGAGGTCTCGCCAAGGATGGTGATGGCAGCATCCAAGGTTTCGGGGTTGGCGTCCATGGGAGTGCTCCTCAATAAGGTTGGCGTCTGTACCCAAAGTACGACGGGGGTGTGTCACCGTCACGGGGAAGGTGAGCTGCCGCCGTCGTACTTGGGCAAAGATGCAATACGGTTCAGGGAGGGGTTAGTAGGCGATGACGACGCGGCCGTCGATTTTGCCGGCCTTCATCTCCTTGAACACCTCGTTGATCTCGCCCAAGCTGCGGGTGGAGACCGTGGGGTGGATCAGGCCGCGGGCGTAGAAGTCGATGGCTTCGGCCATGTCCTGGCGGGTGCCCACGATGGAGCCCCTGATCGTCAGGCCCTTGAGTACCACGTCAAAGATGGGGGCCGGGAAGTCGCCCGGGGGCAGGCCGTTGAAGACGATGGTGCCGCCGCGGCGGGTCATGCCGATGGCTTGGCCAAACGCTGCAGGGTGCACGGCAGTAACTAGGACGCCATGAACGCCGCCGGTCGCGCGTTGGATGGCCTCCACGGGGTCCTCATCCCGGGCGTTGACGGTGATTTCGGCGCCGTGTTTGCGGGCCAGCGCCAACTTGTCCTCGGCAATGTCGACGGCGGCAACGCGCAGTCCCATAGCGACGGCGTACTGGACGGCTATGTGGCCCAGCCCGCCGATGCCAGAAATGACAACCCACTGGCCCGGTCGCGCCTCGGTCATCTTCAGGCCCTTGTACACGGTGACGCCAGCACACAGCACCGGTGCAATCTCCACGGGGTCGGCGCCCTCGGGGATGCGCGGGGCAAACTCGGCATCCACCAGCATGTACTCGCCGAAGGAACCGTCCACGCTGTAGCCGCCGTTCTGCTGGGACTCGCACAGGGTCTCCCATCCGGTGCGGCAGTATTCGCAGTCGCCGCAAGCCGACCACAGCCAGGCGTTGCCCACGAGGTCGCCAACGGCCAGGGAGGTGACGCCGTCGCCCAAGGTAACCACTTCACCCACTCCTTCATGGCCGGGTACGAATGGCGGACTGGGTTTGACGGGCCAGTCGCCCTCGGCGGCGTGCAGGTCCGTGTGGCAGACCCCGCTGGCTATCAACTTGATCAGGGCCTGGCCCGCTCCGGGGGTGGGTAGCGGATACTCCTCAACACTGAGGGGTGCGCCGAATTCCTTGACAATTGCTGCATGCATCGTGGTCATGTGGTTCTCCTTTGAACGTGGTGATGACGGGCGTTCGCCGGGCAGCTGAGGTCAGCTGCCCGGCGTCGTACTGCGGCAAGGGTGCGCGAGCGTTCCCGAAAACCTCCCCGTATGTGCGCGAGCGTCTAGAAGAAGCCCAACTTGTCCTCGCTGTAGCTGACCAGCAGGTTCTTGGTCTGCTGGTAGTGATCGAGCATCATGGCGTGGTTCTCGCGGCCGATGCCCGAGGACTTGTAACCACCGAACGCGGCGCCCGCGGGGTAGGCGTGGTAGTTGTTGACCCACACGCGACCGGCCTGGATTTCGCGGCCCGCACGGTAAGCGACGTTTCCATTGCGCGACCACACACCTGCACCGAGACCGTACAGGGTGTCGTTGGCGATGTGGAGCGCGTCGGCATAGTCGTCAAACTTCGTCACCGCGAGCACGGGGCCGAAGATCTCCTCCTGGAAGATGCGCATGTCATTGGTGCCCTCGAAAATGGTGGGCTTGACGTAGTAGCCGCCGGCCAGATCTCCGGGGAGGATGTTGCGCTCGCCGCCGGTCAGCAGCTTGGCGCCTTCCTGCTTGCCGATGTCCATGTAGGAAAGGATCTTCTCGAGCTGGTCATTGGAGGCCTGCGCTCCAATCTGGGTGTCGGTATCCAGCGGGTTGCCCTGGATGATGGCCTCGGTGCGGGCCACGGCGTCGGCCATGAACTTCTCGTACATGGATGCCTGGACAAGTGCGCGCGACGGGCACGTGCAGACCTCGCCCTGGTTGAAGGCGTAGAGCGTGAAGCCCTCGAGCGCCTTGTCGTAGAACGCGTCATTCTTGTCCATGACGTCGTCAAAGAAGAGGTTTGGGCTCTTGCCGCCAAGCTCCAGGGTGACCGGAATCAGGTTCTGGCTCGCGTACTGGCTGATCAAACGGCCCGTGGTGGTCTCGCCGGTGAATGCGATCTTGCGGATGCGCTTGCTGGAGGCGAGCGGCTTGCCGGCCTCCACGCCGAAGCCGTTCACCACGTTGATCACACCTGCAGGCAGGATGTCCGCGAGCAATTCCATGAGGACCAGAATGGACGCTGGTGTCTGTTCCGCTGGCTTAAGGACGACGGCGTTACCTGCCGCAAGTGCCGGCGCCAACTTCCAGACGGCCATAAGGATGGGGAAGTTCCAGGGGATGATCTGGCCGACCACACCGAGGGGCTCGTGATAGTGGTAGGCCGTGGTGTCGCCGTCGAGCTGGGTCAGGCGGCCCTCCTGAGCACGGACAACGGAGGCGAAGTAGCGGAAGTGGTCCGCGGCAAGAGGGATGTCGGCGTTGAGAGTTTCGCGGACGGCCTTGCCGTTGTCCCAGGTCTCGGCGACGGCGAGAAGTTCGACGTTCTCATCGATGCGGTCTGCCACCTTGTTCAGGATGGCTGCACGTTCTGTCGCGGAAGTCTTGCCCCAGCTCGGGGCTACCTTGTGCGCGGCGTCCAAAGCCAGCTCAATGTCTTCGGCCGTGCCGCGGGCTACCTCGCAGAAAACCTTGCCGGTGACGGGGGTGATGTTCTCAAAATACTCACCCTTGACCGGGGCGACCCACTCGCCACCAATCCAGTTTTCATAACGATCCTTGAAAGTGACCTTGGAACCCTCGGTTCCGGGTTGCGCATAAACAGCCATTGTTTAAACTCCTTCGCAGTGGGGGACATCAGCGTCCTTGTTTGGAAGCGTACGCGGGGCGAGGTTGCAACCACGTTGCATCCAGGTTGCATGACCTTGACAGCACTAGTCTTGGCTCATGGGGAACGAATTCTGGATCAACGTCCTTGCCGTGGTGATCGTTGCTACGACGGCGGGAATCCTCGTCGTGGGCTGCCTGCTGTTGCGGGCCATGGTGGGAGTGCGCAGCTGGAACTTCTACCTTGGCGCCGTCGGTACCGCATTTCTCGGCGTGCTGTGGGCCTACTTCAGGATGTACCGGCTCATGGGGCTCTCCGGAGAATCATGGGAGCGGAGTAATCAGCTCAGTGACGAGATGGAGGTATACCTCTCGCTCTTTCTCAACGGTCCGCTGGTGTGCCTTGCCACGGTCTTTGTGGGCGGCTTGTTGCTGTACCTGCTGGGGAAAACGGCCGCACGGGACCGCTTGGCGCGCGAAGTCTAATTTGGTGCACCAGAATTAGTTCGTGGCGAGCTCATCCAAAGCAAGGAGTTCGGTGGCCTTGGCGTACTTGGCCCGAAGTCGGTCCGCTGTGGCCGGATCCAACTTGGCTACGCGGACCGGATCGGTGTTGTCCTTCAAATCCGCGGCCTTGACCATGCGCGCAATCGGGTTGGCCCGGACTCGGGAAAAATAATCCTCAACGGGTTCACTATTGCGCTTTGTCATGGCATCCACGCCGGCGATAATTTCCATCGAAAATCCCCAAAGAATTAGATCCCTAAAACTGACCTCGGTATCCTCGATAACATCGTGGAGCCAAGCGACAGCCACAGCCGAATCGGGGGCCTCAGGAAATAGCAGCCGCACGTGTTCAGCGACTCGGGCAGTATGTTCAATGTAGTTGGCACCCACCTTGTCCAACTGACCGGCATGAGCGGTGCCGGCAACATCGGCGGCCATCGCAATTACATCTTCAGTTCGTCCCATAACCCCAGTTTTAGTTCGTCCCATCACCCCATTCTGCGGTGTATCCGCCCGCAAATCAATCATGCGGGCGCACAAGTCCTTCTAAGCTGCGAAAGCATAGGGGCCAAATCGGCCCCAGACAACAACAGCGGCGAGCAGAAGCAAGACACCGTTGATCACGATCGACTGATTCTCATGACGTTTGGCATGAACCACGATGGCCCCCGCCATGACAATCACCAGGCCCAGCGCAGCCAAGGGGACCAGGATGGTGGCGGTGCTAAGCAGCCCGGGCAGGATCAGGCCAACGGCGGCCAAGATTTCAACGAGCCCAATGACCTTGATGAAGTTTGCCGAGTAGTTCTCGGTCCACCCCATTCCAGAAGCCGCCAGTTTCTCTTTTGTTGAGGTCAGTTTCATGGCGCCGGCCGCCAAGAAAGCAACGGCAAGCAGGCCAGCAATGATCCAAAGTACTATGTTCATGATTTTCCACATCTGTTATTTGAAGCCAGATTGACTTCAAGCTTTAAGTAAACGGTACGTAGTTTTACTTAAAGTTGCAAGTCAACATCTGAACTCAATTCGCAGCCGACGCGATATGCTGGGTGTATGGATAGGACAAATTCACACGTACCGGATGCTGTTCCGGATGCTATGGGGGAGCCAGCCTGGCTCGATGCGGAGGAGCGGAGTGCTTGGATGCAGCTCATGAGCGTTCTAATGCGACTGCCCATGGAAATGGATGCGCAGTTGAGGCGTGATGCTGGCGTGAGCAACTTCGAGTACCAGCTGATGGCCGGCCTCTCCGAAGCTCCCTCACGAACGCTGCGCATGAGTGAACTGGCCGTCTTGACCGAGGGTTCACTGCAGCGCCTATCCCAGGTGGTTGGCCGATTGGAAAAATCCGGGTGGGTGGAACGCTCTCCCGATCCGAGCGACGGCCGCTACACGCTGGCCACACTGACCGAATCCGGGTGGGGCAAAGTTGTTCTGACGGCTCCGGGTCATGTCCGGACGGTCCGTAGCTTGGTGTTTGACCCGCTCACGAAGGCCCAGGTGCGCCAGCTGGCCACCATCAGCCAACGCATCTCGGCAGCCATCGATCCGGACGCCCAATGTCATCCGTAACGGTGCCCTTCGTAACGGTGCCGGCCTAGCCTTCCAGTTCCGCAACGTGAGCGACGACGGCGGATCGCTTCGGCGACCGCGGCGGAAGGAGGCGGAGTGCTGTGCGCCAAGCTTCGACGTCGTCCGCGGCCTCCGAAAGCTGCAAATACGTCAGCAGCACCTCGGGGCTGGCGTCATTGAGGATGGCCTCGCGCAGCTGCACGGCAACGCGGTTGCGGATCCCGGCAATGGCGGGCGCAAGCGAGCGCGGCATGACCTCGCCGCGGTAAATGTTCAGGGCCAGCCGGTGCGCGCCGCGATCAAGGTAGTTGTGCACCTGTTCGGCGTCGACAACCAGCGGGCGGGGGAGTCGGTAGGGGCGCGACGTCGGCACGAGCGACGGAGCGACGTCCAGCAGCAGCTTGCGCAGCCGCACCATCTCGGCCCTGATGCTGGTCAAGGAGGTGCCATCCGGATACACCTTGTTGGTCAGCTCCTCGGCGCTTAGGCCGTCGGGATGAAGCGCCAGTACTGCCAGGATTTCGGTATGCCGTTCGCTCAAGGTGACGGCCGCTCCGGCCACATGGAGCAGGCCCTGATCCCGGCCGAGGATCTGCAAACTGTCACGGTAGAGGGGCTTGGCTGCGGCTGCGCTGGAAGAACCTGCGCCGGATGAACCAGGCAACTTCCCGGGCCGTTGGCTCTCAGCCACTTGGCGTTCCAAGCGGTGAATACGGAGCTGGGCTTCCGCGGCAGCCACCGTGGCCTGCACCAGGGACAGCGTGTTGGAACCCACCGCATCGGCGCCGCCGGTGATGTCAACGATGCCGAGTATGGAACCCGAATCCGGATCGTGAACGGGCACCGCGGTGCAACTCCACGAATGAACGGCAGGGTTGAAATGCTCCTGGCCCACAATCTGCACACTCTTGCCCAAAACAAGTGCAGTGCCCGGGGCGCTGGTGCCCACCACGGGCTCTGACCAGTCGGCGCCCGTTGCGAAGTTGATGTTTTCACCGTGACGGCGTGCCGAAGAATCGCCCTCCACCCACAGCAGCCGGCCGTGCTCATCTCCCACGGCAATGAGCAACCCCGTGTCATGGCTGGGTTCAATGAGTAGCTTGCTGATGACAGGCATGATCGCGGCCAGCGGGTGGTCCCGGCGGAACTCGATCAATTCGCGGCTCTCCCACACCACAGGGGGTGCCAAACCGTCAGTCGTTGACAGCGCATCGAGGGACCGTTTCCACGATTCGCGCACCATCGACCGCATCGCCGGCATGCCGTCGAGGAGGGGGTAGTTTGGCGACATCAACTCTCCAAAACGAAGGGCACGAAGTGGCGGTTTACGGTATCAAAGCTTCCGTTGTGCCGTGGCTCACAAGTGTAGTGCACGTGCGTGGAGTGCACATGAGAAAGGCGGGCGGAGCCGAAGCCCCACCCGCCCTGTGCTTTTCCCGTGCCGTTTAGCGAGCCGTCGAAGATTCCAGCTCATCGACGTCGTCCGGGATGTCCATTGAGGCGAGCTTGGCGCCCTCCACATCGACATCCGGCAGGATCTTGTCGAGCCACGCCGGAATCCACCAGGCGGTCTTGCCGAGCAGGTGCATGGCGGCCGGGACGATGGTCATGCGCACCACAAATGCATCAATGAGCACGCCGAAGGCCAAAGCGAAACCTAGCGGGCGCACCATGGTCAGATGGCTGAAGATAAAGCCGGAGAACACGCTGATCATGATGATCGCGGCCGCCGTGACAACCGGTGCGGCGTGCTTGAATCCAGTCCGCACGGCCTGCTTGGCGTCCTGTCCATGCGCATATGCCTCACGCATTCCCGAAGCAATGAACACCTGGTAATCCATGGCCAGGCCGAACAGTACGCCGATCAAAATGATCGGCAGGAAGCTGAGCACCGCGGCAGGATTCGCGACGTCAAAGATCCCGCCGAGCCAACCCCACTGGTACACGGCCACCACGCCACCAAAGGCGGCCACGAGCGAGAGCAGGAAACCTGCGGTTGCCAGCAGTGGCACAAGGATGGAACGGAACACCAGGATGAGCAGCACCAATGAAAGTCCGACGACGATGGCCAGGTAAGGCGGCAGCGCCGCTCCCAGCTTTTCCGAGACATCGACGTTGGCGGCTGTTTGGCCCGTGAGCCCGATGCTTACGTCGAGCTCGGAAGCGATTGCGGCGCTTTGGGTCCGCAGATCATGAATCACCTGGACGGTGCTCTCGCTGGCCGGGCCTTCCGTGGGGATGACCTGGTAGACGGCGGTCCGCAGATCCTCGCTGACCATGACGGGCACGGCGGCCGTGACATTGGCGACGTCGCGCAGCTTGTCTGCTACATCCAGATTCAGCTCCGTGGCGGCTGCTGTATCCAGTCCGGCGGGCAGCGAACCGACCACGATGATGGGGCCGTTCATGCCTTCGCCAAAGTTATCGCCCGTGATGGAGTAGGCCTGGAACGCGCTGGAATCGACGGGTTCGGAGCCGCCGTCGGGCAATGCCAGACGCAAGCCCGTTGCCGGGATGGCGATGACGATCAAGGCGATCACCGCACCAATCAGGGAAATGACCGGGTGCTTCGTGACAAGCCCGCCCCAGCCCTTTGCGCTACGAGCAATGTCGGCAGCTTCATCGGCGGCTGACTTCTCGGCGTTGTTCATGCCCACGAGCTTGGCCTGGTGTGTCGCTGTTGCCAGGGAATTCTTGGCCCACGCCTTTTTGGAGATGATCTTTGTGCCGATCAGCGACAGCAGGGCCGGGGTCAGGGTCAAGGCAATCAACACAGATACGGCAACGGTTGCGGCCGCAGCCAGGCCAAGAATGGCGAGGAACGGCAGTCCGGTGACGGCGAGTGCGGCCAGGGCGATGACAACCGTCAGCCCGGCAAAGGTGACAGCGTTGCCCGAGGTGCCGGTGGCTTTGGCAATGGATTCACGCATCGCCATGCCTGCCAGCAATTGCTGACGGTGCCGGTTGACGATGAACAGCGAGTAATCGATGCCCACGGCCAGCCCCAACATCAAGGCCAGCATGGGTGAGATGGAGGACATTTCAATGACGGTTGTCAATGCCATGGTGCCGCCAACACCGATACCAACGCCGACAACGGCCATCAGTAGGGGCAGGCCGGCGGCCACAAAAGTCCCCAGCATGATCAGCAGCACTGCGGCTGCCACTGCAATGCCCACCACCTCGGACACTCCGAACAACGAGGAGACATCTTCAACAATTTCCTTGCTGTAGGAAACGGTGACGCCGCTGGATTCCAGCGTGTTCAGCTTGTCCTGGACCAACTGGCGGTTTGCCGGCGTCACACCATTCATGGACTCGGTGAACTGAATTTGGCCGATGGCAGCCTTGCCGTTCTCCGAGACGAATAGCACGGCTGCGGAGGCATCCAGGGTGCGCTGTCCGGAAGCAAGCTCTGCCTTCTTGGCAACCAAGGTGGCCTGCCCGGCGTCGAACTTGGCCTTGCCAGCGTCAAACTGATCCTGACCGGCCTGCCACTGGGCCTTTTGGGTATCCAGCGCAGCCTGTCCGGCAGCGAGCTGGGCGGCAGCACCGGCCGCTTCCGGCGAACCGGCCGGCAGCGCCGCGGACTGGGCCTTTTGGGTATCCAGTTGGGCTTGAGCGGCGTCGAGCTGGGTCTTGCCTGCGGCTATTTCGGCAGCCGCAGCGTCCAGAGCGGGCTTTTCCGTGGCAAGTTGGGCCTCGCCCGCGGCCAGCGCCTTGGTGCCGTCAGCTAGTTTGGCGGCTCCGTCCTTCTGGGAAGCGGTGGTCAGGAACGGATCAATGACACCCTTGACGGTTGGCACGGTTGTGACGGTTTTCAGGGCAGCCGTGATGGCCGTTTCCTGGGTTGCCGTAAACGGTTCGCCGTTGGCGCTGGTGAACACCACGGCACCGGTGCCGCCCGAAGCCTCAGGCAGATCGGCCTGGAGCTTGTCCGCCATCTGCTGGGTTTCGGTCCCGGGGATCTGAAAGTTATTGGACATGGGGCCCATGAAGAGGACCGCTGCACCGCCGACGAGTCCAACGATGACGGCCCAGCCGGTGATCACCAGCCATGCGCGTCGGGCGGAGAACCGTCCCAATTTATAGAGCCAAAGGGCCATGATAAATCCGTTCTGTGTGTGGCAAATCTGTGTCTGAAAACGCTGTGTCTGGCAATCCTGCGAAGCAGGATGAAAGAGTTAGAAACCGTTGCGAAGCAGCGAGATGGTGGTGTCTAGGTGCTGGCGAAGTTGAGCCAATGATGGCTCCGAGGTGTCGGCGCCATATTCCTTGCACCAGATGAGGAAAGCTGCCCGGCAGCTGCCCATAATGGCGCCCACCAAGGCCAGGATGTAGAGCTCGGTGGTGTCTTCTGGGAGACGGTGGCGGGCCACCACCGCGATCTTCATGGTGCATTCGTCCCAAGCCTGAAGCTGGAGACGATCCATCAGCGGGTCCTGGGTGTAGGAGAAGGTTTCGGCCAAGATGGCCAGATCGGAGGTGTTTCCCACGGTGGATAGGGCCGCCTGGGCCGATTCCAGAATGGGTTCGCTGGCCGGACGGGCTTCAAAAGCTGTTATGACCGAGTCCAGATAACGCTGGGTGTAGCTGGTCACTGCCGCTTCTACCGAGGAGAAGTAGTTGAAGAAGGTGCGTCGGGAAACCCCGGCGGCGGCAGCTACGTCGTCGACCGTGAACGAATTCAGGTCTCGATCACGCAGAAAATTCAAAGCGGCAGAGGCGATTGCCTCACGGGTTGCCGCCTTGTTGAGCTCGCGCCGGGACGGCTGCGGCTCGGGATTGGTTGTAGAAATACTCACATGACTACACTAAGTGCAAGTTTGCACTTTGTGCAAATACTGCTTTGGGGCCGCGTAACCGTCAGCTGCGTGCCGCAGCGTTTTCCCAACGGATCAGTAGATCCGAGACAACTCCGACGGCGATGCTGGCTGGATCTTTACCGGCAATGGACGCCAGGCCGATGGGGCAGGTGATCCTGTCGATCTCGATGTCCTCGTAGCCTTCCTCGCTCAGTTTCTTGCGGAAGCGCGAGAATTTACTGTGGGATCCAATGAGTCCGATGTACGACGGCGCGGCCCGGAGCGCGGCTTCGCATAGGATCAAATCCTCGGAGTGGTCATGCGTGAGCACCAGAACAACGGCTCCCGGGGGAAGGGTTGGCAACACCGACTCCGGTGCCGGTTCGTGGTGGATCGCGAGTGTTGCCTGGCCAGCCGCCAGGTGTTGGATACTCTCGGGGGAGAGTGCTTCCTGACGGGAGTCGACAAGCACCAGATTAATGGGGTGCCGGGCAAGAATGTGGGCGATCTCGTAGCCAACATGACCCAGTCCAAAGATCGCAACGGTTCGCCGAGGGTTGAGCACTTCGAGCATGACGGTGACTTCGCCGCCACAGCATTGCACACCGTGAGTTCCGGCAACCTTGTCGTTGAGGGCAAAAGTCATGAGCTCTGCTGCCCCGCTGCCCGTCTTGATGAGTTCGCGTGCCCTGTCGATGACGTTGGCCTCGAAATTGCCGCCACCGATCGTCCCCCATGAATCATGGGCAGAGACCACCAATTTAGCCCCCGCATCACGGGGTGAATGGCCGCGCACGTGCGCGAGCGTGGCGATGACGGCCGTTTCGTTCAGCTCACGGAGGCGGACAACCGCAGCCAACCAATCCACGGCGACCCCCTAGTCCTTTGCGGTTCTCTGGCCAGGTGTTCTCTGGCCGAGCGCCGCCTGGATGGCCCAAAAGACGGCCTCTGGTGTTGCCGGAGACTCAAGAATGACGCTGTGGCCCGCCGACCCGAACGCGCCGACGGCGTCCCGGAGTGCCTCACGGGCGCTGAAGGCGAGCATCAACGGGGGCTCACCCACGGCCTTTGAACCGTAAACGGCGCCCTCTTCTTCGGCATGTTCCATGAGCTGGACATTGAACTGTTCGGGCATCTCGGAAAAGCTCGGAATCTTATAGGTGCTTGCCGACTGAGTCAGCAAACGGCCTCGCGCTGGGCCGTCACTTTCATCCCAGCGCAGATCCTCCAACGTCAGCCACCCCACGCCTTGTACGTACCCGCCTTCGATCTGCCCGACGTCGACGACGGGCGAGAGGGAATCTCCGGCGTCGTGCACAATGTCCACCCGGCGAAAGCTATAGGCGCCGGTGAAGCCGTCAACCTCAACCTCCGTGACAGACACGCCGCCGGCAAAGTACTTGAAAGGCTCTCCCTGCATGAGCTCCGGATTCCAATGGAGGCCCTCGGTTCTGTAATACCCCGCGGCCCACAATTGCACGCGCTGCAGGTAGGACTTCATGACCACCTCGGCGAAGGTGAAGCTGCTGTCCTTGACGCCCAGGCCGGTGACTAGGCCATTCGTGAAGCGGACGTCGTTGCCCGAAACGCCGAGCATTCCGCCGGCTACCGGTGCCATGCGCGCAAGAATTTGTTCACAGGCGTTCTTGACGGCGCCACCGTTGAGATCGGATCCGGAACTGGCCGCGGTTGCCGAGGTGTTGGGCACCTTGTCGGTGCGGGTGGGGGCCAGCCGGACGGCTGTCAGCGGGATGCCCAGGGCGGTGGCCGCCACCTGCAACATTTTCGTGTGCAGCCCCTGGCCCATCTCGGTGCCGCCGTGACTGATCAGCACCGAACCGTCCTTGTAAACGTGAACCAGTGCGCCGGCTTGGTTGAGTGCCACGAGGTTAAAGGAGATACCGAATTTCACCGGCGTGATGGCCAAGCCGCGCTTACGGTGTGGATGTGCGGCGTTGAAGGCGTCAACTTCCCGGCGCCGCTCGTTAAAGTTGCTCTTTTCAAGACACTGTTCCCACATCGTGGTGACCCGACCGGCATGTCGCACGGCCATCCCGTACGGAGTGGTGTCGCCTTCGCGGTAGAAATTCTTCCGCCGCAACTCCTCCGGCGCCAGGCCAAGGAGGGGTGCACACCGTCCAAGAATGTCCTCGATCAGCATCATGCCTTGCGGCCCGCCGAAGCCACGGAACGCCGTCTGGGATGTCTTGTTGGACTTAGCCACCCGACCCTGGACGTGCACATGGGGAATGTTGTAGTTGTTGTCGACATGGCACAGGGCCCGGGCCAAGACCGCCTCCGAGAGATCAAGGCACCAACCGCCGTCGGACGTCAAAACAGCCTTCAGGGCCAGCAACTTTCCATCCTCCGAAAAACCGGCCTCCCATGAGGTGTGAAATCCATGCCTTTTGCCCGTCATGGTCATATCCAGCGTGCGGTTGAGCCGGACACGAACCGGCCGTCCCGTCAGTAGCGTGCCAATCGCGGCGACGGCGGCAAAGCCATGCGACTGCATTTCCTTGCCGCCAAAGGCGCCACCCATGCGCAAACTCTGGACGGTAATGTCGTGGCTGGCAAGGCCCAGCACGTGGGCCAGAATTTCTTGGGTCTCGGACGGGTGCTGGGTGCTGCTCTGGACGAAGATCTGGCCGCCTTCATCGACAGTGGCCAATGCTGCTTGGGTTTCCAGATAGAAATGCTCCTGGCCGGAGAACTCCGTGACCCCTGAAAAAGTCCTTGCGGCGGTGGCCAAGGTGGCATCCGAATCGCCCCGGCTAACTGTCCTGCGTTGGCCTTGGAAAGATCCAGCGGCGATGGCGTCGGCGACCGAGATCAGTGATGGGAGCTCCTCGTAATCAACCTCGACGGCGGCAGCGCCGGCCCGGGCGGCCTCCTGGTCCTCGCCCAAGACCCACGCCACTGCGTGCCCGTGGAACATGGCCGCGGAAGGGAAAAGAGGTTCGTCGTGATTGATTCCGCAGTCGTTGAGGCCGGGAACATCAGCGGCCGTGAGGACCCGGATGACACCGGGGATGGCCAGCGCGGCATCCGTTCCGATAGAGCGGATCCGGGCGTGGGCGTGAGGGGATTGAACGGGCCAGGCGGTCAGTGTCCCGGGAGTGCGCGCGGCGATGTCGTCGGTGTAGAGCGCCTGCCCTGTCGCATGCAGGCGGGCACTTTCATGCGGGACAGCTTCGCCGACGACGGCCCCGCTGGGTCGCTGTGATAGCTGGCTCATGCGCTGGCCTCCTTGCTCGCAGCGTTCTCGGCATTCACAGCGTTCACAGCATTCTCGGCGTAGAGCTTGAGTAGTGCGTTGGAGAGCATCATCGAGCGGTAGTGGGAGCTGGCACGATGATCGCTCAGGGGCGTTCCTGCTGCGCCCAGGACTGCGGCGGCTCGTTCAATAGTCTCGTGGGTCCAGGGTTTTCCGGTGAGGAATTCTTCCGTGGCAAAGGCGCGAAGTGGGGTGGCGGCTACACCGCCGAGACCGATCCGGGCGCTGGTGATCATTTGCGCATCAATCTGCAGGCTGAAGGCGATGGCCACGCTGGAGATGTCATCAAAGCGGCGCTTCGCGATCTTGTGGAAGGCACTCAGGTTCGACAACGGAAGTGGGATGCGGACCGCCTTGATGAGTTCGCCGGGTTCCTTGAGGGTCGTCCGGTAACCGGTGAAGTAGTCAGCCAGGGGCAGGACCCGTTCGCCGCCGGTGGAGACCAAGACGATTTTCGCCTGGAGGGCCAGTAGCGCCGGTGCGCTGTCGCCGATCGGAGACCCCGTGCCAAGGTTTCCACCCAATGTTGCGCGGTTGCGAATGAGTCGGGAGGCGAATTGGGGGATGAGCTGCGCCAAGAGGGGAACCTTGCCATCGAGCACTTTTTCAATATCGCTCAGTGGTGCCGCGGCGCCGATTTCCACCTCGTCAGCCCTCATCACAATTGAGTCCAATTCCGGGATTCGGTCGATGGCGATGACCAGTGGGGAACGGCGGGCTTTGATGTTGACGTCGACACCCCAATCGGTGCTCCCGGCAACCAAGATTGCTGTGGGGGTTTCGGCAAGGAGCGCGCAGGCCTGCTCGATCGTGGTGGCACGCACGAACTGTCCGTCGGATCGGCTGAGTTGGGTTGGCCGATAGTCCGGGGCTGGATTATCCCGGCGACGTGCCAAAACCTCGTCGAGTGCGGCTCCCAATGAGTAGGCTGCGTCTCGGATGGGACGGTAGCCCGTGCAACGGCAGAGGTTTCCGCTGAGCGCCTGAAGATCGAAGCCGTTGGAGCCCAGCTCACCGTGGGCGTGCTCCACTGTGGTTTGTTCGGGCGCCCGGTCCTTGCGGTAATACTCCGACGCCATGCTGCAAACAAATCCCGGGGTGCAGTAGCCGCATTGGGAACCGCCGGCCTGTGCCATGGCCGCCTGGACAGGATGCATGTTGTCCGGCGTTCCCAGCCCCTCGGAGGTCACTAGCTCCTGCCCATCGAGGGTGGCCATGGGCACCAGACACGAATTGACTGCGGTCCAGTTCGTCCCGCCGTCGCGGTCCGTTTGAGCCAGGAGGATTGCACAGGCACCACACTCGCCCTCGGCGCACCCCTCTTTGGTGCCCGTGAGGCGGTTTTCGCGGAGCCAATCAAGGACGGTGGTGTGTGACGGTGACGGCCCGAACTCGCGCTGCACACCATTGATGATGAACCGGGGCTCAGCGCCCGCGGCAGCTTCAGGAGTATTCATCGTGGCGCTCCGGCTTCATTGTCGTCGCAGATAGTGCTGATGGTGCTGATATTGCTGTCAGGATAACCGCTGACCTCGACGCGGATACCTTGTTAGTCTCATCTTGTCGTATTTCTCTTGCAGACGGCCCATTTGCGGAACAACTTTTTTAGGCAACAGGGACTGCCGGATCTTTGATCCTCCGGTGCTCCAAACAACAAGCAAGACAACAGCTAGACAGCAAGGAAGTGGCCTCATGGATGAATCACAACGGACAGCGCATTACCTGGCCAAGGCGGTGCAGCTGGCTACAGAAAACGTGCGTAACAACGGTGGCCCCTTCGGCGCCATTGTCGTCACGGCGGACGGGCGTGAGTTTGAGGGGGTGAACCGGGTGACGGCGAATCTTGATCCCACGGCCCACGCCGAGGTGACGGCCATCCGCAACGCCTGCCAGGGGGTCGGCAACTTCGATTTGTCAGGGGCCACCCTTTACACCAGCTGCGAGCCCTGCCCCATGTGCTTGGCGTCGTCGCTGTGGGCCCGAATTGGCCGCGTTTACTTCGCTGCGGATCGCCAGGACGCTGCCGACGCCGGCTTCGACGATGCGCTTTTCTACCAGTACTTTGACGGCCAGGACAACCGCAGCTTGATGCCGGTGGCCCAAATTTCTCCCGATACGGGCAGCGCCGTCGATCCGTTCGATGAATGGCGCGCCAATTTGAACAAGACGGCATACTAGGCGCCCGCTAAACAAAAAAATCCCGCCTCTGAACGGTTCAGGGGAGGGAATCGGTCACAGTAACTGAGAAGACGACCCAAGACGTGTAGCGGTGCGTTCCGTCGGGCATGCCTGAGTCTGCTTTGACCCGTCAGATAATGCCCTTCAGAACGTTCTAAACGGCGTGATCTGACGGGTCAACGAACGGCAGCGGCGGGTGAGGGGTGCGCCGTCGTACTTTGGCGGGGAAAACACAAAAGGGGAGCATGTCGCGTGACATGCTCCCCTTTTGGCGGATTCTCCTAGGCGTTGGCAGGCTCCCGCTGGGGATCCACGCCGTCGGACTTCTCGCCAGGATTCAGCTCGGCCAGCAGGTCATCGGCGTCGTCCGCGAACGGGTTGCCATTGCGGGGAGCGTTGTACAGCTCCTCGTCAAGGATGCCCTGACGCTTAGACACAATGGTCGGCACCAGCGCCTGCCCGGCGACGTTGAGGGCAGTGCGGCCCATGTCAACGATCGGGTCAACGGCCAGCAGAAGTCCGACGCCGGCCAGCGGCAGTCCCAGCGTGGAAAGGGTCAAGGTCAGCATGACGACGGCGCCCGTGGTGCCCGCCGTCGCGGCTGAACCAAGAACCGAGACCAGAACAATCAGCAGGTACTGGCTCAGAGTCAGGTCAATACCGAAGAACTGCGCCACGAAAACCGCTGCAACGGCAGGGTAGATGGCGGCGCAACCGTCCATCTTCGTGGTGGCGCCCAACGGCACAGCGAAGGAAGCGTAGGCCCGGGGGACGCCAAGGTTACGTTCGGTCACACGCTGGGTCAGTGGAAGTGTGCCGATCGAGGAGCGGGACACGAAGCCAAGCTGGACAGCCGGCCACACGCCGGAGAAGTACTGCTTGATGGACAGGCCGTGGCTCTTGATCAGCACGGGGTACACAACGAACATGACAAGTGCCAGTCCAAGGTAGATGGCCACGGTGAACTTGCCCAGTGAACCGATGGTGGTCCAGCCATAGGTTGCCACGGCGTTACCGATAAGGCCGACGGTGCCGATCGGGGCGAGGCGGATGATCCACCACAGGACCTTCTGGATCACGGCAAGTGCGGAACCGTTGAGCTTCAGGAAGGGATCGGCAGCCTTGCCGATCTTCAGTGCGGCAATGCCGACAACGATCGCGATGACAAGGATCTGCAGCACGTTGAAGCTGACGCTGGTGGTCATGGCGCCGGATTCGGCAACCTTCGTTGAGGCGCTCAGGCCAAGGAAGTTAGAGGGGAACAAGCCAATCAGGAAGGACCACCAGTCACCGGACTTACCGGTGTATTCCTTAGGCGTTGCCGTTCCGGTGCCGGTGCCCGGCTGGAACAGGACACCAAGGAAGATGCCGATTGTCACGGCGATCAAAGAGGTGATGGCAAACCACAGCAGCGTATTCCAGGCCAGCCGGGCGGCATTGGTGACCTGACGAAGGTTCGCAATGGAGGACACCACCGCCGTGAAGATCAACGGAACAACAGCGGCCTTGAGGATCGAGACGTAGCTGGATCCGATGGTGCTCAAGGTGGTGACCAGGCCGTTGGGATCCGTCTCGGGATCCCCGCCCAGCTGGCGGGCGAGCAGCCCCAGTGCCAAACCGGCAATCAGTGCCGCAATGATTTGAATGCCGAAGGAGCTGGCCCATTTGGGCAGCCTCGACACTGGGGGAGTGATTGCTGTGGAAGTCATGGCTCAACGGTAGGCGCGGAACAATAGCACCAGGAAATTAGTGTTTCCTTGTATGACGCGAAAAATGCTCAAATATTACGCGCCTACCGTGAGCTGACGGGCCATCAGTCCAACAGGGCAACCTTCAGGGTGTCAAGGCCCACAGAGCCAATGTTGAGCGCCTGAGTGTGGAAGTTCCGCAGGGAGAAAGCATGCCCGTCACGTGCTGAGCGGGCATCCCGGATTTCCTCCCAGAGCCGCTGCCCGATCTTGTAGGACGGTGCCTGGCCCGGCCAGCCGAGGTACCGGTTGAATTCAAAGTCCAACTGCCCGGCGGAGATGTCCAAGTTGGCGGCCAGGAAATCGTAGCCCTTCTCCGGTGTCCAGGTCCCCGAGCCCCAGCTCTCCGGAATCTGCAGCTGCAGGTGAACGCCAATGTCGAAAACCACCCGTGCTGCGCGCATGCGCTGGCCATCCAGCATGCCCATCTTGTCGCCCGGATCGGAGAGATAGCCCAGATCATCCATGAGGCGCTCGGCGTAAAGGGCCCAGCCCTCGCCGTGGCCGGAGACCCAGCAGACGTTCCGGCGCCAATCGTTCAAGAGCGCCGATTGATACGTTGCCGTGGCCACCTGCAGGTGATGCCCCGGCACGCCCTCGTGGTAAACCGTGGTGGTTTCGGCCCACGTGGTGAAGGAGTCTTCGCCAACTGGCACCGACCACCACATGCGTCCCGGGCGGGAGAAATCCTCCGACGGTCCGGTGTAGTAGATGCCGCCATCCTGCGTGGGGGCAATGCGGCATTCCAGCGCCCGCATGATGTCGGGGATATCGAACTGAGTGCCGGCAAGGTCATTTACAGCGGCGTTGGAGAGCTCCTGCATCCACTGCGTGAGCGCCTCGGTGCCATGCAACTGGCGGGCGGGATCTGCATTGAGAATGGCCTTGGCTTCGGCGATGCTGGCACCGGGCTTGATGGTGTCAGCCACAACCTCCTGCTCGGCAATGATGCGGTCCAGTTCGGCAACGCCCCACGCATACGTTTCCTCAAGATCAACCGTTGCGCCAAGGAATTGCCGCGAGGCGAGTGAATAACGCTCCCTGCCCACGGCGTCGTCCGCCGGAGCCAACGGCAGCAGCTCCTGGCGCAGATAGTTCACGAGCGATTCGTAGCCTGCCCGGGCCAACTCTGCATTGGCGAGCAACGCAGCGGTGAGGTGGGCTGGAAGTCCGCGTCCGGCGTCGTCCGTTGCAGGTGCATCAGGCGTTGAAGCAGCGGCAGGAGCATCCAGCTCGGCATCGCTGGCCAGGGAAACGAAGAAACCGTCGGTGGCGGCGTGCCGTTCGCACTGCTCGATCACGGTGAGGACCTGCCGCCGCGCCGCCACCAAACCGCGCTCGGCGCCGGCACGCAGGGAGGCGATGTAGCCATCAACAGCGCCCGCAACGTTGGTCAACCGTGCCGCGATGTGCTCCCAATCAGCGACCGTGGCGGTGGGCATGAGGTCAAAAATAGCGCGAATTTCCTGCGCCGGAGAAGCAATGTTGTTCAAATCCGCCAACGGCCAGCCACTCTCGTGCAGCTCGAGATCAAGGCCAAGCCGCTCGTTCATGGCATGCAAAGTGACCTTGTCGACGTCGTCCGCCGGCGTCAACTCCGCCAGCTTCGCCAGCGTCTCCCGGGCCGCCTCGGCCATGGCGTTTAGGCCCGCGGGGGAGTGATCGCGGTACTCGCTTTCATGCCCGGGACGGCCAAGTGCGGTGGCGAATCCGGGATCCAGCGCAAGCAGCGTTTCCGTGTAGGCGTTCGCGACGTGGTCAATGGCGGTGGCGGCACGGGCGGCCGGTGCAGGCAAAGTCATGCCAAGAGCCTACCGCCCCGAACGCCTCCACGAACCGGCGCCGGGCCGCGGCGGCATATTCAACTGCGCGCGCCGGGCCCACTGGCGGGTGGGTGCCTTGGGGCCGTCTTCGTCGTTGCCGGACTGCAGCGCAAGTACGACGGCGGTCACGGCCGCAAGCTCTTCGGCGGTGGGATTGCCGCGGGTCACGTTGAGCAACGGTGCGGCTGCCGCTTGCTGATCGAGCTTGTCGAGATCCGAGGCCGTCACAGCGGGATGTTCCCATGCTTCTTGGCGGGCAGGCTGGCCCGCTTGTCACGTAGGGCGCGCAGGCCCTTGATGAGCTGGATACGGGTGTCGCTCGGGGCGATGACCGCGTCAACGTATCCCAATTCGGCAGCCTGGTACGGGTTGAGGAGTTCGTCCTCGTAATTGCGGACGATCTCGCTGCGGCGTGCCTCGACGTCGCCACCCTCGGCCTCCACGGCTGCCAGATCACGGCGGTACAGGATATTGACGGCACCTTGGGCGCCCATAACGCCGATCTGGGCTGTGGGCCAGGCCAGGTTCAGGTCCGCGCCGAGCTTCTTGGAGCCCATCACGATGTACGCTCCGCCATAAGCCTTGCGGGTGATGACCGTCAGCTTCGGCACGGTGGCCTCTGCGTAGGCGTACAGCAGCTTGGCGCCGCGGCGGATGATGCCCTGGAATTCCTGATCCTTGCCGGGCAGGAATCCGGGAACATCCACCAGGGTGATGATCGGGATGTTGAAGGCGTCGCAATTGCGGACGAATCGGGCGGCCTTTTCGGACGCGTTGATGTCCAAGGTGCCGGCAAACTGCATGGGCTGGTTTGCCACGATGCCCACGGTGTGGCCCTCAATGCGGCCGTAGCCGATCATGACGTTGGGTGCGTACAGGGCCTGCATTTCTAGGAAGTGGGCATCATCGACGATCTGCTCGATCACGGCGCGCATGTTGTACGGATGGTTGGCCGAGTCCGGGATCAGGGCATCCAAGGCGAGGTCGCCGTCGTCGAGCTCCAACTCTTGCTCATGCTCGGTGACGGGCGCCTCGGCAAGGTTGTTGGAGGGGAGGAAGTCCAGGAGTTCGCGGACAAACTCAATGGCGTCGCTCTCATCCGTGGCCAGGTAGGTGGAGGTACCCGTGGTGCTGTTGTGCTGGCGGGCGCCACCAAGGGTTTCCATGTCTACGTCCTCGCCGGTGACGGTCTTGATGACGTCGGGGCCGGTGATGAACATGTGGGAGGTCTTGTCTACCATGACCACGTAATCGGTCAGGGCGGGGGAGTAGGCGGCACCACCGGCGCACGGGCCCATGATGAGGGAGATCTGCGGGACGACGCCCGAGGCGTGGACGTTGTTGCGGAAGATATCGGCGAACATGGCCAGCGAGGCCACACCCTCCTGGATGCGGGCGCCACCGCCGTCGTTGATGCCGACAACCGGGCAGCCGTTGCGGAGCGCGAATTCCTGGACCTTGACGATCTTTTCGCCGTTGACCTGGCTCAGTGAACCACCGTAGACACTGAAATCCTGGCTGTAGATGGCGACCAACCGGCCGTCCACCGTTCCGTAGCCGGAGACCACGCCGTCGCCCAGAGGCTTCTTGTTCTCCATGCCGAAAGCAGTGGAGCGGTGCACGGCAAGTGCATCAAACTCGACGAAGGAATCGGGATCGACCAGAAGATCGATGCGCTCGCGTGCTGTGTTCTTGCCCTTGGCGTGCTGCTTTTCAACGGCCACTTCGCCAGAGGGCTTCTCCGCTTGAGCCATCCGGTCGCGGAAATCGGCAATTTTGCCTGCTGTCGTTGATAGATCGTGGCTCATCGGTACTCCGGATCGGTAGGTGGAGGCTGGCAGCCCAACAGTGGGAACCGCACAAAGGGGCTAACTCTACTGACAGTCTAATAACCAAAAGTACGCATTCGTGTGTAGGAATCCTACAAAGTCGGCGGATTTCAATCTTGTGGACTGGCTCAGTGACGGTTGACGCTTGTGTTGGCCAGCCGTTCCTATTGGTCGAGCTTGTCGAGACCCCGGGTTCGGTCCTTGTACTAGTTCTTAGAATATTTCTTCTAATATCTATTGCGGTGTGGTTACGGTGCCGGTAGTGTTGTTGTATGAGTAGTCGGGAGTGTTTCCCCGGGGACCGGGGTGATGAAGCCACACAGGATGTGGCTGCGCTGCTCGCTGGGATTACTCTTCCTTCCATTGAACCCTTTGGCTCTGACAATCCTGCTTTGGCGGGGTTGGAGGGGCATTTTCCGTTTCCGGTGCCGGTTCCGGAGCCGTTGACCCGGCTGGTGGTCGCTCGTGGTGTGTATGACGCCGGGATCGCTGCGTTGTTGGTGGTGAAGGGTTTGGAGGATGCTCTGGCTGCGTGTAAGGCGGCGTTGATGGATCGCATCTTGGGTGCAGCGTCTGTGGAGGCTGTGGCGATGGAGTTGGATTCTTGGCAGTCAGGGATTGCGGAGTCTAGTGCGGTGACGAATATGGCGTTGGTTTTACGGATTCCTGAGGTCACGGCTGCGGCGTTGGCTCATCACAGTGTTGATCTTTTACGACACCACCCGGACACGTATGCGGCGTTGGATTCTGGGGTGGTGTCGTGGCGGCATGCGTGCATCATGCTCAATGAAATCACGACCTTGCAGGAAACTGCGGGGGTTACCGGGGAGGATGTGGCCGGGTTCGAGGCGAGGTTGTTGGTGTTAGCGGTCGGGTCTACGGCGGCCGGGTTCGCTTCTAAAGCACGCCGGGCTAGGGAGTCTTTGTTTCCGGGATCGATCAGTGTCCGGGTGAAGAAAGCGTTCGCTCAGCGCAGGTTGAGTTGTGAGTCGGGTCGGGATGGGATGTCGTGGATGACGTTTTATCTCCCGACGGTCGCGGCGGAACCGATCATGACTCGGTGTACCAGGATTGCTAGAGCGATCAAGGACGACGCCCGCCGTGAACACCGCGCCGCTAACTACGCGAGAAGAAACGAAGCCGGTCAATGCGCCACCGGTCAAGGGGGCGCCGGTGAAGGGGGATCTAGGGAGGATTTGCTGGAGCACCGGACTTTGGCTCAGCTGCGTGTTGATATCGCGGCCCAGTTACTGATGGGTCAAGACCTCCCGAGTAATAGCTACACCAACCCCACCACTAACCCCAGCCCCAGTCCTTTCACCGCGGATACTTCTAGGCCATCGAGCGGTGCCGGTGGTGGGAGTTTCTTCCGCAGCGGTAGCCTCAACGGCGCCAGTCAGGGCACCAGTGGTCAAGGCTCCAGCGGGCAGAGCCCTGGAGATCAGGGTTTTGGTGGGGTGAGGTTGATTGATGAAGAGCCTGTGTGGGCGCACAGGGACCCAGGGCAACCTACTGGGCGGATTCCGACCCCAGGTGACGGTACCGAGGTGAACAATAACTTGGCCGGCGAGTGTGGCGCTATGAAAGCGGCCAGCCCTGCTGCTGATCCACTCGAACCACCGGCCGAACCATCACCCGACGAACGACCGTCTAAGGAAGCGCCGGACCATTGGCTCGGGAATCCTCCTGAAGAGCCCGAGTCGCCGGAGCAGCCCGAGCCTCTGTGCGGTCAACTCCTGGACGGGTTGCCCGAGGAGCCACCCACCGAGGAACCATCCACTGGCGAGCTCTCTGGCGATTTGCCTGTCGATGAGGATGGGGTGGTGTTGTTGGTGGGTGAGGTGGTGGGGGATGGGTCTGGGTATGTGGACGGGGTTGTTGATGGGGTGGTGGAGGATCCGGGGCAGGAGTATCTGGATCAGTTAGCAGGGTTGCGGGTTGGTGGTGTGGTGGCGGGTCTGCCGTTGCCGCAAGCGATCGTGTTGGTCACGGTTCCGTTGATGGGGTTGTTGAACCTTACCGATGAGCCGGGTGAACTTGTTGGTCCTGGGGGTGGGCCGATTCCTGCTGATATTGCTAGGGAGTTGTTGGCTGGTTCTTCGACGTTCCTGCGGGTCTTCACGGATCCGGTGACGGGGGAGATGTTGCCGTTGAATCCGGAGCGGTACACGCTTCGAGAAGCGGAGCGGGAGGTGTTGCGGGCTATGGCGGGGAGTTGTTATTTCCCGAATTGTTCGAATCCGATCTTGGATACCGAGTTTGATCATCTCGTACCATTCGAGCGGGGTGGGAAGACGACCCGGGAGAATGCGCGGCCGGCGTGTAGGAAGCATCATGGGCTCAAGCACTTCAAGGATGACAAGGATAAACACGGTGTGTATCGCCGGTTCAAGGAACCACAGCGTGAAGGGGTTCGGATTCGTGGGTGGACACCGACATTGACTCAGGATGGGCGGGTCGGTTGGATCACCCCGACTGGAGCGTATGAACCACCCCAGGAAGAACAAACCCGGCCCACGAGATACCCCAGATGGCTGAAGAAACGCATCACCTGGCAACGCATCACCAAGCTCCGCAAAGACCAAGAACATGAATAGAGTTAGCCCGCTGGAAGGGCCGCCAAAACAAACCTTGGGTTCCAAAAGGCTGGCTCTGACGATCGTGTCGTAGCTGGCCGATAGGATTGAAGCCATGACCGGTGCCGTAACTCCCAATGACCCAACTCCTCAAGAGTCGGCGCCCTTGCAAGCACCCCTCCTCAAGGCGGCCCTGACGTATCCTCAAGGCCAGTTTGCCCGCGTGGACGTTGTTGCCTCCGCTGGTTCAACAAATACAGACTTGGCCGCAAGTGCGGCGGATGACAGCCTGCACTGCCCGGATCTGAGCGTTTTGATAGCCGACGCACAGCCAGCGGGCAAGGGTCGTCTTGGTCGGAGCTGGGACGTACCTGTCGGCTCTGCCATGATCTCGAGCGTTTTTCTTCGACCGGCTGAGCAGGCCCTGACGTCGGAGGGAAGGTCGGATGGAAGCGCAGCTGACTTCGCCCACACCGGATACGGATGGCTTTCGGTCCTTGCCGGAGTTGCCCTGTGCGATTCTCTCCGTACCTTGACGGGACTGCCAGCCGAGCTCAAGTGGCCCAACGATGTTGTGGTCAAGGGTCGGAAACTGGCAGGAATTCTTGCACAAGTCGTGCCGGCGGCCATGGCGGGGCCGCGCGCCCAACTGGGGCTCGGCGTCGTCGTTGGCGTGGGAGTCAACGTCAGCCTGACTGCCGAGCAGTTGCCCACAGAACGAGCAACGTCGTTGCTTGTCGAGGGCGCAGAAATTTTGGATCGAAATGTCTTGCTGCCCGCCTACCTCAACAAGTTCGCTGAGCTGTATAAGGAATTTGTGGCCGTGGGAGGCGATGCCGGGCGTGCCTTGGGTGTGGGGCCGAGCCTTCTGCAGCTGATGGAAGCGTTCATGGGCACGTTGGGCCAGCCGGTGCGCGTCGAATTGCCTGGTGGAAAGATGTTGCTGGGAACCGCTACGGCACTGCAGACGGATGGCAGTTTGGTAGTGCGTGATGAAGGTGGCACGGTTCATTCCGTGAGTGCTGGGGATGTGATCCACCTGCGCCGGACAGACCCCGATGGCACGGTGCACTATGCCTAAGTGGCTGTTGGATCAGGAGCAGGTGGAGATCCGTTGCCGTCCACACTCACGAATCCTCGTTTGGCCCATCACGGTTGGGTTGGTGCTGATTTTTGCGGGTTCGGCCGCAATGGCGAAATTGCAACCCGTCCCTTTTTCCCGGTGGGCTTCCGGCGCCGAAACCTTGCGAGAGCCAGCGCTGTTTCTGGTCGCCGCTGCTGTGCTGTTCCTGCTAATTGCCTACCCAGTTCGGCGAGTCCTGCGTTGGGCGGGAACCCGCTACATCCTGACCGATCAGCGGTTGTTAGTGCGACGCGGGCCATTTGGCCGCATCCGGGAGATCCATGTTCTGGAGCAGGTCCAGGAAGTTCGCCCAGTGCAAAAGTGGCGCCAACGGATGGCCGGTTCTGGTGACCTGCAACTGCACATGTACAGGGGACCAATGCGCATAGTTGCAGAAGTTCCCTCACTTAACAGGTTTAATGGGGAAGTCCAACATGCTTGGACGAAGGTTATCCGAGCGTCCATTCAGCAAACTCCCCAGCAAGAGGACTATTCTGGTGAGGTTGGCACAACAGAAAAGGAGCTGCGCAAGCTTGGAAGAGACCATTGATCCACCCGAGCCGCTGCTACGCCCTGCCACACGAAGCCAAACTAGGGCCTTGGAAACGCAACTTCTCGGCGGAGAGCGGACGCTCAAACGCCGCGACGTCGCCGCCGGTGTTGGCGTTTCCCTCCTTTCCGCACGCAAAATTTGGCGTGCCATGGGGTTCCCCAACCTTGGGGATGACGACGTCGCCTTCACCACGCGTGACCAAGAGGCCCTGGGAACTGTCGTCACCATGGTCCGCGAGGGCCTGCTGACCGAGGAAACCGCCATTTCCGTCACCCGCTCCTTCGGCCAGATGACGGACCGCATGGCTGTCTGGCAGATTGAGGCTCTCGTTGAAGATCTGGTGGCCGAGCATGGCATCAGTGACGCCGAGGCTCGCCGCGCTGTAGTCTCCGAGCTGCCAAACCTGATCGCGCCGCTGGAAGAACTCTTGGTGTATTCCTACAGACGCCAGCTCAATGCAGGCATCCAGCGCCTGGCCGTGCGCGCCCATGAAGGCTTGGCGGCGAGTGAATTGGGGCGCGACGGCGATGAGGATGACGCGCCGCTGCCCCTGGCCCGTGCCGTGGGCTTCGCCGACATGGTTAGCTACACCTCGCTATCGCGCCGGATGAATGAAAAGACGTTGGCCCGCTTGGTGCAGCGTTTTGAGAATATCTGTGCCGAGATCATCAGTGTCGGCGGCGGTCGCCTGGTCAAGACCATCGGCGATGAAGTCCTTTACAACTGCGAGACGCCCGTTGCAGGGGCTCAGATTTCCTTGGCCCTAGCCGAGGCGATGGCAGCCGATGACTTCCTGCCCGAGGCTCGCGTCGCCATGGTGTGGGGCCGTGTCCTCTCGCGCCTCGGTGATATTTACGGTCCCACCGTGAACCTTGCTGCCCGGTTGACCTCGCTGGCTGAGCCCGGCACCGTGCTCATTGATTCAGTCACCGCGTCGGCGTTGACCAACGATGACCGGTTCATCCTGACCCAGCTGCCCGTGGAAAACGTGCGCGGCTTCGGTGAGATCGCCCCTGTACTGCTCTCGCGCGGCACGGGCAAGGGCTTGGTGGTGGACTAACCCGCAAGGGTGGTTCACCGCACGGGTGGTTCACCGTGCGGGCCGCGTCGCCAGCCGGGTGAGGTCGATCCGGTTTGAGGCGCCTGTCTTGCGCAAGAGATTCGAGATGTGGGTGCTGACGGTCTTCTGGCTGATAACTAGCGCATCGGCAATTTCCGAATAGGTCCTTCCTAGGATGACGAACTCAAGAATTTCACGCTCCCGGCGAGTCAGGCCGGGCAGCACCGCGTGAACTTGCATAACTGCGTTAATCACCGGACTGTTGACAGATATCCGTGCATCCGTGGCGAGCGTGAGCAAATGATCCCGAATGGGAAGGGCCTGAAGTTCTTCTGCCAGGGTGAGTCCCCAACGGAGCACGGCGGAAGCCAGCGGGCGCAGCGAGTGGCCATGCAGCAACAATGATTCCGTGGCCCGCCAACAGCAGTAGCATTCTTCCCACCGCAAGGTGGCCAACCCGCAGGCGTCGGCTGCGCGTATCCAATGCTTTGCGTTGCCTGCACTCTTTCGGGCCCGGCCAATTTCGGCCTGATAGAGCAGATTGAAGGCCGCCACTTGTTGACTGTAAAACGCGGTGGCGACCCCGGATTCCTGCAGTGCGGATGGGAATTTCAGCACTAGTTCGTTGGTACAGGCCAACAACTCGGTGACCGGCAGGCCTTCGTCCCGGGCCTCTTGGATCTGGTCCGCCAAGGCCCGTGCCGCTAGGGGAAGGAGCCATTCGCACATGGTGGGTGGCTGCCCGTCGGCTTCCAGTCCCGCCATCGCCGCAGAGTAGGCGGCCCCCGGATTTCCGCCGGCAAGGAGCGTCTCCGCACGTACGGCGTCGAAATCAAGGTTGTTGAACATGGAAGATTGCGAGTAGATCTCCTCGGCCCGTGCCAAGTGGGCCTCGGCAACAGACTGCCTGCCTTGCCAAGCCGCGAGTCGGGTTGCCGTCAGCCGGGCAGCAACGTCACCCATGGCTCCCGGGTCCGAACCCAGTGCCACACGCAGGGCGGCCATGCACTCCTTCCAGCGGCCAATGGCTAGATAGCTGCTCGCCTCATCGGCGGCCATCTTAGCCAGATACACGTGCGGGGAGCCAAGTTCGGTCAGCCGTTCGCGGCCCGCTCGCATGAGATCTGCGAACACCTGGCTGGTCCACGCTTCCGTTGCATTGGCCTGCCAGACTGTGGCGTGAAGCAGAGCCCAGAAGTCTCGGGCCTCGGCAGCCGCGATGGCAGCTTCCGCGGCCAGAATCCGGGCCCTCTCGGGCTGGCCGCCAAGGAGCGACGCCATGGAATTTGCTGTCAGGGCGTACGAAAGGGCTCGCGGATTTCCTGCGCCCCTTGCTACGGCGAGGGACATTGCAGCCAGCGCCGGCGCTTCCGGATCATCCTTCCAGAGCCCCACGTGGGCGTACTCGGCCAGAGCGTAGGCATACTGCCAGCTTTGTTGATTCGAGGAGCTCAGCTGAACGGCCTGATGCAAATCGCTTCGAGAAATGAACTCCCGGCCTGTTGAAAAGCGAAGCAGCACACGCCGCACCAGCAGTTCGGCGGCATCGAGCGGGTGTTTCGTGAAATCGGTGTCGGCCAGCAATGACTCCACGGCTTCTAGCTCAATTTCGGGCACACCAGTCACCTCGGCAGCGATGCGCAGCCTCACCCACAGCTCACGCTTGCTTTCATCAGGGTCAAGGACTTCGCCGTGGAGACGCACCGCGCGCCGCAACAAGCCCAGCATTCCAGCGGCCCCGCCATTTGCCCCCGCAGCAGCTGATGCACGCAGGGCCCACCGGTAGGCGGCTTCGGAATGTCCGCACAGGTAGTGGTGATCGGCCAAGGATGCCAGAGATTCGAAATCCGGGTCATCCAGACCGGCCAACCTGGATTCAGCATGGGAGGCAAAAAGGGCATGCCACTTCATCCTCTCGTCGCCATCCAGTCCTTGTTGGAGGACCTCTGCGATGAGTGGATGGTGAAACCACCAGCGGCTCCCATCAGCATTGCTCTCGACAATGCCCGCATCAGCCGCCTCGTGCAGCATTGACAGGACGCCCTTGGGACCACCGTTTAGCTGCGCGATTGCGCCAAGATCAGCAGACGGCAGGGGCCGTCCACCCACAGCCATGAGTTGGGTGATGCGCCGGGCGTCCTGGGACAGTCCACGCCAGGACCGTAAGACCGCGCCCTTCAAATCGGCCGGTAGCTCTGTAGGCAATTGGTGGGTTTCTGGTCCCAGTCCCGTAACAACCAAGCGATTCAGGTAGGCGTTCCCGGCCGTATGCTCAAAGACCTCCTGAAGAAGCGACTGATGCGGCGGTGCGCCTAAAAGGCTTGCTAGTTGAGATTCAGTATCCGGCCGATCCAAAGGGCCAAGATACAGTGACTCAATCCTTGGCATACGCCGAACATCTGCTAGCCAGCGCTGGAGAGGATGGTGCTCGCCAACGTCGCCAGCGCGAAGCGTGCCGATGATGGCCAGGCGTCTGTTGGCAGGACCGGCAATCAGATACATCAGCACATCGAGGGTGCTTTGGTCCACCCATTGCAGGTCGTCGATGACCAGGACCACGGGCCGGCGTTGGCAAAGTTGTTCAAGCCAGCTGTCAATCACCATTGGCAGAGCCCATGGTGCTTCGCCGGACGGCGGCAGCGCCAGTAGCGGGACGCCGTCGAACTCGTCAGCAACACGGAACGCTGTACGCAGGGCGAGAAACGGGATGGATGTTGCCGACAGCGGTAGGCCGGCGCCGGTGAAGACTCGTCCCAAGAATGTGGGGGACAGGCAGGCGTGCTGAACAAGTGCCGTTTTCCCGACGCCGGGATCGCCAGAAACGATGAGCGTACCGGCTGAACCGGCCGTGGCGCTGGCCAGAAACGCGCCCAGAAACTCGAGTTCCTTGGCCCGGCCCACGATGTCTGCGCCCTGAACGCCCTCGTTCTCGCTCACACTACAATTTTCGCACTGTACGGCGGAAACGAGGGCACAAAAATGAGGATTTCCTTGGACTTTCTAAGGATTCGATCCCGATGCCCGAGTAAGTGCTCAAGAGGAGGGTTGAGTCACTAGTCCACCCGCCATCGAAGGGCAAGACAGTGGTATCGAAAGGCAAGACAGTGATTACGAAGCGTAGTTCATCGCGCTGGGCAGCCTTGGCAGCAATCCTGCTGTTTGCTGCTTTCGCGCTCCCGGCGCCAGCATCGGCAATGCAGGATCCGGGCACACGGGCCGGCATCGTCCAACTCCCCACGGGGTCACAGTGCGCCTTGACCCGGATTGGCAACCAATTTGTCCGCTGCGACGCGCTCACCGGAGCCGGGGCAGATGCCCCATCATGGGTGCCGGAGCGATAGAAAGACAGGCCATCCGGTCCGTGTAAACCGTGAGAAATATGTTTCGCCATCATATGGATCAATCCGGTAAGATACGTTTGGTGGCTTTATCGAGAGTCCCGGTATTTGTTCCTACCCGATTCTCCCAAGCTTGTGGGGAAGCAAAGGTTTGTCATGGCGTTGAGCGATCTTTTCACTAAATCCTCCAATAAAAAACAATTGCTCACGGCTTCTGCGGCGATGGTCCTCTCGGCGGCCGTGATCACCGGGGCAGTCGTATACCCAGGTTTCGCCACCGCCGATGTGGATCTCAACGACGGTAGCGTCTGGGTGACCAACCGCGTCGACGGCCTGGTGGGGCACCTCAACGACCAATCCAAGGTCCTCGACGGCGGGTTCACCGCCACGACCACCACCTTCGACGTCGTCCAAAATGCCGGCCATGTATTCATGAATGGCGACGGCGGATCCCTGCTGAACCCCGTGAATCTCGCCATGATGGCCATGGATTCCGAGACTGCCCTGGGCGGTGGCAAGCAAATTTCCCAAGGCACAAACATTGTCTCGTTGAGCGACTCCGGCGCGGGCAAGGTCTGGGCCATGGCCAACTCTGACGTGCCAGGTTTCAGCGATAAAACCTCCATCCCGATCGTCGCTGGCTTGCGCAGCGCTGTTTCGGTAGCTGCCCCCGATGACACTATTTATACTGTTGACGCTCAGGCCGGCGAGCTAGTTACCACCGTCATGAACGACGCCGGGAAGGTCGCCTCCCAGGAGCGCGCGACCATCGAGGGCTTGGCCGGTCCGGGAGAGGTACAGATTACTGTTGCGGGCGGCAAGCCCGTGATATTCGCCCCTGCTGCGGGGAAGCTCTTCCTCCCGGGAGGCAAATCCGTCACCGTTGACAACGCGCAAGGCGGACTGCTGGCCCAAGCCACTGGAGAGGGCGATTTTGCTGCGTTGGAGACTCCAACTGCGCTCTTCACCCAGCCACTGGATGGTTCCGCCGCGAAGGTTGTGGAACTAGGCGGCACTGGAAAAGCGGTGGCACCAGTGGTGCAAAACGGTTGCGTGCATGCGGCATGGTCGGGGGCCAACAAGTATATCCTTGCCTGCGACGGCAGCGGAGACCTGATCGACATCCCGAAGGCCGGCGGCAACTCCGAGTTCGTGTTCCGCAAGAACCGTGACGTTGTGGTGCTCAATGATGTCAATACCGGCAATGTGTGGCTCGTCAACCAGAACATGTTGCTGGTCAACAACTGGGATGACCTCAAGACGGACCTGAAAAAGGCAGACAACGCTGAGAAGGATTCCGCTGACCCCAACGTGGTCAACACACTGCCGGACCGCACCAAGCCGAACCGGCCGCCGGAAGCCGTGGCCGATTCCTTCGGTGTCCGAGCCGGGCGGACGACCATCCTGCCTGTCCTGTTTAACGATTCTGATCCGGACGGCGACGTACTCACGGTGGATCCTCCCGCCGTCGCGCCTGAGCTGGGAGCGGTGGCCTCCATTTACGAGGGCACCGGTTTGCAGATTGCTGTCCCGGACACGGCCTCTGGAGCAGGTCAATTTTCATATACCGTCAATGACGGCCGTGGGGGAACCTCCTCAGCCTCCGTCAATCTGAAGATTGTTCCGGCCGGGGAGAATACGCCGCCGAACACCATGCGGGACTCCACACTGGTGGTGGAGCAAGGTCAGACCATGCGCCAAAACGTCCTGACCGACTGGACCGATCCGGATGGCGACGACATTTACCTCATCGGGGCTGTCTCGGATGACAAATCTGCCGTCATAAAATCCACCCCCGACGGAGAGCTTAGCTACACCGACGATGGTGAAAACATTGGCATGAAAACCATGACCGTCTCTGTCTCCGACGGCATCGACATTGTCGAGAAAAAAATCAAGGTCAACGTCAAGACGGCCGGCAGTGTTCCTCCGGTTGCCAACGCCGATTTCTTCAAGGCCGTGGTGGGGGAGCCGGTGGTACTGGCTCCCTTGAAGAATGACCAGGACCCAGCTGGCGGCAAGTTGCGCCTTGCCAGCGTGTCAAAGTTGGCCAGTGCCACGGTTTCGGAAATCGCTGACAACGGCACAGTGACTTTTACCTCCAAGACCGAGGGGGCCGTCTATCTGGAATACCAGGTCACCAACGGACCCATGAGCGCAAGCGGTTTGATCCGTATCAACGTTGAGGCAGCGGACTCGCAGGGTCTTCCAGTTGCGGTCAAGGACCTAGTGATGCTGCCTTCGGGTGGGTCTGCGCTTGTCGATGTACTCGGCAATGACTCCGATCCCTCCGGTGGTGTGTTGGTCATCCAGTCAGTGGAATTGCCTCCGGGCTCGGAGGTCTCGGCGACGATCATTGAACGCAACATCATCAAGCTCACGGATGTCCGGGGCTTGAAGGACAAGATGAGCATCAAATACACCATCTCCAACGGTGCCGGAAATGCAGTCGGGGAAATCTCCGTCGTTCGCATTCCTGCGCCGGACAAGTTGATGCCGCCGCGCGTGGAACCCGATACCGCCGTCGTACGGGTTGGCGACGTGGTCAGCATTCCGGTTCTCGAAAATGACACCGACCCCAATGGCGAAGTGCTGAAGTCACCTGTTGTGGTTGAAACACCGGACGAATCCCTGGGAAAACTTTTCGCCGATCAAAATCAGCTCCGCTTCATCGCCGGGCCCACGCCCAAGACGGTGCAGGGTGTCTACAAGGTGGCCAACAGTACCGGCCAATTTAACTCTGCCCAGGTCACCATCACCATTGTGGCCGCAGATCCCGAGCACAATCTGCCGCCTGCCCCGAAGAACCTCACTGGCCGTGTCATCGCAGGGGACCAGGTGAGAATCTCCGTTCCCCTCAACGGAATTGACCCCGAGGGGGACTCCGTTGAGCTCGTGGGAGTGGACCAGGGTCCGGCCCTAGGTACCGCCGAAACGGGCAATGGATTCATTTACTACACCGCTGGCGGCAGCTCCGCGGGGACCGATTCCTTCACTTACAAGGTTCGGGACCGGCTCGGTGCTGAAGCCACCGCAAGGGTTGAAGTGGGTATTGCGCCTCCGCTGGCGGTCAACCACCCGCCCGTGACCGAAGACGATTACATCACCCTGCGTCCCGGCCGCAACGTTGCCTTGGATGTCCTGTTGAATGATTCAGACCCCGACGGCGGACAGCTTGGCTTGGTCAAGGAAGCGTTCCAAGGCCCTGTGGAGATGGCGCCGACGGTAACCGACAAGGGAAAGCTGATCTTGACCTCGCCCATGGAGCCGGGCATCGCCACCATGCTGTACACGGTCGCGGACAAGTTCGGCGCCCAGGCAACAGGCAACGTGCGTATGACCGTCACTCCCGATGCCGCACTCAAGGCACCCATTGCCCGCGATGACCGAGTTACCGTGAAGCAAATGCTGGGCAAAAACACCGTTGACGTTCCCGTGTTGGACAATGACGCGGACCCCGACGGCGTGACCGAGGATCTCACTGTCAGCATTGAAGCCGTGGCTGGCAAGAACAGCGAATCGGCGTCAGTCTCAGCCGGGGGTGCCGTGCGGATCGTCTTGGCTCCGCAGGAACAGATGATTCCCTACACCGTCACGGATCAGGATGGCCTGACATCCACTGCTGTCATTTGGGTCCCGGGACAGGACAAGCAGTATCCGGTACTCAAGAGCACAGAGGTCATCCGCATGACAGCTGGCGAAAGTGCTGTCATGAAGCTCTCGGACTACGTCCAAGTCAGGGAAGGGCGCACGCCGCGGTTGACCGAGGCCTCAAAGATCTCCTTCGTCGGAGCTGGCAAAGACGACGTTATTGTTGGCGACGGAGCTGGCGTCAACTATGCCTCAGACATCAAGTTCTACGGACCTGGCTCCATCACCTTCGAGGTCACAGACGGTACGGGCCCCGACGATCCGGCCGGCCTCAAATCCACCTTGACGGTCATGACCTTGGTCGATCCTGCTCCTGTCGCTAAGAAAGAGGAGGAGGACAAGCCGGAGGAGGAAGTGAAGAAGAATACTCCGCCAACCTTCACCGGATCCAGTTTGGACGTGGCACAGCAGGAAAAGGCAACTGTAGACGTTGGCCCCATGGCCTTCGACATCGATCCAGGTGACAAAGAGAAATTCAAGTACGCCATGGTTGGCAACCAGCCGGGCAACTTCGAGGTTTCCTTCTCCGGCACCGTCCTGACGGCAAAACAGCGGGACGGCACCAAGGTGGGGGAGCAGGCCACCGTGCAGCTCAGCGTCAGTGACGGTACCAACGAACCGGTAATTGCCGAGGTGATCCTACGGGCGACATCGACCTCGCTGCCACAGCCGGTGGCCAACGAGGACGTTGTCCTTGAAGCACATGCAGGCCGCTCGGAGGTAGTCAAGGTTCTCGCGAACGACGTCAACCCGTTCCCTGACACACCCCTGACAGTCGTGGACACCATGACGGAGACGGGAAGTGCGGGGATCACAGTCGCGCACACGGCCGACTCTGTCACGGTCAACAGTAATGACGACTACAAGGGAACTGTTGTGGTCCGGTACACCGTGGAAGACAAGACCAAGGATGAAAACCGCCACGCAACAGGGCGGATCCGTATTGTCATCAAGGGCAAGCCCGACGCACCCACGAAACCACAGGTTGTGGAGGAGAAGGATCACGCTGTTCTGCTGAAGTGGGACCCGCCGGCAGACAACGGATCGCCCATCACCAAGTACACGGTGAGCTGGACCGGTGGCACCCAGGATTGTTCAACCAACACCTGCACCATTACGGGGCTGAAAAATGGAACGGAATACAAGTTCTCTGTGACGGCAAGCAACGCTGTGGCCACATCGGCGGCATCGCCCGTGTCGGCCGCGGCCATGCCTGACCGGATGCCTGACGCGCCGGCAGCTCCGACAACCACCTTTGGTGATAAGTCGGTGACAGTTAGATGGGTGACCCCGGTGGGCGAGTTCACGCCGGTCACCAAGTTCAATGTGGAAATTTCCCCTGCACCTGCTGGACAAAACGGCCAGAAACCCGAGGTCACAGGCAATTCGCTGATTTGGCCGGGGCTGGAAAACGGCACCGAGTACCAGTTCCGTGTCCAGGCCATCAACAAGGCACCGAAGCCGTCGGAATGGAGCGCGTATTCAGCCTCGGTGGTTCCTGCCGGTGAGCCTTCTGCGCCGGCCGCGCCTACAGTGCAGGTACTGGCGCAGGTGGGAAGCCAGAATCAAATCGGCGTTCAATGGAATGTGCCTTACAACAACGGCGCTACAGTCACCAAGTACACCCTGACGCAGAGTGGCGGCGGTGAGGCGGCCCGAAGCTACACGCCCACCACCAATAGCCAAACGGTGACTGTCAACAATTCCACCGAGCCGTACACCTTTTCCGTGACCGCCACAAACAAGGCCGGCACGGGTGCGTCCAGTCCGGCATCCTCGCCGCAGCGCGCGGTCGGCAAGGTAGATACGATGAGCCCGCCCACAATTCAAATCGCTGACCAGAATGGTGCAGGTGGTTTCGTCGTCGTGACTTACTCACCCTTGAATTCCACCCAGCTGAGGGGCTATGCGGCCAATGAAGCAACCTACTGCGTGACACTATCGACAGGCGGCGGAGAACAGTGCGGCGTGCCTTCGGGCGTCAAGCTCGCCTCTCCCAACGGGGCTGCGGTCTACGCCACGGTCCGCGCCCGCGCCAGTGCCGGCTCACAGAGTTCGGTGGGTGATTCCTCCGGGCCCTCGCCAATCGTGAAGCCTTACGGAGTGCCGGGTCAGACATCGGTCACTGGAAGTACTGCCAGCCAGGGAGTCAAAAAGGTCAGCTGGACGTGGACGGCTGCCAACAACAACGGTAGTGCCATTACCCGATACGAAAGTAGCCTCAATGGCGCGGGATGGGTGGACCGCGGGGGTGCCTTGAGTTACACCACCAACACCGGAAGCTATAACGAAGAGGTCACCCTAGGCGTGAGGGCGTGCAACATTGGTGGATGTGGTGCGGCCTTTACGGCGACCTCGACGTCGGGAGCAGAACCGGATCCGCCGCCGCCGCCGCCCGTCACAAAAGTGCGCGTCCTTTACGGCACGTTCCACTCCTGCACCCAGGGCCCGGGCGAAGGCGGCAATTTCTACCGCGCACCTAATGGAAAACTCTACTGTGGCACCACCGAATCTCCTGGCGGCGACGTCGACCTTGGCGGCAAGTGGCTGGACAGGGCTGATGGTTGGGTGACTGTCAGCGGGTGTGCCTCAGGAAGTCACAGTGACTGGTACGTCATGTCCGACGGCCCTCAGGCGGGCCGTTGGGTCAGGGGTGGAACGTCCAAAGAAAATACGGTTGAGCGAGAGGTCAGCAGGGGTGCCGGAATCTCCTGCTAACACGCTGCCAGCACTCCCCGCCCACAGGGTGGGGAGTGCTCCCCATTGCACCTCTTTGGGGGTTTCCGGCACACTTTAGGGAGCATGGTCAGGCGTTTAAGACAGAAAACTGGGGAACGGTGACTGGGGTCGCCGTCTGGGGAAGTAGCCGAACCGGCTAAGCAACATGAATCTAAATGAATGTTTGCGTCCCTTCAAAGGGCCGTAAACCAGGGGTGTTAAATGGCTTTGCCACGTCTTGTTAGTTCGTCTCAGCGCGGGAAAAAGCTGTTGGGGGTTACGGGTTCCGTTGTTGTAGCCGCGGCTGTGGTGGCCGGTGCCATCATTTACCCCGGGTTCAGCACCGCCGATGTTGACCTCAATGACGGCAGTGTCTGGGTGACCAACCGCAGCATCAACATGGTGGGCCACCTTAACGTTCCGTCCAAGGTTCTCGACGGCGGCTTTACCGCAACAACTCCTGGCTTCGACGTCCTTCAGGACAAAGGCACAGTCTTTATGGACGCCGATTCCGGCACTCTCCTCAACCAGGTTGACGTGCCGAGCATGGCGCTCACCCAGGACACGGCCCTCGGGGGAAGCAAATCCATCTCGCTCGGCAGCGACATCACTGTCATCACGGATCCGGCCGCCGGGAAGGTGTGGGCCGTTCCCACCACGGGTACTGCCTCGTTTGATGAGAAGACAACAAAGCCAATCCTGACGAAAATCACCAACGTGCAGGCCGCCGTCGCCCTTGAGACGCACGACGGCGTGAGCCAGATTTTCGTGCTCAACCCCGGTACCGCCGTGGTCACCGAGGCGACGGTTTCCGCCGATGGAAAAGTTGTGGAGGCCAAGGAATCTGCCGTTGACGGTTTGCCCAATTCCGGCAAACTGGTTTTGAGCCTTGTGGGCGATAAGCCCGTTGTGCTTGATCCTGACTCCGGCACGGTGTACCTGCCCGGGAACAAGAAGGTCACCTTGCCCAACGCGAAGGGCGCGAGCCTGCAGCAACGCAGCGAGTCGGGCGATTTTGTGGCCCTGGAAACCGGCAACGAATTGGTCCTGCAGCCCCTCGATGGTGGCGCGGCCACGAGCGTCGATGCGGGCTCGCTGGGGCGCCCCATTCCGCCGGTGCAACAAGACGGATGCGTGCACTCTGCGTGGAACGGGTCAAACCAGTACCTCTTTTATTGCTCGGGCAAAGACTCGAAGCCTGTCAGCGTCCCCAAGGCGACGGCAGCTTCGGATCTGGTGTTTCGAAAGAACCGTGAGAACGTGGTGCTCAATGACATGGCCGGTGGCAACGTGTGGTTGGTCAACCAGAACCTGATGCTGGTCAATAACTGGGACGACCTCACGGTAGACCAGAAAAAGGCCGACGACGCCGATAAGGATTCCTCCGACCCGAACGTTGTCAACACCCTGCCGGACAGGACCAAGCCCAACCGTCCACCCATCGCCGAAGCAGATCAATTCGGTGTCAGGGCAGGCAGCACCACCTTGCTGCCGGTGCTCTACAACGATTCAGACCCCGACGGCGATGTGTTGACGGTGCGGGACAGCGCCGCGGAAATCAAGGCCGGAAAACTGCAAACAGTGTACGGCGGAACCGGACTGCAACTGGTGGTGCCGGCAGATGCTGTGCCGGGCACGGAATCTTTCGGCTATATCGCCGACGACGGCCGAGGCGGCACAGACCAGGGCGCCGTGAGCGTGCGCGTGGTTCCGGAATCCGAAAACGCCGAGCCCGTTTCCATGCGTCCCACCACCATGGTGGTGGCCCAGGGGCAGACCATTACGCAAAACGTCCTAGCCGACATGATCGATCCCGACGGCGACAGCATCTTCCTCGTAGGGGCCGTTTCGAGTGAGGAAACCGGCCAGGTGAAGTTCACCCCGGACGGGGAGCTGAGCTACACCGACGACGGTTCCTCCAACGGTTTGCGAACCGTAACCATTAAGGTTTCGGACACCCGGTCCGTCGTTGAAAAAATAATCAAGATCAGCGTCAAACCGGCCGGGGGAGTCCCCCCGGTGGCCAACGCCGATTACCTGCGGGTGGTGGTCGGGCAGGAAGCGATCGTTGCGCCCCTCAAGAATGACCAAGACCCGCTTGGCGGGGAACTTCGCCTGGCCAGCGTGGACAAGCCAGCCAAGGGTGCCATCTCGGCGATCGCCGACAACGGCACGTTCACCTTCACCTCGGATTCCGTGGGCGCCACGTATCTTACTTACCAGGTCACCAACGGCCCGCAAAGCGCCACGGGGCTGATTCGCATAGACGTGGTGTCGGCCGAGCAGGAGCTCGCTCCCGTTGCGGTCAAGGACATGGCGTTACTGCCCTTGGGCGGGACCGTCCTGGTCGATGTGCTGGGCAACGATACGGATCCTGCCGGCGGTGTCCTGGTGGTTCGCGGGGTCACCGTCTCAGAAGATGCCGGCGTCTCCGTGACGGTCCTCGACCACAACGTGGTGAAAATTACCGACATAAGCGACCCCGGCGGCCCTGTCTCCATCGAGTACACGGTCGCAAACGGCCAGGGCACCTCGACGGGGTCAATCGCCATCGTCCGCATTCCGTCAGCTTCAACGCTGCAACCACCCGTGGCCCGGCCGGATGTGGTGAATGTCAGGGTAGGTGACGTGGCACGGATCCCGGTGCTTTCCAATGATTTCGATCCAAATGGCGACGCACTTAAGCGCCCCGAGATCTCCCAAGCTCCGGCTGAGGAATCCGGCAAGCTCTGGGTTGATCAGGACTCTCTTCGCTTTTTGGCCAAGGACGTTCCCGGCTCGGTGACGGCCATCTACAAGGTCACCAATGATTCCGGCCAGTCGGATTCGGTCTCGGTCACCATCAACATCATCGCCGCGGATCCGGAGCGTAACCTGCCGCCCGCGCCAAAAAACGTTGAGGGCCGGGTCATCGCCGGTGGGCAGACGAAGATTCAGATTCCGCTCGATGGCATCGACCCCGATGGTGACTCCGTGCGCTTGGTGGGAGTCGATATTCCGCCAACGCTCGGTACCGCCATAGCTGGCAACGGCTTCATTGCCTACACCGCGGCCGGCAACTCTTCTGGAACCGATAAATTTACCTACAAGGTCAGGGACCGTCTCGGCGCTGAGTCCATCGGAACTGTCGAGGTCGGGATTGCGCCCGAGGACTCAACCAACCGGCCACCGGCAGCGTCCGATGACTACATTTCCATGCGCCCGGGCCGTCAGGTGGCACTCGATGTGCTGCTCAATGATACCGACCCGGACGGCGACAAACTGTATGCGGCAAAGGACGGCTTTACCGGCCCCGAGGAAATGAAGCCCTCGGTGACGGATCTTGGCCGCGTGCTATTGACGAGTCCGGCCGAGAGCGGGATCGCCACCATGGGCTACACCGCCACCGATCCTTCCGGAGCAACGGCAACAGCCAATATTCGCATGACTGTTACGCCGGATGCCCCTTTGCGGGCGCCCATTGCGCGGGACGACGAGGTCACAGTACAAGAGGCCCTGGGCAAGAACACCGTCAACGTTCCGGTGCTGAAAAACGATGAGGACCCGGACGGTGTAGCCGATCAGCTCAAGGTGTCACTGGCTGTTCCCAATCCGAACGCCTCCGTGAATTCCGATGGTACGGTGCGTATCACCTTGGCGCCGGAGCCGCAGATGGTGCCGTATACAGTCACCGACCAGGACAAGCTTTCGTCCTCGGCGATCGTGTGGGTGCCAGGGTTGGATGCCCAGTACCCGGTACTGGCCAATAACGAGGTCATCAAGGTCCAAGCCGGTGAATCCGCCGTCGTCAAATTGCTTGACTACGTCAAGGTTCGCGAGGGGCGCACCCCACGGATCACCCAGGTCGACAAGATCAAGATGATCGGTGCTCCGACAGTTGGCGCGGTCACGGCCGACGGTACCGGGCTGAACTATGCGGCTAACGAAGATTTCTATGGGCCGGGCTCCATCACCTTTGAGGTGACCGACGGCACCGGGCCCGACGATCCGGCAGGACTGAAATCCACGCTGACCATCATGACCCAGGTGACGCCGGCCCCCGCGAAGAACATTCCGCCGAAGCTGCAGGGCACCTCCCTCGCTGTTGCCCAACTCGAATCCGGCACCGTCAACGTGGCTCTGCTGGCCAGCGATCCCGAGAAGGATCCGCTGAAGTTTGCCCTGACCGGTGACGCGCCTGCCGGCTTCAAGACAAAGCTCGACGGCGGCACACTGACGGTTGAGGCGAACAAGGATGCCGCTCTGGGGTCCGCGCAGTCACTGGGCATTTCAGTGGACGACGGACATAATCCGCCGGTCCGCGCCGAGGTGAGCATAACGATTACTTCGTCCACGAAGCCCAAGGCTGTGGCCAACGATGACGCTGTTCCCGAGGCTCATGCCGGCCGGCTTGAAACTGTTCCCGTCCTGGCCAATGACGTGAACCCATTCCCTGACACTGCCTTGAAGATCGTGGACGCCAAAATGACGACCGGTGCCCCGGGTACTCAAGTTGCCGTCTCAGGGGACAAGGTCAACGTTCAGGCCCCGGAGGACTTCACCGGAAACGTGGTTGTCATTTACACGGTCTCTGACAAAACTGGTGACCACGCCCGAGACGTTGACGGGCGCATCACCTTGAATGTTAAGGGCAAACCTGGTGTGCCCGCGGTCCCGCTGGTACAGGAGGTCAAAAGCCATGCGGTCCTCCTCAAGTGGACCACTCCCGTGGACAACGGCTCGCCGCTGACTGGCTATACGGTCAAGCGGAGCGACGGCACCACGCAGGAATGTGCCGCCAACACCTGTTTGATTACCGGTCTGGATAACGCCAAGGCGTACACCTTTACCGTCAGCGCCAAGAACGCCGTGGGGGAATCGGCCTTCTCGAAGGCTTCGGCCTCGGCCACGCCGGATCAGCAGCCTGACAAGCCGGCACCGCCTGTCATCGTTCGGGGCGATACCCAGCTGGATGTCAGCTGGGTGACGCCCGTGGGGGAGTACTCAGCAGTGGAGTCGTTCAATGTGCAGATTTCTCCTGTTCCGGCAGGACAGAATCCACAGAAGAGCGTCAGGGGCAATAAGCTCACGTGGCCGGGACTGATCAATGGAACGGAGTACACCTTCAGGGTGCAGGCGGTTAACAAGTCACCGAAGCCGTCCGATTGGAGTGAGTACGCGCTTAAGGCCGTGAAGCCAGCGGGCAAGCCGTTTACGCCTGCCGCACCGACAACCACACTCGTGGATACGGTTGGCAATCAAAATCAGGTGCGCGTGGACTGGACTCAACCAAACCTCAATGGCGGCGAGCTCAAGAGCTACACCTTGACCACCTTCCTTGACGGTGCAGCCCAGAAATCGACCACCACCACGGCGCCTACGGCCACCGTGAGCCTGCCCAACGCCACCGGAAACTACACCTTCCGCGTGGTGGTTGCCACGGAAGTATCATCCTCGGATCCCAGCGATCCGTCGGTGGGACGCAGATCGGTGAGCAGGCCGGGCACCGTGGGGACCGTCAGAATCACACCGGCCAATACCGGTGCAGCCGGTGGGCAGGTCCAGGTGGACTTCGCTCCGCTGAGCGATGCCGCCTTGGGCGGCTCCAGCCCGGGCGAGATCAGCTACTTCGCCAACGTCACACCAGGGAGCTCCAACGTCCCGGTCACGCCAGGCGGAACCGTGCCGGCCAGCAATGGTGCAAGCACAACTGTCACTGTCTATGCCAAGTCCTCGGCGTTTGCGACAGCGGGCAGTGCTTCGGCGCCGTCCAATGCCGCTATTCCGTACGGTGCACCGGGGACTCCCGGGTTGAACGGGAACGATGGAGGCACTGGCAACAAATCCGTTTCCTACTCTTGGTCGATGCCTGGCGGCGCCGTTGACTCTGTTCGTATTGAGGTCCGCGTCAATGGTGGACCATGGCAATCCAAGACCAGCGCGGGGAGTGCCAACGTCAACACGGGCAGCTACAACGAGGTCGTGACTATTGAAGCTCAATCGGTCAACTCCGTGGGGACCCTCGGTCCCGTGCGGACGGTGAAACCCAAGAGCGGCGACGACCCGCCGCCAACAAGCTGGACCGTGGAGGCCACACCTACCCAGACCTGTTTGGAAAAAGCATCTGGTAATGGGGACCACTTTAGAGCGGGCAATCCGGCCAGTTGCTCATCGCAGTGGCTCAACACGAATACGCCAGTACAGGTGAATTGCTATAAGTACTGGGGAGCGAATGACGAAGATCATAAGTGGTATCACATCACTACGCCTGGATATGCTGCGTGGGGTTATGTGAAGGCTGAGACTACGAACAAAGGTGGGACTCCGGGTGGCATGCCGCCCTGTTAAGGCGGTGTGGGAATAAATGGCGAATAACGCCAACTAGTGGATAAACTAATTCAGGTTTTGCTGCAAGCAATGCACCAACGATTGAGATTGAAAGAGGAAGCATATGTCCATGACGCCGGAACAGGCCACGTGGTTTGCAGGAACATTTGAAAAGTTGGTCGCCAACGTTGGGCAGGCCATCTTGGGCAAGTCCCATGTCATCAGCCTGACTCTGGCCGCGATGCTGGCCGAAGGCCATGTGTTGTTCGAGGATGCACCCGGCACCGGTAAGACCATGCTGGCGCGTGCTCTCTCGGCAACTGTCAAGGGCACCCATTCGCGCATCCAGTTCACGCCTGACCTCTTGCCTTCCGACGTCACCGGCGTCATGATCTATGACCAGAAGAAGCAGGAATTTGAGTTCCACAAGGGACCCATTTTCGCCACGATCGTCCTTGCGGATGAGATCAACCGTGCCTCGCCCAAGACCCAGTCGGCTCTGCTGGAAGTCATGGAAGAATCCCGTGTCACCATGGACGGCACAACCTATGAGACCGGGCGCCCCTTCATGGTGCTGGCCACCCAGAACCCGATCGAGCAGGCCGGTACCTACCGCCTTCCCGAAGCCCAGCTTGACCGTTTCCTGGTGAAAACCTCCATTGGTTACCCGGACCACGCCTCCACTGTGCAGCTGTTGTCCGGCTCCAGCCAGCGTGACCGGACCTCCAACATGCAGGCCATCATCACCCCACAGGCCGTCGCAGAAATGGCTGATCTGGCCTCAACCACTCACGCCGATGCGGCCGTGCTGGAGTACATTTCACGTCTCTGTGAAGAGACCCGCAACGCCCCGGAAACCCGTCTGGGTGTCTCCGTCCGTGGCGCCATCGCCATGGTCCGAATCGCCAAGGTTTGGGCTGCTGCCAAGGGACGCAACTACGTCCTTCCTGACGATATTAAGGAACTGGCACCCTACGTGTGGACGCACCGCTTCGTCATGGATCCAGAAGCTGAGTTTGCTGGCGCAACCCCCGAGGTCGTCCTGGCCCGCGTCTTGGCCGAAGTCAGCGCGCCGCAGCAACGCGCAACCGCCTAGTACCGGCACCCGCAGCTACAGAGCCCACGCAGCTACAGAACATTCGGTTAAAGGTTAAAGATGAGCATGAAATCCAGAGCAGGCAAGGTTGGCGCAGTCCTGGCCCGGCCTTTCCACCGCGACGGAGCACCCACCCGCCTACACCCCACATCACTGTGGCGTGAGGCGGGCAAGGTCGCCACCATTTATCTTGGTCCGTGGTGGTCCAAGGCCACACAGCTTTGGAAGCGCTACGCAGTTCCCGTCCTGGCATCCATCAGCACTCTGGGCGTTGTTGTGATCTGTGCAGCCGTGGGTTTATGGATTCTCGGCGCGAGCTTCGGCTGGCAGGAGGCGAAAGTTGCTTCCCTGTTTGCGGTGCTCCTACTGCTGATTGCCATCGCCTTCATCGTCGGCAAATCGATGTACGGTGTCACGCTGGATCTGGCCCGCACCCGGGTGGCCGTCGGAGACAACGCTATTGGCAGCATCGCTGTCACCAATACGTCCCCGCGCACTGTGCTTCCCGCTGCACTGGAACTACCCGTGGGGCAGGCGACCGCGCTCTTCCACCTGCCACGGATGAAGCCCGAGCAGGTGCACGAGGACCTGTTCACCATCCCCACCACCCGCCGCGCCGTCATCACCGTTGGTCCCGTGCGTTCTGTGCGGGCCGATCCGTTGCAGTTGCTGCGCCGCCAAGTGTTGTGGACCGAGCCCACTGATCTGTACGTGCACCCGCGCACCACCGCGATCGACGGGCCCGCTGCCGGATTCCTGAAGGACCTTGAGGGCCTGACCACCAAGGACCTCACCAGTTCCGACATCGCCTTCCACGCGTTGCGTGACTATGTCCCGGGCGATGACCGCCGCCACATCCACTGGAAAACCACGGCCCGCACCGGCAAGTTGATGGTTCGCCAGTTTGAGGAAACCCGCCGTTCCCACATGGCCGTTGCCCTCTCTGTAAATACCGATGAATACGAGCACGACGACGATTTCGAGTTGGCCATCTCGGCCACGGCATCGCTGGGGCGCCAGGCCATCAAGGAAAATCGCGAGTTGAGCGTTATCACCCAACGCGGACCCATTCGCTGCGAAACGGGGAGAAACCTCCTGGACGACATGACCCGGTTGGCCGGCCATACCCGACGTGGCACCTCGGTCGATCTGGCTCGCACACTGTCTGACGCCGTACCTAACGCCTCCGTGGTGTTCTTTGTGGTGGGCTCGAAAGTGACGCCCGCCCAGCTGCGTAGCGCCGCTGCCTCGGTGCCGCCGGGTGTTCGCGCCTTCGCCATCCGATGCTTTACCGGGGCCCAAGCGGCCCGCGCGAATATCGCCGATCTCACCGTCCTCACCCTAGGCGATCTCAATGACCTGGCCGTTGTCCTGCGAAAGGCCGTTGCATGAGCACGCGTAGAAGAGCGGCAGCTGCCGTCCCAGAATCGGCAGTCCCAGAGGCTGCCGGGACGCGCCGCCAGAATCGGGCCAGGGGTGGCCAGGCACAGTCGAGCCAATCACAACCGCGTCAGTCTCGTGGTCCTGTAGCCCGCGGTCCTGTAGCCCGTGGTGCTTCCTTCTTTGTCGGCGGACGTGCCTGGTGGCATTTCCTGCTCGACGGCGGCGTTCTGGCAGTCCTGCTCGGCATTGCCGTGCTGGGATTTGGTCCAACGTTTGGCCATGATCCGCGTTATCTGCTTGCAGGCTTTGGTGCGATCGTTCTGGGCTTGGGCGTGGCCGCCATCGGCGCGCATTGGCGCCTTGGCCTGATCACCATGGTGGGCTTGGCCTTTGCTGTTTACATGTTCTTTGGCAGTGCCTTGGCCGCTTCCCACGAAGCAATCTTGGGATTCATCCCCAGCTTTGCCTCTCTGCGCGGATTGCTTCTGGGCATCATGCTCTCCTGGAAACAGCTGCTGACGCTCGCCGCACCCGTAGGGACCAGCGTCGAGGTCATGGTGGTTCCCTACCTTTCGGCCTTCGTGGCTGCAGTGGTGGCGGGGACCCTGGCGTGGCGTCTCCGTAATGCCCTGTGGGCCATGCTGCCCGTGGTGGTTTTGTTCATCACGGCCATTCTCTTTGGCACGGCCGAGGTCTTCATTCCAGTGCTCCGCGGCTCGCTGCTGACCGTCGGTGCCGTCGCATGGTTCGCGTACCGCCACGAAATGCGCCGGCGCGAAACCGCCGGGTCCATCTCGGCCAATCAGCCCGTGCAGGACCATGCGGCAGCCCGGACCTCGCTCCTACGCCGGATCGGCATGGCTGCCGGAGTCATCCTCGTGGCCGGCGCCGTGACCATGGCAGCAGCTCCTGCCCTGACAACGAGTGCCAGCCGCGACGTTCTGCGTGACACCGTGATCCCGCCGCCAGATTTGCACAATCTCCCGTCGCCCCTGACCAAGTTCCGCGACTACGTCAAGAATCAAAAGGACACGGTCCTCTTTGATGTTGAGGGACTGCCGAAGAATGGCCGCATCCGCGTGGCCGCCATGGATAACTATGACGGCGTCGTGTTCAACGTTGATCCCAACAGTTCTGCATCCTTTGCCCCGATTGGCGACCCCAAGTCGCTGAACCAAAACGCGGACGGCACCGGGACCGCCGTCGAACTTGTCATGGACGGTTATGACGGGGTCTGGATTCCCAGCGCCACCGTTGCGCAAAGCCTGAACTACCAAAGCGCCCAAGGCGAGACGCCAACCCTGTACCTGAACAAGGAATCCGGCACGGCGCTGAACCTCTCGGGCGTCCAAAAGGGCGATAGCTACTCCTTGGATGTTCAGTTCCCCAGCGTCGATGGGAACAAATTGGCTGGCTCCGAATTTGGCTCAGTCCGGCTGCCGAAGCTGGAAAATGTCCCTCCGGTGGTGGGCACCAAGGCCAATGACATCGTGGGGGAGGCCGACACCCCACTCAAAAAAGTGCAGGCGCTAGAAGGTGCATTGCAGCGCGAAGGTAAGTTTAGCAACGGTCTGGAAGGGCAGGTGCAGTCCACCTCCGGGCACAGTGCCGCGCGTATCACCAAGCTGCTCAGCGGCAAGGAAATGGTTGGCGACGACGAGCAATACGCCACGGCCATGGTCATGATGGCCCGCAACCTCGGCATTCCTGCACGCGTGGTGATGGGCTTCTACCTGGATGAGAAGGACCCCAACAACGGTGCGGAGACTGTCCAGCTCAAGGGATCTGACGTGCACGCCTGGGTTGAGGTGAACTTTGCCGGCCTTGGCTGGGTGCCGTTCAACCCGACGCCGGACAAGGACCACGTGCCCAATCCGCCCGAGCCGCAAAACGCGTCCAAGCCCAAACCGCAGGTGCTCCAGCCGCCGCCCCCGCCGCAGGAACCTGCCGATCTGCCCCCTGACAGTGCACCTGACGCGCTGGACACGGACGGCAAAAAGAACCAGCAGGCGGGCATCCTTGGCACGATCCTGATGATCGTGGGCGTGGCTGCAATCCCGATCCTGATCATTGCGCTGCCACTGTTGCTCATTGTCCTGCTGAAGTCCCGACGCCGGAAACGTCGCCTTGGCGATGGCCTACCCACCGACAGAGTGGGCGGCGGCTGGTCAGAAGTGATCAGCACGGCCACGGACCTCGGTGCCCCGATCGACGGAAGTGGGACGCGACGGGAGACCGCCGTTTCACTCATCACCGCCTTCCCTGAAAGCCAAGGCACCACGGCTTTGCTGGCCGAACGGGCCGACGCTGCCATCTTTGGTCCGGGCCAGCCCAGCGAAGACGACGTCGCCATGTACTGGGAAAACGTGGATCATTCCGTCAACGGCATGATCGGGTCGGTAGGATTCTGGAAGCGGCAACGGGCAAAGTTCTCCCCGAGGTCGTTGCTAGCGGACGCGAAGGCCCGCGCAAGGGACAAGCAACTCGAGCGCAGTCTTCGGGCCAACGATCAGGCCCAGCGCCTGGCATCCAAAGGCATAGCGATTAATAGCAGTGCAGTTAATAACAGTGCAGTGAATAGCACTGACGAAAACGGTCAGGACGGGGAAGTAAAACGCTCCCTCTGGGCCAAGTTGATGAAGAAATCCTAAGAAGGGTACTGAACACATGGGGCAAAAAGCGGCGGAACCTTGCCGGAACTGCGGGGCTGCACTCGCACCCGGCGCGGCTTTCTGCACATTGTGCGGGACCGCGGTGGCCAACCGGGCCGCCTCCCCGGCGCCTACATCCGTGTCCGTCGGTGGGCCCGAGGCGCACACAGTTCCAGGGATCATTGCTGTGGGCGCCTCCGCCAACGGCCCCTTGGTTGCGCCCGTGCAAGTTGGTGTTGATCCACGGATCGCAGCGGCAACAGCACTCGTCCCGGGCGGCGCCGGACGGCGCCTCGTTGCCAAGATCGTTGACGGTATCCTTCCGAGCATTTTGATCGGCATCGCCAGCTTGATTGGCTCCCTCAACGTCAAGGTGACCCAGGTGGGGGAGTTCGCGCAGTTGAACCTGACCTGGCTGCTGGTCGCCACGTCCATCGCCAGCGTGCTTTCCCTTGGCTACTTCATATGGCTATGGCTGTGGGAAGCGAAATCCGGCAAGACCCCCGGCAACATCATGCTGGGACTGCGAACCACGAATATGGAGGGTCTGCCGGCAGGGTTGTTGGCCATCTTCCTGCGTCACCTGATTGTGGGCGTCAGCAGCATTGTCCCCACGATTGGCCCAATCCTCGTGCTGATTTCCAATACCTGGGATGCAAACGGCAAGAAGCAGGGCTGGCACGACAAGGTGGCCCACACCTTGGTCTTCAATGTTAAAACGGGCAGGAACCCACTGGAAACCGGTGGAATCGCCGAACGGGCCGACTTTGTCCCGGCGAATGTGCCGACCATTTCGCAGGTAGCTTCACCCATGGCCTCGCCGCTTGCCTCGCCGCCGGCCCGCCCCGTGAACGGTGCCGCCCAGCCAGGTCAATTCGCGCCGCCAGCCATACAGTTCCACAACCAGGCCGCGCCGAGCCAGAACCAGCCAGCATTCCAGAACCCGCCGGCGTCGGCTCAGATCCCGCCGGTGCAGCAGGCCAATCCGTTCGCGCCGCCGTCGACCCCGAAGCCACAGATTCCCGTTGACCAGGGGCCCATCACCTCGGTGCCCGGTGCGCCCGGCAGCGCCCGCCCCAACTTTGCGTCCCCGGCAACCGCCCAGCCAAACGTTGCCGCAGCCGCAGTTGCACCAGATGAAGATGCGGGGGAAACCCGAGTTCGCCCCCTGACTCAGAATCAGGCCCTGCGGTTAACCTTTGACGATGGCCGCACAGAAGACGTCAGCGGACTAGCGCTGATCGGGCGCAATCCCGCCGGATACGATGGAGAAATGATTTCGCGGCTCATCTCAATTCAAGACTCCAGCAGGTCCGTGTCAAAAACGCACCTGCACCTTCGTGTCAGCGGGGAAGGGTTGTGGGTGACGGATCGGAACTCCACCAACGGCAGCGGCATTACGCACTCTGCCGGAAACATGGATCCCTTGCCCGGCGGCAAGCCCGCACTGGCTGAGCTTGGCTCTACCGTTCACTTTGGTGACCGCTACTTCGTGGTGGGACGCGCGTGAGTTCGGTGGAAGGCGCCACGAGCGCAGCCTCGGGGGTAAGGCTTAGCTTCGGCTTTGGCACCGACCGTGGCCTGCGCCGTGAACTGAACGAGGATTCCTTCCTAGCCGCAGACCCGATGTTTGCCGTGGCGGACGGCATGGGCGGGCACGAGGCCGGCGAAGTCGCCAGCCGTGAGTGCATCCAGACCCTGAGCCAGCAGCGCATCCTGACAGCCGGATCCCGGGAGGCAACGGCGTCGGACTTGCAGCAGGCCCTTCGTCAGGCCGATGCCCGCATTCGTGAACTGACGAATGCACGGGCCGGCACCACCGTCAGCGGAACCGTGCTCGTCGAGGAACGTGGCGTGCCCTACTGGCTGGTCTTCAACGTGGGCGATTCGCGCACTTACCGGCTGAGCCAAGGGAACTTTGCCCAGGTCAGCGTGGACCATTCGGAGGTTCAGGAACTGGTCGACGGCGGAATCATCACCCCTGCGGAGGCCCTGATTCATCCGCGCCGCCACGTCGTGACCCGGGCGCTAGGTACCGGTTCAGACACCGAGGCGGACTTTTGGCTTATGCCCGTGGAAGAGGGCGACCGCATTATGGTGTGCTCGGATGGGCTCTCCGGCGAGCTCAGTGATGATCAGATCCACCGGGCGTTGAGTACTCTGCGCCACCCACAAGACGCGGTTGATTCGCTCATTCAGTCCGCGCTGCGTTCGGGCGGACGCGACAACATCACGGTGGTGGTGGTCGATGCGAGCAACATCAACGGAACTGCCGGCGAAGTAACACTGAACAATCCCGAGACAGCCCAGTTCCCGGAGATTACCGGCGCGGACGACACACTGCCCCGGATGCCCCTAGCGGAGGAAACCCCGCCGTCGACAGCCCCTGACATCGCCGACGACGAGGTACTGGAATCCATTCCGGATTCTGTGCTGGCCCCAAAAGCCGCAGCCGCCATAGATACAGCACCAACAGATGAAGCCCCATCAGACGCATTCCCATTAGACGCAGAGCAAGTGCCTGCCGCAACACTCTCGCACGAGGAGAATCATGGTTAGCACCACGTACAGCACCGGTTCCTGGCTTGGAATTGTACGGTCGGGATCGGTTATTGTCCTTGAAGGCCAAACTGACCCGGCACTAGTGGGGGAGCTGTGGGACTACCTGGGCCAAGAGCCCACCATCCATGGCGTGCTCAATGAAGTGACCGAAAAGTTTGGCACCGGCATCACCGGCATGCCCCACTTCGCGATCGTGGTCCAGAGCGACCGCCTTCACGCCATCCTGCGCGGCAATATGACCTTGCTTGCGCACACCGCGCACGGCACCGAGACGGTTTCCGGGCGCGATGTCACCACCTGGAGCGAACGATCGCTGCCCCTGGCCGACTCGATCGAACTGACGCTGGATGAGACCGGCCTCCCTGCAGACTCACTGAGCTTGCCGTTGGCCGAGGGCGTGGTTCGGCTGCAATCGCTGTCCATCGTGACGCAGGGCCCGGCCCTGGCTGCGGTCCATCCATCGGTGCCCGCCTTCGAGCCTGAGGCTGACCCGAATGACGATTTTGGGCCGAGCGATTTTGTGGCTGATGAAGTGCCTGAAGCCACTGTGCCTGAAGGTGCAGCCGATGACGCAGGTGATGACGCGACGGCTGACGCAGCGCCTGACGACGAGGCAGACGACGCAGCCGACGAGATTGCCCTTGAGCCGGAGTATGACGAGGAAACCCTGGCAAGTTTTGCCAAGGCAGCCGAGGCCGCAGACGCCGAATGGAATGCCCAGCTGGTGCCCTTAGATGCACCGGATGCTTTGGAGAAGTTCATCAACGGCGCGGATTTTGAAGACAGTACGGACTATGAAGACGGCACGGACGACGTCGCCTCCGCGGAGGACATTGACCCGGCTGATCTGAGCCGGACCATCATTCCTGACCGTGCCGACGAGTCCGACCATGCCGACGAGCCGGAGGTGGCTTCGGAGACAGCTGTGGATGACGTTTCAGACGGTTCGGATAAATCCCCGGCAGCAGCCGAGACAGACGGAGCAGCCGAGGCGGACTCAGCAACTGCGGCCGTGGAAGCCGTTGATGACGGATTTACAGTAAATTACGACTACCTCTTCGGCGCAACAACCATGGCCCAGAGCGTAGAGGCCGCGGCCGTCCGACTTGATGAAGACGGCCAGCCCATTCCGCAGGAGACCGCCGAACACGCGGTGCCTCCCATGCCGGCGCTGCCGCCCGTCGCCGGCAGCAGTGCCGAATCAGCTTTAGCGGAAAATGCTGAGACTGCCGGTGAAGCTGATGCACCAGTTCCCGCCACAGGGCCCGAAGGAATCATGATCGATTCCGTGCCGTGGGGAAAACCAGCCGCCAGGGCCGCCGAGTTCGGTGGTTCAGCGGTAGCCGAAAGTTCAGCCGTTGCTGTTGCAGGTCCGGCCTCAGGCCCGGACCTTGGCCTGGCCGGGCCGGGGGAGTCCTACGATCCTGACCACGACGGGCACACCGTCATGCGCGGTGACTTCATCACTGAACTGAACAACGAATCGGAGCCGGCTGCGCAGCTGGAATCACGGCCACCAACCGGCCCGATGGTTCTGGCACGCATGTGCCCCAACGGCCATGCCAATCCGCCCAGCCGCTCGCAGTGCTCCAACTGCGGTTCGTCCATCAACTCCGAACCGCGCGAGGTGGGCCGCCCGCGCCTGGGTACCATGCACATTTCCACGGGTGAAGTTGTTGAACTTGACCACTCGCTGATCATCGGGCGCCAGCCGTCGGTGTCCAGGGTCATGGGCGGTGCCATGCCCCGGCTCGTCCAGGTCAAGAGCGGAAACGGTGATATTTCACGATCGCACGTTGAGGTTCGCTTGGATGGTTGGGAGGTCCTACTGGTGGATCTCAAGGCAACCAACGGCACGGTCCTGGTCCGCGAGGGCCAGTCGCCGCGCCGTCTGAGCCAGGGCGAGGAAGCGATCCTGCTCAATGGTGACATCGCCGAGTTGGGTGACGGTGTTTCGTTGCTCTTTGACGGCTTGTTGTGAGTAGCAGGCGCGCCCCGGGGGCCCCGCCCACCCTGCCTGGCTACCGATTCCTCTCGGTCCTGGGTTCAGGTGGATTCTCTGATGTTTACCTCTACGAGCAGGACCGGCCTCGCCGAAAAGTAGCCATAAAGGTACTCACCGCGGATCTGCGGACCGAAGGTGCGCGCGCCAGCTTTGAGTCCGAGGCCAACTTGATGGCCCAGCTCTCGGCGCACCCTTATATCGTCACGATTTTTGAGGCCGAGATTACCGACTCCGGCCACTCCTATCTGGCCATGGAGTATTGCTCGCGGCCAAGCCTTGATATGCAATATAGGCAAGGCCGTTTCAGCACTGACAAGGCGTTGGAAATTGGCATTCAGGTTGCCTCCGCCGTCGAAACTGCTCACCGGGCAGGCATAGCCCACCGTGACATCAAACCGGCAAACGTGCTTGTCACCGATTACAACCGGCCCGCGCTGACCGATTTTGGCATCTCCGGCACGGTCGAATCGGCCCAGTCCGACGGCGGCGGCATGTCCATTCCCTGGTCGCCGCCGGAGTCCTTTGGCGCCGGGGCAACCGACGGGGTCAAGGTAGACATCTGGGCCCTGGGCGCCACCATCTACACCTTGCTGGCCGGGCATTCGCCTTTCGTGATTCCGGGCGCGGACAATTCCCAACGCCTATTGATGGACCGTATTGCCTCGGCCCCGGTGCCCCGACTGGGTAGGGCGGACGTCCCTGAGGCCTTTGAAATGGTGTTGGCCACGGCCATGGCCAAATCACCGAACTCCCGGTACCGATCCGCCAAGGACTTTGCCCGCGCGCTCATGCGCGTGCAGGCGGACATGAACCTTTCCGTCACCCCCTTTGAGGTGCAGGAAGAAATTGCCGCGCCCGATTCACGGCCGGAAGAACACGAAGAGGCCACCCGGGTTCGCAGCATTGTCTCGATCGACCCCGATGCGAGCACCTCCAACCCCACCTTCCCATCGCGGCTCAATCGCGAGAACCGCGGATCCGGCGCATCCTTTACGGGTGCACCGCAAATCAACACCGTGCCCGGTGTCACCGGATCCACCACAGGCCTGAACCGTAACGCCCAGACGCAGCCCTCGCAGGCGCCGGGAACAGCAGGCCTGAACCCAACTGCCGGGGGCTCCAGCGACACGGTCGGTGGCCCCACCGTTCGCAAGAATGCCGGCGGGAGGGGCTTTTCGAATGTCGTCTCACCCACCGAGTGGGCTGACTCCCGGCCCCACTTGGAAGGTCAGGGGCAGCCAAACGACTTTGTTCTGGACTCCACCATCCAGCGCTCGGAGCTGCAAACAGAACATCCACAAACACAGGCCCAGACACAGACACAGCAGCCACCGGCTGGGAAGCGGCGGCTGTGGCTGGGACTGACCTCGGGGCTGGTACTGGTGGCCGCCGTCGTGGTTGGAATCATTGTCTTCATCAACGTGGGCGCACCGGAGCAGGCTGATCCGTTGGCGCAGGGTTCAACCGCGCCGCCCACGGCGCTGGTCATTGGCGCCGAAGTTCCGTCTGTCACGGATTTGGTGGCAACACCCAAGAACGGCGGTTCGGAGTGGACATGGAAAAATCCCGATCCAGCCGAGGGCGACAAGTATTTGTGGGCCGCCGTCAGCGCCGTGGATTCCGGTGAATTCAAACCGACCACGGACACCAAGGTTTTTGTGGTCAACGGTTCAAATGACCAGTCCTGCATCTCTGTGATGCTGGTGCGCAAGAACGGCCAGACGTCGTCGGAGGCCAAGAAGTGCTCCTAGGATCCATCACGAACGCTAAGCAAACGAGGGGGCTGCCGTTATGGCTGAACTGACCATTGATTTTTGTGGGGAATGGTACCAACCTTCGCCAGAGGGCATCTTTAGTATCGGCCGTGAAGGTGACATCGAAGTTGATGACAATCCCTATCTGCACCGGAAGTTCCTTGAGGTCAGCAAGTATGACGGGATTTGGTGGCTGACCAATGCAGGCACCATGCTGTCGGCCACGATCGCCGACGCCGCAGGTGGCATGCAAGCCTGGATGGCACCGGGTGCCCGGATTCCACTGGTCTTTAGCCAAACAAACGTGGTCTTCACCGCCGGCCCCACAACATACGAATTCTCGGTTCACCTGGATTCGCCGTCATTCACGTCCCAAAGCCGCGAGGAAGACTCTGCCGGGTCAACCACCATTGGACCTGTGGTGTTTACAGCATCTCAGAAGGCATTGATTGTTGCCTTGGCCGAACCGATGCTGCGGCGCGGTGGGACGGGCTTCAGCTCAATCCCGTCCTCTGCCCAAGCCGCCAAACGGCTGGGCTGGGCGCTGACCCGCTTCAACCGAAAGCTGGATAACGTGTGCGACAAATTGGACCGGGTGGGCGTTGTTGGCTTGCGTGGCGGCGGCGGAAAGCTGGCTACGAATCGGCGCGCACGCTTGGTGGAGCATTCCGTCACCTCCCACCTGGTGACCCCAGACGATTTACCACTGTTGGAAACCGAACGCGGAACGGATGTTGAATGAGGATCAGGCTGACGCTCAAGCGTGAACCGCAGGAGGACAAGAACCTCGCCGTCACGGTTGACGGTTTGGCCTCCGTGGGTGACATCGCCACCGAGCTGTACTTGAGCGATCCCTCCCGCAAGGGTGCGCAGGCACCGAACAACCTCTCACTCTTGGTGGAGGAATCCATGGTGGGCGGTGTTCGCGGACGCACTCTGCCGCCCGAGGGCAACCTGATGGAATCGGGGTTGCGGCCCGGCGCCACGGTGTCCCTGACACAAGTCAGCGACAGCTTTGCAGTTCCCAATCGTGATCGCGGTCCGGCTGCAGCAACACTGCGCGTCACGGCAGGCCCGGACAAGGGTGCCGAATTTTCGCTGCCTGTCGGTACCAGTTACCTGGGCCGCGCCCTGGATGCGGACGTGCGCCTCAGCGACCCGATGACCTCAAAGCGCCATGCCCGCATTACGGTGGGTGAAACCATCGAGATCTCCGATACCGGTTCCGCCAACGGGCTCATGATGGAGGGCACTCAGGTCTCGAAAGTAGTTTTGGGCTCCTATGACGAGGTGACGCTGGGTGAGACCACCATTTCGGTGGTGAGCCTTGGCCGCGGCGCACAGTCGGGCCCCAGCAGTCCACTCGTGGAGTTCAATCGTTCCCCACGCGTTGTGCCGCATTTCAAGGTTGAGGAACAGACCATTCCCAGCGGGCCCCAGCGGCCCAAGCGTGACCGTTTCCCGATCATCATGTTGATGGCGCCGGTGCTGATGGGCGGGGTCATGTACGCCGTGACAAGGAACCTGTTCAGCCTCGTTTTCATGGCGATGATGCCCATCATGATGCTCGGTGGCTACTTCGATCAAAAATCAAACGCCAAGCGTGAACTGAAGGACTCCATCGAGCAGTTCCGTGGCGCCGTCGTCGAATTTCGCCGGCAGATGACCGTGCGGCAACAGATTGAGCGGGCCGTGCGCCTGGCCGAAAGTCCCTCGACGGCGGAAACCGTTGACGCCATTTACAAGCTGGGTCCTTTGATGTGGACGCACCGGCCCGAGCACAAGAACTTCCTCTCCCTTCGCCTGGGCGTTGGCCGCCAGCCCTCACGGACGCCCATCAAGGTGCCGGGGGAGAACAACACCCTGCCCGAATACATGGCAGAGATCCAGGACATCAAAACCGAGTTTGAAGACATCGACGCGGTGCCCGTTGTTGCCCAATTCCGTACAAGCGGTGCCCTTGGTGTTGCGGGCCCGCGCGGTGTGGTCGACGACGTAGCCCGGGCGTTGGTGTTGCAGGCGGTGGGTCTGCACTCGCCGGCTGAACTTGCCGTGGCCGCCATGACATCGGCCGAATCCAAGGATCGCTGGGAATGGCTGCAGTGGCTCCCGCACGTTGGCTCGGTGCATTCACCACTGACGGGCGAGCATCTGGCTTCCGGCCATGGTGCCGCGGGCGTGCTGCTGGCTGCCCTGGAGGAACTGCTGATCAATCGCGGGGCCTCCTTGGCTGCTCACAGTGCGGCCCATCGTGGCGCCATTGACCCGGCCAAATCCGAGATTCCCGAGCCCGTCATGCCCGCGCTGCTGGTCATCATCGAGGACGATGTCAAGGTCGACCGTGCCCGCTTGACCCGCCTGACCGAATACGGTGCCGACGTTGGCGTTCACGTCTTGTGGGTGGCCAGTTCCGTCGAAGCATTGCCGGCCTCCTGCCGCGACTTCGTCCACGTTGCCGAGACCGCCACCACCGGCCAGGTCCGGCTGGGTCAGCTGACCTACCCGGTGAGCTGTGAAAGCATCACCCTTGAGCTCGCCTCAGCGCTGGCGCGCATGATGGCTCCTGTGGTGGACGCCGGAAAACCAATCGACGACGATTCCGACCTGCCCCGTGCGGTTTCCTATGTTGCCCTCGCCGGCCATGACTTGGTGGAGAGCACCTCGGGCATTGCCGACCGCTGGTTGGAAAACAACTCAGTGGCATCGCGTGCCGTGAAGAACCGGAAACATCAGGGTTCCCTGCGCGCACTCGTGGGGTCCAAGGGCGTTGAGCCCATGTACCTTGACCTGAAAACCGAGGGCCCGCACGCGCTCGTGGGTGGCACCACCGGTGCCGGAAAGTCTGAGTTCCTTCAGGCCTGGGTTCTGGGCATGGCGGCGGCGTACAGCCCCGACCGGGTCTCCTTCTTGTTCGTTGACTACAAGGGTGGGGCCGCGTTTGCCGACTGCCTGGAACTGCCACACACCGTTGGCTTGGTGACAGACCTGTCACCTCACCTGGTGCGCCGGGCCTTGACGTCCCTGCGTGCGGAGCTGCACTACCGCGAACACCTGCTCAACCGCAAGAAGGCCAAGGATCTGCTCGCCATGGAGCGCGAAGCGGATCCGGAGACGCCGCCGTCGTTGATCATTGTGGTGGACGAATTTGCCGCCCTGGCCAAGGAAGTTCCGGAATTCGTCGACGGCGTGGTGGACGTTGCCGCCCGTGGCCGTTCGCTGGGCCTGCACCTGATCCTTGCCACGCAGCGACCCTCCGGTGTGATCAAGGACAGCCTGCGCGCCAACACCAACATGCGCATCGCCTTGCGCATGGCGGATGTGGACGATTCCATGGACATCCTCGGCGAACCCACAGCCGCATACTTCAGCCCGTCCATTCCCGGGCGAGGGGCCGCAAAGACCGGTCCGGGGCGCATTCAGGGTTTCCAGACCGGCTATGCCGGTGGTTGGACCAACCGCACCCCGCAGCGCCCCCGCATTGACATTGTGGAAATGGACTTTGGGGCCGGCGCCGCCTGGGAGCAGGAACTTGAGGCGGCCCCCGTTGAAGATTCGACCGGTCCGAATGACATCGCCAAGGTTGTTGCGAATGTGTCGCTCGCGGCCGTTGAGCTGGGCGTGAAGCCGCCACGGAAGCCGTGGCTGAGCGAGCTTTCAGAGATCTACGATTTCTCCAAGCTGCCCGGCCAGCGTAGCGATGAGCAGCTCTTGTTGGGCGTCATGGATGACCCCGAGCACCAGGCCCAGCCCACCGTGTTCTTCGAGCCTGATCGAGATGGCAACATGGCCATCCTCGGCGCGAGCGGCTCGGGTAAATCGGCCGCCCTGCGCACCATCGCCATCGCGGCGGCCATCACCCCACGTGGTGGTCCGATCCAGGTCTACGGGATCGACGCCGCCTCCAACGGTTTGCAGATGCTCGAGGTACTCCCGCACGTCGGCGGCATTATCAACGCCGAAGACGCCGAACGTGTGGGCCGCCTGCTGCGTTACGTCCGCGGCATCATCGAGGAACGTGCCGAAAGTTTCGCCCAGGTGAAGGCTGGCAGCATCGCCGAATACCGGCGCCTGGCCAAGAAACCTGATGAGCCACGCATCATCATCATGGTTGACGGGCTGTCCACATTCCGGGAGATTTACGAGTTCCGCACCGGCATGACGCAGTTTGAAACGCTGCAGCAGATTGCCACCGATGGCCGTCCCATGGGTGTCCACATTGTCATTGCCGGTGATAGCCCGAAGTCGCTCCCGGCGTCGTTGGCGGCCTCCGTGCAGCGCCTCTTGGTGTTGCGCCTTGCCACCTCCGACGATTACTCCAACCTTGGCCTGCCGCGCGATGTCCTGACCGCGGCGTCACCTCCCGGGCGTGGAATGATCGACGGCGGCGAGGTCCAGCTGGCCATTTTCGGTGGCACCTCCAACCTGGCGTTGCAGGCCCGGCAGGTTGCCAGCCTCGCCGAATCGCTGCGTCGCCAAGGCGTCAAGCAGGCCCCGCGTGTGCAGGCCCTGCCAGAAATGCTGGATCTTGATGTGCTGCCGGCGGCAACTCCTGGCAATGTGATCATCGGTGTTGACGATTTCAATCTCGAGCCGGCTGGCTTGCAGGCCAGCGGGGCGCTCATGCTCACGGGACCGCCGTCGTCCGGGCGCACCACGGCGCTTGTGACCTTGGCCGAGGCCCTGAAAAGGTCGACGCCGGGCACCCGGCGCGTGTACTTCGGCTCGCGGCGCTCGGCCATCGCCAACCTGCCGGTCTGGGATGAATCGATCGTGGGCGCTGCGGCGCTGGAACCACAATTGCAGCGCTTCATCGATTCGGTTGAAGCCGAAAGCGAACCGGTTGCGTTCTTCATCGAGGGCGTCACCGAGTTTGGTGACTCCGAGGCCGAAATGGAGCTGGTCACGCTGATCAAATCAGCCGTCAAGGCCAACTACTTTGTGGTGGGCGAGGCCGAAACCTCGACCTGGTCCGGCGCGTGGAGTCTTGCCGGACTGTTCAAGGCCGGGCGTCGCGGCTTGCTCATGAACCCGGGCGATGTTGAGGGCGACACGTTGATGAACACGCCGTTGGGGCGCGTGTACAACAACAAATTCATCCCGGGCCGCGGCTACATTGTGGGCCGTGGCAAGGCCTTCAAGGTCCAGGTGGCCAGCACCATTGATCACGAACGGTAGGGCCACTGCGGTTCTCTGGGGCGATCTGCGGCCCTAGGGGAGTTGTCCCCATCGACGCTGCGCTGATCGCTTGTTAGATTTCTATTAGTCGCCCGGTTGGACAAGCCATCGGGGCCAGAACTTCTTCTAAAGGATGTGCATCATGGCAGGTGGAATGATTGGTAACGACCCGGCAGACATGGCTGATTTGGTCTCCAAGCTGGGGCAGGCCATCGACCAGATCACTCAGGTGATGTCGACGCTGGACAGCAAGGCACAGTCGGTTCGCTGGGAAGGCCCCGACGCCAACAACTTCAAGGGTCAGCAGTGGCCGACGTCCAAGAAGCAGCTGGCCAACGTTGTTTCAGACCTCGGCCAGGTCAAGACCTTGGTGAACAAGCAGAAGCAGCAGCAGGTCGACACCTCCGCTCACTGACACGTGGCAGTAAATGCCGGTTTCCGCATCATGCGGGAACCGGCATTTTTGTGTCCGGAGAGCCATAGCGGCCATTATGCGGCAAGATAGAACCGTGAGCAGCGAGCCAGTAGAACCCCAGCAAATTTCCGCAGAATTAGTTTCCGCCGAGGTCATCCCGGACCAAGAAGCACGTGAGCGCTACGGCGTTCTGGTGGACTTGATCCAAAAGTACCGCGCGGCGTATTACAACGACGACGCCCCACTGGCCAGCGACGCGGAATTTGACCTGCTCTACAGTGAGCTGGAAAAGCTTGAGGCGCTGCATCCGGAACTCGTAACGAATGATTCCCCAACCCAAGTGGTAGGTGGGGATGTCTCGGTGGCGTTTGCCGCCGTCGACCATCTTGCGCGCATGTATTCGCTGGAGGACGTGTTCTCGCTGGAGGAGTTGGAAGGCTGGCTCGTAAAAGCGGCGGCGTCGGTGGAAAAGCAAGGCGGGCAGGCTCCGCAGTGGCTGACCGAGCTGAAGATCGACGGACTGGCCGTGAATCTTTTGTACCGCGACGGAGTGCTGGTGCGCGCTGCCACGCGAGGCGACGGCACGACGGGTGAGGACATCACTCACAATGTGGCCACCATCAAGGACATTCCGCAGAAGCTGCACGGGGAGAACTTCCCGGCCGAGGTGGAGATTCGCGGCGAGGTTTTCATTGCCTCCAAGGACTTCGCAGAGCTGAACGAGAAGATGGTTGCCGCCGGCAAGGCACCCTTTGCGAACCCTAGGAATTCGGCGGCCGGTTCGCTGCGGCAGAAGGACCCGGCGGAGACGGCCAAGCGGCCGCTGAGCATGTATGTTCACGGCATTGGCGCGCGTGAGGGGCTTACTACCGAAAGCCAGTCGGACACCTATGAGCTGCTGAAATCGTGGGGCATGCCCATCAGTCCGTACTACAAGGTGGTGTCCACGCTGGGCGAGGTCATGGAATTCATCGCCTATTACGGTGAGCACCGGCACGATCTTATCCACGAGATTGACGGCATCGTAGTCAAGGTGGACGATCTGGCCACGCAGCGCCAACTCGGCCACACCTCACGCGTGCCCCGCTGGTCCGTGGCGTACAAGTACCCGCCGGAAGAAGTTCACACGAAGCTGCTGGACATTCAGGTACAGGTGGGTCGGACCGGACGCGTCACGCCCTTTGGCATCATGGAACCGGTCAAGGTTGCCGGATCCACGGTGGAACGAGCCACGCTGCACAACCAGGACGTGGTCAAGGCCAAGGGCGTCATGATCGGCGACATCGTGGTGCTGCGCAAGGCCGGGGACGTCATTCCGGAAATCGTTGGCCCCGTCATGGCGCTGCGAGAGTTGCAGGATCCGCCCGTGCGCGAGTTCGTCATGCCAACGCACTGCCCGTCGTGCGGCACCGAGCTGGCACCTGCCAAGGACGGCGACATCGACATCCGCTGCCCCAACACGAAGTCCTGTCCCATCCAGCTGACCGAACGGGTGGCGCACCTGTCCGGTCGCGGCGGCTTCGACATTGAGGCACTGGGCTATGAGGCCGCCATGGCCCTGACCTCCGGACCGGGTTCGGACCCGGCCGAGAACAGCGGCGTCATCGCCCCGGCCGGCCCCGGTCCCTTGGTGAGTGAAGCGCAAGTCTTCTCGATCGCCGATCTTGACCTGTCCGGCGTCGTGGTTTGGCGTGAAATTCGGTCCAAGGGTGAGGGCACCGGGAAATTCCAGCAGGTGCCGTATTTCTACACCAAGGCCACTTCGAAGAAGCCGTCGGTTCCGACCAAGACCACGGAAAAGTTGTACGAGGAACTGGAAAAGGCCAAGAAAGCTCCGCTGTGGAGGGTGTTGGTCGCGTTGTCGATCCGGCACGTTGGACCCACGGCCTCGCGCGCCCTCGCCACTCGTTACGGCAACATGGCGGCCATTCAAGAGGCGCTGTTGGCCCCGGATGCGCGGGAGCAACTGGCCAATGTTGACGGTGTTGGCGGGATTATCGCGGAGGCGTTAATCGAATGGTTTGCCGTCGATTGGCACCAGGAGATCATCGAGGCCTGGGCTGCGGCAGGGGTACTCATGGCCGACGCCGTGGATGAATCCATGCCGCGCACCCTCGAAGGGCTCACGATTGTGGTGACGGGAACGCTGCCGACCCTGAGCCGGGACGAGGCCAAGGAAGCCATCATCACCCGCGGGGGCAAGGCGGCCGGTTCGGTCTCCAAAAACACTTCCTATGTGGTGGCCGGAGAAGCCGCCGGAACCAAGCTGGACAAGGCCGAATCGCTGGGCATCCCCGTGTTGGATGAGGAAGCGTTCATCGCGCTTCTTGCTACCGGACCGGCGCCTGCCGAAGAGCTTGCCGAAGTGCCTGCCGAATAACGTCAGTCAACCCCCGAAGCAAAGGATCACCATGACCCCGCAAGCTGTAAGTGTTGATGAACTCCTGGAAGTTGCTCTGAGGGCTGCTGCCGCTGGGGCCGCCGTGTTGGCTGCCCGTGATCCTGCGGGCTTTGGTGCCACGGAAAAATCGTCCGATGCCGATTGGGTCACGGCCTTTGACCTGGCTGCCGAACGGGCTGTCCGGGCCGTCATCAGCGACGCCCGTCCGCACGACGTCATCACCGGTGAGGAGCTGGCACCGGCCCTGCCCGCCGAGCCTTCCGGGTACCGGTGGAGCATTGACCCGCTGGACGGCACCATGAATTACATCCGCAACATCGCTTACTACGGCACCTCGGTGGCCGTGATGGGGCCCAGCGGGGAGTGGGTGGCTGGTGTCGTAAACGCACCTGCCCTGCGCCGGGTGTACTTTGCCTCGCTGGGTGGCGGCGCGTGGCTCGATGAGATTCGGGCCGACGGCGTCCAATCGGTGCGGCCCTTGAACGGTCCTACGGAAATTCGGGGCGGGACTCTGCTGTCCACGGCGCTGACGTATGATCCCGTGGTTCGGCGCCGGCTGGTTTCCGAATTGGACGATCGCATGGACAACTTTGGTGACTTCCGCCGCCTAGGTTCGGCGTCGCTCGAGCTGTGCGCCGTGGCCGAGGGATCCGTTGACGCCTACCTGGAATATGGCCTCTTTGAACACGACTTTGCCGCGGGCGGTCTCATTGCCGAGGAGGCCGGGGCCTGGGTGCACCGTCCTGTTCTGAGTCCTGCCATCAACGGCTTGCCCACGCGGGAAGAGGTTCTGTCAGTTTGGACAGGCGCGTGCGTGCCGGGGCTTGAGGGCAGCTTCGCGCCTGCTGAGTAGTGGCCATGAACATCACTGGAATCGGAACGCTCCCATCTGCCTTTGACGTGACCGGGCTGGCTGTCTCCGCCATGGCCGATGCCGCTACCGCGGTGGCCCTGCTGGCACGTCACCATGGCGCTTCGACGACGGAAATCTCCGTTGACCGTGATCTGGCCTCGCTGTGGTTTGGCATATCCTTCACTCCCGTCGGCTGGGAGCTGCCGCCAGTGTGGGATGCCATCGCAGGCGACTATCCGTGCGCCGACGGCTGGATTCGGCTGCACACCAACGCCCCGCATCACCGTGCCGCCGCCCTGCAGGTGCTCGGGCTGGAAGCCGGCGCCGACCGCGCAACTGTGGCTGCCGCCGTCGTGCATTGGAAGGGGGAGTCCCTGGAAAATGCGGTGGTCGCCGCGAACGGCTGCGCTGCTCTGATGCGCTCGCCCGAGGAATGGCGGCAGCATCCACAGGGGGCTGCGGTGGCCGCAGAACCGTTGCTTGCGTGGGGTGATCCGCGGGCCGTTCCATCGGTGTCGGACGACGCCGGAGCCTCCGCCCGCTCCCGGCTCGCCACCGCGCGTCGACCGTTGGCAGGGGTGCGGGTACTTGATTTGACCCGGGTCATTGCAGGTCCCGTGGCTACGCGATTCATGGCAATGTATGGCGCTCAGGTACTGCGAATCGACCCTCCCGACTGGGCCGAGGCTGCTCTTGAAGCCGAGATGACGGTGGGCAAGCGGTGTGCCCGGCTGGACCTGAAAACCGCTGAGGGATTGTCGACGCTGCACACCCTGCTGGCTGATGCCGATATTTTCATTCACGGCTACCGCGCGGATGCACTGGCTGCATTGGGACTGAGCGAAGCTGAACTGGCCAGGCGGTATCCGCATCTGGTGAATGTTGCTCTGAATGCGTATGGATGGAGCGGTCCGTGGGTCAACCGGCGCGGCTTTGACTCCCTAGTGCAGATGAGCTGCGGGATTGCCCACGCCGGGATGGTGCACTTTGGGCAGGACAAACCACATCCGCTCCCTGTCCAGGCGCTTGACCACGCAACGGGATATATCTGCGCAGCGGCGGCCATCAACGCGTGGCGTGACCGGCTGGGCGGAACAGTTCGCAATGCACAGCTTTCCTTAGCCCGGACGGCTGTGGACTTGATGCGCTCCGAGCCCTCGGATCCACAGGCGCCGGCACCATCGCTGGGGAATTTCGCGTTGCTGCCGGAGGAGACCCGCTGGGGGCCAGGACTGCGGCTGCCGCCAGCGATGCAGATATCGGGCGTTGTGTCAGAAACTGACGTGCCGGCACAAGGGTTCGGCTGGGCCGAGCCGGGTTGGATCTAGGCTGAGCCGGATCTGCCTCGACTTGCTCTTGCCTGAGGACGAAATGCTAGCCGTTCCAACCCTGCTGGCGCAGTGCCGTTCGGAACATGTCAACAACGTAGGCGTCGCCGCGCCGCATATCGGCGCTGTACACCTTGATCTGCAGCCACCCGCGGGCGGCGGTGCGCTCGTCCCGGTTCCTGTCGAACAGTTGCTTCTGCGTGGTTTTGTGGATCTCACCTTCGTATTGAGCGCTGGTTTTGTGCTTCTCGCAGGCTAGGTCCGGCCAGACCAGCGGATCTCCCCCTATGGCGTAGTTCGTCGTGAACTCGGGCAGGTCGGCCCGCTGTAGCAGTAGACGCAGTTTTGTCTCCGGCGGCGAATCTGCGCCTACACGCATTAACTCCAGGGCAGCTTTGGCCTTGCCCAGACCGGGAGCATGGTGCTTACCGGCAATGAATGTGCGGAGTATTTCTGCTGCAACGATGGCAAACTTCCGCGGTTCAAAGTGCCGTTCGTGCTCGCACACGAGGAAGTCGGCCACGGCAACCAGATCGTCCAGGTCAAGAACGGTGGCCAGATCCAGAAACGTCCGCGCGGGTGTGGTGACCAGGGACGCCGCCTAAGTACATGATGTCCTCTGAAGGAAGGCGCATGCTGTGGCCAGTTACGTGCTTGCGCCGGGGTTGCACCGAACCGGCCGGCCTGGTCAGATGGACCGTCTTGATCTCGTCATCGAACCATGGCAATGGAAAACCGTGGAGTTGGGCAGCGGTAACGTGCGAGATCGTGCCACCGTCGCTTAGCTCTGTGTACGGGCGAACCCGGTCCAGCAAGCTCTGCGATTTTCCTTGTGGCACCCGGATCTGGCGACTGGGCTTGGAAAGATCCTTCGCTCGCATCCTGCTGGGCGTGGCACCGGCGGCGACTCCCTCGCTATAGGTGAAGGAGCGCCAGGCCAAATAGCCGGGAAGTTGGGTTCGAAGCGACATGATCCCAGTTTGGTCCGAAATCACTGTGCGTGTTCGGAGTTATCCACAGACGAGGGATAGGGCCGCGTCGCCTTCTGGAATCCATTAAGCAGCACCTGCGGGTTGCGGCTATCAGCGGGATTCTCTTAAGCAGCACCGGTGGGTGTTCGGCTTCGAGACCCGCAGGAGCTGCTTAAAGGAATCTTGGATCCCGCCCTGACCCGCAGGAGCTGCTTAAAGGAATTGGAGGGAAGGAGCTGGTGGTGGAAAATGAAGGTGGCACCGGCCATGACGGTGAAAATTACTCACGATCCAGGAACCAATAACGCATGAGCATTGCAGTCCGCCCCATCACCGAAGCAGACTACGACGTCGTTGCCCGGATTACGGCCGATGCCTACCTAGGTGCCGGGTACTTCGACAGCGCCGAGTACCCGTACATGAAGCAGATCATGCGTGTCCAAGAGCGGGCGGCGGTGGCTCCCATGATCGTGGCCGAACGCGACGGCGTGGTCATCGGCTCGGCGACCTTGGCCGTTTACGGTGATGTTTGGGCGGACATCGCCCTTGAAGACGAGCTGGAATTCCGCCTCCTCGTGGTGGACCCCAAGGTTCAACGCAGCGGCGCCGGAAAAGCCATGGTGGCCTACATTCTCGATAAGGCCCGCGCCACAGAGGGCATTACCGCCGTCAGCCTGACCACAGGAGACAACTGGCACACCGCCCATGCGTTGTACCAAATACTCGGATTCACCCGCGCACCGGAACGCGATTGGCCCATCCCGGAAAACGGCAAGATGCTTCGCGTTTACCGCATGGAGTTGTAGGGGGAGCGGCGCCTGACCCGTGTGGCAAGGGGGCAAGTCGTCGAAAACCGCAATGAAATGCACCGCCGCGATGTCCTTCACTTATAGTGGTGGCTCCACTATTCGGGCGCGATGCCCAAGACGCAAAGGACAAACACGTGCGCAAAATTTACGGTTCCGGCTCCAGCTGGGAAAAGACCCTTGGCTACTCCCGCGCAGTGCAGGTCAATGACACCCTGTACATTTCCGCGACCTCGGCCGCCGGTCCGGACGGGACGGTCGTGGGCGAGGGGTTCTATGAGCAGAGCGCCTACATCCTGACCAAGCTCGAGGCCGTGCTGGCCGAGGCAGGATTCTCCTTTGCCGACGTCGTGCAGTCCAAGATTTACTTGACTGACATCGGCGCCTGGGAAGAGGCCGGCCGGGCCCACGGCGAAGTCTTTGGCGAGATCCGCCCCACCATGGCAATTGTCCACGTACTGCCTTTCCTCGACGCGGCCATGAAGGTTGAAATCGAACTCGTCGCGCAGCGCTAACGGCCAAAGCATCGGGCGCGCCGGCATGGTGTGGGCAACGAGATAGCGATCTCCGGGCACAGGGCAAATCATCGAGCGCGAAAACGATAAGCTAGTGGGGATAACTTTTTTCTTTTTTGTAGGGGAGATCCATGGCTGCGATCAACCGTGACGACGTGGCGCATTTGGCGCAACTGGCTCACATCGAGATGAGCGACGACGAACTGGACCGCATGGCCACTGAGCTGGCAGTGATTGTGGATTCAATCAAGAGCGTCAGCGAGGCTGCAGGGGCAGATGTTCCCGCCACCTCACACCCGATTCCGCTGACGAATGTCATGCGCGAAGATGTGGTTGGCCATGTCTTGACTGTTGACGAAGCCCTGTCCGGGGCGCCCGATGCGGCTTCTGGCCGCTTCAAGGTTCCGGCAATTCTGGAGGAAAGCTAATCCATGACTGCATCTGATTTGATCCGTTCCAGCGCGGCCAAAATGGCCGCCATGCTGGCCGCCGGAGAAGTAACCTCCGTTGAATTGGTCCAGGCCCACCTTGACCGCATTGCCGAGATCGACGGCGGTGAACGCGGAATTCACGCGTTCCTGCACGTTAACGGCGAAGAAGCCCTCGCGGTTGCCGCCGATGTGGACGCCCGCCGCGCCGCAGGCGAGGAACTCCACGAGCTCGCCGGTGTGCCCATCGCCATCAAGGACCTCATCGTCACGAAGGGCCAGCCCACCACGGCTGCCTCGAAGATCCTTGAGGGCTGGATGAGCCCGTACGATGCAACCGTCATCGAGAAGATCCGTGCAGCACGCATGCCGATGCTGGGCAAGACCAACCTTGACGAATTCGCTATGGGTTCCTCCACGGAGCACTCCGCGTACGGCGTCACCCGCAACCCCTGGGACCTTGACCGGATCCCCGGCGGTTCAGGTGGCGGTTCCGCTGCCGCCGTTGCCTCCTTCGAGGCTCCGCTGGCGCTCGGTACCGACACAGGTGGCTCCATCCGCCAGCCCGGTTCCGTCACGGGAACCGTTGGCGTCAAGCCCACCTATGGCGCGGTTTCGCGTTACGGAGCCATCGCCATGGCATCCTCGCTGGACCAGATCGGCCCGGTATCGCGCACGGTTCTTGACTCCGCACTGTTGCAGGAAGTCATCGGCGGCTACGACGCCAAGGACTCCACCTCCCTGACTGACCCCTCCACCGGACTGGCCGACGCCGCCCGCATTGGCAACGTTAAGGGCATGAAGATCGGCATCATCAAGGAGCTGCACGGCGAAGGCTTCCAGGCCGGTGTTGAAAACCGTTTCAACGAATCCCTGGAGCTGTTGCGCGAAGCAGGTGCTGAAATCGTCGAGGTTTCCTGCCCCAACTTCGGTTACGCTCTGGGTGCCTACTACCTGATCATGCCCAGTGAGGCTTCCTCTAACCTCGCCAAGTTCGACGGCGTCCGCTTCGGTATGCGCACGTTGCCCACCGAAGGCCCGCTCACGATCGAGCGCGTCATGGGTGCCACCCGCGCCGCCGGTTTCGGCGACGAGGTCAAGCGCCGCATCATCCTGGGTACCTACGCCTTGAGCGCCGGTTACTACGATGCTTACTACGGCTCCGCGCAGCGCGTCCGCACCCTAGTGCAGCGTGACTTCGAGGCTGCCTTTGCCCAGGTTGACGTGCTGATCTCCCCGACGACGCCCACTACAGCGTTCAAGCTCGGCGAGAAGCTCGATGATCCGTTGTCCATGTACCTGCAGGACGTTGCCACGATCCCGGCAAACCTGGCCGGCATCCCCGGCCTGACCCTGCCTGGCGGTCTTGCTGACGAAGACGGCTTGCCCGTTGGTATTCAGCTGCTGGCTCCGGCCCGCGAGGACGCCCGCGTTTACCGCGTAGGTGCTGTTTTGGAATCCCTGCTTGAGGCGAAGTGGGGCGGCCCCATGCTGAACCAGGCCCCCGAACTCGCCGCATCGCTGGTCGAGCCTGTCGAGACCCCTGCAGCCGAGGAGGCTAACTAATGAGCGTTGACACCATTCTGAGCTTCGAAGAAGCCATGGAAAAGTACGAACCCGTTCTCGGGTTCGAGGTGCATGTTGAGCTGAACACCAAGACCAAGATGTTCTCCTCCGCCCCGAACGTGTTTGGCGACGAGCCCAACACGAACGTCAACGAGGTGTGCCTGGGCTTGCCCGGCGTACTGCCGGTTGTCAACAAGAAGGCTGTCGAGTCATCGATCCTGATCGGCTTGGCACTGAACTGCAAGATCGCCCCGCACAGCACCTTTGCGCGTAAGCAGTACTTCTACCCGGACACTCCGAAAAACTTCCAGACCTCGCAGTACGATGACCCCATCTGCTACGACGGCTGGATCGACATCGAGCTCGAGGATGGCACCGTCTTCCATGTCGAGATCGAACGTGCCCACATGGAAGAGGACGCCGGAAAGCTGACCCACATGGGTGGTTCCACCGGACGCATCCAGGGTGCCGACTTCTCCCTCGTTGACTACAACCGCTCCGGCGTACCGCTGGTGGAAATCGTCACCAAGACCATCGAAGGGGCCGGCTCCCGCGCCCCCGAACTGGCCAAGGCTTATGTCGCCGCCATTCGCGAAATCGTGAAGAACCTTGGCGTTTCCGAGGCCAAGATGGAGCACGGAAACGTCCGTTGCGACGCCAACGTCTCCCTGCGCCCGCACGGCCAGGAGAAGCTCGGTACCCGTACCGAGACGAAGAACGTGAACTCCTTGCGCGCCGTCGAGAATGCCGTGAAGTTTGAGATCCAGCGTCACGCTGCCGTTCTGGATTCCGGTGTGGCCATCACACAGGAAACCCGTCACTGGCACGAAGACACGAAGTCGACCACCTCAGGCCGTCCCAAGTCCGACGCCGACGACTACCGCTACTTCCCGGAACCGGACCTGGTGCCCATCGTCACCTCCGCCGAGTGGGTTGAAGAGCTCCGCGCAACCCTGCCCGAGCCGCCGGCAGAGCGCCGCAAGCGCCTGCAGGCCGACTGGGGCTACTCCGATTTGGAGTTCCGCGACGTGGTCAACGCAGGCCTCATGGACGAGATCGAGGAGACCATCGCAGCCGGTGCCTCCGCAGCCGCCGCCCGCAAGTGGTGGATGGGTGAGATCGCACGCCGTGCCAAGCTGGCCGACGTCGACCCCGCCGCACTGGGTGTCACGCCCGCCGTCGTGGTGGAGATCGAGAAGCTCATCGCCTCGGGCGCTATCAATGACAAGTTGGCCCGCAAGGTGCTCGACGGCGTCCTTGAAGGTGAAGGTACGCCCACCGAGGTCGTGGCCAAGCGCGGCCTCGCCGTGGTCTCCGACGACGGCGCACTCCAGACCGCGATCGACGAAGCCCTGGCAGCTCAGCCCGACGTTGCGGACAAGATCCGTGGCGGCAAGGTTCAGGCCGTTGGCGCAATTGTTGGCGGCGTTATGAAGGTTACGCGCGGACAGGCCGATGCCGGCCGCGTACGCGAACTGATCCTGAAGACGCTCGGCGTCGAAGGGTAACAACCGTCCCCGCTGGTCGAGCTTGTCGAGACCCCGCTGGGCCGCGCCCGTCCCCGTTTTCCACCCCGTCTTCCGACGGGTGCCGAAAGCGGGGACGGGCGTTTCTTTTTGCGGTAACCAATCTGAAACATGATTGTTACTGACGATTTGAAAAGAATTTTGCCCAACATCTTGCATCTGTGCCCTGAGTCACTTATCGTTGTTAATCGGTTAACCAATGCATGTCGAAGTCACAAAATTGTGGCCTAGGCGGAGGAGTTGACCGTTCCACGAAGATCAGGAGTACCTATGAGCCAGATGCAACAGGAATCGGCGGAGCAACTTGCCGTTGCCGCTGAACTTCCCGGGTCCGCCCCTGCAGCCGAGGGCAAGCCGGGAAAGAAGCCGGGAAAGAAGGCCGGTAAGAAGGCCCAGCCGCAGCTCGGTATCCCGCTGCGAAAGATCCCTTGGCAGACGCGTTTGCGCAGGGACCGGCAGATGCTCCTGATGATGATTCCGGGTGTTGCGTTTCTGGCCCTGTTCTTTTACATCCCGATCCTTGGCAACGTCATTGCCTTCCAGGATTACCAGCCGTTTCTTGGCATCTCAGGAAGCGATTGGGTAGGTCTGCAAAACTTCGTAGACCTTTACTTCAACCCGGATTTCTGGGTTGCACTACGGAACACGATCGTGCTGGCCGTATGGCAGCTGGTCCTGTTCTTCCCCGTCCCGCTGGGGCTGGCCTTGATCGTGGATTCCCTGGTCAGCAACAAACTTCGCCGCTGGTTCCAATCACTGGTGTACCTGCCGCACTTCCTGTCCTGGGTACTTGTCATTGCCCTGTTCCAGCAGGTTCTTGGCGGCGCCGGTTTGGTCAACAACAGCCTGCGCGATCTGGGGATGGACACCATTCCCTTCATGACCAATCCGGACACGTTCCCGTTGTTGGCCACCATTCAGCTGGTCTGGAAAGACGCCGGGTGGGCCATGATCATTTTCCTCGCTTCACTGGCAGCCATTGACGGCTCACTCTACGAGGCAGCCGCGGCCGACGGCGCTGGCCGTTGGCGCCGGATGTGGCACATTACCCTTCCGGGCCTGCGCTCCATCATCGTCTTGTTGTTGATCCTGCGCATTGGCGACATCCTTAGCGTCGGCTTTGAACAATTCCTTCTCCAGCACGACGCCGTTGGTGCAGGAGCCTCGGAGGTCCTGGACACCTTCACCTACTTCGCCGGAGTTGTTGGCGGTGGCTGGAGTGCAGGTGCTGCTGCCGGTCTCGCCAAGGGAGTGGTTGGCGCACTGTTGATCTTTGCCGCCAATAAGGTGGCCCACCGCTTGGGTGAACCCGGAATCTTTCAAAAGAAGGCCGGATCATGAGCGCCTCGGCACACACCGCATCGCATAAGGAGACAACCATGACGGCAACTATTTCTGGCCTCCGCGCCGCCAAACGCCGCGACAAGCAGCTCAGCTTCAACCCGGGCCGGCCCGCCTGGAAAGAGCCCGCCTCACCGATCTACAACGCCATCAAGGCTGTGATCATTGGTGGCATCAGCCTCTCCATTGTCATTCCGCTGCTCCTGGTGGTCTCCACCTCGCTGGCCGACGATGAGCAATTGATAGCAGCCGGCGGATTCGTCCTCTGGCCAACCCACCCCACCTTTGCCGCCTACCAGGCCATCTTCAGCGGAGACTTCATGTTCCGGGCGCTGGGCGTCAGCGCGTTCATCACAGCTGTGGGTACCTTCATGGCGTTGTTCATCACCATCACGATGGCGTACGCCACGAGCCGTCCGGTCCTGTTGGGCCGCCCAGTGCTGTTGCTGGTCTTGTTCACCTTGTTGTTCGCACCCGGGCTGATTCCCATGTTTCTGATGGTCAAGCAACTGGGCCTCTTGAACACCATCTGGTCACTGATCCTGCCGGGCACCTTTGCGGCCTTCAACTTTGTGGTGATGCGCTCCTTCTTCATGAACATCCCTGCCGAATTGATTGAGGCTGCCCGGATCGACGGTGCCAGCGACTTCATGATCCTGCGCAAGGTTGTCCTGCCGCTATCCAAGGCGGTCATTGCGGTAGTGGGACTGTTCTACGCGGTGGGATTCTGGAACGCGTTCTTCAACGCCATGCTCTACATCAACGACCAAACCCTGTATCCGGTCCAGCTGATTCTGCGTAACTACGTTGTTCAGGGCGGATCCATGGCCGACGCCATCGGGGTGACATCCACACCGCCACCGCAATCGATGCAAATGGCCGTCGTGGTAGTGGCACTGCTGCCCATCCTCATCGTTTACCCGTTCCTGCAAAAGCACTTCACAAAGGGTGTCATCACAGGCGCCATCAAAGGCTAGTCAGTTCACACGTTTGCAAGACAAAGATTCAAAGACTCAAGGTTAGAGAAAGAGGAATAGCATGAAGCGTTCTATCGATACTGTTGGGGTTTCACGACGTAACTTCCTAGGACTGGCCGGCATTTCGGTCGCCGCGGTGGCCCTGACCGGCACACTGTCCGCCTGTGGTGGCGGTGCTGGATCGAACGACGGCGGCGCCGAGGCATCGAAATCGGTCACCTTGCCCACCTATAAGGAATTCACCGCCGTTGTTGCGGACCTTCCCGGAAATGCCGAGGGTCTGGAGGCTGGCTTCATCAACATGCCCAAGCCGGTAGCCTCCACCCAGGGTAAACCGCTGACCGGTCCCGTCAGCGTCCTGTCCGAGACCTTTGAAATCATGGCCCCTGCCATGCCCGACAATCCCTTCTGGCAGCGGTTGAACTCCGCATTGGGCGGCGAATTCAACATGCAGATCGTTGAGGATACAGGCGATGGCTACCCGGCCAAATTTGCCACTATCCTCGCCGGTGACACGCTTCCGGACCTGATGTGGATTCCGCCAAACCAGGGGCTGCCCAATGTTGGCCCCATGCTGGAAGCCAAGTTCCAAGACCTGACTCCTTATCTGTCCGGCGACGCCGTGCTTGAGTACCCCAACCTTGCCGCCCTTAAGCCCGATTCCTGGCGTACCGCCGTCGTCAATGGCAAGATTTGGGGTGCACCCATCCCCAGCACACCCTTTGGTCAGGTCATGCTTGGCAACAAGGCAACTTGGGCCAAGGTGGACGGATTGGGCGCCAAGGACGCCGATGAATTCTTCGACAAGGTCAAGGAGCTCAGCAACCCCGCCAAGCAGCAATATGCGCTGGAGCCGGCGTACGTCAACGTCCTGAACATCATCACGCAGTGCCTCGGCGCGCCGAACGGCTGGGCAGTCAACGCGGACCGCAGCCTGACGCACCTGTATGAGACCGAAGCGTACCTAACCGGCCTCGAATTCGCTGCCAAGCTTTTTGCCGCCGGCGCGTTCTACCCGGACGTCAATATGACCAATGCCAAGACGAGGATCGTCAACGGCTCCTTGGGCGCCATGGTTATCTCCGGACCCCGTGACGTGGGCAGCTTCCGCGCATTGGACGCCAATGCTGACATGGAAATTCTTGTTCCCTTCAGCTTCGATGGAACCCTGAAGCCCAGCTACAACATGGGCTACGGCACCGTGGGCTACACAGCGTTTAAGAAGACGGACGACAAGCGCATCAAGGAACAGCTTGCCTTGGTCAACTGGCTCTCGGCGCCGTTCGGCACCGAGGAATACCTGCTCAAGAACTACGGTGTTGAAGGCAAGGACTATGAGTTCGATGCGGATGGCAACCCGATCTTGAACGCGGACGGATTGAAGAATTTGCCGGGCGTGGTCAGCGCACTGAACATCATGACGGCACCGGAACGCGTGAACTTCACCCCCGGGTTCCCACAGGTGACGAACTACGTGTACGAGACGGAGAAGAAGCTGCTGGAATTTGCTTGGCGCAACCCCACCAACGGCTCCTACTCCGACACCAATGCCAAGGTAGGACCGAAGATCACCAAGATCGTCCGCGACAAGACCGTTGACATCATCACGGGCCGTGCCAAGGTCTCTGAACACGCCGATGTTCTTAAGCGCTGGAAGTCCGAAGGTGGCGATAAGATCCGCGCTGAGTACCAAGCGGATCTGAACCCGGACGCCCCGGTATTTACGCAACAAAAATCCTCAAAGTAGCACCAAACCGTACTAGGGGTGACCGACACATTGTCCGGTGTGTCGGTCACCCCGGCCTCCCAACGCGACGGCGGCCATAAGTTAGAGGCAACAACATAATAATTCGGCAGCAACCGGTACTAATCCAGGAGAGCAACAGCATGATTCGGCCCACCATCAAGACCGTGGCAGCTGAAGCGGGCGTATCCACGGCCACCGTTTCATACGTTCTGGCCGGACGCACCAGAAGCAACGGCTCCGGGATCTCCGCGGCCACCGCCGAACGTGTCCACGCCGCCGCCAGCAAGGTTGGTTACCGGCCAAATCAGGCAGCCCGAACCATTCGCACGGGCAAGTCAAATCTGATGATGTTGTCGCTAACCATGCTTTCGGATCCGTGGTCACTGTCGGTCAGCAAGGCTGTTGGCGCCGCCGTCGCGAGTGCGGGCATCACACCGATGATTCTTGCCGATACGGATTGGCGGACCGCAATTAAGCGCCAAAGCGCCGACGTGATCTTCATCGATGCTGCCGCTAATGAGGGCGACGCCGAGCTCCTAACCGAATTGGGCCGCAGCAACAACCTGGTGGTGTTCAGCGAGACGCTGGAACCCAACGGCTTTGACGTGATCCGCTCGGTGGCAGGAACCAGCATGGATGCAGCCATGGATCACCTGACGGCGACCCACACAAAAGTGGCGTGCCTGACCTCCCGAAACAGCCTGCAGGTACCAAATCCAACACGGTATGGAGCCTATCTGGCGGGACTCCGGCGGGCGGGCCTCCCTTTTCGGGAGGACCTGATAGCCACGTTCGACGGCGATGAGGTGAGTGCTTATGAGGCTGCCGTGTCGCTGTTGCAACAGCCCGACCCGCCAACGGCCATCTTTGCCACCTCGGACTTTGTGGCGATGGCGGCGATCAACGCAGCCCAGCGGATGCGATTGGCTGTCCCGGATGATGTGGCCGTGATTGGCGTCGGAAATACCCTCCAAGGTGAGGCCATGGCGCCGTCGCTCAGCAGCGTGGGACCCGTTGATTTTTTCAACCGACTCGCCGAATTCCTGGTGCACAGGGCCACCGACGGTGCCGCGCCACATCGTGTTTTGGAGTTCCCCTGGCAACTGTTCGTGCGTGAATCCGCGCCACTTACCCCTTAGATTCCTCAATTTTTCAAGAACTTAAAGAGAAAAGACATACTGTGACAGATTTATTGGAAGCAGGCCCGGACGATGCTCCGGACATCAAAGACATGCGCGTCGGACTCGTGGGGTTTGGCTTGCGCGCCTCGCTCTGGCGACACGTGCACAAGCCCGGCCAAGGCTCGGAAGTGGTCATGGTCTGTGATACCTCCGAACGCGGCCGGGCCGACGCCGCCGAACGGATCCCGACCGCCGTCGTTACCGACTCGATTGAGGAACTCTTGGGGGCCGGGCTCGACGCCGTACTGGTGCTGACACCCGACAACCGACACGCAGAGATTGCTGTGCAGACGTTGCGAGCGGGCATTCCCACGTTTTGTGAAAAGCCCCTAGATGTCACCGTGGAAGCCGCCGATTCGATCCTAGGTGCGGCGTTTGAGACGGGCACCAGGCTCTATGTTGGCCACAATATGCGCCACATGCCCGTGGTGGTCCAGATGCGTGAGCTGATCCAGGCCGGAACCATCGGCGAGGTCAAGGCCATCTGGTGCCGTCACTTTGTTGGCAATGGCGGCGACTACTACTTCAAGGATTGGCACGCCGAGCGGGCGAACACCACGAGCCTGCTGTTGCAAAAGGGCGCTCATGACATCGATGTGATCCACTGGTTGGCTGGTGGGTACACCAAGAAGGTTTCCGCTATAGGTGATCTGGCAGTCTACGGTGACGTGGCCAGCCGTCGCGACAATAGCGATCGCCGGATGGGGGACTGGTTCTCCCTCGACAACTGGCCGCCCGCGGAGCAAACGGACCTGAACCCCGTCATCGATGTGGAAGACATTTCCATGATGCAGATGGTGCTGGACAACGGCGCCTTGGCGTCATACCAGCAATGCCATTTCACGCCGGATTACTGGCGCAACTACATGGTCATTGGTACCAAGGGCCGGATGGAAAACTTCGGCGATGGTCCCGGTGATTCCATCAAGGTGTGGACCAGCCGCTCTCAGAACGGCTTTGTGACACCGGATCTGGACATTGAAATCCGCGACGGCGACGGCGGCCACGGCGGTGCCGATCCGCTGCTCATTGCCGAGTTCCTCCGCTTTGCCCGGGACGGCGGCATGACCGAGACCTCTCCCATTGCGGCGCGTGAAGCCGTGGCCGCAGGTGTTGTGGCGGCGCAATCGTTGCGCAGCGGTGGCGGCGCCTTGGATATCCCGGCGCTTCCGGCGGAATGGGTCGAGTACTTCAACGCCGGCCAACCCCGCCGCTAACCCGACGCTCGCCGCTAACCCGACGCTCGATCACATCCGGGGCGTTTTTTCCCAACGCTCGCTCCCTATGCAGAGCGAGCGTTGGCTGGTAGTGCCCCGGATCTGAGCGAGGGTTGGAATCAGGTGGCAGTCAGCTCGGCCATGATGTCCGCCAGCGCCTGCGCCACCAGCATGACCGAGGCTCGTTTGAGTGTCTCGGGCCGGGCGAGTAAATCAATTCGCCGCCGCGTGCTGATGCCGGTCAGCGGTCGAAGCACCACACCGGCATCTAGGGCGTGACCGGAGGTATAGCGCGGCAGTAGCCCGATGACGTCGCCCGTGGAAACCAGTGCCGCGGCTGCGGAGTAATCGTTGATGCGGTGCACCACGTCCACGGGCCGACTGGCAACCGCCCCGATCGCTGTCAGCACATCCGCGGGGGAGTAGCCGCTGCGGCTGGCCACCCACGGGTAGGCCACCACGTCCTCCGGTGATAGCTCGGGAAGAGCTGCCAGCGGATGATCAGCGGCAACCGCGATATCCAGCGGTTCGTGGGCGAGTGGGATGACCCTGACGCGGGAGTCCGGCCAGGCCGGACTGTGATCCATGCGGTGCGCCAGCACCAGATCGTAGCGGGCAGTCAGCGCCGGAAAATCGTGCTGGGCCACGTCTTCGTCGCTGAGCCTGACCCGCGGGACAGACGCCGCGGCGGCGGTTCCGGGAGATCCGCCGTCGGCCATCCTGCGAACCAAGGGCGCGAACAGGGCCTGCCCGGCGCTGTGGAAACCGCTGACACTGACAATTCCGCCGGCGTCCTGCTGGTAGCCGCCGATCGCCGCTTTCGCGGTGGCCATGGCGCTGATGACACCCGCGCCGGCGTCGGCCAGCACCTTCCCGGCCTCCGTGAGCACCAGATTGCGCCCCTCTTTGCGGGTCAGCGGCGTGCCGACCTGGCGCTGGAGCAGGGAGATTTGCTGCGAGACCGCCGACGGCGTGACGGACAGGGCGTCGGCGACGGCCTTGACGCTGCCGAGCTCGCCGAGATCTCGCAGCATTTGAAGTTGATGAATTTCCACGTCAACACATTACCATTTAGCAATTACTTAATCGATGATGTTGAAAATTCTCATTGTGCTAACTGGTTTCGGACGCTGTAATGGATTCAGCACACAACCGAACATGAGTTTCTTGACCCCGAAGGCGCGCGTTTATGAAAGCACTGTACAAGTCCGGTCCCCACGCCGGATTCGAGCTCGTTGACCGTCCCGAACCGGAAACGGGCGTGCGGGACGTAAAGATCAAGGTGCACACCACGGGCCTCTGCGGCACCGATCTGCACATCCAGGCCTGGGATGCGTGGGCCGCGGAGACCATCAACGCCCCGCTCATCGCAGGGCATGAATTCTACGGCGAGGTGGTGGAGGTCGGCGCTGACGTCCGCGACGTCAAGGTAGGCGACAAGGTCTCCGGCGAGGGCCACGTGGTGTGCGGAATGTGCCGCAACTGCCGCGCTGGCCGACGCCACATGTGCATCAACACCATCTCCGTTGGAGTGCAGCGCGATGGAGCGTTTGCCGAATACGTTGTCATCCCCGAGTCCAACGTCTGGGTGCACAAGGACTCGTCCATCACCCCGGAACTCGGCGCCATCTTTGACCCGCTGGGCAACGCTGTCCACACGGCACTGAGCTTTGGCCTGGTCGGCGAGGACGTCCTCGTCACCGGCGCTGGCCCGATCGGGCTGATGGCCGTGGCCGTTGCCCGCCATGCCGGTGCCCGCAAGATTGCCATCACCGATGTTTCCGAACCCCGCCTGGCCATGGCCGCCGCGATGGGCGCGGACCTCGCCGTCAACGTCGCCACCACACGACTCAAGGATGCTCAACTGGAGCTAGGCATGTGCGAGGGCTTCGACATCGGCATGGAAATGTCCGGCCACCCCACCGCGCTGCCCGAGATGATCGACAACATGAACCACGGCGGCCGCATCGCCATGCTCGGGCTCCCCAGCGAGTCCATCGACATCAACTGGGGCAAGGTCGTCACCCACATGCTCACGCTCAAGGGCATTTACGGCCGCGAAATGTTTGAAACCTGGTACGCCATGTCCGCCATGCTCTCCTCCAACCCGGTCCTGCGCGCCGCCGTCGCCTCGGTTGTCACGGACGTCCTTCCCGCCACCGAATGGGAGCAGGCCTTCGAGATCGCCCGCTCCGGTCGGGGTGGCAAAGTGGTCCTTGACTGGTCCGTTTTCTCCTAGTTTTCCACGCCGGCAATTCCGCGCACGACGGCGGGACCCCACCTCCCGCCGTCGTACCTCCTCCCACTTCCCTCACCTCACTCCAAGGAGTCCCATGTACACCTCCATGAAAGACCAGCTCGCCGCCGAGCTGACCGAGATCCGCACCGCCGGGTTGTTCAAGACCGAACGCCAGATCACCTCCGCCCAGTCCAGCCACGTCACGGCCGGCCCGTTGGACGGCGCCACCGCACCCGTGCTGAACTTTTGCGCCAACAACTACTTGGGCCTGGCAGACCACGCGGACATCATCGGCGCGGCCAAGAACGCCATGGACAGCCACGGCTTCGGCATGGCCAGCGTCCGCTTCATCTGCGGCACCCAGGACCTGCACCTGGAACTCGAGGCGGCCGTCTCGACATTCCTCGGCACCGAGGACACCATTCTGTTCTCGTCCTGTTTCGATGCCAACGGTGGCGTCTTTGAATCACTCTTCGGGGCCCAAGACGCCATCATTTCCGATGCGCTGAACCACGCCTCCATCATCGACGGCATCCGCCTGTCCAAGGCCGCCCGCTTCCGCTATGCCAACCAGGACATGGCCGATCTGGAGACCCAGCTGCAGGCCGCCGCCGCACTGAATGATGGTGCCGGCGCCCGCCGCACCATCATCGTCACCGATGGCGTGTTCTCCATGGACGGCTTCCTCGCCCCGCTGGCAGCCATCTGCGATCTGGCCGACAAGTACGACGCCCTCGTCATGGTCGATGACTCCCACGCCGTCGGCTTCATGGGCGCCACGGGAGCCGGAACTCCGGAACACGCCGGTGTCTCGGAGCGCGTCGACATCTACACGGGCACCTTCGGCAAGGCACTCGGCGGCGCATCGGGCGGCTACGTCTCCGGCCGCGGCGAGATCGTCGCTATGCTGCGCCAGAAGGCCCGGCCCTACCTGTTCTCCAACTCGCTGGCACCCGCCATCGTGGCAGCAACGCTCAAGGCCCTGGAACTCGTGGCCGGTTCCGCGGAACTCCGCACGAAGCTCTTTGCGAACGCCGCACTGTTCCGCCGTCGCATGAGCGAGGAGGGCTTCGAGTTGCTCCCCGGCGAGCACGCCATTGTCCCTGTCATGTTCGGCGACGCCGTCGAGGCCGCCCGCGTAGCTGATGCGATGCTGGAGCACGGCGTTTTTGTCACCGCGTTCAGCTTCCCTGTAGTCCCGCGCGGTGCCGCCCGTATCCGCGTACAGCTCTCCGCCGCCCACAGCACTGACGACGTCGAGGCCTGCGTGAGCGCCTTCGTCGCCGCCCGCGGGGTTTAACGCGGCGGGCTACGCAGACTCATAGCGGCGTCTGCACGTGGCAGGATAAAAGCATGACTTTTAGCTGGGACATCCGCGCACGCGTGCAATTTGAGGGCGACGCCCACGTCACGGAAGACTCGTGTGGCTTCAACGGCCCCAACGCTTGGGTGATCGACGGCGCCACCTCTTTGCTGGAGCCGCTCGAGCTGCCGGCCGCCTCGAACCCGCAGTGGTTGGCCCAGCAGCTCACCGTCATTTTGGCCGAGGGCCCTACTGACGCCAGCCGGGCCGGTGTCCGTTCCTTGCTGGCGGGCGCGTTGTCTGCCATCGACCAGATTGCGGTGCCACTCGTCGGAGAGGAGCGCGTCCGCTTTCCCAGTGCGGCGATATCGGTGGCTCAGCTCAACAGCGACGGCGTGGAGGTCGCGAGTCTTGCTGACTGCACGGTGGTGGTCAGAACGTCCGACGGCGTCACCCACCTCGTGCGGGCAGGCGACGCCGACGCGCGGGTCGATCTGGAGGCCTCACGTCGGACCGTTGATGCTGCCGAGCGCCGCGCGCTTCTCATCCGTGATCGCGAATTACGCAACACCCCCGGCAACTTGTGGGTGGCCCGGCGAGAACTCGACGCCGCGGATCACGCCCACGTGGTGCAGCTGAGCCAGCCCGAGCTCATGGTGATGGCCAGCGACGGGGCTTGGCGCGCCGTCGACCTTGGAATTGTCAGCGGGCCGGAGGAATTTCTGGCCCGCACGAGCACCACCCTCGACGCGCTCGGGCTGATGCATGAGCTGCGCGTGAAACAAGCAGAGATCGGCGAGGTGGCCGACGACGCGACGGTCCTTACGCTGTCACCGAAACGGTCCTGAATCCCAAGTTGCCGCTGGCAGATTCGGGGGAGTTGGAGCTGCGGGCGGCCAGACGGTAGCGGTTGCAGTAGGAGTCGTGGCATAGGTACGAGCCGCCGCGCATGACCCTGCCACGGCCGATCGTGGGGCCGGGCGGATCTGTGACGGTGCCTTTGGCGAGGCAGCTCTTGTAGTACTTGGGTAGGAACCAGTCGGCACACCACTCCCAGACATTCCCGCTCGTTTGATACAGGCCAAAGCCGTTGGGCTCGAAGCTGTTCACGGGGGCGGTGGTGAGGAATCCGTCGTCGCAGGTATTTTCGGAGGGGAAGGTGCCCTGCCAAATATTGCAATTGTGCAGCAGTGCGCCGTCGGAACCCGCGCCGTGGAGTTCGTTCCCCCATGGGTAGCGGGCCTGTTCCAGACCGCCGCGGGCCGCGTACTCCCACTGCGCTTCCGTGGGAAGCGCACGCCCGGACCAGGCGCAATACGCCAGCGCGTCGCTATGGGAGACCTGCGTGACGGGGTGGTCGGGGATGTCCTGCCAGTGTGAAAGCGGCCCGGCCGGATGAGCCCAATCGGCGCCGCGCACGTTGAGCCACCAGGGAGTGCCGGAGGCCGTGCCGAGGATGTCCGCCTTGTCAGCTTGGACTGCAAGGTGGAACACGGCCGAGGTGCCATACAGCTCTGACTCGGTGCGATATCCGGTGGCGTCAACGAACGCGGCAAAAGCGGCATTGCTGACGGCGGTGGTGTCGATACTGAAGGCGGAGAGCTCCACGGGATGCACGGGCGTTTCGCCGTCGTTCGGGTAGCCCTCGTCGAAAGGATCACCCATAGCGAAGGTGCCGGCCGAGATGGTTACCTCGGTGTGGACAGCGGTGGCGGCGTAGCGAGGGGGGACGCTGAGTGTGAACGTCTGGGGTGATTCGGGGCCGTGGTCGTGGTGTTCGGACGGGCCGGGACTGCAACAACTAGACATGGGCTCTCTCTACGCCGCCGGATTCGATGCCACAAGTCTATGCAGTCACGCGGGCTTCCGGTGACGGGGCGCGTTTTCCCCACGTCTGCGCCCCGTTCGAGAACAACGGTACGCAGAAAGCGAAGGAGCAGTTAGCTTGTAGCTCCGGAGGCCATGACACCCACGCCGAGAACGGCAAGGATGCCGCTGCTGATGCGTTCGATCAACGTGTTGACCTTGGGCTTACGCAGCCACTTCATGGCCTTGTACGCCACGATGGCGATGGTTGCTAGGTACAGGAATCCAATCACTGCCAGCGTCAGGCCCAGCACCATCGCCGTGGCCAGCGTATTGACGCCATGCGGAATGAACTGCGGCACCACAGCTAGGTAAAAGAGGCCAACCTTGGGGTTCAAGATGGTCGAGACAAGTCCGGCGGCATATCCGGCGCGCTTGCTGTACGCCAACGGCTGGTTAGCATCTTCGCCTGCCGTGATCCCGGCCTTAGCGGCTTTGCGGGCCTTGATGAAGGAGGAGACACCCAGATATAGGAGGTACAAACCACCGGCAATTTTGATCCAGCGGAAAACCTCTGCCGACTGTTCCAGAATGGCTGCCAAGCCCAGCCCCACCAGAGCCGCCCACACCAGTGCGCCCGTGCCGGAACCGGCTGCCGCAGAAATGCCCGCACCCACTCGGTTGAGGGAAATGCGCAGCACCATGAAGGTGTCCGGCCCGGGAATGAGAGCCAACATGAGGCACAGTCCGGCAAAGGCCAAGAGGGAAACAAAGGTCATGAAGTCAATTGTCCGGGGTACCGCTCCGCCGCCGCAAGCCGGGATGGCGTCAGGTGTCCGCCATCCCAGACTCAAGCCGTCGCGGGGGCGCACAAGCCAGCCATCCGGCGTCGTACGCTAGGGACATGAGCGAACTGATCACCAACATCGGTGAATTGATGACCCAGGACCGCGAGCATGGCACCCGGCGGAATGCGGCCGTGGTGCTCGAGGGGGAGCGGATCGCCTGGATTGGCGACGCCGTGCACGCGCCGGCCGCCGACACCGTCACCGACGCGCAGGGGCGGGCCGTGCTGCCGGGCTGGGTGGATTCCCACACGCACCTGATCTTCGCAGGGGACCGCACAGCCGAATTCGAGGCGCGTATGGCCGGCGAAAGTTACAGTGCAGGCGGAATCGCCGTCTCCGTCAATGCCACCCGCGCCGCTAGCGACTATGACCTCACCCGGCTGGGCATGGGCCGCGTCGCCGAGGCGGTCTCGCAGGGGACCACCTATTTGGAGACGAAAACCGGCTATGGTCTGGACGTTGAACATGAACGCCGCAGCGCCCGGATCGCCTCCACCGTAGCCGACGAGGTCACCTACCTCGGCGCGCACCTGGTGCCGGAGGGGGTAGACGCCGATGCGTATACCGAGCTCGTGTGCACCGAGATGCTCGAGGCGGTCCGCCCCTACGTGAGCTGGGCCGACGTCTTCTGCGAGCGCGGCGCGTTCACTCCTGAGCAGAGCCGGCGGGTGCTGACGGCGTGCCGCGAGGCCGGGTTGGGCCTGCGGGTTCATGGGAATCAGTTGGGCCACGGCGACGGCGTTGCGCTCGCGGTGGAGTTTGGTGCGGCAAGTGTTGACCACGTCAATTTTCTAACGGACGACGACGTTGCGAACCTTGGGCAGTCATGGTCCGGTTGGGATGCGGCTGCTAATGCAGGGCGCGGTGCTGGGGTTCGTGGGACGGTCGCCACGGTGCTGCCGGCCTGTGATCTGTCCACCCGTGCGCCGTTGGCCCCGGCACGCCAGCTATTGGATGCGGGGGTGCAGATTGCCATGGCGTCGAACTGCAATCCGGGAACGTCGTACACCTCCTCCATGGCGTTCTGCGTGACGACCGCTGTCCTGCAGATGGGGCTCAGTGTTGACGAGGCCGTGCGGGCGGCGACTTTTGGGGGAGCGCTGGCCCTGGGCCGCGAGTCCGGGGCCGATGTTGATGGTCAGCGGGCCGTTGGCTCCATCGCTGTTGGGCACCGGGCGGACCTGCATTTACTCAAGGCCCCCTCGGCGACCCATTTGGCCTACCGTCCGGGGATTCCGTTGACGGCTGCGGTGTGGCGGGCGGGCCAACGAAAGGTGTAGTTGGCGGTGCTGTCCCTAAGATGGTCACTATGAATATCGAGGAAGTAGACGAACGCGACAGTACCTGGGAGCAACACGACTCCGTTTTCAGGGTGTACTTTGCTCAGGGAGCTGACCTCGCGGTCACGACCTTCGATGTTTCCGATGCCACGTTTGGTGAGGTTCTCCAGTGGGCGCAGCAAGAGGCTTCCGCGGAGACACTGATAGCGGTCGCACTTGTAGGGCGTGACTCCCGAGGGCTGAAGGGGCTGACGTGGTTGTTCGGCATGGACCCGAACGACTCTCCGGAGTCTGAGCTTCAGATCCGCATGCACGCGGAAATGCGGTAACTCAAACTGCTTAGAGTTTCTTGCGCATTTTTACGGTGACGGTCTCATACCCCAAGGAGTCGTAGAGACCTCGGGCGGCCTTGTTGAAGCCGAAGACGCTGAGCCCCAACGTTACGGCTCCTTGGGAGCGTGCATACTCCTCGGCCTTGAGCATGGTTGCCCTGCCCAGGCCCTTGCCGCGTTGATCCGGGTTGATGACGATGTCCCAGACCCACCACGATTGGCTATCTCCTGAGGTGTCTGTGCCAACCCAGAGGTACCCGACGATTGTCCCGCTCTCGTCCGCCACATCAAACACAGCATTGTCCGGTGTTGGCACGTCTTGCGGAAAGGCCTCGGCAAGGCTTGCTTCGGCGCGTTGCCGTGCCGACTGTGCGGATTCTCCTGTCGCGACAAGATCGGACTCATACTCGCTACGGCTTCGTTCGCGCCATGCAGGGAAGGACTCGGGGCTGATAGCAATAAGCCTTAGCGGGATCGTCATCTGAGTAGTCTGACAGCTGGATATGGCCGGGCTCAAGCCAACCGTAACCACGTGTTAAAAAGCCGGCCCCACCCGTGCGGTTGCACACGGATGGGGCCGGTTGTTTGGAACTGCGGGTGCTACTTCACCGGCGGGCCGGTGACCTTGAGGGCTGCCCATCCGTGGAGGCTGCCAGCCTCGTTGAACAGGACCACCTTGTTGTCGCCGGGGCGGGTGCTCTCCGGCGTATTGACCTCGATGGTGCCGTCCGGCAGTGCCTGGTGCCAGCCGAGTCCGTCGCTGTTGAGATAGACGTAGAACCACTCGCCGGCGGCAAGGTTGGTCAGCGTCACCTCGGAGGGTCCGCGCTTGAACTCCGCGGAGCCCAGGCCAAGATCAACCTGGGTGTCCTTCTTCAGTGACTTCAGGTTCGCCGCTTCCGGGGTGAATCCCGGCTCGGAAGGTTCAACCGGCTTAGCCGTCACCGAGATGATGGTGGTGCCGGTGGCAGCCTTGCCGAACTTGTCGGTGCCGGTGGCTGTCAGTGCAGCTGCACCCACCGTTGCATTCTCCGGGACCACCAAGGTGAACGTTGCCACGCCTTCAGCGTTGGCAACGGCGGTGAGTTCCCCGCCGTCGACCAGCTGCAAGGTAGCTGGAGAACCGGCCTGCAGGTCCGCAACTGTCACTGTGTAGCTTGACCCCTGCTCGACGGCGTTGCCGCCCTCGACTGTCGGTGCCAGCACCAAGGCAGGCGTCTCGTCGGCGCAGCTGAACTTGGCATCGGCCCAGTCGGCCCACTCGTCACCGTTCAGCCCGGCCACTGCCACCTTGGCAGCGTTCAGATCGATGAAACGGACACCAGTCACATCAGCGGTAAGCGTGACGGCGTCACTGTCGACTGTCAGCTGAGGTGAGGTGGCAAGCGTCTTGCCATCGCCCACAACCGTGAACACCACGTTGCCGCGGTGTGCCTTCGGCAGCTTGGCATCGTCAATACCGACGACGGCGCTGAATGTGGTGCACTTCCCACCCAGATAGAAGCCAACACTGGAATCGGCGTGAACGCCAAGTCCCTTGTCGTAGACCTTCCCGTCGATGGTGATGGGTGCGCCGTCGCCCTCGGCGTTTTCGCCGTTGTTCTGGTCGCGCTCAACAGGACCCCACTCGTTGGCGGGTGTGCCCACAAACTCCATATCGCTGGCAAAGACGTCCGCGGTGGGAGCAGCGGGCAGATCGCCCACAATGGTGACTGCCGCGGAGCCGGTGGCCGCCTTGCCATTCATATCGGTGCCAGCAACCGTGATGGTTGCAGCACCAACGGCGGCGTCGGCCGCAACCGTTGAGGCGAAGGTGGCCACGCCTTCAGCGGAGGCCGTGGCTTTACCGAGCTCGGCGGTGCCGAGTGAGAACGTGGCCTCCGAACCGGCCGTCAGCTCGCCAACAGTGACGCTGAAGTCCAGGCCGCGTTCCAGCGGCCCGCCCGGGTTGACCACGGGGGTCAGTGCCAGTGCGGGGGACTCATCGGAGCAGCGGAACATGGCATCCGCCCAGTCTGCCCAGTCGTTGCCGTTACTGCCGTTGGGGTCAACGACGAGCTCAACATACTTGGCACCCTTCAGGTCTACATTGATGGGCGTCGCCGGTGAGGAACCCGTCAGCACGCCCGAGTTGAACAATTCCACGCCGTCGCCGAGCACCTTGAAGATGACCGATCCCTTGGTTGATTGGAAATCGTCAATGCCGATGACAGCCGTGAACGCGGTGCATTGTGTGCCAACAAAGTACTTGACGTTGGACGCTGCGTGCACGCCCAAGCCCTTGGCGTAGGCCTTGCCATCCAGCATGATGGCCGGGCCGTCCTTCTCGCCCTGCTCACCGTTCGTCAGATCCTTCTCGGCCGGTCCCCACCCATTGGTGGGGGTGCCGATCCACTGCATGTCGGACGCATAGCTGTCCTTCACGGGCGGGTGCGGCATGGTGTAGACGCCCAGCGTGGATTCCGCCTTGCGCTCGCCGATCGGGTCAACCGTGGTGGTGTACTTCGATTCCGCCGTGACGTTGTAGCTGCCGTCGGCCGAGGCCGGGGCAAAGACATTCCACTTCGTCACGAGCTTGGCTCCCGGTGCCAGCGTTGCTGCTGTCGCAGGAGTTGTTGCGGTAGCGGTCCAGCCTTCCGGCAGCGCCAGTGTCACCGCAGCGTTGTTCACCGGGGCCGGCTCATTGGAGACCAGGGTTGAGGTGAATTCATTGTTGGTGTTCTGCTCAATGATGGGTCCGGTTTGTGCCAGCGAAAGCTGCGCGCAGGCCGGGGTTGTTGTGGATTCGCCCAGGTCACGGATCAACAAGTTGTCCAAGGACAGATCGGCGGCCGTGGAACCGGTGCGCAACAGCCCAACGTAGCTGTCGCCACAGGCCGAGGCCGTGAAGTTTTGCACCCAGCGAGTCGTTTCGTGCATAGCTGGGAACGGGGTCGATTGCGTCTGAACAGCTCCGGCAGAGCCGTCATAACCACCCACCCAGGAGTACTCATTAGCCTTGGTGGACTGGTAGTTGAAGGAGATTTCGTAGTCGTGGCCAGCCGTAAACGGCACGGTGGCCGTGGTGGTCCGGTACACCAGACCACCGTTTTCCTCGTGGGCGTGCAGGGAGAATGTGCCGTCGAGAACATCGTCCATGACCTTGCCGTTCCAGCCCTTCTGCGTGAAGGGGGCGTGGATCGGCGCCAGGTGGGTGCGCGGGTCGGTGATGCCGCCGGCGTCGCCCTTGACGAACGGTCCCCAGCCCTGGTCGACGTTTTCAAAGTCTTCCGCGAGGACCACGCCGCTGGGCGCTGTGCCGCTTACGACGTCGGACGCCGTCACCTTTGCGGTCTTGACCACGCGGACGTCGTCCACCAACACCGCAGTAGTGCCGGCTCCGGCGGAGATCGTCAGGACCGGCTTGTCGCCGTCGGCCTTCACATCAACCAAAACACTGACGCGCTGGGCGTAGGTCCTGTTCTTCTGGTCTGCCGCCACCGTGTTGAACAAGGTGGAGGAGTTCACCGTGTTTGTCACGGCAGCTGAGCCGGAGACCGCGGCGCTAAGCGTAGTTTCACGCTTACCGCGCGGGAACTTTTCCACACTCGCCAAAGTGGGGTCGATTTCAACCCACGCACTGATGGAGTATGTGCCGGCGTTTAGCGCGCCAAGAGTTTGCGTGATGCTTGAGGCGCCATCGCCGAGCTTGGCCGAGGTGAGTCCCTTGGCTGAGCGCGCAAGGCTCACAGCTCCCTGAGGGCTCCATGCCGTCAGGTTCCCGGCATTGAATCCGGGATCCTTGATGCCCGTGCTGGCACCCCAGTTGGTATCGGCGTTGGGGATGACAGTGTCAACAGCCGAGACGGCCGGGGTAGTCGCCAGTGCCGTGGTGGGCACCAGGACGTAGGCGGTGTTTGCCTTCGGGGTCAAGTTGATTTTGCCGGCGGTGACGGCAACGTCACTCACGAACGTACGTCCCTGATCCGTGAGCTCGTACAGCTTCAAAGTTGTCTGGTTGGCGAACTCGGGCAGCAGAGTCCACGTTTGGGCACCGCCAGCGGCGCTGTAGTTGTACAGCTTGGATTGCTTGTCCGTGTCATTGGCGGCGGTTTCGCCAAACTGCACTGCTTCGCTTGACCACGGCAGAAGATAGTCGTGGCCCTTGAGAACCTCAACGCCCTTCTGAGTGATGATGCGATTCTCCAGAGAGGTGCCCGTCACGCGCAGGTTGTTCCCGAGCGTAATCGCCTCGGGGGTCCACGTGGAGATTTCCTGCTGCTGCAGGAATTTCACTGGGACGTTGTTGTCCCACACATTTTTCATGAACGCGTTGTAGTTGTTCTGTCCTGTCCAACCCTGCCATTCAATGATGTGCTGGGTGCCAAGGCGCGGATCCGGGTTCCAGATATCGCGTTGGGTGTTCTGGGCAAAGCGGATGATCTCCGAGTTCCACCCCTTGAGCGTGCTTCCACCGTATTTTTCATCAACGGCCCAGTGTGACCAGGTGTTGTTGCGGACCATGGAGTTGGCAAATTCGGAGGAAACGGAGAAGCCGTTGTCCATGATGTTGCGCTGCAGGCGCTCGCCAACCCAGCCGGACTCGTAGTACACGTCAATGTAGTTAGCCGTCAGATTGTCATCGGCGGCATCGTCCAGACCCTTGATGCGATTGTTCTGGTCCCCGGAGAGAACGTCGCGGCGCTGGTCGATGTAGTAGGACTGCTCCAGCCAGTTCCAGCCCTTGCCCGGCGGCTGCTTGATGAAGGTGTCGCTAAATGCCTTGGACTCGGGATACGCCTCGGTGTTATTCATATGAACGCTGAACGTGGCGCCGTATTCCTTGGCCTGCGTCAGCAGTGAGTTCATGTCCTTGATGCCGCCGGCGCGTTCGTTCCAGTTGCCGCTAAAGTCCGTGTTGGCAGAATCGTGGCCTTCGGAGGTGAATCCCTTCAGAAGCGAGTACTGGCCCAAACCATCGGTGGCAAGTGCAGTGTGCTTGACGTCGTCAAGGGTCCGCAGGAAGGGGTTGGTGGCCTGGCTGGCGAAGTTGAAGGGGATGTTCTGAACAACGCGGTTCTTCACATCTTCCCAGCCCTTGGGCTTGTATTGAATGTCGCGAGAGGCGATGGCGCCGTCTTGCCAGTTGATGGTGCCGTCCGCATTTGCATCACCGGTGATGATGACCTTGGCCTCGGGCAACGGCTCGGTCTCGGTGGAATCCTTGGCGCGGTACAACCACGCACCTGATGAGATGCCCACCTTCTTGTTGACGCCGTCGGCCTTGACCTGCCGCCAGAAACGCCCGCGCTCGGAGGCGGCGAGTGCGTTGTCTGCCGACGACCATGCGCCGTCGTACAACGAATTGCTCTCAAAACCAGCAGCAAGACCGGCATTGTTGGCGATGGCAACCATGGATGTCTGGGCCGCAGCGTCAACCGCCGTCCCTGCCGTGATGGGGGTGATCTTGTCTCCGGTTATGGCCCGGTCGGTCGAGACAACGGCAGTAGCCACCGACGCGCCGGCTTCAGCGGAGGAAACGGTGACCAGGTCTTGATCCATGATCTGGACCCGATTGACCTTATCCGCGCCGGATTCATTAATCTCGGTGATGTTGAACGTCAGCACGTTCTTCGCCACCGAGAGCTTGGCCTTGAGGCTGATGCCATCCATGCCGGGGACGTTGATCGTGTAATCGATCGAGGCACCATCGGCATTGACCGTGGAGGTCACGCTGACGGCTTGATCGACGCCGTTGATGCGCATCTTTGTCGCGACAACGGTAGCGCCCGTCATGGTCTTGGGTGTCCCGCCATCGGCAAGGGTGTATTTCAACGCTTGGGGGAACGCGGTGGAGACTTCCACGGCGAGTTGTCCGGAGGTGATCACCGCCGTGCCCTCTGCGGCCAAGGCCGGAACGGCCGCAGCGAGGGGGATGATGGTGCCGGCCATGACGGCTCCGGCGATCCCCATCCCCAACCACGTGCGGTGGTGTCGAGTGAATGACATCAAGAACTCCTTGAAGATCTTTGGTGCGGGTTCAAGCGGCGTTTTGCGCACTTGAGTGGACGAAGCTGATAGTTGTGAGGCCAGCCGAGCGAAGCCCCCACAACGTGGTATGCATCACTGTTATCCATAACACCGTAGCAGTGCGTCGTCGACGTGACGAGTGTTTCGGGAATCTTTACGTGAAGTTTCCCGAAGAAATGTTGTGATTTCATCCGATAGGACAAGTGATTGAAGTTGACGTTTTCAATCAACTTATGATCATGATGTGTTACGATTAAGTTAACGAAAACGCTTCAAGCTGCCGGGAATCGGCGGCGCTGAGGCCCCAGAAAGCCCCTATTTCGTCCCATTAAAAGGAGAACGCGCAGCATGAGCGATATCACCCAGCTTGGCCCCTTCATGGATGCTGAACTCACCAGCCAGCCTGAAGTTTGGGCGCAGGCCATTGCGCAGGCAAAGAGTGAAAACCTGCTCCCCGCCGACGGCCAGCGCGTAGCCGTCATCGGCTGCGGAACCTCCTGGTTCATGGCCCAGAGCTACGCCACAGCGCGTGAAGCTGCTGGTAAGGGTGTCACCGACGCATTTGCTGCCTCCGAGGCCTTCCTTGGTGCGGACCGCGGTTATGACGCAGTGGTTGCCATTACCCGCTCCGGAACCACCACCGAGGTCCTGGAAATCCTGACGGCCATCAAGGGCAGCGTGCGCACCGTTGCCCTGGTGGGCGACATCGAGTCTCCGATCATGGCCCTGGCCGATGCCGTCGTCGAGCTTCCCTATGCGGATGAGCAGTCAGTGGTGCAGACCCGCTTTGCCACCACCGCACTGGCTTACCTCCTCACGAGCGTCGGCATTGATCTCAGCGTGGCCGTTGAGGACGCCCGGACCGCTGTGACCGCCCCGGTGGAGCAGGAGCTGATCGACGCCGAGCAGTTCACCTTCCTTGGCACTGGCTGGACAGTCGGCCTGGCCCACGAGGCCGGTTTGAAAATGCGCGAAGCAGTTCAGGGCTGGACCGAGTCCTACCCGGCCAAGGAATACCGCCATGGCCCCATCTCCATTGCGGCACCGAACCGCGTCACCTGGATGTTTGGTGAGCAGCCCGAAGGTCTTGACCGCGACGTTGCCAAGACCGGTGCGATCTACATCAACACCGACACCCACCCGCTGGCCGAGCTGGCCCGCGTCCACCGCATCACCCTTGAGCGGGCCCGCGCCCGGGGCATGAACCCGGATCTGCCCCGCAACCTGACGCGTTCGGTCATCTTGGACGCCTAATCGTCCCGAACGAGCAAACCCGGCCGGTGCCCGTTCACCGCGCTAAAGTGTTGGGCAGCCCACGAATGTGGTGGGTTGCCCAACGTTTGCTTTCCAGCAGCTGTTCCTCTACAAGCTTTTCCTTATTAAGCCCGTGGGCCCTGGCACCGAAAGACCTCATATGAACACTTTGACGGACCCGGCCGCCGTGCCCGGTCAGCAGCCGGGCGTAGCCGCAGTGGATCGCACCAACGTTGTCCTGGCTTTTGATGTTGGCGGGACCGACATGAAATCGGGAATTGTCTTGGGCGATCTGGCCCGCGGCGACGTTGAAGTGCTTGACGTGCAGCGCCACCCCACCCCCTTGGAGGCTGGCCGCACCGGCGAGAGCGTCTGCGCGAGGATCGTGGAGCTCACCGGCGAATACCGTGCTGCCCATCCGGAACTGCTCATCGCCGCTGTCGGCGTGACGGTGCCGGGCATCGTGGACGAGGACGCCGGGATTGGCATCTATTCGGCCAACCTTGGCTGGAAGGATTTTCCGTTCACTGCAACCCTCACCGAGGCCCTTGGCCTTCCCGTTGGTTTTGGGCACGACGTCGGCATGGCAGGTGAGGCTGAATTCCGTCTAGGTGCCGCCGTGGGAAAGAAAGACGTGCTGATCTTGGTGATCGGCACCGGTATTGCCGGTGCTGTTCTGTGCGACGGTCACCGCGTGGCCGGCGGCGGTTACGCGGGCGAGATCGGACACGCCATGGTTCCGGGCCCGGACGGTTCCTTGGTCATCATGGAATCGTTGGGCTCCGCAGGTGCCGTGGCCCGGCGCTACACCCAGACAAGCGGCACGGCCGTTGCCGGCGCCCGGGACGTTTTGGCGCTGGCAGCCGAAGGCGACGCCGCCGCCGCGGGCATCTGGAAGGATGCGATCGACGCCCTCGCCTTCAGCGTGGCGCAATGTGTCTCCATCCTCGGCACCGAAACCGTGGTCCTTGGCGGAGGCCTGTCCATGGCCGGGGCGGCGCTCTTCGAACCGCTGGCCGCGCGCGTTGACCAGTTGCTGACCTTCCACCGCCGCCCCGAATTCATCCACGCGGCACTGGGGGAGAACGCCGGCCTGATTGGCTCGGCGTTGAAGGCACGCAGCTTGGCGGGAAGCTAATGAACGGCAACAATCTGGTCCTTACCGTCACGCCCAACCCAGCAGTCGATGTCACCTACACCGTCGCCGGTATTCATTTGGGATCCTCTCACCGTGTACCCACTCCGCTGAGCCGGGCCGGCGGGAAGGGCCTGAATGTTTCGCGCGTGGCCCATCAACTGGGCTACCCGACCCTGGCCATCGCCACATCCGGAGGCTCCACCGGTGAGGAGCTCCGGGCTGATCTGGCGTCCGCCGGAATCCTGCATCACCTGGTGCCAGTGGTAGCTCCAACCCGCCGCACGATAGCGTTCGTGGACACCGCGCAAGGCAACACCACCAGCATTTTCAACGAGCTCGGACCGGCGCTGACTGCCGCCGAATGGCAGGCGCTGGCCGCCGCCGTCGTGGATAACCTCGCCGGCGTTCAATTGGCCGACGGCGTGCGCCGCCCGGGCGTCTTGGTTGGCTCGGGTTCCCTGCCGGAACATGCACCCGCAGATTTTTATCCGGCCTTGGTGGCCCTGGCCCATGCCGCGGGCGTACCGGCCATCATCGACACTTCAGGCAGTGGCATTCTTGCCGCGGCACGGGCCGGAGCGGATCTCCTCAAACCCAATAACCATGAGCTCATGGATGCCGTGGGGGAGACCGATCTGGTCGCCGCGGCACGCAAACTCATGAGCCTTGGTGCCAAGCGTGTGCTGGTCAGCGTGGGCGAGGAAGGCATGCTGGCCTTCAGTGCCGACGCCCCGGGGAGCTGGATTCAGGCGAAACTACCGGCTCCGCTCAGTGGCAACCCCACGGGCGCCGGCGACGCGGCGGTGAGTGCGGCCGCCGTCGCACTTGCCCAAGGCGAGGAGAGCCTGCGAGAGATTCTGCGCCGGGCCACAGCCTGGAGCGCCGCAGCAGTCCTCATGCCAGGAGCCGGTGAAATTTCCCCGGACCACGCCGAGCTGGCCAACAAACTCATCATCACAGACCACTAAGGAACGCATTTCATGGCTTTGACAAACACCCGCGACATCATGGACCTGGCGGCCAAGGCTGGTACGGGACAGGGGGCGTTCAATGTGATCCACCTGGAGACCATCGAAGGGTTGATCGGTGGCGCCGAGGCTGCCGGACGCCCTGTCATCTTGCAGATTTCCGAGAACTGCGCCAAGTTCCATGGCGGTTTGGAGCCTGTTGCACTGGCCACACTGTCGGCCGCGCGCAACGCATCCGTACCCGTGGCCGTGCATCTGGACCACGCGGAGGACGAAGCACTGGCTTACCAGGCCGTGGACCTAGGCTTCGGCTCGATCATGTACGACGGCGCGCACTTTGAGTATGAGCAAAACGTTGAGGTGACGGCCCGCGTTGCCGCCTACGCCCACGCTCGTGGAGTGTACGTGGAAGCAGAGCTGGGAAAGGTGGGCGGCAAGGACGGAGCACATGCGCCCGGCGTCCTGACAGATCCGGCCGAGGCTGCAGCCTTCGTTGCGGCAACGGGAGTCGATGCATTGGCCGTGGCCGTGGGTTCCTCGCACGCCATGACCGAGCGCAGTGCTGCCCTGAATCTTGAGCGCATTGCTGCGCTCAAGGCCGCACTGGATGTTCCGCTGGTGCTGCACGGTTCCTCCGGCGTTTCGGACGAAATCATTGTGGCAGCGATTGTTGCGGGAATGACCAAGATCAACGTTTCAACACATTTGAATGGCTTCTTCACCCGTGCCGTTCGGAGCTACCTGGATGAAAACCCGGCAGTGGTGGATTCGCGGAAGTACCTGGGCGCCGGTCGGGCAGCCCTTATTCCTGAGGTTTCACGGTTGCTGGCGTTGTTTGCTGGCGCGACCCACACTCAAAACTAAACGTGACGGCCGGTTCGCCGCCTAGGATTGACAGATGAACAGAACTGAACGACTCACAGCGATCTTGGACATCCTGGCCGAATTCGGTCAGGTAGAGGTCGAGGAAATCGTGGAAAAGTTGGCGGTTTCCCCTGCCACTGCGCGCCGCGACCTTGACTCCTTGGCCAATGAGCGGCTGCTGACGCGCACCCGCGGTGGTGCCACGAGCGGTTCTGTTTCCTACGATCTTCCCGGCCGGTACAACCGTGACGACCACGCGGAGGAAAAGCAACAGATCGCCCATGCTGCGAGTGCCCTGATTCCCAAGGGTGCCGTCATTGGGCTGTGTGGTGGCACCACCAGCACGGCGCTGGCCCAGGTGCTGTCCACCCGCGAGGACCTGATGGTCCAGTCCAACCGGCCAACGTTGACGGTTGTTACCAATGCCATCAACATTGCCGCACAGCTGGCCATCCGGCCCAACTTCAAGATCATGGTCACCGGAGGCATCGTGAACCCGCGCTCCTACGAGCTGGTGGGTCCCTATGCCGACACCGTCCTGGATCGGGTTGCCCTGGACATCGCGTTCATTGGCGTCAACGGCATCGAACCTGGATCGGGTCCCACCACGAATGATGAGGGGGAGGCGTCCGTGAACTCGAAGATGGCCCGGCGCTCCTCGGAGTCCTACATTTTGGCGGATGCATCCAAGATCGGCAAGCGCGCCTTCGCCACCATGGAGGAGCACGATTTCCGCAACCTCATCACGGATTCACGCATCACGGCCGCCCAGCTGGAAGCGTTTAAAGAGGCCGGGACCAACGTGATCGTGGCCCCGGCGCTCTAAGGTACGGCTGCCTCTAAGCTCCGGCTGACTTTAGGCGAAGAATTCCTTGCCGTAATAACTTCCCGCGGCGGGGAGCCCTGCCGGGACGGCAAATACTCCCGAGCCAACGTGCCGGATGTATTCATTGAGGCGGTCAGAGCTACCCAACTTTCGCTGGAGGGTGACGAACTGCTCCGGGCTTTTTTGGAAGCTCAGGAACATCAAGCCGGCGTCCAGCCGGCCCACCGAATCCAGTCCGTCCGTGAAGTTGTAACCTCGGCGCAGAATCTTGGTGCCGTTATTGTTTTCATGCGCAGCCAAGGCAATATGCGAATCGGCGGGGATGACGGGGGCTCCGGCTGCTGCGGCGTGAAAGTCCGGGACGTCATGTTCCTTGCTGCCGGACAGCGGAGCTCCCTCCTTCTTGGTACGGCCAAAAATGCTCTGCTGGTCACCGATGGGATCTTCATCCCACGTTTCGATCAGCATGTGAATCTTCCGGGCCACAAGGTAGCTGCCGCCCACCATCCATGGCTGACCGGCTTCTGCGCCAGCCCACACGTGCTCACCGAGATCGGTGGTGCCGCTGACATTGCGGGTGCCGTCCTTGAAGCCCATGAGGTTTCGTGGTGTGGCTTGATTGGCGCCAGCGGAGGCGCGACCAAAACCAAGCACAGTCCAGCGGGTCTTGACGGCTGTCCTGGCCATGCGGGCCAAATTGCGGACCGCATGGTAGGCAACCTGAGGATCATTTGCGCAAGCTTGGATACACAGGTCTCCGCCGGTCAGGGCCGGGTTAAGCGACTCACCGGCCATGGCCGGGAGGTCCGCAAAGTCGGCTGGCTTGAACTTGGCCAGCCCAAACCTCTCATCAAATAACGACGGCCCGAAGCCGAGCGTCAGCGTCAACCCCTGGGGTCCCATGTCGGTGGCTTCACCGGTGTCGACGGGAATTCCCTGTTCGCGCTCCGGCTGGACCTTGCCCACCGGGGAACCCGCGGTCATCTCGGCCATGGCTGCCGACCACTTGGCCAGCACCAGCTGCAACTCCACGGCAGTCAGCGCCGTCACGTCGAAGGCGGTGAACACCAGATGATCTTGGGGAGGTGTATCAATCCCACCCTGATGTTCGCCATAAAAGGGGTACGTCAGGGTGGCGCGTTCGGCCATGCGCTCGGAATCGGATAAGGGACCGGGTGCAGCGGCGGCGGCGACCGCCATTCCACCGCCTACGCCCAATGCCAATCCTCCGGCGCCAGCCAGGACGGCAGATCCGCTAAAGAATTTACGCCGGGAAAGTGCGTCCACAGCAGGGGTTGGCTCAGACATTTAGACCGTGGCCACTTTCTCGGAAATCTTGGCCAACGGCGCCTGCAAGGACTGGATCAGTGCGGTGAGCTTTGCGGCGTCGGACTTCTTCAATTCCTCGGTGTAGGCCTTGAAACCGCCCAGTGCGTCCGCATCCTTGTAGCCGTCCAGAGCCGTATTGACCGTCTCAAACTGGGCCGAGATCTGCGCGGTCAGGGCCGAATCAATCTGCTCAAGAGCGGGCTTGAGGTACTCGAAGGCCTGCTGTGAGCCCTCGATGTTGGCAGCAAAGTCCACCAGGTCCAGCTTGGAGTAGGCCTCTTCTTCGCCGGTGATCTTGGAAGACTGGACCTCTTCAAGCAGGCCGCTGGCGCCATTGGCCAGTTCCTCAGGCTTGTAGGCGGCCTTGGTCTCCAACTCGCCCGTCAGCGTCTTCAACGTGGCAACATTCTTCACGATTCCGGCAGCCAGGGCCTTGGAGGAATCGGTAATTGCCTTTGACTCAAAGAGGTCCTTTTCCAGGGGGTGGAAACCTGTCCACTCTGTGCCGGGTTCGACGTCGGCCACGCGCAGGTCGAGCGCGGGGTCGAGATCGGGGAAGCTTTCGGCTACCGGTTCGATGCGCTCGAAGAAGGGACGGGCTTCGGCGTAGGCCTTCTGGCCGGCCGCAACATCGCCGGAATCAACGGCAGCCTGCAAGGCAGCTGCTGCGAGAACCAGGCTGTCCACCTGACCCGAGACGTACTTGGCGTAACCGTCGGTGCCCTGTTTGAGTAGATCGCTGACGCCGTTGGCGGCGGCCGACGCGGCTGCGCCTGTCACAGTGAAGGGCTGGTACTCGGTGGTGGCGCCGGGGCAGTACAGCTGGTATTCGCCGCCGGCCAGGGTGACGGTAAAGCTGACGGCCTTCAGGCCCGGGATGACGTTTTCACGTTCGCCCAGGATGCGCTTGTCGCTCAGTAGCTCAACTTCGCTGACACCGGAGGCGTCTTTGTTGGAGATAGTGAAGGTGACTGGACCGGCCGGGGCCGACGCGAATTCGGGTACGCACTGGTCTTCGCCATCGACCTTCTCAACGCTGACCGCGATCTGGGCGGCACCGTTGCTGACCGTTGCTGCCCCACCCTTGGCGGCGCCGGCTGCGTTGCCCTCCGGAGTAGTGCTGCCACAGCCGGACAGGGCAAGGGTCAACACTGCTGCTCCGGCGATCAGGGCGGGGGCCAAGGAACGGACGGAACGGGGTGAGAAAGAAGTCATTGCTGTCCTTAGAAGTGGGCTTACAAACGTGGCGATGCTGGGAAATGGGGAGCTCAATATAGCGGCCGCCTCATGCGGCAGGCCGAAGTGAGGACTCTTAGGGGGAAGGAGCGGTAACGAGCAGCTGGCGCCTGTTGCGGCGGCCGGCGGCCAGTAACGCCAAGGCGGCAATGATGAAGACGGCCGGCAGGTAGCGTGACCAGAGCACGTTTTCGGTGCTGGCTGACTCAAAAATGTTCAGCTCCGTGACGGCCGCAACGACGTGCTCTTCGGGCACATGCCAGCTGTCTTCGCCCGAGAGAGCGATGGTGCGGGCACTGGCCAGGCCGCCACCGCTGAGCGTCAGCGTGGCACCCTGGGTGCTGGCGGCGTCAATGATCGAATCATCGACAAGCCAGACGGTGACCTCGCCCTTATGGGTCCAGGCGGTGTTGAAGGGGCCGGGGTTGCTGGATGCACTGATGCCCACGGGCATGCGGCCGCCATTGAGTTCGGTCAAGGCGTCGGCTGTGAGGCTGGCCGGATCATTGCCGTTGTCCGTTGTTACGGCCGCCGAGTAGACAGAGGCCGTACGGCCGGCGTGTGATTCCGTGCCATGCAGGGTCAGCGGGTAGCTGCTCTCGGTGCCGTCAATTTCGGTGACCACGAGCGTCTTGCTTGCGGGTGCTGCAGAACCCGCGGCGGCAACACCGACGCCGGCTGCAACAGTGGAGGCGTCATTGCGGACTGCGGAGACCCGCAGCGAAACGCCAGCATCCCCGGAAGAGGTGATGGCCGGCGTCGAACTTTCACCGAGGGGAGCAGCTGGAATGGCGAGCGGTGCGGCGATGATGAGTGCCACGGCGGCAACTCCCAGCGCTCCTGCGGCGGCAAATTGTGTGCGCGGGAGGGCGGCAGGAGTGGGGCGCCAGGTGCGTGGCCACACGATGAACGCGAGCATGGGGATGAGGTAGAGCGCCCAGCCAAGGAGCTCCACTACTCGCGGATCGCTGGGAATGCCGAAGACGCCGGTCAGGATGGCGGCGCGGGCGCTGCCGTTGGGGGCCAGCCAGTTGAGGCTGAGGGTTGTGTCTTGGCCTACGTTGACCCAACCGGCTTCGTGGGCGGTGCGCAGCGACTTCATGACAAGCCCGGCGGCGACGAACACGAGGAAGACGCCCGTGGCCTTGAAGAACTTGGCGAGGTTGAGCTTGATGGCACCGCGGAAGAGGAGGAACCCGATGCCTGTGGCGATGGCCAAGCCCGCGACGGCGCCGGTTCCGGCAGCCAGCGGACTCAAGGAGGACTGGAAGGCTGCAACCATGAAGACGGCTGTTTCCACGCCTTCGCGCAGCACCGCAAGGAAGGCCATGCCGGCCAAAGCAAAGACGGAGCCGCCCTTGAGTGCCGAGCCCGCGTGGGCTTCGAGGGTGGATTTCATGGATCGGGAATTCTTGCTCATCCACACGATCATGAATGTCACGATCACCACGGCCACGAGACCAATGACGGTTTCCATGGCTTCCTGCTGTTGCTGTGGCAGTGCCGCGGAGATGACTTCCAAGATGATGCCGACGACGGCGCTCAGCGCGACGGCCGCGGCTACGCCCAGCCACATGGGCCTGAGGGAAACGCCGTTTCGACGCAGGAAGGCCGCGATCATTCCGACGATCAGTGCGGCCTCGAGTCCCTCTCGCAGGCCGATGACAAGTGTTGCAAGCACCCAAATACTCCGGGATTCCAAAGATGTTAAGAACTGGGGAGTGCCTCAGCTCTCAGGCAAGGCTACCCTTATAGTGCCCAAAAATAATAATTAGGCCATCCAGGCATTGCGTAATCGGCGGAGGTGCTGCTGCGGTGCTGCTGGGGTGCGCGGGCTGTCACCAAATATGTTCGGGCGCATCCAGCACTGTTTTGCCCGGATCCGCCGGCGTCCACTGATCAAAGGCCGTGTCCAGGAGGTAGCGGTTTCCGTGCCTAATCAGTGTGCGGGTCTCGGCATTGCCCGGATTGTTCAGGGACTCAAAGTACTCAACCGACCAGTGGAACCAGCGCATGCAGAACAAGCGCATGGTCAGCCCGTGCGTGACAAGAAGGGTGCTGGTGTCGGATTCGGTCCGGGACCAATGCCTGAACAGCGTCTCCATAAATGAGGAAACCCTGTCGTAGACGTCGGAACCCGACTCGCCTTCACGAAACCTGTAAAAGAAATGCCCATAGGCGTTGCGCAATTCCTTCTGGTCGGCAATCTCCGCCGGGTTCTGGAAATTCGCCCAGTCCTGCTCGCGAAGTCGGGGCTCCTCCATGGTGCTCTCAACTAGGTCGCCCAGATTCATGGCCTCCAGTGTTTGATAAGCACGAAGGTACGGTGAAACGTAAATTCGAACCTTCTGGCCGTCCAGCTGCCGGCGAACACGCTCACCCGTTGCCTTGGCTTGGGCAATGCCCAGCTCGGTGAGAGGAATGCGGTAATCCGGAATCCGGTTGTACAGGGTCTGGTCCACATTGGCCTCGGACTGTCCGTGGCGGACCATGATGATCTGTCGGGGAGCGCTCATAACCAAGAGCGTAGTCCCCACCCGCTCCCAAACCTCGTACCTCGGCCCGGGTCCCTCGCGGGCGTGGGCCCATCCACACCGTCCTTCACCTCGCAAGCTCGGCGTGGGCCCTTGGGTGCGTGGGCCCATCCACACCTCCCAAACGTCGTACCTCGGCCCGAACCCGCGGCCCGAATGCCCGCAAGCGCAACACCTTATGCGCCGTCGAACGCGAGCGTACACTGTGAGCATGCCAGCGCGACCCGGTGAATATCGCGAAGCCCTTGCCCGAGCGCAAGAGCATTCAAACCGCTGGATTGACTCCCTGACCAGCCGCCCCATCGGCCCCCAACAAAACGCCGATGAACTGCTCGCCAGCTTCACGATGCCGCTTCAGGAAATGCCCATAGATGCGGCCACAGTCGTTGACGAATTGGCGGGACTGGCAGAACCGGGATTGATGGCTGTCCCGTCCGGCCGGTTCTTCGGATGGGTCATGGGCGGGACACTCCCGGCCGCCATGGCAGCCGACTGGATGGTGAGCGCCTGGGACCAAAACGCTGCACTGCGCTATGCCACTCCTGCAACAGCAGCCGCGGAGGAGACTGCAGGCCGATGGATTCTGGAATTATTGGGGCTTCCTGCCGGGGCGGATGTCGGTTTTACTACCGGAGCAACCGGATCTAATTTTGTCGGCTTGGCTGCGGCGAGGCAGTTTGTCCTAGATGGGGCTGGCTGGGATCTGGTGACAGATGGCATGAGTGGATCCCCGCGCATAAACGTCTTTGTTGGACAAGATCGTCACGCCTCCATTGACCTGGCGCTCAAGTACCTTGGTCTCGGAAAACCCCTCGAGGTTGCAGCCGATGCCCAGGGCTGCCTGATCCCCAGTGCCTTGGCTGAGGCCATGGATGCTGTGTCGGGTCCCGCCATCCTCTGCCTCCAGGCCGGAAACTTGCACTCGGGCGCCAGCGATCCGTTCACGGAGGCTGCGACGATCGCCCACAGCCACGGGGCATGGGTCCACGTTGACGGCGCGTTCGGCCTGTGGGCGGCAGCGAGCAGCAAACACCGCCGCCAGCTTGAGGGTTTGGAAACGTGCGATTCGTGGGCCACCGATGCGCACAAGACACTCAACGTTCCCTATGACTGCGGCGTGGCCATCGTGTCCCGGCCTGAAGCTGTTCGTTCAGTCTTCGGCGTCCACACGAGCTACCTCGTCAATGACGAACAAGGCCCGGGGGATCCATTCGAGAAGGTACCCGAGTTCTCCCGCCGAGCCCGAGGCGTGCCAGTATGGGCAGCGCTTCGCTCCCTCGGAAGATCCGGCGTCGAGGATCTCGTCGACGGGTTGGTAGAACAAGCGCAAGCCTTCGCCCGGGCGTTCAGGAGCATGCCCGGCGTAGAAGTCATCAACGATGTTGTCTTTACGCAGGTGTGTGTCAGCTTCGGCTCCGATGAACGGACCCGGGGAATCACGGACCGGATCATCGCCGACGGCACAGCATGGATGTCCGGTTCACACTGGGCAGGCAGGGACATCCTGCGCATTTCAGTCAGCAACTGGTCCACGGATGAGCAGGACGTTGCCGCCGCACTCGCCGCCGTCGAGCGGGCCATGGCCGCCTACGACGCCGCCTGAGTCAAGCGGTTCGCCCCGTACGCTCAGCCTTGTGGCTGAAAACAAGCTGTGGAGTGCATGATGGAGAGCATGAGTGAGAGCCCTTCCACGCCAGCCATCCACGACGCCGGACCTCGCGTCCCAGCCCCAACGGCCCCAGCCGCCGGGTCGCCAGCAGCGAAAGACGAGGCGTCCGGCGTCGACCATCAGGGCTGGGGGAGTAAGTCACGGCGCCGGCTGGTGATTGAAGTGCTGTTGGTGCTGGGCGTCTCGCTGGGTCAGTCCGCCATTTATTCGGTGGTGTCGCTGCTGGATAAGTTGAGCCGGGCGCCCATATCGCAGGGCACCTCAACGCTGAACGTGGTGCGCAACAATCGCGAATTCTTCGACTTCACGTACCAAATTCTGGACATCTTCTTTGCGCTGGTTCCGGTCATGCTGGTGTTTTACCTTCTGGCCGAGCCGGGGAAGTCGGTTTTCAGACGAATCGGGCTGGATTGGCGTCACCCGGTGCGGGACGGGCTCGGGGCGCTGGGTCTGCTGGTGGTCATCGGCATTCCGTCGCTTGGGCTGTATGCCGCCGGGCGGGCCATGGGCGTCACTACGGAGATCATTCCCAGCGCCCTGAATCAGTATTGGTGGACGGTTCCGGTCCTAGTTCTCTCGGCCATTCGCGCCGGTGTGCTTGAGGAAGTCATCCTCAATGGCTATCTGCTGGGTCGGTTGGAGAAGATCGGGCTGGGCCCCTGGGCTGCGATTATGCTCAGTGCACTGTTGCGCGGCAGCTATCATGCCTACCAAGGTTTTGGCCCATTCGTGGGGAACTTCGCCATGGGCCTGCTGTTCGGCTGGGTGTACAAGAAGTACGGCCGGGTGGCACCGCTGGTGGTGGCTCACGCGCTCATCGACATCGCCGCGTTCACACTTGGCCCGGCGCTCGGTTTCGGCGGCTAAACCACGCGTTGACCCGTCAGATAATGCCGCTTTGAACGTCCAAAGCGGCATTATCTGACGGGTCAACGGGAGGAAAGGAACAGAAACTAGATGGTCACCGGGCCATTGGCCGTTTCAAAGGTGACGCTCATGATGCCCGGGGTGCCGCGCGGAGCGATCCACTCCACGGCGACGTCGTTCAGCGGCGCCTCGACGGGCTCGCCGAGCCATTCGGTGACGCGCTCGGCGCTGCCAGCGATGGTTAGCGATGATAGACGAACTGTGGATTCGCGTGCCTGCGAGGGGTGGAGTGCCGGATCGCCCTCCCACTTGAGCATGTAGGGGACCTGCGGGTCAGCAATGAGACCCTTGATCCCGATCTGCTGCCAGATCAATTCCTGGCCATCGGGGAACTTGCGGTTGCCGGGGACGGCGCTGCGGCCGAGGCGTTCCTCGAACGGGGCGAGGTCGTCAACGGCGACACACCATCCCATCCAACCGCCGCCAGCCGCAGAGCGTGCTTTTACGGCTTGGCCGAACGGCGCCTTGTCCGACGCCGGGTGGTTGAGGCACTCAACAATCTCCAAGTAATGGTGATCGGTGAGCGGAATAATCATATTGCGGGTGCCGAAGCGCGGGTGTACTCCGCCGCGCACTGCATCGACCCCAAGGGCGGTCGCGATTCGCTCCGTAGTGGCAGCCAATCCATCTGATTCACTGGCGTAAGAAACATGATCCATTCGCATAACTTCATCTTGGCACTTTGTGATCGGGCTCTCGACTTAGTGTTGCCTAAGTCACGTAGGACGTGCTATCTCGTGCGGACGCGACGCGGCGACGAGTGGGGCAGAATTGGGGTGTGACCGATACTCCAGCCGCACCCCTGTCCCTGCCCACCCCTGCCGCCCAAGAGTCGCGCATCTGCGCCGCCATTGCTGCCGAGCTGGGCGTGCGCCCGGCGCAGGTTCGCGCTGCAATTACCCTGATGGACGACGGCGCCAGCGTCCCCTTTATTGCCCGGTACAGGAAAGAAGCCACCGGGACATTGGATGACGCCCAGCTCCGCGACCTTGAGGAGCGCCTGCGTTATTTGCGTGATCTGGAGGCCCGCAGGATTGTGGTGCTGGAGACCATTCATGGCTTGGGCAAGCTGACGGCCGAGTTGCGCCGCGCCGTAGAAGCTGCCGCAACCAAGTCCGAACTTGAGGATCTGTATCTGCCCTACAAGTCCACCCGCAAGACCAAGGCTGACACGGCCCGCGAGGCCGGACTGGAGCCGTTGCTGGACGCTTTGTTGGCCGACCCGTCGCGGTTTCCGGCTGTTGAAGCGGACTCCTTTGTTGATGCAGGGCGCGGCGTGGCCTCGGCCGATGATGCCCTGGCTGGCGCCCGGGCCATCCTGATTGAGCGGGCCGGCCAGGATGCCGCGCTCGTTGGTGATTTGCGCGAACGCCTCTGGAAGAAGGGGCGGCTCCGCTCGTCGGTGAAAACCGGCAAGGCTGGCGAAGGTGAAAAGTTCAAGGACTACTTTGATTTTTCCCAGCCACCGCACACGCTGCCGAGCCACCGCGTTCTGGCCCTGCTGCGTGGCGAGAAAGAAGGCGTGCTGACGCTTGATTTGGCCGAGGCCGACACTCGCGACGCCGACGCTCAGGCTCTGGCACGGGCTGGATATGAAAGCGCCGTTGCCCACTCGTTGGGAATCAGCGAATCCGGCCGTGCCGCCGATACCTGGCTCATGACGAGTGCCCGCCTCGCTTGGCGCACCCGCATCCTGACGCGACTTTCCGTGGACCTGAGGGTACGCCTGTTCCAAGGCGCCGAGGAAGAATCGGTGCGGGTCTTCGCGGCAAATCTGCGTGATGTTCTGTTGGCGGCGCCGGCGGGAAACCGTGCAACTCTAGGTTTGGATCCGGGCCTGCGAACCGGCACCAAGGTAGCCGTAGTGGACGGAACCGGCAAGGTCGCCGCCACCGACACCATCTATCCGCACGCGCCAGTCCGCAAGTGGAATGAGGCCTTGGCAACGCTCGTGACGTTGGCCCAAAAGCATGACGTTGAGCTCGTGGCCATTGGCAACGGCACGGCCAGCCGCGAAACCGATAAGTTGGCGGCCGAACTTGTCGCCGAGCTCAAGCGCCTGAACCCCGGCAAACAGGTGACCAAGCTCGTGGTCTCCGAGGCGGGTGCGTCCGTCTATTCGGCGTCCGCGCTAGCGAGCGCCGAACTGCCCGGCATGGATGTGTCGCTGCGTGGCGCCGTCTCAATTGCGCGTCGCCTGCAGGATCCCTTGGCCGAGTTGGTCAAGATCGATCCCAAGTCCATCGGCGTGGGCCAGTACCAGCACGATCTCACCCCGGCCAAGCTGGAACGTTCCCTGGGCGCCGTCGTCGAGGACTGTGTGAACGCCGTGGGTGTGGACCTCAATACGGCCTCGCCCGCGCTCTTGGCGAGAGTTGCTGGCGTCGGCCCTCTTTTGAGTGAAAACATCGTGGCGCATCGCAATGAAAACGGGCCCTTCAACAAGCGTCGCGAACTGCTCAAGGTGGCCCGTCTCGGCCCCAAAGCCTATGAGCAGTGCGCCGGATTCCTACGGATCACCGGGGGAGCGGAGCCGTTGGATGCCTCGAGCGTGCACCCCGAAGCCTATGGTGTGGCGCGTAAAATCCTCGCCGCCGTTGGCGCTAAACCGACCGAGATTTCCGCTGGAATTGGTGCCGTGGCGTCCGTGAATCCGGCCGAATTTGTCGAGGGTGATTTTGGTCTGCCTACCGTGCAGGACATCGTCGCTGAGCTGCAAAAGCCGGGCCGCGACCCCCGTCCGCGCTTCGAAACCGCCACCTTCACCGACGGGATCGAAAAGATCACCGACCTGCGCCCGGGCATGATTCTCGAGGGCACAGTTTCCAACGTTGCCGCGTTTGGTGCGTTCGTCGACATCGGCGTGCACCAGGACGGGTTGGTCCACGTCTCCGCCATGAGCAACTCCTTTGTGTCGGACCCGCGAACAGTGGTCAAATCCGGCCAGGTGGTGCGCGTAAAGGTGCTAGAGGTTGAGCCCGAACGCAAACGCATCTCGCTCACCCTGCGTTTGGACGATGAGGCAACTGCGCCTTCAGGGGCGCCAAATTCCAAGCCCGACGGCGGCTCCCGCACGTCCGGGCGGCCCTCGCCGCGCGGTGGGACCCAGCGCAGCGGTGCGCCGCAGGGCGCGAACCGCCAGGCTCGTCCTGTTCCCGCCGCGCAGGCTCCCGCCGCTTCCGCCGCCAACACAGCTATGGCCGAGGCGCTTCGCCGCGCTGGGTTGGGCAAATAGGTCACAAACCAGTCATTAGTTCATCGACACACACGCTTTCATCTGAATTTCAAGCAGATATTCGTCACTAGTCACAAATTCGTCATAATCTTGCGGCGGTGCGGCATCATCTCGCACACTGGATGTAGGTCATGAGTGTCAGCAAAAAAGCCCCGGCTTGCTGACCGGCAACCCTCCTTCCGCGGCGGGGTGCCCCGGGTGACGACCTGGCACCGAACCGTCCGGTTTCGGTGCAAGCGCGGGCCATCGACGACAAGCCCTTCCGTGTATTTCGCACTGGAGGGTTTTGCTGCAGGCCCATAGTGTGAAGGAATCCACCATGAGTAACGGTTGGTCATTTGAAACCCGTCAGATCCACGCAGGCCAGCAGCCGGACCCCGCCACCGGCGCCCGTGCCTTGCCGATCTTCCAGACGACGTCCTTTGTGTTCCCGTCAGCAGAGAGCGCAGCCGCACGGTTTGCGCTGGCCGAGCTGGAGCCGATCTACACCCGTATCGGCAACCCCACCACGGACGCCGTAGAGCAGCGGGTAGCCAACCTTGAAGGTGGCGTTGGTGCTTTGCTGCTGGCCTCGGGCCAGGCCGCAACCACCTTTGCCCTGTTGAACGTGGCTGAAGTGGGCGATCACATCGTCTCCAGCCCCAGTGTTTACGGTGGCACCTACAACCTGCTGGCGCACAGCTTCAAGAAGTTGGGTATCGAGGTCACGTTCGTCGAGGATCCCGACAACTTGGATCAATGGCGTGCAGCCGTTCGCCCCAACACCAAGGCATTCTTCGGCGAAGTGGTCTCCAACCCGCGTCAGGACGTCCTGGACATCGAAGGCATTAGCGCCATCGCCCACGAGGCCGGTGTTCCCTTGCTGGTGGATAACACCCTGGCCACCCCTTACCTGATCCGTCCGCTGGAATGGGGCGCCGACATTGTCATTCACTCCGCTACCAAGTACCTCGGCGGCCATGGCAACGCTATCGCCGGTGTGATCGTCGACGGCGGCAAGTTCGATTTCGCCGCAAACCCGGAGAAGTTCCCCGGCTTCAACACCCCGGACGAGACCTACAACGGTTTGGTCTTTGCCCGCGACCTTGGTGTCGGCAGCGCCTTGGGCGCGAACCTGGCGTACATCCTGAAGGCCCGCGTCCAGCTGCTGCGCGATCTCGGTGCGGCCGTTTCCCCGTTCAACGCTTTCCTCATCGCTCAGGGCATCGAAACCTTGAGCCTGCGCGTTGAGCGTCACGTCAGCAACGCCGTCGAGGTTGCCACCTGGCTTGAGGGAAACGAAAACGTGGAGGCTGTGGCTTACGCCGGCATCCCCTCCAGCCCGTGGTTCGAGCGTGGCCGCAAGTACGGACCCAAGGGCACCGGCGCCGTCGTTGCCTTCGACATCAAGGGCGGTGCCGAGGCCGGCAAGCGCTTTGTTGATGGGTTGGAGCTGCATTCCCATGTTGCCAACCTCGGCGATGTGCGCTCCCTGGTTATCCACCCGTCCTCCACCACGCACGCCCAGCTCACACCCGAGCAGCAGTTGGCCGCCGGTGTTCGCCCCGGATTGGTTCGCTTGTCGGTGGGACTGGAAAACATCGCCGACATCATTGCCGACCTTGAATCCGGCTTCCGCGCCGCTAAGTCTGCTGCGAACTAAGTGACTCAAGTGATCCACGCGGCATCGGAGCGAAACGTGTTTCCGCCCGAGATTCAAGAAGGTACGTCCAAGCCCGACAGCAGCCTTTGGTCAGCTGCTGTCGGGCAGGGCGGGGGGCTACTGCGCTCCGTTCACATCGGTGCGCTGCCTCTGGAAGCCGGGGGAGCCCTCCCGTCGGTGACCATAGCTTTTGAATGCTGGGGAACCCTCAATGCGGCCGGTGACAACGCCGTCCTCATCCAGCATGCCCTCACCGGCAGCACCCACGTCAGCCGTGGAGACTCCGAGGCGGACGGCTGGTGGGAAGGGCTTGTCGGCCCGGGCGAGGTCATCGACACCGACAAGTATTTCGTGGTGAGCGCGAACATGGTGGGCGGTTGCTATGGCTCCACCGGCCCGTCCAGCATTGCCGAGGACGGGCGCCCTTACGGATCACGTTTCCCCTTTGTCACCATCCGCGACTCGGTTCACGCCGAGGCACGCTTGGCCGACCAACTGGGAGTCACCAGCTGGTACGCCGTCATTGGCGGTTCAATGGGTGGGGCCCGGGCGCTGGAGTGGGCTGCAACGTACCCCGATCGTGTGCAGCGCTGTGCTGTCGTCGCGTCCTGCGCGGCCAGCACGGCTGAGCAGATCGCCTTCGCCCAGGCGCAGGTGCTCGCCATCCGCCAGGACCCGAACTTTGCTGGTGGGGACTACTACGACGGCGCAGCTCCCACCGCAGGCTTGGGGCTCGCCCGGCGGATTGCCCACATCACCTACCGCTCTGAGGCGGAGTTGAACTCTCGCTTTGCTCGCAAGGCCCAGGACGACGACGGCGCCATCAGTCACGAGCGCATGGCACCCAATACTGCGGGCAGGTACCAGGTGGAAAGTTACCTTGACTACCAGGCCCACAAGCTGGTGGGCAGATTTGATGCCAACAGCTACATCGCCATTTCTGAAGCGCTCATGAGCCACGATGTCAGCCGCGGACGGGGCTCGCTTGAGGACGCGCTGGCCGTGACGGAAGGCATCGAGTTTGTTGTGGCTGCCGTCAACAGCGACAGGCTGTATTTCCCGACGCAATCAGCCGAACTGGCGGCCGCGCTTCCTGGCGAGGTGAGCGTACGGCAGATCGATTCGCCGATTGGCCACGACGGCTTTCTCACCGAGGTGGCCACGGTGGGCGCGTTCCTGCGGGAGTCCTTCTTCAAGGTTTAACGAAGGAGCGGCTAATCGCCGGTGGTCGAGCTTGTCGAGACCCAACTACCGACACCCGGTGGTCGAGCTTGTCGAGACCCAACTACCGCTTCGCCCTAGAAGTTCTTGAAGATTGCCTCGCGGTGGACGGCGTACTGTTCGGCGGTGACCTGACCGCTGCGGCGAGCAGTGTCCAAGGCATCAAGCTGGCGCTTGAGTTCGGCCTCGGCCCGCATCCGCTCATTGGCGAAGCCCGTGGTTTGGTGACCGTGGGAGGAATCGTAGTTAGCCAGCGGAACGCCGTTTAGCAGCGTGCCAACATAGGGGGCACTGTTTGGCTGATGGGCAACACCGGCGCGTCCGGACATGTTGGCCTGTGTTGGGTGCACCGGCATGTTCGGGTTCGTTCGGTTTGCCCGCTTCTTACGGGCCGAAGCTTTAACAAAAGAGCTGATCAGCACAACGGCAATCACGGCAAAGACAAAATAAGGCTGGATGCTAAACGAACCGGAGGAAGACGCGGCGAGGCTGTCCACCGCCAGTGACTCGATCATGACCGGCACAACACACCTCTTCCAGGTAGGGTGCCTAGATAGGCGCCTATCCTCATCCTAGCCGTGAATATCAGCAAACATCCGTTGTTCCGGAAGGGACTACGCCTCGGGTCCAAACACCGGTCCGGGAGTGGGACGTTTGGCTGTGATCCCATCGCCGGAGGACTGATGCCGCAGCCGGCGAAGCACCCAGGGGAACAGGAATTCCCGGGCCCAGACCAGATCCTCCGTCCTGGCTTCCTGCCACCTGCGCGGCGGCATGAGAACAGGCACTCTTGGAAGAAGAGTGTGGCTCACATTGAGGGCCTCGAGCACCATGATGGCGATCGTGTGATGCCCCAGTGGTGAGAAGTGCAACCTGTCTGCGTCCCACATTTGGGTGTCGGACAGCTGGCGTAGCGACCACATGTCCCCAATAATCGCGTCATGTCTGGCGGCGATAGTGCGCAGGTTCTCGTTATAGATGGCAATCCGCCCACGGACCATGCCCAGCACGGGGGTGTCGCGGATGTCGGGGCCATTGAGCAACAGCACGTTGGCGCCCGCCGCAGTCATCCTGCCCACGGCTTGATCGAGCTGCTCGGCCAAGGCATCGGGGTCCGAGCCGGGCCTGATGAGATCGTTGCCGCCGGCAGAGATGCTAATGAGATCGGGCTTGAGGTCAAGCGCCGGTTCCAGCTGCTCGCCCAGAATCTGTCCGAGGAGGCGCCCGCGGATGGCCAGATTGGCGTATTTGAACTCTTCGGTGCCGCGTCCGAGTTGTTCGGCAACGCGGTCTGCCCAGCCGCGATACCCTCCCGGGCTGCTCGCTTCGGTGTCACCGATTCCCTCGGTAAATGAATCGCCCATGGCGACGTAGCGGGTCCAAGGATGTTGTATCAAGGAATCATTCACCTATCCATACTGCCCGGTAACCACCCATTTTGGCCACCTCGTTTTCTGATGCGTGCCGCGCGCGTGGAAAGATGTGGGAATGAGTGAAACCCCCACAGTCCTTTGGTCACGTCCTGAAAATGAACGGCCCGGCACGCCCCTGCTGGTGATATTCCACGGTTATGGAGCCGATGAAGCGGACCTGTTCTCGCTGGCTGCACAGCTTCCCGAAAGTTTTACGGTCGCATCCGTGCGGGCTCCGCTGCAAGCCGGGCCGGGTTACGCCTGGTTCCCGTTGAACAGCGATCTGAGCTACTCGGTGCCGGCAGTGACCGAGGCAGCGTCCGTCGTCGAGCTTTGGCTTGAGGAAGTACGCGCAAACCACACATCCGTGAGCCTGCTCGGCTTCTCCCAGGGCATGTGCATGGCCACCTCGTTGCTGCGCCACCGCCCGTCGGATTACGCCGCCGTCGTTGGGTTGTCCGGCTTCGTGGTGGACGCGGACGGTGACCCGTACTTTGACGACGCCGCCGTGGCCGCACTGAAGCCGGAGATTTTCTGGGGCCGCGATCAGGCCGATCCGGTGGTTCCCGAGTTTGCCATCGAGCTGACCAACACGTGGATGCATGCCAACGTCAAGCTCACCAAGGTCCTGTACGCGGGTATGCTCCATGGCATCAACGCCCAGGAAATTGCGCACGTGGGCGAATTCTTGCAGTACAAGGTCCTCAACGCTAAGTAGCTGGTATTAACGGACGACGGCGGGCACCCACGTTGGGTGCCCGCCGTTCGCTCGTGCTGTGCCGGACGTTAGCCGCCGGTGGTGATGCGCACGGTTTCGCCGTTAACCGTGACGGTGTCGCCCGGGTGCAGCTGGCGACCGCGGCGGTCATCGATCTCGTCGTTGACCTTGACCAAGCCGTTTTTGATGAGCTCGGTGGCTTCAACGCCGTCTTCGACCAGGCTGGCAAGCTTGAGCAGCTGGCCCAGGCGGATCATGTCGTCGCGGATGGGGATTTCAATGATCTCGTGTGAACTCATGGGTTAATTGTGCCGCATGGATGGGGTTGCGGCGGACGAGCGGCGTAATTACCCTGCAGCTAGGTAGCCGTTGCCGGTTCATTGAATGCTTTTAGGCCCCGGCCGCGCTAGCGTGGAAACAATGCCTGACTGTTGATGCGCACTATTCCATGAGGAGACCTTTCATGCCTTCGATTCCTAACCTTTTCGTGAGCGGCTATACGGAAGAGGGCTACGGCGCCGGGCCGGGGCTGGTTTCCTTCGAGCTGTTGGCCGACGGTTTGGTGGGGGAGCGGCGCACCGAAAGCTCAACCGTGGTGAATCCTTCGTTCGTCATTGCCGGTGGTAGTTACCTGCTCGCAGCAGAAGAAGGGCCCCAAGGCAAGGTCGTAGCCGTGGATCCAGTGACGCTGGATGTTGCTGGCCGGGTGCCGACAGGTGGTGCCGATTCCTGCCATGTGGCCTTGATCGAAGACCAGGTGTGGGCCGCTAACTACTCCTCGGGAAATGCGTCCGTGGTGCCGCTGTCCGCATTGATTGCGGGAGAACAGGTTTCGCCGCGGATTCTGGCACACCCTGGAAGCGGGCCCCTGCCAGAACGCCAGGGTGAATCCCATGCGCATCAAGTGACGGCCACACCGTGGGGAACTGCCCTTGTGGCCGATCTGGGTGCGGACCGTGTCGATGAATATGCGCTGGCCGCTGGTGGGTTCGCACTGCTGGGCTCGGCACAATTGCCACCGGGCGCCGGCCCTCGACACGTTGCTTTGAAGGGAGACTTCCTTCTCGTTGCAGGCGAGCTTGATGGATACCTTCATGTCCTGCAGCGAACGTCACGAGACGCCGACAGTGACCACTTTTGGCGCTGGCTGTTCAAGTCTCCCTTGGCAGGAAGCGCTCAGGCCGTGGAAGATTCTGAGGAGTTTTACCCCTCGCATATTGAGTTGTCGGAGGATGGTGGCAAGCTGTACGCCGCCGTCCGTGGACCCAACACACTGGTTGTCCTGGACGTCAGTGGTTTGGACGTCAGTGGCCTTGATAGCTCCACGACACCGGCACCGCCCCGTTTCTTGGGAGCAGTGTCCAGCGGCGGCAATTGGCCCCGCCACTTCGCGCTGGATACGGCGAACGGAAAGATCTACGTTGCGAATCAACTCTCCAACAACGTGGCAGTCTTCGCGCTGGACGGCCACGGCTTGCCGGGTGCGGAACCCGTACAATCGCTGGAGTTCGGCAGCCCCACCTGCATCTTGATCGCCTGATCCTGAGCCGAATGGATCCCGAGCCGAATGGTCCCGGAGCCGAAGGGAAACTGCGGCCTAGCCGTGGTTTCCCAGCTCTTCGGAAGTGCTTCGAGCAACTTTGCCCTGGACTTCATCGTGGATTCGTTCCATCTTTGTGTCGAGCCGGCTGGCTACCGCCGCCGCATCCTGAAGCTCCGCGAGTATGGCTGATGGGATGGCGTGATCATATTTGTAGTAAATCTTGTGTTCGAGGCTGGCCCAGAAATCCATTGCCACGGTGCGGATCTGCAATTCAACATGCATGTTCTGAATTGACTCCGAGAGGAAGATTGGCACCTGAACAATGAGGTGCAGGCTCTTGTAACCATTGGGTTTGGGGTTGGCGATGTAATCCTTGGTCGCCACCACCGTAATGTCTTGCTGCGAGCTGATCATCTCGGCAAGCCAGTAGGCGTCCGACTTGAAGCTGCAGACAATCCGAACACCGGCCACATCAAGGACGTTCTTGCTCAGCGACTCAAAGGTGAGCGGTATGCCTCGGCGCCGGGCCTTCTCAAGAATGCTTTCGGGAGACTTGAGACGAGAGTTGACGTGTTCTATAGGACTGTAATCATGCAGATGCTCGAACTCGGTTTTGAGGATGTTGATCTTGGTCATGATCTCCTCTATCGCGAACTGATAGTTGAGCATGAAGCGTGCCAAGCCATCACGCAGCTCTTTGCCCTCAGCCATTCGTTGAATGACCACCGGATCAACGCTGTCGAACCATTCGTTTAGCTCGCTCATCCAAGAGTCTCCTGATAGTGCATGAGTAGTGTCATTGCCGCTTCCCTCGTGACATCTGTGTCGATGAGTCTGCCAATAATAAGCATATGTAACTGGGGACTTGCCTGTGGCGCTACGTTCGCGGCTCATGGCGCGCCAACGTGTCACCGCGCACACGGAACCCGGAATAATTCACCCAAACACGAACCCACCGGTAGTCTTGTCAACGGACGGACCGCACCCAGCGGCCTCGTAAATAATAGGAGTAAAAAGTGGCGCCTCAGTCCAAGCTTGATCTGGTCATTTCACTCGCGAAACGTCGCGGCTTTGTTTTTCAGGCCGGTGAGATTTACGGCGGCTCGCGGTCGGCCTGGGATTACGGACCCCTCGGTGTAGAGCTGAAGGAAAACATCAAGCGCGAATGGTGGCAGTCATTCGTTCGCGGGCGCGAGGACATGGTGGGCCTTGATTCCTCCATCATCCTGCCCAAGGCAGTCTGGGAAGCCTCCGGTCACGTCGCAACGTTCACCGACCCGCTCGTCGAGTGCACCCAGTGTCACAAGCGCCACCGCCAGGACCACCTCGTTGAGGCATTCGTGGCGAAGAAGAAGCGCCAGCCCGAAGATGGCATGAGCGAAATCGTCTGCCCCGATTGCGGCACCAAGGGCCAGTTCACGGAACCGCAGTTGTTCTCCGGTCTGATGAAGACGTTCCTTGGCCCGGTCGACAGTGAGGCCGGCATGGCCTACATGCGTCCGGAAACTGCGCAGGGCATCTTTGTGAACTTCAACAACGTGCTGACCACCAGCCGCAAGAAGCCCCCGTTCGGCATCGGCCAGATCGGCAAGGCCTTCCGCAACGAGATCACACCCGGAAACTTCATTTTCCGCACCCGTGAATTCGAGCAGATGGAAATTGAGTTCTTTGTACCCGGCGAAGACGCCGAGAAGTGGTTCAAGGAATGGGTTGAGCTGTGCTGGGACTGGTTCATCGATCTGGGCATCAACCCTGAGAACATGCGCCGCTTTGACGTCCCCGAGGACGAGCGCGCCCACTACTCCGCCGGCACCATCGACTTTGAGTACAACTTCGGCTTCCAGGGTTCCAAGTGGGGCGAGCTCATGGGTGTCGCCAACCGCACCGACTACGACCTCGGTTCGCACACCAAGGGCTCCGGCACCGACCTGAGCTACTTCAATCAGGCCACGGGCGAACGCTTCACCCCGTACGTCATTGAGCCGTCCTTCGGCCTGACGCGTTCCATGATGGCGTTCCTGGTGGACGCATTCGTTGAGGACGAGGCACCCAACGCCAAGGGCGGCGTGGACAAGCGCACGGTTCTGAAACTGGACCCGCGCCTTGCCCCCGTCAAGGCTGCCGTACTGCCGCTGAGTCGTAACGAGGACCTGTCCCCGAAGGCCAAGGAGCTCGCCAACACGCTGCGCAAGCACTGGAACATCGAGTTCGACGACGCCGGCGCCATTGGCCGTCGTTACCGTCGCCAGGATGAGATCGGCACGCCGTTCTGCATCACGGTTGACTTCGACACCCTCGAAGACAACGCCGTGACCATCCGCGAACGCGACACCATGAGCCAGGAGCGCGTGCCCCTGGACCAGGTTCAGAGCTACCTGGCTACCCGCCTTCTGGGTGCTTAGGCATGGCTGAACTTTCATACCGGCCGTGGCAGGACGGCGATGACCTGACTCTCCTTGAGATTTGGGGAGACGCCGATTCCGCCCCGGCCGGACAGTTCCGCGCCGCGCTGACGACGGCTCAGGACGCCAATCCGTGGCGCCGCACCATCGTGGCCGAGGATCAGGGCATCCCGGTCGCGGCCGGCGTCGTCTATTCCACCAAGTTGCACCCGAACCGGCTCTGGGTCTTTGTTGAGGTTGCCAAGGATCACCAGCGCGCAGGCGTCGGAGCCACCTTGCTGACCATGCTTCGCCGTGAAGCTGACGGAGCCCTTGCCTCAGGGTTGGTAAGTACGACGGCGTTGCGCACCAAGGTTGCCCCCGGCACCTCGGGTGCGGCGTTCGCCGAGGCGATGGGATTGGCTGTGCTGCAGCGCAATCGTGTTGTTGAGGTTGGCCCCGGCGCGCTCAAGCTGCCCGTTTTCGGTGAAGGTACCGAGGAAGAGGCCACGGCACGCGTGCAGGATCTGGCCACCGGCTCGGTTGAACTAACCGATGTTGTGGGCCGATACTACGAGTCCGTGAACCAGTGGGATCCCACAGGAACCCTGAGCGCCGGCGTTGTTCAGCGCATGTTCTTGGACGATCTCACGGGTGCCCACGGTGCACTTGTCCTACGAGCCGAGCCCGAAAGTGCCTTTGGCGCGTCCGTGGCTCCCAGCAAGAAGGGCAAGATCCAGGCCTTTGCGCTGAGCTACTCACAAGGCAGCATCGAGACGAATGAGGACATTCCGGCAAGCGCCTCCGAGGTGTTCCTCGGTGTGGAGCCCACGCTGGAAAACGATGTCGCCGTGCAGGCCGTCTACGATCTGCTCGCGCTCATCACCCACCAGTACCCGGTGCTGTTGGAACTCGACGACTCCATGGACGCCCTCGCGGCCGTGGTCAACCCCATGATTTCCGTGGGTGCGGCCAAGGTCCGAGGCACCGAAACCCTCGTCGTCGGCGAATAGCACCACCACCGCTGGTCGAGCCTGTCGAGACCCTCGCGGGCTGACCGGCATTTTTCCGGCGACTATCCGACACCTCGGCCGCTAGCGGCCTTAGATGTCTCCTTTACGTCGCCTACAAAAAATGCCGGCTCAGCCCGCGTACTGGCCTCCGGCTCCCGCCCGCTGGTGGTCCGTTCCGCCGGTGATCGAGCCTGTCGAGATCCATCCCGCAAGCACGTCGCACGCACAACCGAAGGACTGAATTCAGCCCATGGGTCATTCACATTCGCATGCTGATGAAACGCCGTTGACGCGGCCAGAACTGCGGCGTCGCAAGGCGCTGCGACGGCGGGCGGTGGTACTGCTGAGCTGGATTCTGGTGCCGCTGGCCGTCCTGACGGTTGTGGCCATGGTGGTCATGTGGCCAAGCGCCGATTCGGGCAAGGCCCCCGCGTCGAATCCCTATTCCGCCGCTCCGGGCGCCAGCATCGTGAAGGGTTCTGTGACTCGCACGGTTTCCGAAGACTGTGCCCTCAATGCCGGCGGTTTGGCTGGAACCAGCTGTTTCATCGCTTACACGGCTGTTGCCGGTGGCGCGGATGTTCCGGTTGTGGTCAGCCCCGACATCGAGGCCTCTCGGGCGGTCAGGGCGGGCGATAAGATCAGCTACCTCGACCTTTCCAAGCTTCCTGGTATCACGGGTGCCGAGAATTCCGGCGCCAAATATGTGTTCATGGACTTTGTCCGCACCTTCCCCATGGGCCTGCTGGCCCTTGTGTATGCCGTGGTGGTTGTTGCCGTGGCGCGCTGGCGTGGCTTGCGGGCCATGGTTGGTCTTGGTGGCGCCTTCGCGGTCTTGGCGTGGTTCATTCTGCCCGCACTTGCTCAGGGGCAGTCCCCGCTCATGGTTGCGCTAGTTGGGTCCTCGGCCATCATGTTTGGCGTGCTGTATTTTGCCCACGGCTTTTCCGTGCGCACCTCCACGGCGCTACTCGGGACGCTCTTTGGCCTCGCAGTGACGGCCGGGCTGGCGGCGTGGTCGGTGGATGCGGCCGCGCTCACCGGAACCACCGGTGAAAACGCGTACCAACTGGCCAACATGACCAATGGCATGTCGTTGTCCGGCATGATCCTGTGTGGGCTGGTCATCTCCGGCCTCGGCGTCCTTAACGACGTCACGATCACCCAATCGTCGGCCGTGTGGGAACTGCACGAGCTGGCCCCACACACGAGCGCCCGGGAACTGTTTACCTCGGCAATGCGCATCGGCCGCGACCACATTGCCTCCACCGTTTACACCATCGCGTTCGCCTACGCCGGCAGCGCCCTGCCCGTGCTCTTGATGGTCTCGCTCTTTGAGCAGCCGCTCCTGACAGCCCTGACCGGTGCCGAACTTGCCGAGGAAATTGTGCACATCTTGGTGGGCTCGATCGGCCTCGTGCTGGCCATCCCGGTCACCACAGCCGTCGCTGTCGCCGTCGTGAAGGCCACGGGAAAATCTCCCTCAGCCGCGCCCGTCCAAGCCGTGCATGGTGAAGCGGCGGACAGCAAGGTTTTGGACCCGGCGTAACCGGAAGATCGGTCTGAGGATCGCGTGCAAAACGTGTAAGAACGACGTCGGATAGGCCCGTCCCAGCGCCATGTTCAGCCAGGCTTGGCGCGAGGCCCTGCGGCTGGCTTGCCGCCGCTGACGCTCAAACAGCTGGAGCCGTTTGCCGGTTCTTTCACCGCGGAGGGCCGCCACGATGATCGGGGCCAGGGCGGCGGCATCCAGCCAGCCAAGGTTCATGCCCTGCCCGCCGATGGGGCTGATCTCATGCGCAGCATCGCCCAGCAACGCGATCCGACCCGCAACCATCCGCGTTGCCAGGGTTGACCGGACTCCGAACGCGCTGAGCATGCTATTCGCTGCGGGGTCCACACGCGCCCCGGTGCGTTCCTCGATGAGTGCGGCCAGATCCGTGGCGGTGGCCCCCGCCAACAGGGAGTCGGTGTGGACAACCCACCGGCGTAGACCGCCCGGTACAGGAAACGATTCCACAATTCCGCCCGGTTCCAGATGCAAAACCGCGGCCGCCCCATCCCTACCGCTGTCAGGGAAATCCCCCATCAAATACGTGTCGGGGTAATCGCGCCCGGTAGTAGGAATGTTCGCCAGCTTCCTGATGGTTGAGCGTGCACCATCGGCGCCAATGACCAGCCGCGCCTGAAACGTGGCAGCCGCATCTCCGCGATGGTGACCGGCAAGCGTGACGAACGTTCCGGCGTCGTGCAGGGACGTGACGCACATGCCGCGCACCAGGGCCGCAGGGTCAAGTGCAGCAACCCGGGCGGCCAGGATCGCCTCGGTACGAGCCTGCTTCAGGCTCAGCACGAACGGCCACGTAGCTGTTGCCTGAGCGAAGGACAGCTTCGCCACCTCACGCCCGCCCCTTCGCGCCACGCCAAGGGGGATCCGCACCCCCTCGGCCACCATGGACTCGGCGACCCCCGCGCGTTCCAAGGCACGAAGGGCAGGCGGGTGGATGCCGATGGCGCGTGAATGCTGGCTGGGTTCGGTGCGCTTTTCGAGAATCCGAACCGACAGTCCTTCCTGCAACAGCAGGGCACCCAGATACAGGCCCACCGGTCCGGCGCCCACAATGACGACGTCAAACATGGGGCTTCGATGGGCTGAGCAGCACAAGGTTTCGGTAGGGAAGGGCCGATTCCACACGCCAACCAGGCGGCAGGACGGCGCGCAGTTCCGGGGCCGTATAGCTGCGGCGGATCGAGGTCAGCCCGTCGGTGCGGATGAACGACCCCGGGAAGAATGGCAGCGTTCCCACCGAGAACAGGGCATAGGCCAGTGGGCTGCGGACAATGTCGCTGTGGATCACAGCCCGACGCGCCAAGAGGGCCGAATCGTGCAGCAGGCCCTGGAATTCCCCCGGCGTGAGGTGGTGCAGCATGTGGTTGGAAATGACGACGTCGAACATGGCGCCTTCGGCGACGAGGCTGGCGCTGTGGGCGCAGCGGAACGTCACGCCGGGCTGGGGTGTGCTGGTAGTGGCGGTCCGGGCGAAGTCGATGGCTCGGGAGTCGGGGTCGATGGCAGTGATGGCAAGGCGCAGGCCGTCCCGGGCGGCCCACCGGGCCAGATCGGCGGCGATGTCCCCGCCGCCGCAGCCGATGTCGAGCAAGGTGGTTTCCTGCGTGGGTGAGAGTAGCGGCTTGATTTGATGCTTATAGACGCTGTGCCAGCGCGATACGACGCGGTTGATGAGGGGGAATTGAGCGTAGGTGCGGGCCAGCTTGGCCGGATCGCAGCCGGGCTTGTCCATCTCCTCAACGGCGTTCTCGTCCCGTGTTGAGAGAATCCACCTTTCGAAAGTAGCGGGGAGCGCCTCAGGCATGAGCTGCGAGTGCCTCGTCGTGGTCGAGGAGTAGGGCAGGGCTAATCTTCGTGAACAACCCCGTCTCCACGGTGAGCCCCGGCCCGAAAGCCATGGCACAGATGCTCTCCCCGGGCTCCGTGGCCGGTTGCTCGAGAATGTGTTTGAGGACAAACATGACAGTCGCACTGCTCATGTTGCCGTACCGGCGCAGGGTTTCCCTTGCCGGAATCAGCTGCTCCTCGCTGAGCTCCAGTTTCGCTTCCACCTTGTCGAGGATGCTTCTGCCACCGGGATGGATAGCCCAATGACGGATGCTGCCATAGGGGAGCGAGGCAAGCTCTGGAGATTTCGCCAATAGCGGCTCCAAGGCGCCAACAATGTGCTCGTCGATGATCTTTGGAACATAAGTGTCAAGCACCATTTCGAAGCCGTGGTCGCCGATGTTCCACGCCATCGAATCCTCGCCCACGGGCGTCAGCACAGTTTCAAAATGGTCGAGTTCAATGACCGGGGCGGATAAGGGAAGCTCGCGTGCGGTGATCACGGCGGCTGCGGCACCGTCGGCGAACAGGGAGGAGCCCATGATGGTGTCGGGATCATTGGAGGTGCGCACATGCAAGGAACACAGCTCCACTGAGACCACCAGGACCACGGCCTCCGGATCGGCTTCGCAGAACGCCTTGGCTGCGCGCAGTGCCGGGAACGCCGCGTAACAGCCCATGAACCCCAAGTGGTAGCGCTGCACAGAGGGGTGCAAGCCCAAGGCACGCACCACCTTATAGTCGGGACCGGGATTGAAGAACCCGGTGCAGGACACCGTGATGACATGCGTAATGTCGGCGGCGGTCAACCCCTCGGCAGCGGCAACCGCCTTGCTCGCCGCCTCAATGAATAGCGGGGCGGCCTCGGCGGCAAAGAGATCGTTGCGTTCCTTGGTGGTGGGGTTGAGCAGCAGCCCCGAGGCGCCGTCGTAGAACATGGGGTTCTCACCCTGGAAGGCTGTGCTCAGCTCACGCACCGCGGTATGCCGGGTGTCGATCGCGGCCGAATCGAAGCAGGTGCGCACCAACCTCTGGCCTAGCCGGCTCAGCCCCGGTTGGGCGGCAAACACGTCCCTAGCCTGCTCTTGAATCAGGATGGTGGGCGGAACTGCGGTTTCCAAAGACCTCAACGTGACCGTCATAGTCCATTCTTAGTGGCCCGCGGTGCAGAACACAATGGCTCGCCCCACAGGGTGGGGAACGCGATTCGTGCGCCTTGGCGCCGTGGCCTAGGATTGTAGACATACCCGGTGATCTGCAATGGATCCCTTATATGGGTAGTCAAAGTGCCCATTGGGGCCTGGTGTAGTTGGAGGTGGGACGCACGCATGGAAGACGGACATAGTCGATCTACCGCGCCGCGCGAGCCTCGCCTGCGCCAAAGGAAAACAACCTCCTCATAGTTCCCCACGCTGTAGCCGCACACGGATGATTTCCGTGTTGTAGGCACTGCGCTCTGGCGAGAACTCCCGAATTTCTTGATCGGGCCATGCAGGTGTGCTTCCTTTCCGGCCCGGTTCCGCGCGGTGGCGGTCATGAGAGTTTGACACCAAACACCCATTTTTTTGCATACAGCCATGGCCACTGCCATGGCAGACACCGCCGCGGCCAGCCCCGTGGCGCGTCGTCGTATGCACCCACCGGAGGGATTCGGATCATGATTAAGTACCCCATTCAGACCTTTGACGACAGCGCGGAGCGCCTAGGCAAGGCCCTCGGTGCGCAGGACCTCGTTGCCGTTTCAGGCGCCCTGGCACCGTTGGACATCTCAGAAACGCTCGAACAATTGGAACGCCTGAACACCATCGAGCGGGCGCTCGCCTACCGGACCCTGGCCAAGGGGCGTGCAGTTGAAGTCTTTGAGCGCCTCGACACTGCCTTGCAGGCTGACCTTGTTTCCGGCCTGCAGGAAGCAGAGGTGGCCGAAGTCTTTGCCCAGCTGAGTCCCGACGACCGCGTGGCTTTGATGGATGAACTGCCCGCATCGCTCGCCAACCGGCTGATCTTAGGTCTCAACGAGAAGGAACGGGCCCTGACCAGCACGGTCCTTGGCTACCCGCAGCGTGCGGTGGGGCGTTTTATGAGCCCGGAATTTGTCACCACACATCCGCATCTCAGTGTCGCCGAAACGTTCGCCCGCGTGCGCAACCAGCTCGACGACGCCGAAAGCATCTACACGATTCCCGTCACCGACACCGGCCGTCACCTGGTGGGTGTGATCTCCCTCCGCGATGTCCTGCGTGCCGATGATTCAGCCCTGATCTCCGAGCTCATGAAGAAGCCGTTGAGCATTGCGGCCACGGAAAGTGCCGAGGAAGCCGCCCGCTACTGCGCCGACGCAAAGGTTCTGGTGCTGCCCATCGTTGACGCCGAGGATCGCCTCGTCGGCATTTTGACAGTTGACGATGCCCTGCAGATTCTGGAAGATGCTGAGACCGAGGATGCTGCCCGTTCCGGCGGTACCGAACCCCTGCGACGGCCATACCTTGCCACCCCTGTTGGCAGTATTGTGCGGGCCAGGGTTGTGTGGCTGCTGGTACTGGCACTGGGGGCGACGCTCACGGTGCAGGTCATTGGCGCGTTCCAGGCAACGCTGGAACAGCAGGTGGTGCTCTCGCTGTTCATCCCCTTGCTGATTGGCACCGGCGGCAACACCGGTAATCAGGCAGCCACCACCATCACCCGCGCCTTGGCCCTGGGCGATGTGCGCCCGAACGATGTCTTCAAGGTGTTTGCCCGCGAAGTTCGGGTTGGTGCCTTCCTCGGCCTGTTGCTGGGAACCCTCGGATTCACGATTGCCTCCCTCGCATTCACGGTGCCGATTGGCCTTGTTATCGGCCTGACGCTGCTGGGCGTGTGCACCATGGCGGCCAGCATCGGCGGCCTCATGCCCTTGCTCGGCAAGGCGGTCAAGGCCGATCCGGCAGTATTCTCCAACCCGTTCATTTCAACCTTTGTTGATGCGACCGGGCTGATCATCTACTTCCTGATTGCCACCACCATCCTTGGCCTCTAACTCCAAAAGTACGACGCCGGGGCGTCACCTTCGCGGCGAAGGTGACGCCCCGGCGTCGTGGGCGTGGGCTACCGGCCCAAACTACGCGGCGAGTTTCCCTGAAAACGTGTAGAGAATCGCGGCCGAGACCTCGGCAACGTCGGTCTCCGGGCTGAAGAGCAGCCATTCGAGGCCGCCCATAAGTGTTGCCCCGAAAATGCCGCCAGCCATCAGGAGCCGGCTGGGCTCTGACGTAGCTGCGGGGACAAGTGGTGCCAAGGCCGTGCCGATCTCGCTAATGGCCTCCCGACGCAGGGTCTGCACCGCATCTTGCCACGCCCTGTCGGTGCGGAAAATTTCCGAGGCCATCAGCTTGGCCAAGGCCCGGTTCTCGGCAATCAAGGTCAGCATATCCGTGACCATGGCCTCGATGGCGGCAAAACCTGCCGCAGACTGCCGGGCCTGCGAAAGTGTCTCGGCCAGTGTGCTCACGCCGGTGGTCAACAGCTCTTCAAACAGCTTGTCCTTAGAGGAAAAGTTGTAGTAAACGCTGCCCTTGGCCACACCGGCCCGCTCCGCCACTTGTTCCATGGTGGTCCCGGAAATACCGTTAACGGCACCGAGCTCCAGCGCTGCGGACAGGATTGCCATCTTCGTGGGGGAGATGCGGGGCACTGGATTTCCTTAGTTTTTTAGAAGAACACGAGCTGCGCTGAGGGCGTTCACGGCCACCGACGCGATCGCGAGAATCGCGAGAAGTTCAGAGAATGCCACCGATACCCACAACCGGGAGTCTATTCCACCAGTCGTCAGCTCGCTAAGTCCACTCATCACCGGATAGGTACCGCCGGAGTGGCTTGGCTGCAGGATTAGCAGCACAACGATCAGTACCGCCCGCCGTGAGTTTGTTCACGTTGCTGACCATGAGAGCGCCCGAATTCCGGCGTGTCAGGGCGGAGTATGCGGTCGTGGCCTATCTCGCGTGGGGGAGTGGACGCTTAATTTGGCGGGATTTGAGAGAATTGTCAGGTGACTCTTACCGACATCCCCACCAGCGACACCAAACTGGACCTCCCGCCCTTGAAGCTGGGCAATATCACCGTGGAAACTCCCGTGGTGCTTGCCCCCATGGCCGGAATTACCAACAACGCGTTCCGCAGGCTCTGCCGCGAACATGGTGGTGGTGTCTTTGTCTCCGAGATGGTGACCTCCCGCGCCTTGGTAGAGCGCACGCCCGAGTCCATGCGCCTGATCAGCCACGACGAGGACGAGAAGATCCGCTCCGTACAGCTGTACGGCGTCGACCCTGAAACCGTGGGCAAGGCCGTGCGCATGCTGGTGGAGGAAGATCATGCGGACCATATCGACCTGAACTTCGGCTGCCCCGTGGCCAAGGTGACCCGTCGCGGCGGTGGCGCTGCCCTGCCGTGGAAGCTGGATTTGTTCACCTCGATTGTGCAGACCGCCGTCCGCGAGGCGTCCAAGGGTGGCCTGCCGCTGACCATCAAGATGCGCAAGGGCATCGACGAGGACCACCTGACTTATCTTGAAGCTGGCCGTATTGCGCGCGACTCCGGCGTCGCCGCGGTTGCGCTGCATGGCCGTACAGCGAACCAGTTCTACTCGGGCAAGGCGGACTGGGACTCCATTGCCCGGCTCCGTGAAGCCCTGCCGGATGTGCCCGTCCTGGGCAACGGCGACATCTGGAGCGCAGAGGACGCCATTGCCATGGTCCGCCAGACCGGTGTTGACGGTGTGGTGGTTGGTCGTGGTTGCCAGGGACGCCCTTGGCTGTTCGGCGATCTGATGAACGCATTTGAGGGCAGCGATGACCGTCACCAGCCCGGAATGGGCGAGGTTTCCGCTGCCGTGTACCGTCACGCCGAGCTTTTGGTTGACACCTTCGACGACGAAAACAAGGCCCTGCGCGACATCCGCAAGCACATGGCCTGGTACTTCAAGGGGTATGTGGTGGGCGGGGAACTCCGGGCCAAGCTCTCCACGGTTCCCACGCTGGAAGTCCTGCGTGAACTGCTCGATCAGCTGGACACCACCGAAGGCTACCCGGGTGTCGACGCCGAGGGTCCCCGTGGCCGCGCTGGCACACCCAAGCGCACCGCACTTCCTGCCGGTTGGCTGGATGCCCGGACGCTCAGTGGTTCACAAAAGGTTGAGCTGGTCGGCGCCGAGCTGGACGTCTCCGGCGGATAACCGCCCTCGTCCCGCGCTCTCGCGAGAGTGGGGCTGGGCGTCGTGGCTGTGGACAGCCTGCAACGTCCCCGAGCATTCTCGCGTTGGCCCTAAACTTAGGGATATGTCCTCCGATTCGCAGCCAGTGTACTTGCCCCACGATCAACAGCGGTGGGTTCAGGAGGCCCCAAAAACCAGCTTCCGCACGGTGTTTGAACGCGACAGGGCCCGAGTGCTGCACTCCTCGGCCTTGCGCCGTCTCGGTGCCAAGACGCAGGTGGTTGCACCTGACACGGACGATTTTGTCCGCACGCGCCTGACCCACAGTCTTGAAGTTGCCCAGATTGGCCGCGAACTGGGCCGTACCCTTGGCTGCGATCCCGATGTAGTGGACACCGCCTGCCTTGCCCACGATCTTGGCCACCCGCCCTTTGGTCACAATGGTGAATCGGTGCTCAGCGAGCTCTCCCATGACATTGGTGGATTCGAAGGCAACGCCCAGACTCTGCGTTTGTTGACGCGCCTCGAGTCGAAAGTTTTCACGGCCGACGGCGGATCGGCCGGCCTTAATCTGACCCGCGCGTCCTTGGATGCCTCCGCGAAATACCCGTGGCTTGCCCAGGACGCGCCCCTGATTGACGGGCTGCGGACCAGTAAGTTTGGCGCCTACGCCGACGATCTTCCGGTCTTTGAGTGGTTGCGTCGCGGCGCTCCGGAAGGCAAGAGCTGCATCGAGGCCCAGGTTATGGACCTGGCCGATGACATCTCTTATTCCGTCCACGACGTGGAGGATGCGATTGTCGCCGGGCATGTGCAGCTGAAATGGCTGTCCAACCAGGATCAGCGGAACCGCGTTTTGGGTTACACCCAGCAGTGGTACCTGCCCACGTTGGACACCGCCGAAATTGACGAGGCGCTCCGCCGCTTGGAGGCCACCGATGTGTGGGTCCGCCATGCCGATGGCAGCCGTCGCTCCATGGCGGCGCTGAAGGACATGACCAGCCAGCTGATCGGCCGCTTCTGCCAGAGTGCTGTCGGCGCCACCCGGGACATTTATGGGCCCGACCGCCTGGCCCGGTACGCGGCCGACGTCGTGGTACCTCACGAGACCATGCTGGAAATTGCTGTCATGAAGGGCCTTGCCACAACTTTCGTCATGACCACCGATCACCGCCAGCCCATCTACCAGCGCCAGCAGGACATCCTCAGTGAGCTGGTGGCCGTCCTCAGTGCGACGGGCGATGCTCATCTTGAGACCATGTTTGCCGCTGATTGGCGGGATGCGGCCGACGACGACGCACGGCTGCGGGTGGTTATCGACCAGATTGCTTCACTGACGGATGTATCGGCACTTGCGCTGCACGAACGTTTGGTGGGGATGGAACGGACGCTCCTGTAGCGGCAAAGTTACAGGAGCACGAAGGCTACAGGGTGGGTGTGTAGCCGGCCATCATGGTCGTGATGTTTTCCAGCTGGTCCGGGCTGGCCATCGAATAGACCGCGGCAATGACCGTGGTCAGAAGCACCGAGAGGCCAATGGCCGCGGCAACCGCGATCGCAATGACCTTGGTGTCATCGTCAAGGTGACCGGGCATGATCAAGGCCGGATCGATCAGGTTGGGTGCCGAGTCGAAGGAACCATCGGAGAGCCTGGCTACGACCTGCCCGCGGGCGCGGTCGAGGCGCAGGGACGAAATGGCACTGCCGTGACGTGCCAGTAGAATGTCTGATCCGACACTATGGCGTGTGGCCTGAAACAATGTGGGGCTCCCAAGAAAGAGGCGAAAAGTTGATTTTCGGGTGGAAATCAACCCGAAGTCCGCGCCGTTGGGGGCCAATCAATTCTATCGGCGGAACCCGCTGAACAAGTACCCGGAGCATGGTGATTCCCAACACCGGAGCTGTGTCCACAGGCTCGGCCGGCCGGACCCCGTCCGGGGGAATCTCCCGTAAACTGAAAGTGTGGCTGGGTTGATTAAACGTGAAGATATTGATGAAGTGCGTACGCGCACCGACCTCAAGGAAATTGTTGACGCCTACGTCACCTTGAAATCGGCAGGAATTGGGTCATTCAAGGGATTATGTCCTTTTCATGATGAGCGCAGCCCCTCATTCCATGTGCGCCCACAAATGGGATATTTCCATTGTTTTGGCTGCCAGGAAAGCGGCGACGTTATTTCCTTCATTCAGAAAATGGATCACATTTCATTTTCCGAAGCCGTGGAGAAATTGGCCGGGCGCATCGGCTATGAATTGCGCTACGAGGACGGCGGCACCGGCCCGCGCCGTGAAGACATTGGCCGCCGGCAACGCCTTCTGGACGCGCACAAGATCGCCGGGGAATTCTTCCGCGAGCAGTTGTTGACCCCGGCTGCCGCTACGGGCCGGCAGTTTCTCAGTGAACGCGGCTTTGACCGCGAGGCGTCCGAACGCTTCGGTGTGGGCTTCGCCCCGCAGGGCTGGGATGCCTTGTTGAAGCACCTGACGGGCAAAGGCTTCACCCAGGATGAATTGAAGCTGACGGGAATGTTTTCCGAAGGCAATCGTGGCATTTATGACCGTTTCCGCGGCCGGCTCATGTGGCCCATCCGGGATATTGCCGGGGACACCGTCGGCTTTGGTGCCCGGAAACTGTTTGAGGACGATCAGGGACCCAAATACCTCAACACCCCGGAGACAACGCTCTATAAAAAATCCCAGGTCCTGTACGGAATTGACCTGGCCAAACGCAATATTGCCTCCAAGCGCCAGCTCGTAGTTGTTGAGGGCTACACCGACGTGATGGCCTGCCATTTGGCCGGCGTCGATACGGCCGTGGCGACCTGCGGTACCGCCTTTGGTGCGGATCACATCAAGGTGGCACGCCGATTGCTCTCCGACGACGGCAGCGGTGGTGAGGTGGTGTTCACCTTCGATGGTGACGCCGCCGGGCAAAAGGCAGCGTTGAAGGCTTTCGACGAGGACCAGCGCTTCACGGCACAGACTTATGTGGCCGTCGAGCCGTCCGGGGCTGATCCGTGTGAGCTCCGTCAGCGCAAGGGCGATGAGGCCGTTCATGGGCTGATCCGATCGCGCAGGCCACTCTTCGAATTCGCTATCCGCTCCACACTGGCCAAGTTTGATTTGAGTACCGTGGAAGGAAGAGTCAGCGGGCTGCGCGCGTCCGCTCCCGTGGTTGCCGCTATTCGCGATGGCTCCACCCGGATGGGCTATAGCCAGGAACTGGCCGGCTGGCTGGGCATGGCCGATCCCAATGAGGTCCTGCGCGCCGTCAAGACAGCGGAGCGCAGATTGCACAGCCAGCCCGAAACCAAGGGGGCCGGCCACGGGCAGCAGCCTCCCGCCGTCGGGCATCAACTGGGAAGTACCCAAGGCGCACCGCAGCATGGCTCACAGGGTGACTCACGGGGCGGGCCTCAGCGTGCGTCGCATCATGAGCCTGCCCAGAATGACGCCATGTCACATGACGGCGTGCCACAGGCTGAGGCCCGGCCAACCATTGCGCGCCCAGATCCGCGGGATCCACAAGGGCGGATGGAGCGTGAGGCGCTGGAGGTTGTGCTGCAGCATCCCGGGATCTTGACCGCGGGAAACTGGCAGCATTTTGCCGCGACGGAGTTTGTGATTCCTGCCTACAAGGCGCTGCAGCAAGGTCTTGGCTTGGCGGGGGAGTCGCAGGTTGCATCGTCCCAGTGGCTGGAGGCGGTTCGTGCGAATGTTCCTCCGGAGCTGGAGTCGCTGGTCGCAGAACTGGCGCTGAGCCCTCTTCCGGCAACTGGGGAGGATACTCTCACGCGTTACTGCCGGGACATTCTGAACAGGCTCTTCGAGCTGCAGATCACAAGGCTGAAGGAAGAACGTCTTGGGGCCCTGCAGCGCATGGATCCGTTGGTAGATCCCGAGAGTTACCAGCTTCTACAGAGGGAGTTGATGGAGCTGGAAACGGCCCGTCGGCAGCTTCGCGGAGACCAGTAGCGCCACAGGGACACTCGATTTCACAAAGGGCCGAGCCTTTGTTATTGTTGTTCCTGCACGATCCCCTATAGCTCAATTGGCAGAGCGTTCGACTGTTAATCGAAAGGTTCCTGGTTCAAGTCCAGGTGGGGGAGCCAAAGGCAAAAAATTGTCTCCGGCCTCGATGTAGGCCGGAGACAATTTATTGTTTTCGTGTGTGGAAAATAGCGGTTTTGATTTATGCCGGTATTTACTGCTAAGATTTATATCGCTTCATTCCCCTATAGCTCAATTGGCAGAGCGTTCGACTGTTAATCGAAAGGTTCCTGGTTCAAGTCCAGGTGGGGGAGCATTTCAAATAAGAACCCCCGTACTCCATGGAGTACGGGGGTTCTTTGCATTGGTGATTACGTTGCGCGGCTGCCAGACCAATCCAGCAGCCGCGCAGCGACCGGCGCTAGATTTTCGGCACGGTGCGTGGCCGGACAATGAGCCACAGAGCGGCCATGGCCAGCAGGCTGCACGCGCCCATGATCAGGCCCATGGGCGTTGCCGTGGTGACGCCCACCAGACCCACCACGGGAGTAATCAGCCCGGCGAAGCCAAAGGTTGCTGCTCCCAGCAACGATGCTGCCGTGCCGGCCTGCTTGCCGTTACGGGCCAGCCCCATGACCTGCACGGACGGGAACATGAATCCTGTGGCGCAGATGAAGAACCACAGCGGCACCATGACGCCCCACAGGCCAAAACCAAGCTGGTCGAAAACCACCATCGTGATCGCTGCCGCCACTTGAGCCACGGTGGCCCACGCAATGATCCACTGTGGACCGGAGTGACGCATGATCCTTGAGGCAATCTGGACACCCGCAACAATGCCTAGGGAGTTAACCGCAAACAAGAAACCGTACTGCTGCGCGGTGAAGCTGAACGTGTTCTGGAACAGGAAGGTTGACGCCGAGAGGTAGGTGAACAAGCCTGCAAAATTGAGCCCGCCTACAAAGAGGGTGCCCACAAAGATCCGGTCGCTGAACACCGCCTTATACCTGTCGGCGACGCGCACGCCGTCGGACTGGCGCTTCTCCGGCGGGAGGGTTTCAATGATGAATACGGAGGTGGCCACCACAACCAGGGCGCCATATGCGGCCAAGAACCAGAAGATGCCGGGCCAGTCCATGATGCCCAGCAGCTGCGAACCAATCACGGGGGCCAAGATCGGGGCCATGCCGTTGACTAGGGCCATGCGGGAGAGCATGCGCACCAGCTGGTAGCCGCCGAACAGGTCGCGGACCATGGCCATGGCGACCACACCGCCACCCGCTGCACCGATGCCCTGGAGCACGCGGAACACGCCCAACATGGTGATGTCGGTGGACATGGCGGCACCGATCGATGCGCCCACATGCAGCGCGGTGGCCAGGATCAGTGGAAGGCGCCGGCCGAACTTGTCGCTGAATGGGCCAATTACCAGCTGACCGGCGGCAAAGCCGATCGTGGTGGCGGTCAGAGTCAGCTGAACGGCCGTGGCGCTGACACCCAGTTCGTGGCCGATGACAGGAAAGGCAGGCAAGTAGAGGTCAATGGTGAACGGGCCCAGGGCGGTCAGCAGCCCCAGCACCAGGACGTAGATCAGTTTCTGCCGGCGGGATAGGGCATCGCCTGGATGAGCGGTGGTGGTCAAGACTGGATTCCTCTATGGCTGTGATGTGTAGGGCTGTGATGTGGGCGCGGGTGTGGACCGCCCCGGTTGAGCCGCCCAATGGACCATGCTAGTGCCATTAAACGTCGGTAAATGCGGACGTTGAAATGTTTCATGGCAGCGCCCAAAACCGACAACACCACATGCTCCTTTACTATTCCGCAACATCACCGCGGCAAGGCACGGCCCGCCCAAGGTGCCGTGGATGGTAATTTTGACAGTACGGCAGCCCCACGCGAAGTGAGCCTGCAAAGATTTAGGGTTAGCGCAGTCCCTTGGGGCTGGTGCGCCCACACGACGGAGGCGGTCTCAGTGACGGATGTGCAAAAGGACGCGCATATCGCAGCGGATGAACACCAGAAGGCACAAGGATCGGTGTTAGTGGATGCCGTAAAGACATCACTTCGGCTGGTTCCACGCCAGCTCAACGATGAACTTGAGCTGGCCAAGTTGGAGCTGGGGGACAAGAAATCACGCGTAGGCGGTGCGGCCGTATTTGCTGCCGTCGCCGTGGTCTTCCTGGCCCTGCTGGTCATCGCATTGGTGGTCGCGGCCATTGCGGGGCTCGGCACAGTTTTGCCGCTGTGGCTCTCCGCGCTCATCGTCAGCGCCGCACTCCTGGTCATTATTGGCATCAGCGCGCTGGTTGCCTATAAGAAGTTCAAGTCCTTGCTTCCGCTGGTGCCCGAGCATGCTTGGCGCGGAGTTCGGCACGATCTGGGCATTGCGAAGGAGGGGCGCGATTTTGATCCCGCAGCCCTTGATCCTGAGCCATTGTCACGTGAAGAGAAGAAGGCAGCCAAGGCAGAAGCCGAGGAAGCTAAGGCGAAGGGTGCCACGGAACGGGCTGCCAAGGACGCCGAGGGTGGTCCCAAGGCCACCGCTGCTGAGCTGATCAAACGCACCACGGCCCGCCGTGAGCACTTGCTGAGCCTGCGCGAAGAACTCGTCAGCGAAGCAGACGTCAAGAAGCAGGCAACGTATTTCCTAGAAACGGCCAAGACCAAGGCCAAGGATTCGGTAACTCAAGCCGCCCACGGCGTTGTAGGACAGGCAGTAGAAAGCGTCAAAGAGCGGTGGAAGCCGTTGGTCATTATGGCCGTGTCGGCGACTGCTTGTGCTCTGTTGCTGCGAAAGTTAATGAAGAAGTAGTTCCGCCGACCGTTGCCTCGTGCACGGATCCAAGGCCGCTGTCACTCCAGCGGTACCTTGTGCTGGTTAGCCTGGCACGACCGAAGAGCAGGGAGGTGACCGAGATGTCCGGCAGTTCCAGTACCCGCCCGGAAAATTCCAACGCGATCATGACCATCCCCAACCTCATCACCGTTGTCAGGTTTCTCGGCACGCCGTTGTTTGTTTGGCTGGTGCTCTCCCGCCATGAATATGGTTGGGGAGTTTTTGTTCTCGCCATCATGGGCTGCACCGATTGGATCGACGGGTTTGTTGCACGCAAGCTCAACCAAACGTCCCAGCTGGGCCGGATCATGGACCCGCTCGCGGACCGGGTCGCACTGGTAGCTGTCTCCATCACCTTGGTAGTGGCCAACATTCTGCCCTTGTGGTTGTTGCTGCTCTTGGTAATTCCCGACGTCGTACTTCTGAGCGTGACGCTGTACTTCTTCCGGGGAGACGCCGATCTCAAGGTCACCATGCTGGGCAAGACCAGGACGGCCGCTCTGATGATCGGCACGCCCATGTTGTTGCTCGCCAAGGCCTTGGACTCTGACTTCACCTTTGTCCTTGCCTGGGTCTTCCTTGGCGCCGGCATGGTGATGCACGTGATTGCCTTTAGCCAGTACTTTGTTGCGGTTACGGCCAAACACCGCGAACTGCACCACCCTGGAACGTCTGAACCCAAGACCAACGAGCCCGAAGCACCCGAACAGGGCCGCCCATGATGTGGATTGCCGTCTTGTGCGCCGTGGCGGGAGCCTTCTTCCTCGCCTTTGGAGCCCAGCGCCAGGGGAGTGCTGTACAAAACAACACGGGCGGCCTGGCCCTTGGCGGGGCCGGCTTTTTGCGGCTGTTGCGAAACCCTCGCTGGGTTCTGGGGCTGTTGTTATTGGGGGCCGGGACGGTACTCAATGTTGTTGCACTAACGTTGGGCACCTTGACGGTGATTCAACCGATCGGCGCCATAGCGTTGGTCATAACGACGATCGTTAATTCGCGGGATCAGGGAATTAGGCTCAACCGGGCAACGGTAGTTTCCATTACAGCCTGCGTGGCTGGAAGTGCCCTATTTGTCCTGATGGCAGTCAATGTTGTTCGTGAAAATACACATGTTGATCCCAATCAGGAGCTGACGGTTGTCATGCTGCTAGCCGTCGTCGTTATTGTCTTTGGCGGGTGTCTTGTCCTTTTCAAGCACCGTCTGAAAGCCTTCTTTTACATTCTCGGATCCGGAGTTCTTTTCGGTTTTGTGGCCGTCCTGACCCGCATCATCTCCAAGCAGATCTTTGATCCGAATGGACTATTTCTGCTCAACGTCCAGTGGTACTCGATCTTGGCAATTGCCGCGGCCGGGGGATTGGGCAGTTGGTTTGTGCAAAGTGCCTACTCCAGCGGACCGCCAGACTTGGTCATCGCCGGCCTGACGGTCATCGATCCCATGGTTGGTGTTGCCATCGGCATCATCATTTTGGGTGAGCTTCGCGACGATGTGCCGCCAGTGGTGGCGATTGCCATGGCTGGGGCGGCGTTACTTGCTATCGTTGGGGTAATCGCGTTGTCCAGACACCACCCCGACGTGGTGAAGCGGCGTAAAGCTGCAAAGAAGTAAACAACGTAAGTAACGCCGCCCACTGGCCGGCAAACCAGCCATCAGGAGTTCTAAACGTGACATCCACGCCGAGCGAAGGCGCCCAAAAACCGCTGACCATCTTGATTGCGGCCGATACTTACCCGCCCCACATCAACGGTGCGGCGCAATTTTGCTTCCGCCTGGCAACCGGCATGAAGGCGCGCGGCCACAATGTGCACGTCATGGCTTGCCGCGCGGACACCGGTCCGATGTTTACCGAACAGCGTCCCGAGGCTACGGTTCACCGCCTGCGGTCACGTGCCGTGCCCACTCATGAGTACTTCCGCATCAGCCTGCCTTGGGAGATCAAGAAGGACATCGCGCGGATGTTCGACGTCATCAAGCCCGATGTTGTGCACGTGCAAAGTCACTACATGATCGGTGAGCACGTTGTCTACGAGGCTGCCCGCCGCGGCATCCGCATTGTAGCCACGAACCACTTCATGCCTGAAAACTTGAACCCGTTCCTGCCGTTCCCGCAGTGGTTCAAGAACATCGTTGGACGCGTTTCATGGCGCGACATGGGCAAGGTCATGAGCCGCGCCGACGTTGTCACCACGCCGACTCCACTTGCCGCCAAGGCAATGCACGAGCACGCATTCCTGCGGAAGGTTTTGCCGCTCTCCAATGGCATCGAGGCCGGAAACTATGAATTGGCCGAGGGTGAAACTGCGCCCCGGAATTCCTATCCCACCGTCGCCTTCGTGGGTCGATTGGCAGAGGAAAAGCATATTGACGTCCTCATCGACGCCATCGCCGCGACGCCGGCTGACCTGAACCTGCATCTTGTAGTTGTTGGTGGAGGTGAGGTGAAGGCAGCCCTTAAAGCTCAGGCTGCCAAACTGGGGCTTGCCTCCAGAGTGGCATTCACCGGTCTGATCAGTGATGAAGAACTGCGCGAGGTATACCTCAAGGCCGATCTGTTCGTCATGCCGGGCACCGCCGAACTGCAGTCTCTAGTTACCTTGGAAGCCATGAGCGCATCCACCCCTGTGGTTTTGGCCAACGCCATGGCGTTGCCACACCTCGTGGAGGACGGCGTCAACGGCTACTTGTTCAAGCCCAACGACAAGGAAGACCTGGCGGAGAAGATCACCACGATCATGCGCCTGTCGCCCGAGGATCGCGCAGCCATGGGAACGGCCAGCCATGACATGGTTGCCCGCCACGGTTTGCAGAAGACCCTTGACACCTTCGAAGACATTTATCGTGGCGGAAGCTACGAGGATCACGCAGTTTAAGCGTTGACCCCTTAGGATTGTGGGAGTGCTTTTCCTTGGTGCAGCATTATTGTGCGGCAGTCGGGAGACAGCATCTTGCATGGGGCTATAGCTCAGCTGGTTAGAGCGCAGGACTCATAATCCTAAGGTCCTCGGTTCAAGTCCGAGTGGCCCTACGTGCGCAAGATCCCCGGAATCATGATGATTCCGGGGATTTTTTGCGTTAACCACCGCTCCGGCATGGGGGCGGGGTGCGGAAGGGGTTGAATGTTGCTCACGTCACGCCAGTGCTGTATGTTACTGATGAGTAACATGTTCGGCTTCAGCCGGACTGCGACTGTTCAATGATGAGTTCAAGCAAAGGAATGCCCGTGTCCAAGGCAGCTGTAGACCTAAACAACCTCCCCTACGCCGATGGTGACTTCTATGGATTTGAGCAATTGCTCTCCGAGAAGGAACGGGAGCGTCTGCAGGAGATCCGTGATTTCCTGGCCAAGGAGGTCAGGCCCATCGCCGTTGACTGCTGGAACCGCGGCGAATTCCCCATGGAACTAATTCCCAAGCTTGCAGAAGCCAACCTCATGAGCCCCGTCCATCATCAGGGTTACTCGAATGTCTTCGCTGGCATCGTCCATGCAGAATTCACCCGCGCCGATGCGTCCATCGCCACCTTCATGGGAGTCCATGACGGCCTGTTTACCGGCTCAATTGAGGCACTGGCTTCGGAGGAACAAAAGGCCGCGTGGCTGCCGGATATCTACGCTATGAAAAAGATCGGCGCCTTCGGCCTGACGGAACCCCTTGGCGGCTCGGATGTTGCTGGCGGTACCCGCACCACTGCGGTTCGCGACGGTGACAACTGGATCCTCAACGGTGCCAAGCGCTGGATTGGCAATGCTACGTTCTCCGATTGGGTGGTCATCTACGCTCGCGACCTAGCCGACAACCAGGTGAAGGCGTTCATGGTTGACACCTCGCTTCCGGGCTACAGTGCCACCAAGATTGAAAACAAGATCTCCCTCCGCACGGTCCAGAATGCAGATATCTTGCTGGAGAACGTGGTGGTTCCGCACGAATTCAAACTGGCCGGTGGCAATAGCTTCCGTGACACCAACAAGGTCCTGAAGGTCACGCGGCTCGCAGTGGCATGGCAGGCGGTGGGTCAGCAGCTGGCTGCGTTCGACGTTGCCCGGCGCTACGCCGTGGAGCGTCAGCAATTCGGCCGCCCCATTGCTTCCTTCCAGATGGTCCAGGATCAGCTGGTTCAGATGCTCGGCAACACTGTCAGCTCCATGGGCATGATGGTCCGCTTGGCTCAGCTCGAAGATCAGGGCTTGGCCAAGGATGAGCAATCGGCGCTGGCCAAGGCCTTCACCACGGCCCGCATGCGCGAGACCGTTGCTATGGGCCGTAACCTGCTCGGTGGCAACGGCATCGTCACCGACTATGAAATGGCCAAGATCTTCGCCGACGCTGAGGCAATCTACTCCTACGAGGGCACCTACGAGATCAACACCTTGGTCACCGGCCGGGCCATCACGGGAATCTCCGCAATCGTCTAACTTGGCATGCAACTGAACCTCCCCGAGTGGGAGGTTCAGTTGTTTAACGGCAACAACACCGAGGGTCGCAGATCCATGATGAACTGCAACGGATCCAGATACTCCTCACCACGGCGTACGCCCCAGTGAAGGCAGCTGGTCACGCCAGCGCCAGCCTGGTCGCAATGTGTTGGCCCCTCCACCGTGCCGACGACCTGCCCGCGAGTCACTGAATCGCCGGCCTTGAGCGGTGAGGCGACCGGTTCAAAACTCAGCCTCAGCCCATCGCTCACCGCGATGGTCAGCACCTCCCTATTAACTACGACGCCGGAGAAAGTCACCACCCCGGCGACTGGGGCAAGGACGTTCACTCCTTGTGGCGCGGCCAGGTCCACACCACGATGGCCGCTGAGCCACGGTTGAGCGGGCGGATCGAAGTTATGAATCACTGCAGGGACACCCGCCAAAGGCCACCCCCATGCCAGTGAGGTAGGTAAGGGAATGGCTGCCATTGAATAAGAGAACGCCAGGGGAGCATTGGCAGGTGCGGCAGGGCCCGGCAAAGCCGCCAAGGTCAGCAATGCTGCGGCCAGTAACCGCAACCTCCGGAAGGTGAAAAAGGTACTCATGGAACAAGCGTGGCTCCGAAACGCGGACCGGGGAGGTGACTTAGCAAGAATGTGGGCAATTTGGCAGTAATCGGGTCCTGTGGGGGACTGACTTTGGTCAGCCAGTGTTGCCGTTTTGTAGTAACATTGGGGGAGCAGTGCGCTGTTTGTGCGCTGACTACGCGCACCCCACCCTGATGAGGTCTCAAGAAAATTCTTGGACACTGCTGATGGATTGTGCCCATACGGTCCGCCTCACGGCGGTTTATGGAATGCACGATGGGTGCCAGGAGCTAACGAACCAACCGGGCAACCGACTGGTTCTACATGCTAAATAACCGTTAAATTATATTGAAGGAGCGCCGGCATGCCCGTCGTAACAATGCGCCAGCTGCTTGACAGCGGCGTCCACTTTGGACACCAGACCCGTCGTTGGAACCCGAAGATGAAGCGATTCATCCTCACGGAGCGCAACGGCATCTACATCATCGACCTGCAGCAGTCACTGTCTTTCATTGACCGCGCTTACGAGTTCGTAAAGGCTACCGTTGCACACGGCGGCACCGTACTCTTCGTTGGTACCAAGAAGCAGGCTCAGGAAGCAATCGCTGAGCAGGCTACTCGTGTTGGCCAGCCCTACGTAAACCAGCGCTGGTTGGGTGGTATGCTCACCAACTTCCAGACGGTTTCCAAGCGTATCGCTCGCATGAAGGAACTCGAAGAGATCAACTTCGAAGACGTTGCTTCCTCGGGCCACACCAAGAAGGAGCTCTTGCTCCTCAAGCGTGAACTCATCAAGCTGCAGACCAACCTCGGTGGTATCCGCAACCTGACCAAGGCACCGTCCGTGCTCTGGGTTGTTGACACCCCGAAGGAACACCTCGCCATCGACGAGGCACACAAGCTGAACATCCCGGTTGTTGCCATCTTGGACACCAACTGCAACCCCGACGAAGTTGATTTCCCGATTCCGGGTAACGACGACGCCATCCGCTCCGTTGCACTGTTGACCCGCGTAATCGCTGACGCTATCGCTGAAGGCCTGATCGCCCGCAACAACAAGGCAACCGGCAACGAAGAAGCACCGGCTGAGCCCTTGGCTGAGTGGGAGCGCGAACTCCTCGAAGGCGACAAGGCTGCTGCTCCCGCCGAGGCTGCTGTAGAAGCACCCGTTGAAGCTGCTGTTGAGGCTCCGGTCGAAGCTGCTGTTGAAGCACCGGCTGAAGCTGCAACCGAGAAGTAACATCCTTTCCTGGCGGTAAAGTGCACGGGTCAACCCGGCAGGCTACAGCCAAGTCAAGGAACCAGATGCTGGCAGGATCGCACCGCTCACAAGGCAAAGCGGTCCTGCCAGAACTGGCCTAAAACTGATTTACATACTCAAACATCTACACTGAGGGGTTCATATGGCGAACTACACCGCCGCTGATATTAAGGCTCTGCGCGAGCGCACGGGCGCTGGCATGATGGACGTCAAGAAGGCTCTCGACGAGGCCAACGGCGACGCCGACAAGGCCATGGAGCTCATCCGCATCAAGGGCCTCAAGGGTGCTACCAAGCGCGAAGGCCGCTCAACTGCTGAAGGCCTCGTTGCCGCAGCTGTTGATGGTGGCGTTGGTGTCATGGTTGAGGTCGCTTGCGAAACTGACTTCGTTGCCAAGGCTGCTCCCTTCATCGAATTCGCCAACAAGGTTCTGGCCACGGCCGTCTCCTCCGGCGCAGCCGATGTTGAGGCACTGCTGGCCGTTGACGTCGACGGCGAGCCCATGTCCGAGGCTGTCATTGCAGCCGGCGCACTCTTGGGTGAAAAGGTTGCCATCCGCCGCCTTGCCCGCATTGAGGGTGCAACTGTTGACGCTTACCTGCACAAGACCTCCAAGGACCTTCCGGCCCAGGTTGGCGTGCTGTTCGCTATTGACGGTGACAACCAGGAAGTTGCTCACGACGTAGCCGTGCACATTGCTGCCATGTCCCCGACGTTCCTGACCCGCGACGAAGTTGCTCCCGAGGTCGTTGAAAGCGAACGCCGCATTGCAAGCGAAACCGCACAGGCCGAAGGCAAGCCGGAAGCTGCCATGACGAAGATCGTTGAAGGACGCCTGACCGGCTTCTTCAAGGAGATCGTCTTGGTAGACCAGCCCTTCGCGAAGGACTCCAAGAAGAGCGTTGCCGCTGTTCTGGAAGAAGCAGGCGTCAAGCCTGTTGCCTTCGCACGTTTCCGCGTCGGCGCATAACCAACGCAAAATGCTCTAAAAGATGTGACGTAGAAGGGGCAATCGCAAACCGCGGTTGCCCCTTCTTTGCGCATTTCGTCCGCTAAGATTTTAGACGCACCACTTTGCCCGGTCTTGGACCTGGTAATCACCGCACATCTGCACGCCAATAGCTGACGCACGGCACACCAACGCGCCGTCAGCCAAATGCTGGTACCCACGGAAGGCACCATGACCACGAATACTTCGCAGAACGCGCCCACCACCCCCGCAGCAGGAACCACCAAGCGCCGTCGTGTGTTGCTCAAGCTCTCCGGCGAGGTATTTGGCGCGGGCAAGCTGGGCGTTGATCCTGACACCATCCGTGGCATCGCCAAGCAGATCGCCAGCACCGTGGACACAGTTGAGGTGGCCATCGTTGTAGGTGGCGGCAACTTCTTCCGCGGAGCCGAGCTCTCCGCCTCCGGAATGGACCGCTCGCGCGCCGACTACATGGGCATGCTGGGTACCGTCATGAATTGCCTCGCTCTGCAGGACTTCCTGGAGCAGGCCGGCGTTGACACCCGTGTCCAGAGCGCCATCACGATGGGTCAGGTCGCGGAGGCTTACATCCCGCGGCGCGCCATCCGTCACCTCGAGAAGAGCCGGGTTGTCATCTTCGGCGCCGGTGCTGGCCTGCCGTACTTCTCCACCGATACCGTTGCAGCTCAGCGTGCACTGGAAGTTCATGCTGACGTGGTGCTCATGGCTAAGAACGGTGTTGACGGTGTCTACACGGCCGATCCCAAGAAGGATCCCACCGCCGTCAAGCTTGACCACTTGAGCTACGACGAGGCCATGGCACGCGATATTCGCGTCATGGACCAGACTGCTTTCAGCCTGTGCAAGGACAACAACGTCACCATGCTGGTCTTCGGCATGGAAGGCGAGGGCAATGTTGCCCGTGCCATCCTTGGCGAGGAACTGGGCACCCTGGTCACCCCGTAACAAACCCATCCCAGCCCCATCCCAGCCACGCTGCCGTGTGGCTGGGATGTAGGCCGTGTTGCTCACGGTAGGATGGTCTCAGAATTGCCGTAGGCATTGCCGCGGAAAAGAAGTGTCTTTATTTATTGAGGGAGAAGCGCGTGATCGAAGAAGCATTGCTCGAGGCCGAAGAGAAGATGGACAAGGCCATTGAGGTTGCCAAAGAGGAATTCTCCGCGGTCCGCACAGGCCGTGCCAACCCCGCCATGTTCCACAAGGTCATGGTGGACTACTACGGTGCGCCCACGCCGCTGCAGCAGCTGGCTTCGTTCTCCGTCCCGGAAGCCCGCACCTTGCTGATCGCCCCGTTCGACAAGACCGCCTTGCATGAAATCGAACGTGCGTTGAGCTCCTCCGAGGTGGGCGCTAACCCGTCCAACGATGGCAACATCATCCGCATCAACATGCCGGAGCTGACCCAGGAACGCCGCAAGGAATACGTCAAGTTGGTTCGCACCAAGGGTGAAGACGCCAAGATTTCCGTTCGCAACATCCGTCGCAAGACCAAGGAGCAGCTGGACCGGCTGGTCAAGGATGGCGACGCCGGTGAAGATGAGGGCAACCGCGCCGAGAAGGAACTGGACGCGTTGACCAAGGCTCACACCGACAACATTGACGAATTGCTCAAGCGCAAGGAAGTCGAGCTACTCGAGGTCTAATGACGGACCCCAAGAGTACGCTGGCCGGTTCCCCCGTGGAGCCGGCCGCGTCCAATCCACCGCCCGAGCTCATGCCTGCTCCGGCTGATTACCAGTTCTCCTCGCGGAAGGCCCGCCGTCAGGCTGAATTGACGGGCATGATTCCCATCATTGTGCCCAAAAACGCGGTGACCAAGGAAATATCACAGCCTGACGCAACGGTGCCTGACGCGGCTGAGTCCGAGATCGCAACGTCTGAGAAGGACGACGCCGACACTGGCTCAAGCGATCTCCCCGCCGACACTGTGGCCAATAAAAAGGCCGACACTGAGGTGGAGCAGGCGGAATCTGTACAGGTTGAGACTGTTGTTTCCCCTGCCGCCGGTGTAGTCGAGACTGACGTCGCTGGCAAGTTGTCGGATGACAAAGCCAAGTCGGCTGACAAAGCAGTGTCGGATGATGTGTCAGCCTCCGAAGGTGAGACATCCGCCGTCGAACTTTTAGTGGAAGATGAGCCGGAAACGGAAACCGGTCCGCGTCCCGTTTCTGCGTTGCAGGTGACCGGCCTTCCAGTGATCCCGGCTCCACAGGGTCCGGTTGGGGTCATGCCCACGGCCGCGACAACTCCCAAGGCTCTTCGTACCCCGAAAGCCGGCAGGGATCTTCCTGCAGCTATCAGTGTCGGAATCGGCTTGCTGGTTCTGGTCATCGGATCGATGTTGTTTTTCCCCGTTGCGTTCGTGGTCGTCGCCACCGCATTTGCCTGCTTTGGGGTGTGGGAAGTCAACCGTGCCATCGCAAGCAAGGGCATCAAGGCGCCGATCACTCCAGTCATGGTGGGGACGCTGGCCATGCCGGTTTCGGCCTATTTTGCCGGTGCCGAAGGCCTCCTCTTTGCCTTGGTTGCCAGTGCTGGGGCCACGGTTCTTTGGCGGTCTCTTGACTCTGAACCGGGTGCCGTCAAGAGTATTCTTGCTGGCGTCTTCTCGCTCATGTGGATTCCGTTCCTCCTCAGCTTCGTCTTCTTGATGATGAGAGGGGAGCAAGGACCGGTGCTTGGCCTGACCCTGGACCTTGGCAACATCAGCCCCGGCGTGTTTGAAGTGCTCATCATGCTCTTGCTGGTGGTCGCCAATGACACGTTCGGCTATTTGGTGGGCGTGATCTTCGGCAAGCACCCGATGGCACCGAAAATCAGTCCCAAGAAGTCGTGGGAAGGATTCGCCGGCTCCCTCGGCGGGGCCACCCTCGTGGCCATACCGGTCACCATGTTCCTGCTCGATCAGCAATGGTGGGTTGGGCTTGCCCTGGCCATCGGCTTGGTTCTTGCCGGAACAGGTGGCGACTTTGCCGAGTCCATGGTCAAGCGTGAGCTTGGCGTGAAAGACATGAGCAACTTGTTGCCCGGCCACGGTGGAGTCATGGATAGACTCGATTCAATCTTGTTTGCCGCACCGGTGGCATACGCCATCTTTACCGTAGTGGGCCGGCTCTGAGCGCCGCGCCCCGGTGCCTGGCACCGTTCGTTGCAATTCGTAGAGAAAAGTTCAAGGAATGACTGTGACAGTGGATGAGACCCCCCGGACCAACTCCAAATTCAAGTTGGTTGGTCCCAAGGAAGTTGGCTATAACGTCAAGCAGGTGGACGTGTTCTTGGAGCGCGCCCGGGCATACTTCCTGAATTCCGACAGCAGCGGCAAGGCCATCACCAGCCTCGATGTACGTACAGCTTCCTTTGACCCTGCCCGTGGCGGATACAGTGCCCAGGCCGTGGATGCTGCCATGGACAGGATCGAAGATGAGTTTGTTCTTCGTGAGAAGGAATTGCTGATCGCTGCCGATGGTGAAAAAGCATGGATGATGAAGATCGGCAAGACGGCCTCCGTGCTGCGCGCCCGGCTTCACCGCGCCGACGGTGAGCGGTTCCGCCGCGCCAGCCGCAAGGGCGTCCCGAGCTACAACATCAAGGACGTTGACGTTCTCTGCCGCGAGCTGCTGGTCTACATCGAGGACAACGGCCAGCTCAGCGTTGACGTTGTGCGCCGTGCCGTATTTGCCCCTGAAAAGGGTGCGGACGGTTACGAGGAAAGCCAGGTGGACGCCTTCTTGGACCGCGTGGTTGAGCTCATGGCCTCGATCGATCCGCTGCCCGCCAAGTAGTTCGCGAGGGCTACTGCTTTCGTGGATTTTCCACGGCCAGCGGCCGTTCGGGAACATGCAGCTTGGTCATGAAGCGTGCCACCGTCGAGCTGCGGCGGTGAGCTGTAGCCTTCGAGACCAGGATCGTGACAAGAAATGCCACGGGGACAGTCCAAGCAGCGGGCTGGGTCAGCACATCGCGCCACGGTGATTCCAGCCCAATGCGGGCTCCGGCCAGGATTGCTGTCCCACAGAGCACGCCGCCGGTCAACATGCCGGCGACGGCACCAGCATCCGTGAGCCCTCGCCACCAGATTCCCAGCAGGAGCAGCGGGCAAATTGTTGATGCCGTGAAGGCAAAGACGAGCCCCACACTTCCGGCTAGGGCCAGTGAGTCCGTCATCATGGCGACACCAAAGGGCACGACGGCGGCGATCACAGCAGCGATCCTGAATCCTCGCACGCTCCCGCCCATCACATCCTGGCTAATGACGCCCGCTAGGGAGACCACCAGGCCCGACGTGGTCGAGAGAAATGCAGCAAATGCGCCAGCCACCACCAGGGCGGTTAACATGTCACCGCCCAGCCCTCCGATGAGCCGGCCCGGCAGCAGCAGGACTGTGGCGTCCGGATTGCCGTTGAGGGCCAGATCTGGCAGGAACGCCCTGCCTAGGACACCGTAAATGGTCGGGAAAAGGTAAAAGAGGGACAGTAATCCCAAAACGATCAGCGTAGTGCGGCGGGCGGCCGCGCCGTCGGGGTTTGTATAGAAGCGCACCAGCACGTGGGGGAGTCCCAGCGTGCCGAAGAGGAGTGCGATCATGAGCGAGAGCGTGCGGTACGTGGACCCTCCGGTCAGCGGCTCTGCCGGAGGGAAAAGTTCCACGCCCTGGGGCACCACGGGTGCTGAAGCTGAACCGCCGGTAACCATCAGGAGCATGAAGACGGCGGGGACGGCCAGAGCTGTCAGTTTCAGCCAGAATTGAAATGCCTGGACGAACGTCATTGAGCGCATCCCGCCCGTGACAACTGTCAGGCACACAATGACCACCACGGCCCCCGCCCCCACCCAGGAGGGCAAACCCGTGGTGATGCGAATAGTCAGGGCGGCACCATGCAACTGCGGAACAATATAGAACCAGCCCACGGCAACGACAAGGATACTGGTGACATAGCGGGCGGTGGTTGATTCGAGCCGGGCTTGGGCAAAGTCGGGGATCGTATAGGCTCCCGAGCGGCGCAAGGGCGCAGCCACAAAGAACAACAGCATCAAGTAACCGGCCGTGTAGCCGATGGGAAACCATAGCGCATCGATTCCTGACATCACGATGAGTCCGGCAATGCCAAGGAAACTGGCGGCGGAGAGATACTCGCCACCGATGGCCGAGGCATTCCACCACGGTTTCACCGTACGGGAGGCTACATAGAAATCACTCGTGGTGCGGGAGATCCGCAGGCCGTAGAAGCCTATGATGGTGGTGGCAAGGGAGACAAGGATGAGTGCCGTGTAACCAATGGCCGGATTCACTTTTCGTCCACCAGATCTCGATAAGCCAATTCATTCTTGGTGGCAGCCCGGACGTACAGCCAGGCGCAGGCACCGATGATTGGATACACGCCAATCCCCAGAACCAGCCATGGCACGGGGATACCGACGATCCGCCAGTCGGCAATGGCCGGGACCCACCGCACGGCGCCCCAACACAGCAGCAGGGAAGCAATGAACCCGGCAGAGACCACGAGTGCAAGGCGCAGCTGGGACCGGATGAGGGAACGCACCATGACCTCACCGACGGCCGTATGCTCGGCGACTTCCTGGGACACCGTGACCCCTGATGAAATCTGGTGCGCCTGGCTGCGTGGTGACGCCACCCGCACCCTGCCCTTGGCCGGCGGTCGGGTGGGGCCAATGCTCATGGCAGGAATCCTAGGCTCATGCCAGCGGCCGGACGCGCGTCGCCTGTAGGCGCTCACGCAGTACGGGTACATGCCGACGGCTCACTGGGAGCACGGCGTTGCCGACCGAAACTGTGGGTTTGGCTGCGCTAAGTTTCAAGGCTGTCACGAACCCCATGCAGACAAGGTATGAACGGTGGATCCTGATAAAACCAGATTCCGCCCAACGCTGTTCCAGATCCGCCAAAGGAACCCGGATCAGGTAGCTGGCCTCGGCCGTGTGCAGACGGGCGTAGTCGCCTTGGGCCTGAACAAATTTAACCTCGTCCAGGCGAATGATTCGGCTGACCCCGCCTTGGTCAACCGTGATCAGCTCAACGTCGTCAACAGCCGACGGGTGGGCTACAAGCTCAACAACGCGGTCCACAGTGCGGGTCAGTCGGTCGGTACGCAAGGGCTTGAGCAGGTAGTCCACGGCTGCCAACTCGAAGGCTTCCAAGGCACGGTCGTCGTCGGCCGTCACAAAAACCACTACGGGCGGGTTGCTGCGTTTGCCGATGACTTCTGCCAGCTCCAACCCCGAAAGGCCCGGCATATGGATGTCAAGGAACACCGCATCCACTGTGTATTTCTCCAGTAGGTCAAGGGCTTCTGCGCCGTTTGAGGCACGGTGAATTCGCCCTACACGGGGGTCGCGCCCCAGTAAGAAGGCCAACTCTTCAACCGCCGGTAGCTCGTCGTCAGCGACAAGGACGTTAATCATGCGCCTAAGCCTATCCGCCGCGGGGCCGCAAGCGAGCGCAGCGAGATTGGGGAGGCGGATAGGCGCTATCCGCCGCGGGGCCACAAGCGTGGGCCCACGCCCGCGAGGGGCCCGTCGCGAGCTTGCGAGTGATGGGAGCGGGTGGGGAGAAGCGAGGTTGGGGAGGCGGGGAGGCGCTATCCGCCGCGGGGCCACAAGCGAGCGCAGCGGACTAGGCGTCGTGGCCGGGCTGGTTCTTCGGCACGGTCATGGTGATGAGCATGCCATGCCCCACTCCCGTGTCCACAGTGAGTCCGTGCTCGTCTCCATAAACTTGTCGCAGCCGGGCATCAACGTTGCGCAGTCCGACGTGGTGTCCGTCTTGTTGGCCCGCGAGGACAAGCCGCAGTTGCTCCGGATCCATCCCCACGCCGTCGTCCTCAATGGTCACCTCCGTATAGGAGCCCAGATCACGGGCACAAATCTGCACCAGTCCCTTGCCTACCTTGGCCTCAAGTCCGTGGCGAACCGCATTTTCCACGAGCGGCTGCAGGCTCAGGAATGGAATCACGGTGCTCAGGACTTCGGGGGCGATCTGCAAGCTGACCTGCAAACGATCGCCAAAGCGGGCATTCTCCAGCAACAGGTATCTGTCGATGCAGCGCAATTCCTCGGCGAGAGTTGTGAAATCCCCATGCCGGCGGAAGGAGTAGCGGGTGAAATCGGCGAATTCCACCACAAGGTCGCGGGCTCGTTGCGGATCGGTGTTGATGAAGGAGGCGATGGCGTTGAGCGAGTTGTAAATGAAGTGCGGGCTGATCTGGGCGCGGAGGGCGCGAACCTCCGCTTCGGCCAGAAGGGTCCGCGAGGAGCTGAGCTCGGCGATTTCAAGTTGCGCCGAAACCCAGGCGGCCACCTCGTTGGTGGCTCGGACCAGCCCCGCCGTGGGTGACTTCGAGAGGATAATGACGGCGCCCACGGCCCGGGAATCGACCTTGAGCGGACTAATGACGGCGGCCTTCAGATCACTGTCGTGCAGCGGCAGCCCAAGCGCCTCGCGCAAAGGGGCATCCAGAGTGGCCACTTGGGTGCGGCCATTACTCAGTGCCCTGGCTGCCAACCCCATTACGGCGGCGGATTCGGGTTGTTTTGCCGCGGTGCCGGATCCGTCCCACGCGAGCAGGCGGGCGTCGTCGGTCATGGCGAAGGCCGCACAGTTGAGCAAGGTGCGCAATTGCCGACTCGCCTTCAACGCACCTGCCGGTTCCAGCCCGTTGCGCAATTGTTCGCCAGCCACCGCAGCCGAGTGAAGGGCCGCAAATGTGGCGTGTTCAGCTTCCGTGCCGAGCTCGCGGTGAGAGCGGGAAAGGCGAAAGCCAAGAGCCGCCACGACGGCTATCGCGGCGACGACGGCGGCGATGGCTGTGATGAGCAGGAGGGTGGAATCGTTGAGCACTTCAGTGGGCATGGTGACAAGACTAGCGGGGGACTGCGCCGTTCGGCGCAGCTTGCATGCCGTTCACCGCGACGGCCCTCCAATGAGGGGTGAATGTGAGCCGCAACACTTCATAGTGAAAGGGATCACATCACTCAAGGAGGAATGATGGGTAAATCAGCCCACGCAAGCCAGCCTGGCCCGGTGGACTTTGTTGCAGAGCAAAGTTCCCCGGCGTTTCAAGAGCTTCGCAAGTCCCATAGAAACTTTGTTTTCCCCGTAGCCGTCGGATTCCTCGTCTGGTACTTCGCCTACGTGCTGTTGGCCGCCTACGCACACGACTTCATGTCAATCAAGGTGTGGGGCAATATCAACATTGGCCTGGTCTTGGGCCTACTGCAGTTCGTCACCACCTTCGGCATCACCACATGGTATGTCTCATATGCCAACCGCCGGCTGGACCCCCAAGCTGCGGTTATTCGCCAGCGCCTGGAAAAGCAGATCGACGACGCCAACATGGACAAGGAAGAGGTTTAGTACATGAGCCTGACCTCCGCACTTAACACCGTTGCCCCGCTCGCGAAGTCCCTCGGCGAGCAGACCAAGGAACATTCATGGATCAACATCTTGATCTTTGTTGGCTTCGTTGCCATCACGATGATTGTGGTGTTCCGAGCTAGCCGCAATAACAGCACCGCCGCTGATTACTATGCGGCCGGCCGATCCTTCTCAGGCGGCCAAAATGGTACAGCCATTGCTGGTGACTACCTCTCGGCGGCATCCTTCCTTGGCATTACCGGGGCCATCGCCGTCAATGGTTACGATGGCTTCCTCTACTCCATCGGCTTCCTCGTGGCCTGGCTTGTGGCCCTGTTGCTCGTCGCCGAATTGCTCCGCAACACCGGCAAGTTCACCATGGCGGATGTACTCTCCTTCCGTTTGAAGCAGCGCCCTGTTCGCATTGCAGCTGCCACCACCACCTTGGTTGTTTGCTTCTTCTACCTGTTGGCCCAGATGGCCGGTGCCGGTGGACTGGTTTCCCTGCTGCTGGGCTTGGACAGCTCCAACAAGGCAGGACAGAACGTTGTCATTGCCGTGGTTGGCGTCCTCATGATCGTGTACGTACTGATCGGTGGCATGAAGGGCACCACGTGGGTCCAGATCATCAAGGCGTTCCTGTTGATCATCGGTGCGGCCATCATGACCATCATTGTGCTGGCCATGCACGGCTTCAACCTCTCAACCCTCATGGGTGCCGCCGTTGAAACATCCATCAATGAAGGTGGCGTGGGCGAAGCATTGCTGAACCCGGGTGCCGCGTACGGCAAGGCGCCTCTTGACTTCATTTCCCTGGCGTTGGCTCTTGTCTTGGGAACCGCGGCTCTGCCGCACGTGCTGATGCGTTTCTACACGGTCCCCACTGCTAAGGAAGCCCGCAAGTCTGTTGTTTGGGCGATCTGGCTTATCGGCGGCTTCTACATCTTCACCCTGGTTCTTGGCTACGGTGCCGGTGCCTTGATCGGCAAGGAAGCCATCCTGGCTGCTCCCGGTGGAGTCAACGCTGCCGCACCGCTGTTGGCCTTCGTCATTGGTGGACCGGTCCTGCTTGGCTTCATCTCAGCCGTTGCATTCGCCACGATCCTCGCCGTTGTTGCTGGCCTGACCATCACCGCGGCAGCATCCTTTGCGCACGACATTTACTCAAATGTCATCGCCAAGGGTGAGCCCAAGCCTGAAATGGAAGTCAAGGTTGCTCGCCGCACGGTTATTGTGATCGGTCTGGTCGCCATCGGCGGCGGTATCTTGGCCAACGGCCAGAACATCGCCTTCCTCGTGGCCTTGGCCTTCGCCGTCGCTGCCTCGGCTAACCTCCCTACCATTGTCTACTCGCTGTTCTGGAAGAAGTTCACCACGCAGGGCGCCCTGTGGAGCATGTACGGCGGCTTGGCCTCGGCCATCCTGCTCATTGCGTTCTCCCCGGTGGTGTCCGGCAACGCCAAGGCCATGATTCCCGGCGTTGACTTCTCCTGGTTCCCGCTGGCCAACCCCGGCATTATCTCCATCCCGCTGGCGTTCTTCCTCGGCTGGTTGGGTACCGCGCTGGATAAGGGCACCGAGAACCCCGCCATCCAAGCTGAGATGGAAGTTCGCTCCCTGACCGGCATCGGTGCCGAGAAGGCAGTGGACCACTAGTCCCCACGCCCTCCCCAATGACGGGTCGCAAGCGACCCGTCATTGGGGCCCCTCGGGCGCGTGGGCCCAATTAGCGGTTTGGGGGGCCCAGTTCACCCGTCATTGGGGCCCCTCGGGCGCGTGGGCCCAATTAGCGGTTGTGGGCCCACCACCCAGATGGGTGAGAAGCGCCGTCGTCCATATGGAAGAAGGCCCTGTTCGTGCGTACTTTACGCAGGAGCAGGGCCTTCTTCATGCCACCACCATCGAGGTATCTGTTCTAGTGGTGGTGGCCTTGGTTTTTCAATTGCTCAATATTGCTAGGAACACCGGGACTGTTTTCCGTGCTTTTGTGTCCCGAGTGCGGCACGGCAAGTTCACCCGCCGTGGATGCCGCCATTCCTACCGTCGTAATTCCGGCAACAAGAATGGAGGCCGCAAAAAGAGAGCCAACTACGGCCATGGCAGAAGGGTCTTTTCCAAACTTGATGGACTGGCCGATCCGCAGTTCAGTGTTTCTGCGCCACCCCAGAACGGCTATGACAGACAGTTCCAAGACCAACAGCGAGGCCACGGTGACATCGAAGGTTCGCGTCGACGTTGGCCACCGCCACAAGCCCTCCAGAAGTCCAATCAAGTGCACGCCGGCCGCCAATGCAACTACCAGCCGAAGCGCTGAGGCGTTCGGAAGAGCCCCTTTCCGGAACGACACAAATGCGTAGGCAAGCGATGATAGACAGTAGATTCCCGAGAGAATTCCGGCCGCCCATGAAGAGGCAGCTGAGATCCAGATGATGTTTCCTGCCGGGTCGGCTAGGCCCGTCGCCGCCCCGCCTAATCCGATGATCAAACTCGATGTGGCGGCGCTTGCCAAGGCCGCGATGCCCAGCAGGGCCAGACTGATGTACAGCGAAGACAGCTGTGTACCGGTTTGGCTCCTGCGCTCCACTGTTTTCAAGCTCGGAGTTGGAAACCCGGAAGACCCCCGTCTGGCAAGGGACGGGGCTCCCGTGTGCTGGGCGGATGTCATTCTCAGATGGTTCGAGCGGCTACTGCGCGGTCCTGAGAGAGACCCACTGCCAGCAGAACCAACGCGCTGCCCAGGTGTAGTACGTTGTCAGCGCCGTTGAGAGCGATGATGTTCAACGATGTCCCTGGCAGGAACAGTCCCACTATTCCTACAAGCAGGTAAACCGAACCGACAGTGGAGTTCATGGTCTTAGCGGCTGCCACTGAGGACAAACCAGCGATCAAAAGTGCTGCGCCGATGGCAAGGTGAATGATGTTGTGCAGCGGGTTGACCTCAAAGATGATCAAGTTTCGGCCCTCGGTAGCGAAGAAGCCGATTCCGCTGGTGACGAAGAATCCTACGATGCCAACCAAAAGGTAAACAGCGCCGAAAACGGTGGCAAGTAATCTATTCGGTGAAGTGCGCATGATGACTAGTCCTTTTCCTTACGACGAATAATGGTTCACTTCGTCGTGTCCTGACAGGGTTCAAAGTGAACCCATGACAGTGATTCGGAGCCACGAGTGATTCTGGATTGGGTGTTGGACTAACTATTTATCCAATTCCCGGCCAAGGAGGGGAGTGAGGCGGAAAGGGACCAGCTCATTCATAGCCAATGATGTCTCGGTCCGCTCCACGCCGTCGCAGGCAAGAATCTTTCCATTGATACGGAAGAGGTCCTCTGCACCTTTTGAGACCACGCGCACCAACAGGTCTTCCCGGCCACTGAGACCGTGGGCCTCAACAACTTCCGGAATGGCAGCCAGCGCCGCGCCAAGCTGCGGGAGTTTTTGTTGCTGCACATGCACGGAGATGAAGGCCGTTAGCGGGTATCCGAGTGCGGCCGTGCTCACCCTGTGATCGAAGTTCAGAAAGACACCCCGCTTCTCCAGGGAAGCCATCCGGGCCTGGACCGTATTGCGCGACAATCCAAGCCGCTCGGCCATGGCCACCACGGTTTGTCGGGGGTCCTGGACCAGGGCGAGGAGGATGCGGGCGTCGGTACCGTCAAAAGTAGGCATAATGCGCAGACTAGCACGGTCGCCCCAGTGAAAACAGGGCATAATGCTCAGTTTTGAAGCGGGTGATTGCGCCGAATGTGTGACGTGAGTATCGTCACATTCATAGGAACCATCCTCATCACCATGCAGGGAGGCGATCAATATGACTCATTCGCGCCACGAACCCACAGGTCACGCCGCAATGACAATGCACCAACTCATCACCGCAGACGGAAACCGTGTTGCCGATGAAGTGCTGGATCCATTCGTCAGCGACATTGACGATCAAACTCTTCGAAATTTGTACGAAGATATGGTTGTCATCCGCCGGATCGATTTTGAATCCACGGCCTTACAGCGCCAAGGGCAGCTGGCCCTTTGGCCGCCCATGCTGGGTCAGGAAGCGTCCCAGATTGGCTCGGTCCGGGCCCTGGACGAGGACGATTTCGTTTTCCCCACGTACCGGGAAAACGGTGTTGCGTATTGCCGCGGTGCCTCGATGGGCAATGTACTCGGAGTATGGCGGGGCACGAGCAACACCGGCTGGGATCCGTATGAGCTCAACATGGCCACGCCCCAGATCATCATCGGCTCGCAAACTCTGCACGCCACCGGATATGCCATGGGTCTGGTCTTGGAAGGCAAGGAGTCGCTGTCCATTGCGTATCTCGGCGACGGCGCCACCAGCCAGGGTGACGTCCACGAATCCATGGTCTTCGCGGCCAGCTTCCAGGCGCCGGTCATCTTCTTCTGCCAAAACAACCACTGGGCCATTTCCGAACCCGTGGGCCTGCAATCGCATGTCCCGATCGCGGGGCGTGCGCCGGGCTACGGCATACCCAGTCTGCAAGTGGACGGCAACGACGTCCTGGCTGTTCTCGCCGCAACCCGCTGGGCCGCCCACCGCGCCCGCACCGGCGGTGGCCCCAGCTTCATCGAAGCCGTCACGTACCGCATGGGCGCGCACACCACGGCCGATGACCCCACTCGCTACCGTGGCGTTACCGAGCTGGAGGAATGGGGAGCCAAGGACCCGCTTGCCAGGATGCGCACCTTCCTCGTCAACGCCGGGAAGCTCGACGCCGAAGCCGAGTCTGCGATCGCAGCGAAGGCTGACGCTGTGGCCGCCGAGCTACGCGACGCCTGCATCAACCTTCCTGATCCGGAACCAATGAGTGCTTTCGACAACGTGTACGTGGACGAGCACCCTGTCCTTGACCGCCAGCGCGAGCACTACCGGGCATACTTGGCGTCATTTGACGGTTCAACAACTGCAGCTTCAGAAGCACCCACCGCGATGACACCCACTTCGATGACACAAGGACGTGCATCATGAGCAAGTTAAGTCTTACGCAGGCCATCAACGCCGGCCTGCGCCGAGCGCTGGAAGACGATCCCAAGGTGGTCCTGCTTGGCGAAGACATTGGGACCTTGGGCGGAGTCTTTCGCGTCACCGACGGCCTGATGAAGGACTTTGGCTCGCACCGGGTCATCGACACCCCGCTAGCAGAATCGGCCATTATCGGTACCGCGGTGGGATTGGCCTACCGCGGCTTTCGGCCCGTGTGCGAGATCCAGTTTGATGGCTTCATTTATCCCGGCTTTGATCAGATTGTCTCGCAAGTCGCCAAGATGCATGTCCGCACGCACGGCAAGGTTCGAATGCCCCTGACCATCAGGGTGCCGTTCGGCGGTGGAATTGGCTCCCCGGAACACCACTCCGAATCTCCCGAGGCCTATTTTGTGCACACCTCGGGATTGCGGGTCATTAGCCCGTCCAATCCCCAAGACGCCTACACCATGCTGCGCCAGGCCATCTCCAGCGATGATCCAGTGCTCTACTTCGAGCCCAAGCGCCGCTACCACACCAAGGGTGAGGTGGATCTGGAGATGCCGCTCGCCTCGGCACCCCACATGGGTGCCGCCCGGGTAGTCGCCGCCGGAACAGATGTCACCCTTGTTACGTATGGTCCGCTGGTGCGGACCGCTCTCGACGCCGCAAGTGCCGCCGCCGCAGAGGGCATTTCCATCGAGGTCATCGACCTTCGTTCGCTCTCACCCGTGGACTACCCGCCGATCATGGAATCAGTCCGACGCACCGGCCGTCTGGTCATCAGTCACGAGGCAGGCCAAACACTGGGACTCGGCGCCGAAATCGCCGCAACGATCACCGAGCGCTGTTTCAATTACCTCGAATCGGCGCCTGTACGGGTCACCGGCTTCGACATCCCGTATCCGCCGTCAAAGTTGGAGAAGCACCACCTCCCCGACCTCGACAGAATGCTCGACGGCGTTGACCGCGCCTTGGGCCGCACCAACTCACACACTGGATTGGACGACTAACCATGATCGCTGAATTCAAGCTGCCGGATCTGGGCGAAGGCCTCACCGAATCCGAGATTGTCAGCTGGAGCGTGGCCGTCGGAGATTCCGTAGTCCTCAACCAGGTCATCGGTGAAGTTGAAACCGCTAAAGCCGTGGTGGAGCTACCCTCACCGTTCGCAGGAGTCGTCACCGCCATTACGCATGAGCCGGGGACCATGGTGGAAGTAGGCGAAGTAATCATCGCCTTCGACGTTGCCGATCAAGCGGGTGGCAGCCTGCCGGCCGGCCTGACAAGCCCCCCGCCCGCTTCGCGGACGCCCGAAGCCGCTCCCGGGGGCCTGTCAGCCCAGCCGGCCGAGGCTGTTGATCCCAGTGAGTCGACGCGGAAGCGGGTTCCTACGCTTGTGGGGTACGGGGCTGATCCGGAATCATCTTCTGCTCCGGTGCGGCGGCAGCGGGTGTTTGCTTCCCCGGCAGCTGCAACCTTGTCTGCTGTTGATGCTGGGGCGTCTGTTCGCGTGCAGACAGACAGGCCGCGGTCTACGCCTCCTGTGCGGAAGTTGGCCCGAGATCTTGGCATTGAGCTGGGAATGCTGGCCGGTTCAGGGGAGCGAGGGCTCATCACGCGCCAGGACGTGGTCTCGTTTTCCGGGAACACAGCGGGTGGAGACGTGCCAGCGGTGGAGGGTACGCCGTCGAACATTCCAGCGCGAACGCAAGGCGTAGGGGAGCGGGAAGTCCGGACGCCCATCAAGGGCGTGCGCAAGTTCATGGCCCAGGCCATGGTGGAGAGTGCATTCACGGCTCCCCACGTCACCGAGTTCCTCACCGTGGATGTCACCGCTGGCATGGATTTTCTGGCGAAGCTGCGCTCGCAGAAGGAATTCGCGGGGGTCAAGGTTACGCCGCTGACGCTGGTGGCCAAGGCGGTAAACCTGGCCATTGCCCGGCATCCAGCCTTGAATTCTCACTGGGATGAGGCCCGTCAGGAGGTCGTGACCTTCAATTACGTGAATCTGGGGATTGCCGCGGCAACTCCACGCGGGCTGGTGGTGCCGAACATCAAGGAAGCACAGTCGTTGGGACTCCACGGGCTGGCTGTAGCACTGGGAGGGCTGGCCGATACGGCGCGGGCCGGCAAAACACAGCCCGCCGATCTTGCCGGCGGAACCTTCTCCATTACCAACATTGGGGTGTTCGGTATTGATGCCGGCACGCCTATTCTCAACCCGGGTGAAGCTGGCATTCTCGCTATGGGTGCCGTGCGCAAAACTCCGTGGGAATACCACGGTGAGGTGGCGCTGCGGCAGGTCATGACACTGAGCCTGTCCTTTGATCACCGGCTGGTGGACGGTGAACAGGGCTCGCGGTTCCTTGCGGACGTGGGTGCCGTGATGGCGGATCCGGCCATGGCGCTGGTACTGGGCTGAAGTGCTGCACGAATGCAACGCTGGGGCTCTGGCTACGCCGAAGGGACGGACGTATATTTATAGATGACCCCCACTGTTGGGAGCCACCTTGTAAGGAGGTTGGTATCAATGAAGAAGTGGAATCGCTGGCAAGACTATGTTGTAGTGATCGCTGGCATGTATGCGGCGCTGTCGACCCTGTGGACAACGCAGCAGAACAGTTCCATGGTCATGATGATCGGATGCGGCGTCCTGCTGATGGCAACGGGTGTTTGGAATCTGATGAGCCCAGGGCAGCCTGTCGCTGAATGGGTGCAGATGGTCCTTGGCGCCTTGCTGGTTGTCTCCCCGTGGCTGGCAGCTTACACAGCACATGAGGCAGCAACCTGGAATTCATGGATCGCGGGCGGCGTGGCAGTTGTCGCCGGAGTCCTTGCGTTGCAGCCAAGCATGCATCAACATGCAGAAGGTCATCACGGAGGCATGGCAGCACACTAGTAGCCTCAAACTATTTATTGGCCCAGAAGCGCCGAGGAAACTTGGCGCTTCTACTTTGGGTCAAGCGAACCCTCAGCGCCGAATCTATTAAGCAGTACCTGCGGGTATTTAAGGAAAATACCCGCAGGTACTGCTTAAAGGAATCGCAAGGAATCGCCAGAGACAGAAATTGGCTAAGTAGAGCCGCTTACAGCCCGGTCAACCCGGCCCAGGCCATGGCTTCCAGGACCGGCCGCGCCGTGGCTGCCGGTTCACGATGCATCTGGACACTATGCGGCGTGGAGTTGATCAGGCCAAAGACTGCGTGGGCCTGAAGGCGGCGGACCGCGGCGTCACGCTCGGGAAATAAACGGCCCAGCGCGCCAACCCACAGCTCAACGTATGCGCGCTGCAGGGATCTCACCGCGGAGCTGTCTTCTTCCCCGAGGCTGTCAAAGTCCCGGTCCTGTACACGGATCACATCCGGCTTGGTCACGGCAAAATCAACGTGAAATGCGACGAGGGCGCGCAAGGCAGCCGCGGCATCGGGCGTCGACTCAACCACGGACTTCCCTCCAGCCAGAAGGTCCTCGCTGACGCCAACCAGCAACGCACCCAGCAGCGCCTGCTTGCCGTTGAAGTGCCGGTACACGGCGGGTCCGCTCACGCCGGCTGCCGCGCCTAGGTCCTCGATGGACACGCCCTTGAAGCCACGCTGGGCAAATAATGACGCCGCGGAATTGAGCAGCACCGTTCGCCGGTTGGCTTTGGCCTGGGCGCGTGCGTTTGCCGGTTGTGCCACCTTCGCTCCTTATGTGCTGGACATGTGCTGGACATCACGGAAATCACAGACTAACCTGAATTTCAGTTAGTGATTATTAACTTAGTGTAGTGGTGAATGAGCGGATGAGGGGTCGATGGAGACTTTGATGAGCCAGGTGGAGCCGGCCGGTGAGGTGTTTGCGCGCAACGATGCGCAGCAGCGCGAGCTGGTGGCACAATTGCGCCACCACCTGCGGACCACTGCCCTTGGCGGTCCGGAAAAGTCGCGTGAGCGCCATACATCGCGTGGAAAGCTCCTGCCGCGAGACCGGATCGATCACCTGCTCGATGACGGCAGTCCCTTCCTTGAGGTCGCACCGCTCGCTGCCCATGAAATGTACGACGGCGCGTCCCCCGGGGCCGGGGTCATCGCCGGCATCGGGGTGGTTCAGGGCCGCCACGTGATGATCGTGTGCAACGACGCCACGGTCAAGGGCGGCACGTATTACCCGTTGACGGTCAAGAAGCACCTGCGGGCCCAGGAAATTGCGTTGGAAAATCGGCTGCCCTGCATCTACCTGGTGGATTCTGGTGGAGCATTTCTGCCCAAGCAGGACGAGGTGTTCCCAGACAAAGAACACTTTGGCCGGATCTTCTTCAACCAGGCCCAAATGTCTGCACGGAAGATTCCGCAGATCGCTGCCGTGATGGGTTCCTGCACAGCGGGCGGCGCCTATATGCCGGCCATGAGCGATGAAACCGTAATTGTCCGCAACCAGGGCACCATCTTCCTGGGCGGACCGCCCTTGGTGAAAGCGGCCATCGGCGAAATCGTCACGGCGGAGGAGCTCGGCGGAGGAGACGTACACGCGGGAATCTCGGGCGTCGTCGACCATCTGGCCGAAAACGATGAGCACGCGCTGGCCATCATTCGCGACGTCATTGCAACGCTGCCGCACGATCCGGCACCGGCCTGGGCCGTGGTGGAAAGCAAGGAACCGGCGGCCAATGAAGAGGAGCTGTACGGCGCCGTCCCCACGGACCTGAACACGCCCTACGATGTCCGGGAGATCATCGCCCGGGTGGTCGATGGCAGCAAGTTCCACGAGTTCAAGAAAAGCTACGGCACCACGCTCGTCACCGGCTTCGCCACACTCCATGGGCATCCCGTGGGTATCATCGCCAACAACGGCGTGCTCTTCAGCGAGTCCGCGCTCAAGGGTGCCCACTTCATTGAACTGTGCGATCAACGCGGCATCCCGCTGATCTTCCTGCAGAACCTCAACGGATTCATGGTCGGCAAGGACTACGAACACGGTGGGATCGCCAAACACGGCGCCAAGATGGTCACGGCCGTAGCCACCGCACGGGTGCCCAAGCTGACGGTCATTGTGGGCGGATCGTTCGGCGCAGGCAACTACTCCATGTGTGGGCGGGCCTACTCACCAAGGTTCCTGTGGACGTGGCCGGCGTCCCGCATCTCCGTCATGGGCGGGAATCAGGCATCATCAGTTCTGGCCACCGTGAAAAGGGACCAGCATGAACAGCGTGGTGTGGAATGGTCCGCCGCGGAGGAAGCCGAGTTCAAGGCTCCCATCCTGGCCCAGTATGAGGACCAGGGCAGTCCTTATTACGCCACCGCCCGGCTCTGGGACGACGGCGTGATCGACCCCGCGGACACCCGCACCGTGCTCGGGCTCGCCCTGGATATTTGCGCCCGAACGCCCCTGCCCGAGACCTCCTTCGGCCTCTTTAGAATGTGAGCCACTCATGACTTCCGCTTCAGAGAGTGCGCCGGTTGAGCCGGCGCCATTCACCACCGTCCTGGTGGCCAACCGCGGTGAAATTGCCTGCCGCGTTATTCGCACGCTTCGCGCCCAAGGCATCCGCTCGGTGGCCGTCTATTCAATGGCCGACGCCGGAGCCCGCCACGTGCGCGAGGCCGACGTTGCGCTGTGCATAGGTCCGGCAGCCGCGTCCGAAAGCTACCTCAATATCGACGCCGTGATTGCCGCGTGCCGTGAATCCGGGGCCCAGGCTGTCCATCCCGGGTATGGTTTCCTGTCCGAGAACCTCGACTTTGCCCAGGCCCTCGCCGCTGCCGGGATTACCTTCATTGGCCCCAACATTGAGGCCCTGAATGTCATGGGCGACAAGATCCGGTCCAAGAACCACGTCAGCGCCGCAGGGGTGCCCGTGGTGCCTGGTATTTCAGAACCGGGACTTACGGATGCAGATTTGATGGTTGCCGCGGAGGGCATCGGCTATCCGCTGTTGATCAAGCCATCGGCTGGTGGTGGCGGCAAGGGTATGCATAGTGTGTTCTCCCCGGAGGACTTGCCGGCGACCTTGGCCACGGCCCGCCGGGTCGCGGCGGCAGCCTTTGGCGATGACACCTTGTTTTTGGAACGCCTCGTCGCCAACCCCCGCCACATTGAGGTGCAGATCCTCGCCGACAACTTTGGAAACGTCGTTCATCTGGGGGAGCGCGAATGTTCCTTGCAGCGCCGCCACCAGAAGGTCATCGAGGAGGCGCCCTCACCACTGCTTTCTTCCCTCGATGATGGAGAGTCCACCAGGGAGCGCATCGGTGCAGCGGCGTGTGCGGCGGCGGCCAGTGTGAACTACACAGGAGCTGGAACCGTTGAGTTCCTTGTCTCCAACGACAACCCCGGCGAGTTCTTCTTCATGGAGATGAACACCCGTCTGCAGGTGGAACACCCCGTCACCGAAATGGTGGCTCGCGTGCGCGGGGAAGCCCTGGACCTCGTGCAGTGGCAAGTGCGCATTGCCGCCGGGCAGAAGCTCACCTTCTCCCAGCAGGACGTCAGCCTAGAAGGGCACGCCGTCGAGGCGCGTGTATATGCAGAGAGTCCGGCCGATGGATTCCTCCCCGCCACCGGGACCGTTGCGGTGCTGGATGAATCCGTTGGGTTGGGTCCCGGAGTCCGCGTCGACAGCTCCCTGATGCGGGGGCTGGAAATCTCGGCCAACTACGACCCCATGCTCTCCAAGGTCATCGCCTGGGGCCACGACAGGCAGGAAGCACTCGATCGCCTGGACGCTGCCCTGTGTGACTATGTTGTGCTGGGCGTCCCCACCAACGTTGAATACCTACGCCTGCTCTTAGGTGATCCCGACGTCCAAGCCGGCAACCTCGACACCAATTTGATCGAACGCAAACTCCCGGACATGACCTTTCGCGCGACGGGGGCCGCCGAGTATGCCGCGGCCGCCCTGGTTGCACGTTCCCCGCTGGTCGAGCTTGGGGTCACGGGTGCACCGCTGGTCGAGCTTGTCGAGACCGTGGCTTACCCGGATCCTCCGCCACTTCGACCGTGGCAAAGGACCGACAACTGGCGCATCGGCGATCCCGCGCCCTGGCGCATGACGTTTGCGGCGCCTGGCCGCACCGGGGTGGTGACGGTCAGCGGCACGGGGGCCAACAGCGCTGCGGAAAGTCCCGACGTCGTAAGCGTCAGCGGACTGGGGGCGGGGAACCAGGATGTGCACGCGTCGATGGACGGCTACAACGTGGGCATGGCCGGGGACACCGTGTTCCTTGGCAGCGGTGGATTCAGTGTCGCGCTGCAGCGTTTGGATCGTGACGAAGCCATCGCGCGAATGCTGGCCGGTCTGGAGCGGAAGGATGCGGCGGCGGATCCGCAGCTGCGCAGCCCCATGCCGGGCACCGTGACCATGGTCAGTGCCGCCACGGGGGACAGGGTTGAGGTGGGTGCCGTGATCCTTGCCGTGGAGGCCATGAAGATGGAGCACCAGCTTGTGGCGACGATCGCCGGGACCGTGCACGTTCACGTAGCGGTCGGCGCCCTGGTCAAGGCTGATCAGGTGGTGGCCCATGTGGTCCCGGATGAACCGAACAATTCAACAACAAGCCCTGAAGGGGAATGACGTGCCAAATTTTGAGCTCAACGACGAGTACCAGGACCTCAGCGACATGGTGCGGGACTTTGCCGACAACGTGGTGGCCCCGGTCTCGGCCAAGCACGACGAGGATCACAGCTTCCCCTATGAGGTTGTGGCGCAGATGGGGGAGCTGGGACTCTTCGGGCTGCCCTTCCCCGAAGAATTTAGTGGCATGGGCGGGGACTACTTTGCACTCTCACTGGCCCTGGAGCAGCTGGGGAGGGTAGACCAATCGGTGGCCATCACGCTGGAGGCGGGCGTCTCCCTCGGGGCCATGCCCGTATACAGATTTGGCACGGATGCTCAAAAAGAGACATGGCTGCCGGCCCTGACCTCCGGGGAAGCGCTCGCAGGCTTTGGCCTGACCGAACCCGACGCCGGATCGGACGCCGGGGGCACCACCACCAAAGCGCGGCTGGAGAATGGTGAATGGGTCATCGACGGCAGCAAACAGTTCATCACCAACTCCGGCACGTCCATTACAAAGTTTGTGACTGTCACGGCCGTCACGGGTACTTCCGAGCGCAAGGACGGCTCGGTGAAGAAGGAGATCTCCACCATCCTTGTGCCCAATGGGACACCCGGCTTCACGGTGGAGAAGCCGTATAACAAGGTGGGTTGGAACGCCTCTGACACGCATCCGTTGAACTTCGCCAATGCTCGCGTGCCGGAGGAGAATCTGCTGGGTGAGCGCGGCCGGGGCTACGCCAACTTCCTGTCCATCCTGGATGAGGGACGGATTGCGATCGCAGCCCTTGCCACCGGTGCTGCCCAGGGGTGTGTCGATGAGGCCACCCGCTATGCCAAGGAACGCAGCGCCTTCGGTCACAACATAGGCCACTACCAAGGCATCTCCTTCAAGATTGCCCGCATGCAGTCCCGCGCGCACGTGGCCCGCCTGGCCTACTATGACGCCGCGGCGCGCATGTTGGCCGGCAAGTCCTTCAAGACCGAGGCGGCCATCGCTAAGATGGTCGCAAGTGAAGCCGCCATGGATAATGCGAGGGATGCCACGCAGGTCTTTGGCGGTTACGGTTTCATCAACGAGTTCTCTGTGGCGCGCCACTACCGTGACTCGAAGATTTTGGAGGTAGGGGAAGGCACTACGGAAGTGCAACTGATGCTCATCGCCCGCGAACTGGGCTTGTAAAAGAAGCGAAAGGCACCATCACATGATCAACAAAGTCGTTGCATCGTCCGCCGCCGCCATCCATGACATTCACCAGGGTGCCTCCCTCGCCGTCGGAGGTTTTGGCCTGTGCGGCATCCCCGTGGCACTCATTCAGGCCCTGCATGACGCCGGCACCTCAGGACTGGAGACCATCTCCAATAACTGCGGTGTAGACGACTGGGGACTAGGGATACTGCTCCGCGACGGTCGAATCCGCCGCACCATCTCCTCCTATGTGGGCGAGAACAAGGAATTTGCGCGGCAGTTCCTGGCCGGTGAGCTGGAAGTTGAACTCACTCCGCAGGGAACGCTTGCCGAGAAGTTGCGCGCAGGCGGTGCTGGCATCCCGGCTTTCTACACTGCGGCAGGTGTTGGCACCCAGGTTTCCGACGGTGGCCTTCCGCGCAAGTACGACGGCGCAGGGGGCGTTGCGATTGCCTCGCCACCGAAGGAAGTCCGCACCTTTGGTAACGCAGACTTCGTGCTGGAGGAATCGCTGACCCCGGACTTTGCACTGGTCCACGCATGGAAGGGCGATCGCCACGGCAACTTGGTCTTCCATGCCACAGCCATGAACTTCAATCCGCTATGCGCCATGGCCGGGCGCATCACGATCGCCGAGGTGGAAGAACTCGTGGAGCCCGGCGAGCTGGATCCTGAGTGCATCCACGTGCCCGGCATCTTCGTCCAACGGGTTGTTCATATTCCGGCCGGGACACCGGGTAGTGAGAAGCGCATTGAAAAGCGCACTGTTTCGGTGGAGCCGCTGGTCGAGCTTGTCGAGACCCAGGCATCCAACACGGTAAAGGAAGCGTAATCATGGCACTAACACGCAATGAGCTGGCGGCACGGGTGGCACGGGAACTGCATAACGGGCAGTACGTGAACCTGGGGATCGGCATGCCAACCCTGATACCAAATTTCATTCCCAGCACGGTGGAAGTAGTGCTGCACTCGGAGAACGGGCTCCTTGGCATTGGACCCTATCCTTTGGATGCCGATGTTGACCCGGACCTCATCAATGCTGGTAAGGAAACCGTCACCGCGAACAAGGGGGCCTCGTACTTTGATTCGGCGCTGTCATTCGGCATGGTCCGCGGGGGGCACATCGATGTTGCAGTCCTCGGCGCCATGCAAGTAGCCGCCAATGGCGACCTGGCCAACTGGATGATCCCGGGCAAGATGGTCAAGGGCATGGGTGGGGCCATGGACCTGGTGTTCGGGGCCAAGAAGGTCATTGTCATGATGGAACATGTAGACAAGTCCGGGGCACCGAAGATCGTTGCGGAGTGTAGCCTGCCCTTGACAGGAAAACGCTGTGTGGATTTGATTGTCACCGACATGGCCGTCATTGAAGTCACCCCGGACGGGCTGGTTCTGAAGGAACTGGCACCGGGAGTCACCGTTGAACAGATCGTGGCCGCAACGGGTGCCCCGCTGAACCTGGAGATGCATGATGTGGACAACGTATGAGTAGGGCACGCATGAGTAGGGGCACGTATGAATGAGGGACACGCCGGCTGGCCCAAGGACCAACCCTCGCCAACCGTCGTCGAGCCTGTCTCGGTGGTCGAGCCTGTCGAGACCCCGGCCGAGACCCAGGCCGGACCGCGGGTGGTCATGCAGCGCGGACTGTTCTTTGAGGAACTGGAGATCGGGGTGCTGTATCAGCACCGGCCCGGGCGCACCATGACCGAGACCGACAATGTCCTGTTCACCACCATGACCATGAATACGCAGGCCCTGCACCTCGACGCCGCATGGAGTGAAGGGCAACCGTTTGGGCAGCGCCTCATGAACTCCATGTTCACTCTGGCCACCATGGTGGGCCAATCAGTAGCGCAGCTGACGCAAGGGACCATCGTGGCGCAGCTTGGCATGGGGGAGATTTCCTTCCCGCACCCACTCTTCCATGGCGACACCCTGTACACGGAGACCGTCGTGACAGAGAAGCGGCTCTCTGCCTCCCGGCCCGGCCAAGGGATCGTGACCATGGAACACACCGGACGCAACCAGTCCGGCGTCGTGGTTGGAAAAGCCAGCAGGACAGCACTATTTTGGCTTAAGCCGACCGACTAGAACAGCAACTCAAGGGAGCACACAACTTTGCGCAAAACAGAAGTCACCATGGGGCCGGCGCTGCTGTTCGCGCCCGCAGATCGGCCCGAGAGATTCATCAAGGCTGCGGAGCGCTCCGATACCGTGATCATCGATTTGGAAGATGCCGTTGCGCACGAGGCCAAGGCTGAGGCGCGCGAGAACATGGTCAAGAGCGGGCTTAACCCGGCGTCCACCATGGTGCGGATCAACGCCTTGAACACCAAGGATGCTCGTCTTGATCTTGCTGCCGTGGACCGCAGCAAGTTCGACACCATCATGATTGCCAAGGCCTCCGACGTCGATTCCATCGCGGCGCTTACACGCTACAAGGTGGTCGTGCTGTGTGAGACCGCTGCGGGTATCTTGGCCGCGCCCAGACTTGCCAAACTGTCCAATGTGGTGGCCTTGATGTGGGGAGCCGAAGACCTCGTGGCTTCGCTGGGCGGGACCTCAAGCCGATTCACCACGGGACCCTATGCCGGGACCTACCGCGCCGTGGCCATGCAGGCGCGCTCGCAGCTGTTGTTGGCGGCGGGCGCTGCCGGCAAGCCGGCCATCGATTCCATCTACGCGGACTTCGCCGATCTGGACGGGCTGGCGCAGGAAGCGGACGACGCCGTCGCTAGCGGCTTTGGCGCCAAGGCCTGTATTCACCCCTCGCAGGTTGCCGTTGTTCGGGACGCCTACCGTCCTAGCGATTCCGAGGTGGCCGCGGCCAGGGAATTGTTGGCGGCCGCTGAAGAGGCCGGAACGGGTGTTTTTGCTTTCAAGGGCAAGATGGTCGACGGACCCATCCTCCTGCACGCAAAGAAAATAATCACCCGCTCAACTCTCTAACCCAAACGCCGCACCACTTTCAGGGGTTTAACCCATTACGCTCCCGCAATGCATGCGGGAGCGTAATGGGTTAAACCCCCCCCAAAGGTGATGCGGAGTTTAGTAAAAATAGCCGGAAAGTGATGCGGCGTTGGGTCTGAAGCGTGGTGCTTAGACGGCAGCCAAGGACTCTTCGCGCACAGACTTCAGGGCGTGGGTCCAAGAAACGAGCTGATCCAACATCGGAGCAACCGAGGCGGCCTGCAGTTCGGTGGGCTTGAAGGTGGAGAAATTCTCGAAGTCGGTGAACAAGGAGAACATGCCCGTCTTCTGCACGTGGGCAACCTGGAGCTCGGAAAGGATGCCGCGAAGGTGCTCGATGGCGCGGACACCGAAGGCCGAGCCGTAGCCAACCATGCCGGCAGCCTTGTTATTGAACTCAACGTTCAAGTAGGAGATGGCGTTGGCCAAAGCCGGCTGAACCGAGTGGTTGTATTCGCCGGTGATGAAGACATAGCCGTCGAATTCGGCGATCTTGGCGGAGAAAGCCTTGGTGTGGTCGTTCTGGTAGTTCTGGTAACCGGCCGGGTAGGCCTCATCCAGAACCGGCAGGTTGAAGTCCGCGATGTCTACCAATTCGTAGTCGGCATCTCCGCGCAGCTGAGCCTGGGCCAAAACCCACTCTGCAACGCCTGCGTTGATACGGCCGGGGCGGGTTGAACCGGTGACAATGGCGATCTTAGTCATGTGTTTCTCCTTGAGATGGGGCGACCCGCAACCTTGAGTAGATGACGTGTCAACTAAAACTTGATGTTTCTATCCTGCATCAGACATACTTGATATGTCAACTACTTAACTTTTTGTTCGCGAGGAACCATGAATACGTCGGAACCCACCGCAGCTGCACGCGCCGAGCCGCGATGGCTCACAGCCAAGGAACGCCAGTTATGGCTGGCACTTGTCGAGTTCACTAACGGACTTCCCCGTGCAATCGACCGGCAGCTGAGTCAGGATTCAGAAGTTTCCGGCGTTGAATATTCAGTTCTGGCAGCGGTCTCCGAGGCGTCCCCAGACGGTGTGCGGTCCAGTGACTTGGCTGCACAACTGCAATGGGAGCGGTCGCGGGTATCGCACCTGCTGCGCCGCATGGAAGCGCGGGGGCTGATCGGCAGGTGTGCCGCCAGCGCTGACGGTCGAGGCCAGGAAATTTCGCTCACCGAGGAGGGCTGGGCCACGATCCGAGGCGCTGCCCCAGGTCATGTAGGGATGGTTCGCGAGACAATTTTCGATCCCATCAGCGTTACCCAGCAGGACCAGCTACTCAGCGCCATCGGCAGCATCCGCGAAGCCTTCAAAGAGCGTGGGCTCTGGTGACCGGGTAGGGGGCCGGGCCGCAAGTACGGAATACTTGCACTTATGGCGAATCGTAAAGTGATCATCCTCGGCTCCACCGGTTCCATCGGCACTCAGGCGATTGACGTCGTCGAGCATGCCACGCTGGAAGACGGCGGTCCACGCTTCACCGTGACGGCCCTCAGTGCTGGCGGCGGAAACTTGGATCTGCTGGCCCGGCAAGCTGTCCAGCTGCAGGTTTTGGCCGTGGGCACAGCCGCGGACGACGCCGGGACCTTGCGTTCGCTGATCGACTCACATGCCGCCGCGGCCGGCTTGGCAGGCTTCGCGCCGGAAATCCTGACCGGCCCGGACGCGTCGACCGTGATCGCGGCGTGGGGGGCGGGAACCCCCGAGGGTGCCGACGTTGTGCTCAACGGCATCACCGGCTCCATCGGCCTGGCACCCACATTGGCTGCCCTTGGCACCACCGCCATTTTGGCGCTGGCCAACAAGGAATCGTTGATCGTCGGCGGGGCCCTCGTCAAGGACGCCGCCTCTCCGGGGCAGTTGGTTCCCGTTGATTCCGAGCACTCCGCGTTGGCCCAGGCCTTGCGCTCAGGTACGCCGGCCGAGGTGGACAAACTCATTGTCACCGCCTCCGGAGGTCCTTTTCGCGGACGCACTCGCGAGGAACTGGCCGATGTCACGCCGGAACAGGCACTTAAGCACCCGACCTGGGACATGGGGCCCATGGTCACTACCAACTCTGCAACCCTTGTCAACAAGGGGCTTGAAGTCATCGAGGCCCACCTCCTTTTCGATGTCCCGCTGGACCGGATTGAAGCCGTAGTCCACCCGCAGTCGGTCGTTCATTCCATGGTGCAGTTCACCGACGGCTCCACCTTGGCACAGGCCTCCCCGCCGGACATGCGCCTGCCCATTGCCTTGGGCCTGGGGTGGCCGGAGCGGGTTCCCGGCGCTGCGCAGCCGTGCGACTGGACCAAGGCAACCACTTGGACGTTTGAGCCGCTGGACAACGTGGCCTTTCCCGCCGTCGAGCTTGCCAAGGATGCGGCTCGGCGGGGGAGCACCTGCCCAGCCGTGTACAACGCGGCCAACGAGGAGGCCGTCCATGCCTTCCATGCCGGACGCATAGGCTTTCTGGATATTGTGGATACCATTGCCCAGGTTCTCAGTGAACACACACCCGGTTCGCAGCTCACGCTCGAGACCGTGCTGGAAGCTGAGACGTGGGCGCGGGCGCGCGCCAACGAGCTGTTGTCCGCCAAAGGCTGAGAATTTCCGCGGCTGAGAATTTCTGAAACGAGAAAGTAAATTGTGACTGTATTGCTTTTTATCGGCGGAGTGGCCTTCGTGGCCATTGGCATCGCCGTGTCCATCGCCTTGCACGAGGTGGGGCACCTGCTGCCTGCGAAACTCTTCAATGTTCGCGTGACGCGCTACATGATCGGCTTCGGTCCAACGGTATGGTCACGTAAAAAGGGCGAAACCGAATATGGCATCAAGGCCATTCCGGCGGGCGGCTACGTTGCCATGATCGGCATGTATCCGCCGAACCCCACGGACGGCAGCGTCCGCCCCTCCAGCACCGGCATGTTCCAGACGCTGGCAACGGAGGCCCGCAGTGTTGCCCACGAAGAGGTGGGTCCCGAGGATTCCGGACGGGTTTTTTACAAACTTCCCGTCTGGAAAAAGATCATCATTATGCTTGGTGGTCCGTTCATGAACCTGCTCATCGGCGTGGTGCTCACGGCCGTTCTGCTCATGGGCTTCGGTTCCGCGCAGGCCACCACAACGCTGTCCGAGGTCAACGCCTGCCAGATCGCTTACGGCGAGCCTGTGCCGAGCGACCTGACGAATTGCACCCCAACTCCAGCTGCCGCTGCCGGCCTGCAACCCGGAGACACCATCAAGTCCTTCGACGGCGTGGCCGTCACCGACTGGGCTGCTTTCACCGAGAGGGTCAGGGCCTCCGCCGGCAAGGATGTCCCGCTGGTGTACGAGCGGGCTGGTCAAACCATCTCCACCACGATCACCCCCGTTCTCACCGCCCGGCCCGTTATCGATTCCAACGGAATCGCCGAGGTTGATGCCACCGGAACTGCCGTCACCGTCCAGGCTGGATTCCTCGGGATCGGCCCCACCGCCGCCATGGTGCGGGAACCGGCGTCGGCAGTGCTGCCTGCCGTCGGGAACAACATCGCCCAGATCGGCGGGGTGGTCTTCCAGCTGCCGCAGAAACTCGTTGGCGTGGCCAAGGCGGCCTTCAGCTCAGAGCCGCGCGATCCCAACGGCCCCATCTCGGTGGTGGGCGTAGGCCGTGTGGCCGGCGAGGTGGCCGCCATGGAGGAGATTCCAGTCAGTTCGCGGGCGGCAACCTTGATCGGTTTGCTGGCCGGCGTGAACCTGGCACTGTTCGTGTTCAACTTGATTCCGCTGCTCCCGCTCGACGGCGGACACGTCCTGGGTGCGCTGTATGAAGGCGCACGCCGTCGCGTGGCCAAGATCTTCAAGCGCCGGGATCCGGGACCCTTCGACATCGCCAAACTGCTGCCGGTTACCTATGTGGTGGCCATTGTCATGATGGGCATGGGCGCACTGTTGATTTATGCGGACATCGTCAAGCCCGTCAACCTCTTCGGCTGAGTCAGGTGGCCTTGAGGCGGACCGTACCGGGAGAGGTCCACGTGCGGTGGCGATGCCATGAATGCGCACCGCAGCTGAATATAATGAAGCATGGACAATAAGGTCGGGGCAGCCGCCCGCGTGGGCATTCGTGACGTTGCGGCGGCGGCCGGAGTTTCGCCCACGACCGTGTCCCATGCGCTGAGCGGGGCTCGCCCGATTAATGATGACACCCGGGCGCGAGTATTGGATGCCGCCGAGCGTTTGGGTTATTCTCCAGACCCGAGAGCACGAGGTCTGCGAAGCGCACGCACCTACACGATTGGGCTGCTCAGCGACACCATTGCGGTGACTCCCTATGCCGGTCTCATGATTAGTGGCGCGCAGGATGCCGCCGGTGAACACCAGAGTGTCCTCATGGTTCTTGACTCACATGCCATCACCGAGCAGGAACAGATGGGCATTCGGACCCTGAAGAATCATCGGGTTGATGGGGTGGTCTATGCGCGCATGTACCACCAGGAGGTCATTGTGCCGCCGGAGCTGGACGATGTCTCGGTGGTGTTGGCCAACGCTTCAACGTCCGACCCGCGTTTCTCCTCGATCGTCCCGGATGAGGTGGGGATCGGTCTGGATGCGACCCGACACCTGACAAGCTTTGGACACCACCGGATTGGTTTCACTACTGTTCCCGAAGCCGTGCCAGCGGCCTGGGGTCGCGAGCGCGGCTATCGTCAGGGGCTGAAGGAAGCGGGAATCACTGTTGATGAATCGCTGATCGTGGCGACCAGTGGCGACGCGGCCGGTGGGCGTGCTGCCGCTCGCCTCCTGTTGGATCGGCCCCACCGCCCCACAGCCATCTTCTGCTTTAACGATGAGGCGGCCATGGGCGTTTACCAAGCGGCCCGGGAACTTGGATTGTCCATCCCGCATGATGTTTCGATTGTTGGTGTAGACGATCTTCAACTGATTTCGCGTGCCCTAGTGCCCATGTTGACCACCATTGCGTTGCCCCACTATGAAATGGGGCGCTGGGCGGTGTCCCAGCTCTTTAGGCACGCTGGTGGGGGACAAACAGACGCCATTCAGAAGCAGCTTCGTTGTACCCTGATTCAGCGCGATTCAGTTGCGCCTCCCTCCAGCCAATAATTCCTAGCGGGTTGGGGCGGCCACGGCCAGCGGATTGAGGGTGGCCGACCGTAGCTGGGTATCGCCACCAAGCGATTCGACACTGAGCTGATGTTGTCCCGGCAACAGGACGGATACCGAACTCAGTGATGCCTCGCCGTCTTGGGCGAAGATCTCTACCGAGGCCGTATCAACAACAACATCAAGGCTGAGCTCGCCATCACGTAGAGGAACCTTTTCGCTACGGATCTGGCGGTAGGCTTCTGGCATCCCGGCGGCGATCGTGTCGGAATCGCGGGCCAAGGACAACGTCTGGTCGTGGAAGTTGTAACTGATCGTGACGAACGATCCATCGGTATCTTCCAACTTCACGCGTGCTTCCTTGGCCGGATGCTCCGCATCCGGTGCCAGGGTCAGGCGCAATCGATAGGCAGCCGTGGTCGGCTGTGGCAAGCTGACGGAGTCGTTCGGCTGAAGCTGCTGTGCATCTGCCTGTTCGGCCCCACCTTCGAGCTCAGCGACGGCGTCGATGGGTTTCGAGTTCAGCTGAGGGTGCCCATCAACAGTGCGCAACGTCAGCTGGCGTACGGTGGACATGCTGCCGCCGGACCAGTCTTCTTTTGGCAGTGCTCCGGCATACGCCCAGTTGTTCATCCAGCCAATCGCATAGCGCTGTGCGAGCGGATTTTCTGCGTTCGGGTCGTCCCAGGTTACGGCCGCGTAGAAATCAGATCCGGCATCGAGCCAGCGGGGGTCATCTTGCTCCGGGACAAAGTTCTTCCCGTCCCATGAGCCGGTCCAGTAGGTGTAGCCGGTGGTACGGCCGGTGCTCTCACCGTTGGCGCTGATTCCCAGCACCCAGGTTGTGCGCTCCGGGTCGCCATCCACGGCCATCTCGAACAAGTCGGGGCATTCAATGACCCCAAGGCCACTACGCTCAAATCCCGACTGATAGGTCCAAGTCTTCAAATTTGGGGAGGTATAAAACCCAACCTTGTTACCCTCGGCCAACAGCATGAGCCACTGAGAGCGTTCTTTGTCCCAGACGATCTTCGGATCACGCCAGGCTTCTGCTCCGGGGTTGTCCATGACCGGGTTTCCTTCGTAGGACCTGAACGAGTAGCCGCCGTCTGTTGAATAGAACAAGGACTGGCGTTGCACTCCATCAACTTGCTGGGTGACCAACGAAATTACGGCATCCTTGCCAAATCCTGCGGTGTTCTGGGTGTCAACCACCGCGCTTCCGGTCCAGATGTCGCCAAGACCGTTGGTGTACTTCTCGATGGCAACGCCCTCGTCTTTCCAATGCACTAGGTCGGTCGAGGTGACGTGATACCAAGATGTGCCGTTTCCCTCCGGGTAATCGGCGTTGTAGAGGTAGTAAAAGTGCCATAGGCCATTGAGGAAAAATGGACGCTGTGGATCGTTCATCCAGTTTTGGGCCGGTGTCAAGTGCGTCGCAGGACGATATTGCGACCAATCGTGCGGCCGCTCAAATTCCTTGGTGTCCGTGGTGGGGGACTGGTTCGCGGGGCGGGGCGTATCTTCCGAGGGCCGCATGAGCACCAGGGTTGTGATCGCACCGAGAACCAGCACCAGAGTCACGGCACAGATCATGGCTATAGCGAAGAAGGATAACGGGAAGCGGCGTCGTGAAATCGGCATAGGTCTTTCGGAGGCATTGATCTTTCGGGGGATGAGTGCAGAAACTCCACCAGTGGACGGCAGAGCTTCTGCTTCGTCGCAAAAATGTGGGGAGAGAACGTGCATCACTTCGAGTGACCAGAAACCACGGTAACTGACAATCAAAACGTTTTGCCAACAAATGTGACAAAGATTCCAAAACGTTTTGGTAGCAATGTGATTTATGTTCCAAATCGTTTTGCAAACCTTGACTTAACCTGTGAATCTGCTTAGTTTTGCCTGTGGAGAGAACGTGCAACCTGTTTGAGTAACTGTCAGATTCCTAATCGAACCAAAGGTAAACGATCGTGAAAAAGACACGCACCATGAGCAGCCGGCTGGTCGCCATACTCGGCTTGGGGGCACTCAGTGCCACCCTGGTCGCTGGACCAGCACTAGCCACAACGGACGTTGTTCCGGGCTACCCGGCACCAACCGAACACACGCAAGAGGCGTACAGCCCCCTCGATGACTTCACTGCACGGTGGACTCGCGCCGACGCCAAGCAGATGAAGGCCATGTCCGATCCGACGGCCGGCTCGCGGGAGAACTCCATGCCCGAGGAGTACACCATGCCGACGGTTTCTCAGGACTTCCCCGACATGAGTAACGAAGAGGTCTGGGTCTGGGATACCTGGCCACTGGTCGACGAAGCCGCTAACCAGTACAGCGTCAATGGGCAAGAGATCATCTTCTCGCTGGTTGCCGATCGCTCGTTGGGCTTCGATGAGCGTCACCAGTATGCGCGCATCGGCTACTTCTACCGTCCCGCAGGTGTTCCTGCCGATGAGCGTCCCGAAAACGGCGGCTGGACCTACGGCGGTCAGGTCTTCGATGAAGGCGTCACCGGCAAGATCTTTGAGGATCAGTCCTACAGCCACCAGACCCAGTGGTCCGGTTCGGCACGCGTCACCAAAAACGGTGAAATCAAGCTGTTCTTCACCGACGTTGCGTTCTACCGCGACGCCGCTGGCAATGACATCAAGGCCTATGACCCGCGTATCGCACTGAGTGTAGGGCACGTACATGCCAATAAGAATGGCGTGAAGTTCACCGGTTTCGACAAGGTCACTGACCTGCTGCAGGCCGACGGCAAGCTCTACCAGAACGCTGAGCAGAACCAGTTCTTCAACTTCCGTGACCCGTTCACTTTTGAGGACCCGGCCCACCCGGGCGAGACCTACATGGTCTTCGAAGGCAACACCGCTCAAAAGCGTGACCAAGCCCAGTGCACCGCCGAAGACCTCGGCTACCGCGAGGGCGAGACCAACGGCGAAACCGTCGCCGAGGTCAACGCATCCGGTGCAACGTACCAGATCGGTAACGTGGGTCTGGCCCGTGCAACTAACAAGGAGCTGACCAAGTGGGAGTTCCTGCCACCGATCTTGTCGGCAAATTGTGTCACCGACCAGACCGAGCGTCCGCAGATCTACATGAAGGACGGGAAATACTACCTTTTCACCATTAGCCACCGCTCAACCTTCGCTGCTGGCATCGACGGCCCGGAAGGTGTGTACGGCTTTGTTGGTGACGGCATCCGCAGCGACTACCAGCCGTTGAACCGCGGTTCGGGCTTGGCCCTGGGTAGCCCCACCAACCTGAACTTTGCTGCCGGTACGCCGTTTGCTCCGGACTACAACCAGCACCCGGGACAGTTCCAGGCATACTCGCACTACGTGATGCCTAACGGTCTGGTGCAGTCGTTCATCGACACCATCGGAACCTCGGACAACTTCGTGCGTGGCGGTACCCTCGGCCCGACCGTTCGCCTAAATATTGAAGGCGCATCGGCTACTGTTGACCGCTCCTACGGCAATCTTGGACTCGGTGGCTGGGCGGACATCCCTTCGAACCGTGAGCTCAAGATCAACAACGGTGTAGCTAAATAATTAGCGTAATCCGCATTCGGAATTACTGAGCTGACAAAAACGGTCGGTGTACCTTCATCACAAGTGAAGGTGCATCGACCGTTTTGTTAACCCTGAAAGTTTGACGGTCCTCAGCGATTCAAGTGCGGCGGGGTGCGGAACCTAGCCATACCCCACGTTGAAGATTGTCATCCAAAAATAGTTGATTACTCAAGATCAGTGGAATATGGTTGTTATATGTTTGTGCTGACAATCGACCAACGGGGTAGTCGTACCCACGGTGACAAGGTTCCTCATCTGTTGACGGTTCTGGCAGGTGTCGAGACTGTTGTGCGCTTCGAACGGTCCGTGGGCGATGAAGTCCAGGGCGTCATAGACGACCCAATCGCCGTTGTTGATGCGGTAGCAAGAGTGTTGCGAGAACGTGATTGGTACATCGGCATTGGAATTGGATCGGTTGAACTTCCCCTTCCATCAAGTTCCCGTGAAGGGGCGGGAGATGCCTTCATTGCCGCGCGTGAGGCGGTCGATGCCGCGAAGAAGACCGGGGAGCGTGTACCGGTTACTGTAAGGACCGCGACAGCTTCGGAATGGGCGAACGCCGCGGAGGCGGTTCTTGTCCTCTTCGGGGACGTGGTCCGGCGGCGATCCGAGGCCGAATGGCGCGTTCTTGATGCGCTCAATGCGTCGCCGAATGCCACGCAAAAAGTCGTCGCCGTCCACTTGGGAATCACTCCGCAGGCCGTCAGTAAGGCGATCGTGCGTTCCGGGCGCCTGGAAGAAATCAATGGTCGCAGGGCTGCGTCGCTCCTATTGGAACAGGTAGAGCTGGGACACGTCGAGGGAACCACTAGCGTTTGATCGTGTCTTGCACGGCTTTCAAAGCATTCAAAGAACTGCTGCCGCCGAATGTCACCCCCGGCCGTTAGTGTGAACATCACAGCTATCCCGGCAGCTGCGGCGCAGAATTGTTGGGGCAAGGAGGTTCCATGGATGTAATTTGGATCGCCACGGCACTTGTCGTGGCAGTGGTTGGCGGCTGGCCGGTGACGGCCGGCATCCTCAAATTTGCCAAGTCCAAAACCGTCCGGGCTGTGGATGCAGCGGAATTGGGCGAGAGCTCAGGGCTCGTCCAGGATCCCGAGCCGGGAGCGGAAGCTGCGGTAAGTATCGACGCAGCGGGGGAGCCGGCGTCGGACGTTCCAAGTGACGATATTCCAAGCGACGACATTCCCTTGGAAAACGAACCCGAAAATGCCTCGTCTGAGACGCCGGTGCAGCAGCCCAAAGTGGAAGTCCTGCGCGGGGGCCTGCTCATTGGTTTCCTTGAACGCGCAGCGGTCGCCGTGGCTATTTTGGCGGGACAGCCTGTCGCGATTGCCTACGTAGTGGCCATCAAGGGTCTCGGTCGGTATCCGGAATTGAAGGACACACCGGCGGCTAGCGAGCGGTTTATTATTGGCACACTGGCCTCAATGTTGTGGTCTGCCAGTGTTGCGGTCCTCACAAAAACCCTGCTGCCTATAGGCTAAGCCCATGTCTATTTTTGCCGTTGAATACGTTTATGGTCCGGAAGCTGAAGCAGCACGAAACGAACACCGTCCCCAGCACCGCGAATGGCTCGCCGCATTGGCCGAGTCTGAAATCTTGCTAGCCTCTGGCCCGTATGCCGACGGAGCGGGCGCATTGCTGATTTTCCGGGGCGATGACGAGGCCGCGATTCAGGAACTCGTAGCCCAAGATCCCATGACCGTCGGCGGCGGGGTTACAGGCCTGAAGATTTCGGGCTGGAACCCGGTCATCGGCCAACTCAGCCGCTACGTGGCCTAGACCTCATTTGTCCTCGTAGGCGCGGGATCGAGCCTACAATCAAGGGTAGATACTGCGAGATTCCTTAGTCGTGCCACAAGCCGGTGCAACTGCCGCAATATTTGATAGATGAACTTCAAGGAGCACATTTTGACCTCGGTCAGTCTAGGCATGCCGCCATTGCCACCACCCGTTCTCACCCCTCGGCGCAAAACCCGGCAGATCAAGGTCGGCCCGGTTGGCGTTGGTTCGGACTCGCCCATCAGCGTGCAGTCCATGACCACCACCAAAACCACCGACATCAATGCCACGCTGCAGCAGATTGCGGAGCTGACAGCGTCTGGTTGCGACATTGTGCGAGTGGCCTGCCCGGCACAAGATGACGCCGATGCGTTGCCTATCATTGCCCGCAAGTCGCAGATTCCTGTCATCGCAGACATTCATTTTCAGCCCAAGTATGTTTTTGCTGCCATCGAAGCTGGCTGTGCTGCTGTGCGTGTGAACCCGGGAAACATCCGTAAGTTTGATGACCAGGTCAAGGAAATTGCTCGGGCCGCCAAGGATCATGGCACCTCTATCCGTATCGGTGTCAACGCCGGTTCGTTGGAGCCTGGCATCATGAAAAAGTACGGCAAGGCAACACCTGAGGCATTGGTGGAATCAGCCATCTGGGAAGCGTCCTTGTTTGAGGAACACGGCTTCCACGATTTCAAGATCTCCGTCAAGCACAATGACCCCGTCATCATGGTTGCCGCCTATGAGATGCTCGCCGAGCAGGGCGATTGGCCCCTGCACCTCGGCGTCACCGAGGCCGGCCCCGCATTCCAGGGCACCATCAAGTCCGCCGTGGCGTTTGGTGCACTTCTCTCCAAGGGGATTGGTGACACCATCCGTGTTTCCCTCTCCGCACCGCCGGTTGAGGAAATCAAGGTCGGCAACCAGATTCTGCAGTCCCTGAACCTGCGCCCGCGCAAGTTGGAAATTGTTTCCTGCCCCTCCTGTGGCCGCGCCCAGGTGGATGTGTACAAGCTGGCCGAAGAAGTAACTGCCGGTCTTGAAGGCATGGAAGTGCCGTTGCGTGTTGCCGTCATGGGTTGCGTTGTCAACGGTCCCGGTGAGGCCCGCGAGGCTGATCTGGGTGTGGCTTCCGGCAATGGCAAGGGCCAGATCTTCGTGAAGGGAGAAGTCATTAAGACCGTTCCCGAGGATCAAATTGTTGAGACACTCATTGAAGAAGCAATGAAACTCGCCGAACAGATGGAGTCCGACGCGGATGACACGACTGTCCAGGGTGGCCCCGTGGTTAGCGTTTCCTAAGGGAACGCACCACGAACCGGTGCGCGTTCTTGTCCACCAGGACACGGACGCGCTCCGGGCCTTGATCGCGCGCGATCGCGTGGCGAACGTCTTTGTCGACTCTCTTGTCAGTGAAAACAACAGCGCCGTGCCAGCGTTTCCAGGGTCCATCATGTTGGGTTTTTTTGAGGACGACGGCGTGACGCTGGCGGCCGCGTGTTGGGTCGGTTCCAACGTGGTTCCCATTGAGGCGGACGCGGATCATGCCACCTATTTTGGGCAATGGATCGTTGCCCACTGGCGACCTCATGCCTCCATTTTTGGGCCGGCCGAAGCTACCTTGGCCTTGATGGATGTGCTGCATAAGGCAGGCATCCAGGCTCAGGAAATACGTGCTAATCAACCGCTGTTGACCATTTCCGGCCAGCCTCTGATCGAAGCAAATCCTTCCCTTGGCGTCAGCGAGACGGACCAGTTCGGCGAGATCCTCGTCGCTGCTGCCGCCATGTTTGAGGAGGAAGTTGGCTATTCGCCATTTCTGGGCGGCGAAGGGAATTACCGCCGCCGCGTTGCCTGGCTGATCAATCATGGCTATTCCTTCAGCCACAACGAGCCCCGTGGCGAAGTCATCTTCAAGGCGGATCTGGGCGCCGTCACTCGGTATGCAACGCAGGTGCAGGGCGTCTGGATGAATCCTCGTTACCGAAGCCAAGGCTTGAGCGCTGGTTATATGGCGGCCGTCGTCCTTCTGTCCCGAGCCCATGCGCCAGTCACGAGCCTGTACGTCAACGATTACAACACCCGGGCGCGGGCGCTCTACGACCACGTGGGTTTCGAACAGGTCGGCACGTTCGCCACCGTCCTGTTCTAGAACACAGCCCCTCCCGCTGCTCCCACAGTCCGGCCGCCGGTGTTTCTGCGTTGACCCGTCAGATAATGCCGTTTTGGCGGGCCATAGCGGCATTATCTGACGGGTCGACAGTTCGGTGAGGCAGGGGAGTGCCCGGCGAGCGGATATCCCTGCCGAACTGCCCCCGAACCGCCGCAAGCCACACAAAGATGTAGCCCACGTCACCATTTCTGCGCTACGATTATGCAACTTGTTGCGCAAAGGAGTGCATGAATGAACGCTGGCCAGTTTCCCCACCTGTTCGCCCCCCTCGACCTCGGCTTTACTACATTGCCCAACCGGGTCCTGATGGGCTCCATGCACGTTGGCCTGGAGGAACAGCCGGGCGGCTTTGAGCGCATGGCCACCTTTTACGCCGAACGGGCGCGTGGCGGCGTCGGTCTGATGGTCACCGGAGGAATCTCGCCCAACGACGCCGGACGGCCCATGAAGGGTGGTGCCAAGCTAAGCACCGCCGAAGAAGCCCAACAGCACAAAGTTGTCACGGATGCGGTGCATGCCGAAGGTGCCAAGATCGCCCTCCAACTGTTGCACTTTGGCCGCTACGCCTCACATGGGCAGCTCGTGGCCCCGAGCGCGGTTCAGGCGCCCATTAGCCCGCTCACACCACACCCGCTCAGCGTCGACGAGATTGAGCAGACCATTGAAGACTTCGCCCACGCTGCGCAGTTGGCTCAGTCTGCAGGGTACGACGGCGTCGAAATTATGGGTTCCGAAGGCTACCTGATCAATGAATTCGTGGCCCGACGGACCAACCACCGCAGCGATGAATGGGGCGGATCCTACGAGAATCGGATGCGCTTCCCCGTAGAGATTGTCCGCCGCGTCCGAGAACGGGTCGGCGAGAACTTCATCATCATTTACCGGCTGTCCATGCTGGACCTAGTTGAGGACGGCTCCACCCTGTCGGAAGTGATCCAGCTGGCCCAAGCCGTGGAAAGGGTTGGGGCCACGATCATCAATACCGGTATCGGCTGGCACGAGGCCCGCATTCCCACCATCGCCACCTCGGTGCCACGGGCCGGATTTGCATGGGTAACCAAAAAGCTCATGGGCTCTGTAGGCATCCCGCTGATCACCACGAACCGCATCAACACGCCGAACGTGGCGGAGCAAATCCTCGCTGACGGCACAGCCGACATGGTCTCAATGGCCCGCCCATTTCTTGCCGATCCATTCTTTATGCGCAAGGCCAAGGAGGGCCGAAGCGATGAAATCAACAGCTGCATCGGCTGTAATCAAGCCTGCCTAGACCACACATTTGCGGGTAAGACCTCCTCCTGCCTGGTCAACCCCCGGGCCTGCCACGAAACTGAACTTGTCATCGAGCCAACACCGGATCCCAAGAAACTCGCGGTGGTAGGTGCCGGCCCGGCCGGTTTGGCCTTCGCCGTGACAGCAGCCGAACGGGGCCACCACGTCACACTTATTGATGCTGCTGCCGAGGTTGGCGGGCAGTTCAACATTGCCAAGCAGATTCCCGGGAAGGAGGAATTTCACGAAACCATCAGGTACTTCACCCGCCAAGTGCAGCTGCGCGGCATCGAACTGCGTCTCAACACCAGGGCCAGTGTGGAAAGCCTCCTCGCGGAAGACTTTGACCAGATAGTCCTCGCCACCGGCGTCACGCCACGCACTCCAGAGTTCGACGGCGTCGACCACCCCAGCGTGCTGAGCTACCTCGATGTTTTGCGGGACAAGAAGCCTGTGGGTACCAACGTGGCCATCCTCGGCGCTGGTGGGATCGGCTTCGACGTGGCCGAATACATCACCGCACACGGCACCAGCGCAACTCTCGTTCCGGAAAAGTTTTACCGTGAGTGGGGCATTGATCCCGAGTACGCGAATGCCGGCGGCATCACCACGCCCGCCCCGCCCCGCCCCGATCGCCGGGTTGGCCTATTCCAGCGCAAGGCCACCAAGGTTGGCGCAGGACTGGGTAAAACCACAGGGTGGATCCACCGCACCGAGCTGAAGGCCAAAGGGGTCCAGATGGTGCCCGGGGTTGAATACCAAAAGATTGACGACGCCGGACTGCACCTGCGCGTCAACGGTACCGACACGGTGCTCGCCGTGGACACCGTCATCCTCTGCACCGGCCAGGACCCCCGGCGCGAACTGTTGGCGGGGCTGGAAGCAGGGGGCGCCGTCGTACATCTGATCGGGGGAGCGGATGTGGCGGCAGAGTTGGATGCTAAGCGGGCCATTGATCAGGGCACGCGATTGGCGGCACGAATCTAGATGTCGCTACCACACGCAATATTGACCTCGCTTCTGGAACGGCCGTGCACGGGGGCTGAATTGGCGCGGCGTTTCGATAAGTCGCTGGGGTATTTTTGGCAGGCGACGCACCAACAGATTTACCGGGAGCTTGGAAAGATGGAGCAGGCCGGGCTGGTGGCGGCGCTCGGACTGCCATCGAGCCGCGGGCAGCAACGCTATTTTGAGGTCCTCGATCCGGGACGTGCCGAGCTTCAACGGTGGTGTGGCGGGCAAGGCGATCCGCGACCCATGCGGGACGAGCTGTTGGTGCGGATGCGTGCGGCAGCAGTCCTTGGAACCGTGGATGTCACCGACGAACTGCGGCGGCATCAGCATTTGCACACAGAGACATTGCAGCGCTACCGGCTCATTGAGCTCAAGGATTTCCCGCCTGGTACGGCACGCTCCGCGGCAGATGAATTGCAGCTGGCAGTGTTGCGGGCAGGCATTGCGTTCGAACTTTCCTGGCTCGCCTGGTGCGAGCAGACCCTGATAGATCTCTAGCTGCTGCTGGTAGTTTCCTGAGCTGCGGCCTGTGCCTTGAGCGTGTGCGCAGTATCTTCGAGCATGGTCGCTGCCCGGACAATTACAGGGGCGTAGGAAGAGCGCCATGCGTGCTTGAAAACGAAGGCGTCCGGTCCTTCCCAGCGCAACTGGGACGTTATCCGGGTGTTAAGTTCATTCTTGACCGTCAGCAAGATGTCGTGAGCATGCTCGAGATCCAGAGCAAACCTTCTCAGATCCTCCGGGTCGGCGCCTTGAAAGCCGGTGCTCATTGAATCTCCTGTTATTGCCGTGACATTGCACCTCAACTTTAGGACGAGGGGACGTTGGAAGGCGATGGGCAGAGCTACCCATCCTCAAGCGGTCCGCCGTCGGAGGGTCAGCGAGGCAAGGAGCAGGACCACCACCACGAAGCCTGCGATCACCAGCAAATCAACGGTGAGGGCGTCGGTGGGTTCTGCGTGGGCGGCAACTTCCTGCAGGCCGTGCACTGCGTAGCTCAACGGCAGCACGTTGGAGATGGCCTCAAGGACCCCGTTCATCTGTTCCCTGGCCACAAATAGCCCACAGAGCAGGATCTGCGGAATGACCACAACGGGCATGAACTGGACAGCCTGAAATTCCGTGGTGGCAAAGGCTGAGCACAGCAGGCCAAGAGCGACGCCCAGAACGGCCGTGAGGACAGAAATCAACACCACCCAACCAGCATTCCCATCAATCTTCAGCCCAAAGACCCAATAAGCTGTCCCCGTGGCGACGAGCGCTTGCAGCGCCGCCATGATGGAAAACGCGAGGGCATAGCCGAAGAGCAGATCGGCCTTATGGATCGGCGTGGTCAAGAGTCGCTCCAGCGTGCCAGAAGTTCGTTCCCGCAGCATGGTGATCGAGGTGACGAGAAACATCACCACGAACGGGAAAATCCCCAGCATCATCAGCCCCACCCGGTCAAAGGTGCGCGGCATTCCCGGCAGTAGCGTCTCGTTTTGGTAGAGCCAGTAGACCAGCGCCAACAAGATGGCAGGAACCACCAGGATCATGCCGATGCTGCGTGGATCTCCCTTGAGCTGGCGCAACACTCGGGCGCATGTTGCCCACATCATTCTCAGATTCATGATGCCGACCTTTCCTGCGACGCGATGGATTCTTGAATCAGGTGCAGAAAGGCGAGTTCCAGATCGTCAGTGCGTCCGTTCTCCCTCAGTTGGGCAGGTGTGAGCTGCGACAGCAGCAAGCCATCGCGCAAAAGCAAGAGCGAATCGCAATGCCCGGCCTCTTCCATGACATGGCTGGAAATGATCAGCGTGGTTCCCTCGGAGGCCATGGCGGCAAATTGTTGCCACAGGTCTGCGCGCAGCACAGGATCCAGACCGACAGTTGGTTCGTCCAAGACCAATAACTTCGGCTTACCCACCAGCGCACATGCCAGGGATACCCGGCTAAATTGCCCGCCGGACAAACTGCCCGCTCTCCGCTTGGCCAGCTCAGAAAGTCCGACGGCGGCCAGCACTGCCTGTGCCTCGTCCCGGCTGCATCCGTGAACGGCGCCGAAGTAACGTACGTTGTCGATGACGCTCAGGTCCCGGTACACGCTTGCCGCCTGGGTGACGTATCCGACGTCGTTCCTGTTCAAAGGATCGCCGGCGGGCCGGCCTAGGACGGTGACCGTGCCGGCCGTAATCTTTTGGACACCGACCAAGGCGCGCATGAACGTGGTTTTACCGCTGCCGGAAGGGCCGAGCAGGCCGGTAATACGACCAGCGGGGATGCTACATGTGATATTCGCCAGCACGGTGGACTGCCCGCGATGTACGCGTAAGCCCTCAACATTGACGCTGACCGGGCCTGTCATTCCAGAGGGATCGGCCGGAACTGGAGCAAAGGGAGGTTCGGGGGCAGGCAACGCTGCGCGATGTGACATCTGGGCTCCAAGGCTGCCGGTAAATGGTCGTGTCAATACAAACTATCGCCGGGGCAGGGGAGTGTCCACCCTCCACACTGACTGTGCATGACTCATAGGGAAATAACTGGTTAGTCCTTGAAGACGTGCAGCCAGAGCGCGTAGCTTGGCAATGGTGCACCGCCTAGATGCACCTTCCACGCACAAGTGGAACAAGGGAACACTGAAAGGACTCACAGTCATGGCAGTTTCGGTTAATTTGGCAAAGGCACTGGACAAGGAATTTGAGGATAAGTCCCTCAAGGAAATTCTCGACGCTTCACCGGCAGCACTGGCAGGAATCACCGATGCCAAGGCCGATTCCCTCAAGGAACTCCTAGGCATCAAGACCATCCGCGAGCTCGGCAGCAACAAGTACTTCGCAATAGCTGGAGTGCTCGTGGCGCTGGAGAACAAGGCGGGCTAGTCCCCACACCCTCCCCAAGTGCAGCCGCTGGCGCGCCTGTACTTGGGGCCCCTCGGGCGCGTGGGCCCAATTACCGGGGTCTTTGAGATCTGGGGCCCAAGGTAAGCGGTGGGTGCAGCCGCTGGCGCGCCTGTACTTGGGGCCCCCTCGGGCGCGTGGGCCTAATTCAGCCAACGTAAGCGGCGAGTGCAGCCGATCGCGGTATTCATCCGCGGAGTTTTTTTCTCCCCATTTCCCTTGACTTTCCCTTGACCTAGGGGCCCGTGTGCCAGGGTACGGACTGAACCGGTAGATTAGTACCTGTCCGTCCTGATCGAGGGCGGCGCACACATACTTCAAGAAATGGAACATTTCGCGTGGCACTTCGCCTTTCCAAACTCTTTCTACGTACCTTGCGTGAAGATCCCGCCGACGCCGAGGTAGATAGCCACCGGCTACTCCTGCGCGCCGGCTACATCCGCCGCGCGGCTCCCGGCATCTACACCTGGCTGCCGCTGGGACTGCGCGTGCTGCGCAAGGTTGAAGCCATTGTGCGTGAAGAGATGGACGCCATCGGTGCCCAGGAAGTGCACTTCCCCGCGCTGTTGCCCCGCGAACCGTACGAGGCAACGAATCGCTGGCAGGAATACGGCGACAACCTCTTCCGCCTGCAGGACCGCAAGGGTGCCGACTACCTGCTGGCTCCCACACACGAGGAAATGTTCACGCTTCTCGTCAAGGACCTGTACTCCTCGTACAAGGACCTGCCGCTGAGCCTTTACCAAATCCAGAACAAGTACCGCGACGAGGCCCGTCCTCGCGCAGGACTACTGCGTGGCCGCGAGTTCGTCATGAAGGATTCCTACTCCTTTGACATTGACGACGCCGGACTGGACGCCAGCTACTTGGCTCACCGCGGTGCCTACTTGCGTATCTTTGAACGCCTTGGCCTGGAAATCATCCCGGTCGCCGCAACTGCTGGCGCCATGGGTGGTTCCAAGAGCGAAGAGTTCCTTCACCCCATGACCGTTGGTGAAGATACCTTTGTGCGTTCACCCGGAGGTTATGCAGCCAACGTTGAAGCTGTGACCACGGTTGTCCCGGAAGAGATCGACTTCAGCAACGCCCCGGCCGCACAGGTTTTGGACACGCCCGAAACGCCCACCATCGACTCCCTCGTCGCTGCCGCCAATGCCGTGGCACCCCGCGCCGAAGGCGAATGGACCGCAGCGGACACCTTGAAGAACGTTGTTCTCGCCGTTGACCTGCCCACGGGCGAGCGTCAGATCGTGATTGTGGGCCTGCCCGGCGACCGCGATGTAGACCTCAAGCGCATCGAAGCTAACATCGGTGCCCACCTGTCCATCGGTGGAGAAGTTGGTGTTGAAGCAGCCGGCGAAGCCGACCTGAAGAAGCATGCAGGACTTATCAAGGGTTACATCGGGCCAGGCCTGACCCTCGACGCAGCCGTACTCGGCGCCGAAGCTTCCACGAAGCTCCTGTACCTTGTCGATCCGCGCGTTGTCTCCGGAACCACGTGGATCACCGGAGCCAACGAAGAAGGTAAGCACGTCTTTGGCCTCGTGGCCGGGCGTGACTTCACCTGGGACGGCACGGTTGAAGCTGCCCAGGTTCGCGAAGGCGATCCGGCTCCCGACGGTTCCGGACCCCTCGAGGCCGCCCGCGGCATCGAAATGGGCCACATTTTCGCACTGGGCCGTAAGTACGCCGAGTCCCTAGACCTGAAGGTTTTGGACCAGAACGGCAAGCTCGCCGTCGTGACCATGGGTTCCTACGGCATCGGCGTCACCCGCGCAGTCGCTGCTCTGGCTGAATCCAACCATGACGACAAGGGCCTAATCTGGCCTGCCAAGGTTGCACCGGCGGATGTTCATGTGGTTGCCGTTGGCCGTGGCGAGGAAATCTTCGCCGCAGCAGAACAGCTCACGGCAGATCTTGAAGCCGCCGGCCTGGAGGTCATTTACGATGACCGCCCCAAGGTTTCCCCCGGCGTGAAGTTCGGCGACGCTGAACTCATCGGTGTCCCCACCATCCTGGCCGTAGGTCGCGGACTGGTTGACGGCGTCGTGGAAATCAAGAACCGCGCCACCGGCGTTGCCGAAAACATCGCCGTCGACGAGGCCGTTAAGTACATCCTCGACCAGCAGTAACCAGCCGCCGGACCCGGCGCGCACTTCCGCCAGCTGCCCCTCGCGGGCAGTAAGATTTCTCGCACGTTCACCAACCTCGTTCCTCGGCTGGTGCCCGTGCGTGGAAATCCATCCCCGCTCCGGGGCTGCTGGCTCTCGTGTGCGCCGGGTCCTTCGACGTCCGCAGAAGGGGACGCAATGATTTCCGGGTTTGAACACCTCACCATGGCCACGCTCTTGTTGATCATCGTGGCTGGTTTTGCTGCCGGCTGGATCGATGCTGTGGTGGGCGGTGGCGGGCTGATTCAGTTGCCCGTGATGTTGATGATCCCGGGCATTACGCCCGTACAGGCCTTGGCCACCAATAAGATGGGCTCCATCTTTGGTACTGCTACGAGCTCGGTGACTTACTACCGGCGCGTGAAACCTGACATGCGCACGGCCCTGCCCATGGCGGGTGTGGCGTTGATCGGTAGCGTGGGTGGTGCGGTCGTCGCAGCTAGCCTGCCCGGCTCGGTTTTCAAGCCGATCATCGTCGTTGCCCTTGTTGTGGTGTTGTTGTTTACGGCGCTTAAACCGAATATTGGCGAGCTTACGGCGCTGCGTCATTCGGGCAGCAAACACTATGTGGTTGCCGCTTGCATTGGCGGAATTATCGGCTTTTATGATGGCCTGATAGGTCCTGGAACCGGTTCTTTTCTGGTCATCGCTATGGTGACCCTCATGGGCTACGCGTTTCTGGAAGCCAGTGCCAAGGCAAAAATCGTCAACCTGGCGACGAACGCCGGCGCACTCATGTTCTTCCTGCCGCACGGTTCATTGCTGTGGGGAGTTGGCCTGGTCCTTGGCGGTGCCAACATGGCCGGTGGCTACCTGGGCGCGCGCACAGCTGTGAAGCAGGGCAGCAAGTTCATCCGGATCGTATTCCTTGTTGTCGTCGCCGTCCTGATCGTCAAGCTTGGCATCGACGTGGTCAACGAAAATATTCTCAGCCGTTAGGACAGCACGCTGAGCTCATGCGCACTCGGTAAACCCGGTAGCGTCTTCCCCGCCATCGTGCTGGCCACCCACAACGACCGCTGGGCGTCACCGCTATGTCCCGAATTCTCCAAGTACCACAACGCGTTTTCGACCTCACGGACAACGCTCCAGGCGGCGGCCAGGTCTTCGTCGAGGCCCGCGGCTTGCGCCAGTTGTGAGGAACGACGGCGGAGCGCAGCTTCCACGTTTCGCTGCGGCAGATCCCCAAGCCGATTCCAGAGGCAGGGTGCGACGGCGAATTCGCCGTCGCCAATCTGGGCCTGCGGGTCGATCGCTACATAAGCGTTGGAACCGGGCTTCGCCAGGATGTTCAGGTAGTGGAGGTCTGTGTGGACCAGAACGTCGTTACTGCTGCGGCGGGAAACGGCTCCCCGGGTTTGGCAGAGTTCTAGAGCGGCCTCAAGGAGCCAGCGGGGAAATGGTTCGGAGAGATCGCTCCAACGCTGTGGCAGTTCGTCGCAATAGCGTTCAGCCGTAGCCGCGATGTGGGGGAGCTGTTGCCATTGTTGGCGGTCGTCGGGACGAATGCTCAGGGCCCGGACAAGTCCGCCCCATAGGGAAATCGCTTCCTCCATGGGGAGTTGCATGAGGGATCGGCCGGCATCGAGCCGCTCCATGAGGGTTGCCCCGATCGATTCATCACCCTCCATCATCCGAACGATTCCGCGGCCGTCCCACAGTTGCAGGGCAACGGGTTCCAGAAGTGCCTCGTCAAAAGGGAAAGCAACCTTCAAAGCGGCCGGTACTCCGGCTGTGGTGAGGACCGGAACCACAATGCCCGTGTGCCCATGCCAGGGCATGGTGCCAGCCGGCAGATCAACACGCAGGTCCCATTGCTTCAGGGCTTGGGCGATCAGGGTTGGCAACTGGTCCAGCCACGTCCGACCCTCGGGGGTTTGTCGGTGGCGCAACCGCAACGGTTCAGGAATTTCGACTCTCATGGACACATCCTCGAGCTTAGCCGGTGGCACCCGGGTGGGCCCGTCGCCGTCGTACTGGAAAGGCTCTAGCCGACCAGTCCGCTGGAGCCCAGCAAACTGCCGATGGCGAACGTTGCGGCGAGGGCCAACGCGCCGCCGAGCACCACACGCGCGGCGGCCCGGATGCGAGAACCGCCGCCGATCATGGCGCCGATCCAGCCTGTGATGCCCAGTGCCAGGAGCACGGTGATAAAAGTGATGGGCACGCGGATGCTTTCGGGCGGCAGCAAGATGGCCAGCAGCGGCAGGATGGCGCCGAGAATGAAGGCGATGGCGGAAGCAAAGGCGGCGTGCCACGGGCTGACCACATCATGGACGTCCAGATTGAGTTCGGCGGAGAGGTGGGCGCCGAGGGCGTCGTGCTCGGTGAGCTCATCGGCTACGAGCGCCGCTGTGGCGGGGGAGAGGCCCTTCTGTTCATAAGCGCGCGCAAGGCCTGCGAGGTTCTCCCTTGGGGAACGTCTCAGTTCCGTCCGTTTGGCGGCGATCATGGAGTTTTGGCTATCCCGTTGGCTGCTGACGGAAACGTACTCGCCCAGGGCCATGGAGATGGCGCCGCCAACAAGTGCGGCCATTCCAGCTGTGAGGATGGGGCCGGATTCTGTCGTGGCACCGGCAACGCCGACGGCCACGGCCGCGACGGAAACAATTCCGTCATTGGCGCCCAAGACGCCTGCCCGCAACCAGTTCAGGCGCTGGGCGATTTCCCCTGTTTTCGTGAGCTCTCGGGGAGGTGTTAGCTGGTCTGCTCGCTTCATAGATAAAGCAAACCACCAGCTAGTTTCCAGCGCTAGCAAGGAAAGGATGTCCTCGCGAAGGCTTGGCTATCCTCACGCCAGGACGTACGAATCAGGCGTCTGGCATGCCTGCGAGAGCGCCTACCGACCCGCCCCAGAAGACCTGGGATTGGGTTGAGTCAAGCAGCCAGGCGACGGAGATTTCACGAAGCTCGGTGATGTTCGACGGCGTCTTGCCGTCGGCAGGTGCCTTGGGCGTCGCCGTGCCTGCTGTTTCGCCGGAAGGGGCCGTGCTCAGTGCTGCCAGATCCGCATAGATGCGGGCCAGATCCGATTCCAGCCCGGAAAGAGCAGTCGCGGGTGCGGTGGTGAACTGGTCATCGAGGGTGAATCCGGCGACAGGGGCAGCCAGTGGGAGGCACCGCACACGAAGTTCCTCGTTGAGGACCTTGAGTTTGTCCTCGTGGCGGGCAAGGAGTGCTTTTGACTTGCTAAATTGAGGCTCCGTCAGGTGTGTGGTGGCCACCTGGTATGCGTAAATGGCCTTCTGTTCACCCAAGGCCGCGGCCCGCAATGCGGAATCGATGGTGGCGCCGGGGCGTGGATCCAGGGCCGACTTGCACTCGGGACCCTCTGGAGCGGCGAAAGTAACTCGTGCGGGCAGGAAATTCGAGGAGGGCGGCGTGCTGCCAGCTGCCGAACTCAGGCTTTGTGCCAGCACAAGCTGACTGGTTCCGGCTGCCGCAAAGACCCGGCCCATAGCCTGCTCTGCCGACAAAGCACTCTCCAGGAGTTCACCGCCGCTTGAGTTCAGCGCAACGATGAAACCGTCCAAGGACACCGGTGCTTCGGTAGCTGCAGCCGTAGCCGTTGAAGTGTTTGGCGGCAGCCCATCACCCAGCGCGGCCGATTGGGCTGCCAAGAATGTTGCAGTCTGATTCAGAATCTCCGCAACCTTTGGGGTAGCGGTTGAGCTGGCCAAGGTCGAAGCTTGGCCCATCAGGGAGTTTGTCTTGTCCCAAGCTGCTTGGCGGTTCAGTTCGGTCTGCGACTGCGCCAAGGCGGCGTCGTTTTTGCCCGCCAGAACCGTTCCCATGCCAACGACGATGGCCACTATGACGACCATGAAGAGGGAGGCCTTCAAGAAGGCCAGAAGCCGGCTTCGCTTCTTTGCCGACGGCTTGGCGTCAGGGGTGGATTTAGAGGTCGAATCAGAGGTCGCCAATTTGGGGGATTCGGCTGCGTTCACGGCCGTGGCCGCAAGTACGGGAGCGGCTTGTGTGGCGAGAGCAGCTGTGGCCGGCTGCGCATCCGGCTTCTGCTCCGCCAGTCGCCGTTCGCGGCGCGACATAGGTGCCGACTCGTCCGACTCCTTGGACGTCTCGGCTGCCAATGCGGTGTCAGATGCGTCAGCGGGTTCTATTTCAGGAACGTCGCTGGGCTCAATGTCGTCGGCCGATTCTGTTGCCTGTGTTGGCGCGTCATCGTCTGTTGTTGCAGCATCGGTTACTGCAGGGGATTCTTCGCTGTCTTGGGAGTCGGGTTCAACCGGTGTTGAGGCCGGCGGCACCGATTCTTCGGACTCTTCGGACTCCTCAGCGGGTTCTACTTCGAGAACGTCGCTGGGGGACTCCTCAGTTGCGGACTGGTCCTCGGACTTCTCAACGCCTGCTTCGGCAACGGTCGCAGCTTCTTTGTCCTCGACTTCATTGCCCTCGGCAGAAACAGGAGAAACAAGGGAATCTTCGATGAGTGATTCCTCCGCGGAGGCGTCATTATCGTCAACCTCGACCGCGGCGGAAGGCGGGCTCGACGCGGCTGGTGAGTGTCCGGCGTCGTTGGTCTCAGTACCAGAACCAGAATCAACGTCTTCGATCTCAACGCCCGGGCCGGGGACGATCATGCCATCGGTGCCGATGAGCAGGAGAGCCGGGGCGGCAGTAGCGGATTTCGCGGGTGCTCCGGCAGGCGCAGTCGCGCGGCGAGGACCCTTGCGCGGGCTCCTTCCCGACGGGCTGCCGGGCACAGCAACATCTGCGGGAATGGGAGAGTTCGGCTCGGCCTGAGAATGTGGATTGGTCACAACTGCTGATCATCTCACGAGTGCCCTGTACGGTGCACAATGGCTGGCAACTGTTGTCGAAACTGAACAACAATGCGTCCATAGTCACACCCCAGCGGTTCAGCGTACGGGCCGGAAACTCGGTAGTCTATATAACTACAACAACATCAATAGGGAGGCGTGCGTTTTATGACGAAGCCGGACAGGTCCAAAATGACCGCACGCTCAGGGAATGCGCCCTCAGCATCGGATGCCATCGCTGAAGCGCAAAGGCTTCATGCATTCCTTACCCCTACGGTCGAAGCCGCGAATCTGTATCTAGAAGACGTTAAGGTGCACTTCGCAGGAGCTCACCGTACTGTCTCCATCATTGTTGATCTGCCTGAAGATGAGCCAGGCGGAGTGGGCCTTGATGCGATTTCCTCAATTTCACGGGAACTCTCCGACGCCATGGATACCGATCCTAACGATGACGGCAGCGCCTACGATCTGGAAATATCCTCACCCGGAGCAACCCGACCCCTGACTGAACCCCGCCATTGGCGCCGCGCACTGGGCCGCATGGCCAAGGTCAACGCCTCGGATCGGGAAAACTTCATGGGCCGAATTCTGGCCGTTGAAGACGATGGTGTGCTTTTCCGCCCGGAACTTCCGGTGAAAAAGGGCATGAAAGCCAAGCAGGGTGAACCTGAAAAGATCTTGTTTACGGTGATCCGCCGTGGTGTTGTTGAACTGGAATTTGCTCGCCTGGATGAGGCTGAGCTCGATTTGGAATTTGAACCGACAAGCGGCAACGCGGTCGATGGAGAGGGAAACTGACCATGGATATTGATATGAGCGCACTTCGCGAACTGGAGCGCCAACGGGAAATCCCCTTGGATGTGCTGATTCCCACCATTGAGCAGGCCTTGCTGATGGCCTACCACAAGTCGAGCGACGCCCACGATATGGCCCGCGCCGAGCTTGATCGCAAGAGCGGCCACGTCACCATTTGGGCTGCCGAGCTCGACGACGATGGCAATGCCATCGGTGAATTCGAGGACACACCCAAGGGCTTTGGCCGCATTGCTGCCAGCACCGCCCGCCAGGTCATCCTTCAGCGTCTTCGCGATGCCGAAGATGATGCAGTTGTGGGCGAGTACCGCGGTAAGGAAGGCGAACTCGTCGCCGGCCAGATCCAGCAGGGCAACAACCCGAACATGATTCAGATTGACCTGGGCGCCGTTGAGGGCGTTTTGCCTCCCAACGAGCAGGTGCCCGGCGAGGTCTACCGCCACGGAAACCGCATCCGCACCTTTGTGGTGGATGTTCACCGCGGCACCAAGGGCCCCTCGATCACGCTGTCACGTTCCCACCCCGGCCTCGTGCGCAAGCTCTTCGAAATGGAAGTTCCCGAGATTGCCGACGGCACCGTCGAGATCGTCGCCCTGGCCCGCGAAGCCGGTCACCGCACCAAGATGGCTGTTCAGGCCAACAAGGCCGGCGTTAACGCTAAGGGTTCCTGCATCGGTGAGATGGGTTCACGCGTTCGCGCGGTCATGACCGAGCTCAACGACGAGAAGATCGACATCGTTGATTTCAATGAGGATCCGGCCACGTTCATCGCCAACTCGCTCTCACCGTCGAAGGTGATTTCCGTCACCATCCTTGATGAGGCTTTGCGTTCAGCTCGCGTGGTAGTTCCGGATTATCAGCTGTCTTTGGCTATCGGCAAGGAAGGCCAGAACGCACGCTTGGCCGCCAAGCTCACAGGATGGCGCATCGACATCGTCTCCGACGCCGCGGCGGTTTAGGTCTGCGGTCGGCCCGCGCGGTAGAATAAGAAGAACCGGGCCCGAAACTGCCCTGACACCCTAAGTACATGAAGGCACAGCACAGTTGGCAAAGAAAGTAATTGCAGCGCAGTCAATTGACGCGCATGGCGATGCGGTCGAAGCTGACGAGTCTGTACGGACATGTATTGGGTGCAGGAAAAGTGGGGCACGGATTCAACTTGTTCGGCTAGTGCGATCAACCAACAGCTCCGGTGAAACGGAGGCATTGGTTGATGTTCGACGTCGTATACCTGGCAGGGGCGCTTGGCTGCACCCCAGCGAGGAATGTTGGAAGCTAGCGATCAAGCGACGCGCTATTGGCAGGGCCCTTCCGGGGGTCACCAATATCGGAGACGTTGAAGCGTTTGCACAGAATGGTTTGCCGCAACTGGCAGGCCACGTCATACGAACCTAATTGTCCCTTTTGTGAAAGCGGGTCAGAAAACCGATGGAAACCCGATGAGTACCCAGCGATGAGTGCCCAAAAATGAGCATCTTTGTGCTCTCTCATACCGCCCATTCCAACGTGGAATGTTGCAGTAAGAATTAAACGGTTCGTACCTGTCCGGTGCGGGCCGAGACAGGAGTAATGTGGCCAAGGCCCGCGTACACGAGCTTGCAAAAGAGCTCGGCATCACCTCAAAAGAAGCAGTAAGTAAGCTGCAGGAGTTGGGCGAATTCGTTCGTTCAGCATCCTCAACCATTGAGGCCCCCGTCGTGAAGAAACTTCGCGACGCATTCCCCACGGCAGCCCCGGCTGCCGAGTCAAAGCCTGCAGCAGCCGCACCGGCTGCTCCCAAGGCTGCTGAGTCCAAGGCACCCGCTGCCGCCCAGGAATCCGCACCGGCCGCGCCCAGCGCCGTCGTTCCTGGTCCGAAGGCTCCCGCGCCGGCTGTAAAGCCTGGCGCCAAGGCAACTCCGGCTGCTCCGGCACCCGCCGCTGCAACTCCGGCCCCGGCAGCTCCCGCTGCTGTTGCACCTGCTGCTCCCGCAGCAGCAACCCCCGCCGCTGCACCTAAGGCCGCTGCCCCCAAGGCTGCTGCCCCGGGTGCTCCGCGTCCGGGTAACAACCCGTTTGCAACCTCACAGGGTATGCCGCGTTCAGGCAGCCGCCCCGATCGCAACGAAGGTCGTAGTGACAACCGTGGCGACAACCGCGCACCCCGTCCGGCTGGAGCCGGCGCAGGTGCTGGTGCCGGTGCTCCGCGCCCCGGCAACAACCCGTTTGCACCGTCACAGGGCATGCCTCGCCCGGGTTCCTCACGCAACGCTGAAGCTGGCGCTGGTGGACCCCGTCCGGGTGGACCCCGTCCCGCAGCTGGCGCTGGTGGACCTCGTCCGGGCGCACCGCGTCCGGCCGGTGCCCCCGGTGCCGGTGGACCCCGTCCCGCCGGTGGCGCTCCGCGTCCGGGTGGAGCCCGTCCCACACCTGGCATGATGCCCAACCGCACCGAGCGCCCCGCTGCGCCCGGCCGCGGAACTGACCGTCCCGGTGCTCCGGGCCGTGGACGTCCGGGTGCTCCCGGTGCTACTCCCGGTGGCGCTCCAGGTGGAGCTCCCGCCGGTGGTGGCTTCGGCAAGGGTGGCCGCGGTCGCGGTGGTACCCAGGGTGCCTTCGGTAAGGGCGGCGCAGGCCGTGGCAAGCAGCGCAAGTCGAAGCGTGCCAAGCGCCAAGAACTAGAGCAGATGAGTGCTCCTTCACTTGGTGGCGTAACGGTTCCCCGCGGTAACGGCATCACCGTTATCCGCTTGCGTCGTGGTGCATCCATCTCGGACTTTGCCGACAAGATCGAGGCAAACCCCGCAGCATTGGTGACGGTACTCTTCCACTTGGGCGAAATGGCTACCGCCACGCAGTCCTTGGATGAAGACACCTTTGCACTCTTGGGTGCCGAGCTGGGCTACAAGGTCCAGGTCGTTTCCCCTGAAGATGAAGAGCGCGAACTGCTCAGCAGCTTCGACATCGACTTTGAAGCCGAGCTTGAAGCAGAAGGCGACGACGATCTTGAGGTTCGCCCGCCGGTTGTCACCGTCATGGGTCACGTTGACCATGGTAAGACCCGCCTGTTGGACGCCATCCGCAAGTCGGATGTTGTCGCCGATGAGCACGGTGGCATCACCCAGCACATCGGTGCCTACCAGATCGTGCACGAGCACGAGGGCAACGAACGTCGCATCACCTTCATCGATACACCCGGTCACGAGGCGTTCACCGCCATGCGTGCTCGTGGTGCCAAGGTCACCGACATTGCCGTTCTGGTAGTTGCCGCTGATGATGGCGTCATGCCGCAGACAGTTGAGGCGCTTAACCACGCTCAGGCTGCTGGTGTGCCGATCGTTGTTGCAGTGAACAAGATCGATAAGGAAGGCGCCAACCCGGAGAAGATCCGTGGCCAGCTGACCGAATACGGCTTGGTTCCTGAAGAATACGGTGGCGACACCATGTTCGTTGACGTATCCGCACGCAACGGCATCAACATCGAGGAACTCCTCGAAGCTGTGCTGTTGACAGCTGATGCTGCCTTGGACATGCGCGCCAACCCGAACAAGGACGCTCGAGGCATCGCCATCGAAGCCAACTTGGACAAGGGTCGCGGTTCCGTGGCAACTGTCCTGGTTCAGTCCGGTACTTTGCATGTCGGTGACACGATTGTTGCCGGTACCGCACACGGCCGTGTTCGTGCCATGTTCGATGAGAACGGTGACGTCATCACCGAGGCTGGACCCTCGCGTCCGGTCCAGGTCTTGGGTCTGTCCAACGTTCCCCGTGCAGGTGACACATTCTTCGTTACAGGAGATGAGCGTACGGCCCGCCAGATCGCTGAAAAGCGTGAAGCAGCAGACCGTAACGCAGCACTGGCCAAGCGCCGCAAGCGCATCAGCCTGGAAGACTTCGATCAGGCCGTTGCTGACGGCAAGGTTGACACTCTTAACCTCATCCTCAAGGGTGACGTTTCCGGTGCCGTTGAGGCCCTGGAAGACTCGTTGCTCAAGATCGATGTTGGCGAAGGCGTTCAGCTCCGCGTTATCCACCGCGGTGTCGGTGCCATCACGCAGAACGACGTCAACTTGGCTACTGTCGATAACGCCATCATCATCGGCTTCAACGTCAAGCCTGCTGAGCGTGTTGCTGAACTGGCTGACCGTGAAGGCGTTGACATGCGCTTCTACTCGGTCATCTACGGCGCCATCGATGACATTGAGCTGGCTCTCAAGGGCATGCTCAAGCCTGAGTACGAGGAAGCCGAACTGGGTACCGCGGAAATCCGCGAAGTATTCCGCTCTTCCAAGCACGGCAACATCGCTGGTTCAATCGTCCGTTCCGGCATCATCCGCCGTAACACGAAGGCCCGTGTCCTGCGTGCCGGCAAGATCATCGGTGACAACCTCACTGTTGACTCGCTCAAGCGCTTCAAGGATGACGCAACCGAAGTCCGCACCGACTTCGAGTGTGGTATTGGTTTGGGATCGTTCAACGACCTGCAGGCCGAGGACATCATCCAGACGTACGAGATGCGCGAAAAGCCGCGCGTCTAGTCCCCACGCCCACCACACCGCGGAGTGGGCCCACCACGCCCCGGCGTGGACCTCAGTTGGCTGGGTGCCCATGTGGGCGCCCAGCCAACTTTGTATTCCCTAAGATGGTTTAAAACCGTCAGCATCTTTCCAGAATTTAGGAGTTCATCATGGCTGATTCAGCCCGCGCGTCCAAGCTGGCACAGCGCATCAAGGTTGTCGTGGCCGAGGGCCTCCGCACCAGGGTCAAGGATCCGCGCGTCGAAGGCATCACTGTCACCGACGCCCGTGTCACCAACGATCTGCAGCACGCCACCATTTACTACACGGTATTTGGTGACGAGACTGCAACCACTGAAGCAAAGATCGGTCTCGAGCGTGCCAAGGGTGTGCTCCGTGCCGAGGTCGGCAAGAACATCACCGTGCGTCTGACGCCCACCTTGGAATTCATCGCCGATGTGATCCCGGAGAACGCCTCAAACCTTGAAGCCCTCCTGCGCGTTGCCAAGGAGCGCGATGCCAAGTTGGCTGAGCTGTCCGCCAACGCCGAATTCGCCGGCGAGGCAGATCCCTACAAGTCCGCTGAGGACGACGAGGCCTAGCCAAAACGCTTGGCCAAACACGCTTAGCAAAAAGTACGACGTCGGCCATCACCTTTCTCGCGAAAGGTGACGGCCGACGTCGTTATTTAAGGAACGTGAATTTATCGCAAGCGCATGGTGACCAGGCTGCCCCCAGTTGCTGCGAGGGCGTTGGTGAGGGCAACGAGCGTATTGCCTTTGACCTGCACATCAGAGGCCATCATGGCCGGCAGGACGTTGACAGTACACCCGTTTTTCACGGTGCTGACGCCATCACCAAAGAGCTGGGCAACATAGACCGTGTTGTCCCGACTTACGGCAATGCCGGTGGGAGCAGCCAGGTTTTCGGCCAGAAGCTGCGTTACCCCACTCTGCAAGTGGACTCGGTAGACTTTTCCGACGCCCAGACCTTCCCCGGGAACGCCGGGCAAGACCGTGTAGTAGAGCCACTGGCCCTTGACCGTGACATCCGTCGGGACTGGCTGCGCATAATAGGTCAGCCCCAGCATGCAGTCCGGAACGATCATCCCCATTTGAGCAGCAAGTGCAATTACGGCTGCGTCAATCTCGATGGGTTCCGCTCGGAGAGCCTTGACCAGAGTCACATCGCCGTCGTCGGTCACATGCAAGATGGCATTGGCGCCGGCATCGCCCACGTATACGCCGTCGTCACCGGGTACGGATGAATAGGGATGCGAAAAGAGCTCGCCCGGGGACTGCATGTACGGGGCGAGGTCCAGACACTCATCTGAGGCGTCTCGGACACCGTAGATAGTGTCACCATCGGGGTTGTCGGTGGCTTCGAACTCACTCAAATCGGTGATCTGCGTTGTGACGCCGGCACTCGTGATCTTCATGAGCCGGGCCGGCAGCAAGACGCCGCCAGGCTCCGGCCCCGCGCCCTGGTCATTGTTGAAGTAGTAGGTGGTCCCGTCTTGGTAGGAGACGCCAGCAATTTCCTGCCCTGGCGCATTGACCAGCACGGACTTTTCGCCCGTTGCGGAAATGCTGCTGAGCAGTCCGGCGAAAGATTCGGCCACGAGAAAGCTGCCGTCGGGGCCAAAAGCCACCTTGAGTGGAGAGACCAAGCCTGAGGTGATCTCAGTGACTGGACCAGGAGTTGGACCAGGAGAGTTGCCGGATTGGGCCAATGCTGGCCCGGCGGTCATGATCATGGCACAGGTGCACGCGGCAGCAAGTGTTGCAATTCTTGATCTCATTATTTTCCCTTAGGGGGAGGGCCCTGTGATGACGGGCTGGTTCGGCTACAAACACCAAAGCCAAGAAAGTGTCGGCCTCAATGTGCCTACCTTTTCAGGTGACTGGATCGGTGTCCCCCAGAACCATCAGTCCCACTACTCCGATCCCGCAACCGGCTAGGCCACGCGGAACGAGCACCCTAAGTCTAAATCTGGGTCTCGATCGGGGTCAAAATAGATTTTCCACCAGGGAACTCGCCACGGAACCCACCTCGCAAACCCAGCGGAGGAATCGAATGGATTGTCGCGGCCGGGCATATTGGAAGTGATATTGCTCTCCCGTGCAGGGTGCCGTCTGCTGCCAACGTGGACCGGCATCATCAGGAGTGTCCGCTGTGCGGATATACTTCAAAGCGTGCTTTCTGGACTGGTAGTAGTAGACAAACCGCAGGGATGGACCAGCCACGATGTGGTTGGCCGAATGCGAAGGCTTGCAGGGACCCGAAAAGTGGGTCACGCAGGCACCTTGGACCCCATGGCTACCGGCGTGTTGGTGATTGGCGTCAATAAGGCCACCCGCCTCCTGACCTACATTGTGGGCACCTCCAAAACCTATGAGGCCACCATTCGCCTCGGTGCCACCACCATCACGGACGACGCCGAAGGTGAAGTTACGGCAACGTCGGCCACCGATGCGGTCACCGATGAGGCCATCGAGGCTGGAATCGCGAAACTCCGCGGCCCCATTTCGCAGGTGCCCAGCAGTGTCAGCGCCATCAAGGTCAACGGCGAGCGAGCCTATGCCCGGGTACGTGCCGGCGAAGAGGTCAAGCTTGCTTCCCGGCCGGTCACCATTCACTCCTTTGACGTGCTGGCCATCCGCCATGGCGTCGAGGCTGTGGCCACGGCTGATTCCGTGGACATTCCTGCGGACATTCCCGCGGACGCTCTAGCGGACGACGGCGTGCGCTACGTCGACATTGACGTCACCGTGCGCTGTTCTTCCGGAACCTATATCCGAGCCTTGGCCCGGGACCTTGGGTCCGATCTGGGCGTTGGCGGTCACCTCACCGCCTTGCGCCGCAGCGCCGTCGGGCCGTACACACTTGACCGCGCCCGCACCCTTGAGGAACTGGCCGAGAATCTGGAGATTCTCGACATTGCCGACGCTGCTCGCGCACTCATGCCAGTGCGTGAGCTAACCGCCGCCGAAGCCAACGAACTTTCCTTCGGGCGCCGCATTCCGGCCAGCCCCGAAGGAACTCACACCACCGAGGAGCCCGCGGCGGCCTTCTCCCCGGACGGAACGCTGGTTGCCCTTTTGGCGGACGCTGGCAAATATGCCAAGCCCGTCCTCGTCTTCCCGCCGGATCCCGAAGCCAAAGCCGCCGTCGTCACCGAAGGGCCCACGCAGTGATCCTTGACGCCTGGTTCATTATTGGCGCCATCGTTGGGTTGGCCTCCACCATCGTGTGTGTCGTTGCGGCGGTGATGAAAAAGAAACCCAACGATGTCACGCTCCTGGCCTTGGTCGCCGTCGAACTTTTCATGATTGCCTACGCGATCGGTTCGCTGGTTCGCTTGGTGAACGGGGTTCCACTCGTGGGCGAACCGTGGGAGTTCTGGGGTTATATCTTCACAGCGGCGGCATTGCCCGTGGCCGGTTTCTACTGGGCCATGATGGAACGCACGCACTGGTCGAACTACGTCATGGGCGCCGTGGGAGTCACGGTGGTAGTCATGCTGGCCCGCATGGCTCAGATTTGGTATGGCACGGGCCTCTCCGCCCTCTCCGCACAAGCCGCGCCGGCACTGGAATCACTTCAGCTAGGACTTGGATTATGAGCACTCCCAACACAGCCAATCAGGAAACGCCAACGGGCCGAACCTCGGGGCCCGGCCGGCTGCTGATCACGGTCTACGGAGTGTTCGCCATCTCTGCCACGGCCCGCGCGCTCCTCCAGATCGCCACAAAGTTTGATGAGGCCCCCGTGGCCTACACACTTTCCGCCTTCGCCGCGATCGTCTATATCGTTGCAACCGTCTCGCTGGCCAAGCCCGGCGCCAGATGGGCCACGATCGCCACGGTCGCCATCTGCATCGAACTTCTCGGCGTCCTGGTGGTTGGGGCCCTGAGCCTCTTCGATCCGGCCGCCTTCCAGCACGCTAGCGTCTGGAGCAAGTTCGGCCAGGGCTACGGCTACATTCCGCTGTTGCTGCCCATCGTCGGCTTGATCTGGCTCTACCGCCACCGGGAAGTGAAGTGAGTGCGCTAGAAAGTCTGGCGAATAACCCAGTTCTGAGCGACGGTGTCACAACCCTGCGTCGCTTCAGCGCTGCGGATGCGGAAGAATTTGCCGCCATTCACCGTGATCCGCTCAACATCAGGTGGACAGGTTCCCTGGCCACCATGGATACCGTGCAGGCGACCGGATACATCGACGGACACATCGCTGCAGGATGGGCAAATGGCACGGGCCTGCGCTTTGCCATCACTGAGCGCATTCAGGGAACCCCCGAGGTAGTGGGGACCTTGAGCCTGCAGGAAGTTTTCGCAACAGTGAAGGGCGGATCGGCGCGTGTGGGCATCAAGATGCTGCCTTCCGGTCGAGGCACGGGAGCCGCCCAGCGAGCCATGGAGCTATTGTGCGGCTACGCGTTCGGCAATCTTGGGCTGACGTACCTGCACTGGTTCTGTACGGCTGGGAATCGCGGAAGCACTTCGCTGGCGGAGCGCTGTGGATTTGTCCTTGCGGCGCAGATTCCCGGAATGGGCCATGTTGACGCGGAAGTGGCCCCCGGCCTGATCTACAGCCAGACCGCCGTCCAATGGGACAGGCGGGAGGATCGTCTGGACGTGGCCCCTTTGGTGCCCGAACTGCGCGGAGAAAGTGTGGTGCTGCGTGCCTTGACCATGGCCGATGCCCCGGTGTTGGTTGAAAATTGCCGCAGTCTGGAAGCCATCCGGTGGACCACCGTACCGATCGGCTACTCCGCGGACCACGCAGAATACTTCATCAAGACCATCACCGTGGATGGCTGGACGACGGGGGAGACGCTGACCTTCGCCGTGGCTGACGCAGAAACGGATGAGTTCCTTGGCACGATTGACCTGCAGTGCAAGAATCCCGGAACGGCCAGCGTTGGTATCAATATGGGCCCTCACGCCCGAGGTACGGGGGCTTCCGAAGAAGCCGTTCGGCTGCTCCTTGACTACGCCTTTAACCATCTCAATCTCAGCTACGTGCACTGGAGCGCCATGGTCGAGAATTGGGCCAGCCGGAAACTTGCCTGGAAGTTGGGATTTCGTTTTGAAGGCCTCCTCCGCGGCGCCTACAACGATCGCGGAAATCCCACCGATCTGTGGCAATTCTCGCTGGCCGATGGCGAACCAAGCACGCCACAGCACGCATGGGACGGACCTGTTCTCCCTAGCAGGTAATCTTGGAAGGGTCTTGACCCATCCGTGACAAATCCGGGCGCGACCATCAAGCGCCGAGCAACTAATTGAACGAGGAACAGTAGTGCAGATTTGGAACTCCATGGAGGAAGTTCCCGAGAGCTTTGGCCCTTGCGTGGTCACTCTGGGAAACTTTGACGGGCTGCACCGCGGGCACCAAGAAGTCTTGGGGCAGGTCCGTGCCGAAGCGGCGCGGCGCGGTGCACTCTCGGTTGCCCTGACCTTCGATCCGCACCCGGCCAAGATCCACAGGCCAGAAACAGCACCGGAACAGATCATGGGCCACGCTGACAAGCTCGCCGCCATGGCGGAACTCGGGCTGGATGCTGTTCTCGTTCTGCCCTATACCCTCGAATTTGCCCAGCAAACGCCCGAGGAATTTGTTCGGAACGTGTTTGTGGATGGCCTTGGCGCATGTGCCGTCGTGGTTGGCCACGATGTTCGCTTCGGTAAGGGAAACACCGGCGACCTCTCAACCATGGTGAGCCTAGGGGCTGACCTAGGATTCGACGTCGTGGTTGTCAACGATGAGGGCCATGACCGCCGCTGGTCCTCGACCTGGGTGCGCGAGGCCTTGCGGAGCGGCGATGTTGACACGGCCGCCGGAGTGTTGGGGCGCGCCCACACCATGAGTGGAGAGGTGGTGCACGGCGCCGCCCGCGGGCGTGAACTGGGATTTCCCACCGCGAACCTCTCTCCCGATGCCTGCGGCATCATTCCCTCCGACGGCGTGTATGCCGGGTGGCTGACGGACACCGATGGACACCGCTGGCCGGCCGCCATCTCCGTAGGATCAAACCCAACATTTGTTGGGGTCAGCCGGCAGGTTGAGGCCTATGTGATCAACAGGCCCGAGGAGTCGGTGGAGGACTTCGACCTGTACGGGCAGCACGTCGTGGTCGAATTTGTGCAGCGTTTGCGGGGCATGGTCGCCTACACCGGCCCGGAGGCTCTCATCGAACAAATGCACCAAGATGTCGTGGACACCCGCGTAATTCTTGGCTAAGTGACACACCACACTGAGTTCAAGCTCACCCGCTTCGACAGAACCAGACTTTCTGCACTAAACTGAAAGGTGGAATCTGGCTGCAGTCCGTGGTGGCTGGATTCAACTGTGTTAGGCCAAGAAATTGATCCGACGCGCAGTTCAACATGTTCACGGCACATTCATAGGAGTTACTTGTGGCACTTGAAGCCGCTGTAAAGCAAGAAATCATGCAGGCTTTCGCAACCAGCGAAGGCGACACCGGTTCGCCCGAGGTTCAGGTAGCGATGCTCTCACGACGCATCTCTGACCTGACCGAGCACCTGAAGATGCACAAGCACGATCACCACACCCGCCGCGGCCTCATGGGCCTGGTTGGTCGCCGTCGTCGCCTGCTTGGCTACCTGAAGGACACCGACATCGCCCGCTACCGTACGCTCATCGAGCGCCTCGGTCTGCGCCGCTAGTTATGTGACCAAAGGCGGCCTTCCTCGTACTTGAGACTTCGTGTCTGGGTGTTGGAAGGCCGCCTTTCACAGTGTAGAAACCTATATTGTGAAGAGTGTGCCGTCTGCTCCGGTAGGCGGCACACCAGCACTGCCAACTCCTGCGTAGCAAGGACGAACCCGCCGCATTCACGCATTCGTGGTCCTCGGTAGTGGCCTCCGGGAAGAAGCGCTTAGACGCTTCTCGCCCGTGGGCCTCGATCGAAGACCGGATGTTGTACAGAGAGCCACAGCACGATCCGGTGGTGATCCTGGGAAGAATGCACGGTGCCGATCCTTGGCAGGGGTTCAAAGACGAACATCTACCGAGAAATGGAGGTGACTCTCATATGGAGGGTCCCGAGATTCAGTATTCAGAGGCTGTCATTGACAACGGCCGCTACGGCAAGCGGGTTGTCCGCTTCGAGACCGGCCGCCTTGCCCAGCAAGCCGCCGGCGCAGCCATGGTTTACATTGACGAAGACACCGTTCTGCTGTCGGCCACCTCGGCCGGCAAGCAGCCGCGTGAAGGCTTCGACTTCTTCCCGCTGACCGTTGATGTGGAAGAGCGCATGTATGCTGCTGGCCGCATCCCGGGCAGCTTCTTCCGCCGAGAAGGCCGCCCCTCAACGGAAGCCATCCTGGCCTGCCGTTTGATGGACCGCCCGTTGCGTCCGGCATTCGTCAAGGGCCTGCGCAACGAAGTTCAGATCGTTGTTACGGTTCTGGCTATCAACCCCGACGTGCTTTACGACGTGGTAGCTATCAACGCTTCCTCCATGTCAACGCAGCTCTCGGGCTTGCCGTTCTCCGGCCCCATCGGTGGCGTTCGCGTTGCCTTGATCGACGACGGACAGGGCCCCCAGTGGGTTGCTTTCCCGAAGCACTCCGAGCTGGAAAACGCCGTGTTCAACATGGTTGTTGCCGGCAAGGTTGCCGGTGACGACGTTGCCATCATGATGGTGGAAGCCGAAGCTACCGACAACTCCTGGAACCTCATCAAGGAAAAGGGCCACCAGGCCCCCACCGAAGAGGTTGTCTCCGAGGGTCTGGAAGCGGCAAAGCCGTTCATCAAGGCACTGTGCGACGCTCAGGCTGACTTGGCTGCTCGCGCCGCCAAGCCCACCATGACGTTCCCGATCTTCCTTGACTACGAGGATGACGCTTACGCCGCCGTTGAGAAGGCTTCGGCTACCAAGCTGGCAGCCGTGTTCACCATCGCCGACAAGCAGGAGCGCGACAACGCCTCCGACGCTTTGAAGGATGAGACTCTGGCTGCATTGGCCGGCAACTTCGCAGGCCGCGAGAAGGAACTCTCCGCAGCGTTCCGTTCGGTGACCAAGCAGGTTATCCGCCAGCGCATCCTCACCGAGCAGGTTCGTATCGATGGCCGTGGCCTGACGGACATCCGCCAGCTCACCGCCGAGGTTGAGGTTCTTCCTCGCGTTCACGGTTCGGCAATCTTCGAACGCGGCGAGACCCAGATCCTGGGTGTCACCACGTTGAACATGTTGAAGATGGAACAGCAGATTGACTCGCTGAGCCCGGTAACGCGCAAGCGCTACATGCACAACTACAACTTCCCGCCGTACTCCACCGGTGAAACCGGCCGCGTGGGCTCGCCCAAGCGCCGCGAAATCGGTCACGGCGCCCTGGCCGAACGCGCCATCGTGCCCGTTCTGCCTTCGCGTGAGGAATTCCCCTACGCCATCCGCCAGGTATCCGAGGCATTGAGCTCGAACGGCTCAACGTCCATGGGTTCCGTTTGTGCATCGACCCTGTCGCTGCTCAACGCTGGTGTCCCGTTGAAGGCCCCCGTTGCCGGTATCGCCATGGGCTTGGTCTCCGACCAGGTTGACGGCCAGACCCGCTACGCTGCCCTGACCGATATCCTCGGCGCCGAAGATGCTTTCGGTGACATGGACTTCAAGGTTGCCGGTACCGCAGAGTTCGTTACGGCCATCCAGCTTGATACCAAGCTCGACGGCATCCCGGCCTCCGTTCTGGCTGCTGCACTGAAGCAGGCTCGCGAAGCTCGCTTGCACATCCTCAGCGTTCTGACCAGCGCCATCGACGTACCGGACGAGCTCTCCGAGTTCGCGCCTCGCGTCATCGCGGTCAAGATCCCCGTTGACAAGATCGGCGAGGTCATTGGGCCGAAGGGCAAGATGATCAACCAGATCCAGGAAGACACCGGAGCTGACATCTCGATTGAAGATGACGGCACGGTCTACATCGGTGCAACGAACGGTCCGTCAGCTGACGCCGCTCGTTCAGCGATCAACGCAATCGCCAACCCTCAGATTCCTGAAATTGGCGAGCGTTACCTGGGCACAGTTGTCAAGACCACTACGTTCGGTGCGTTCATCTCGCTCACACCGGGCAAGGATGGTCTGCTGCACATCTCCGAGCTCCGCAAGCTGGCCAATGGCAAGCGCGTGGACAACGTTGATGACGTAGTTTCCGTTGGCCAGAAGATCCAGGTGGAAATCACCAAGATCGATGACCGCGGCAAGCTCTCCCTCTCACCGGTTGTTGCCGATGGAGAGAACGCTGATGAAGATGTAGCTGCCGAAAGCGCTGCTGAATAATTCATGGCGATTACCCTTTTGCCGCTGTTAAGCGCAGCTGATGGCATGAACGGCAGCGACTCCACACTCATCTCGGGCCAGAGCGGCGGTGCCATTGTGCGCCGCTCGGTCCTGCCCGGGGGAGTGCGAGTCCTCACCGAGTCCATGCCCGGTCAGCGCAGTGCGACAATCGGGTTTTGGGTTGGTGTTGGCTCTCGGGATGAAACCGAGGGCCAACACGGCTCAACCCATTTCCTTGAGCACTTGTTGTTCAAGGGCACCAAGCGCCGTACCGCCTTGGAGATTGCCTCCGCCTTTGACGAGGTGGGTGGCGAGTCCAACGCGGCCACGGCCAAGGAAAGTACCTGCTACTACGCACGCGTGCTGGATACCGACCTGCCCATGGCCATCGACGTCATCGCCGACATGGTCACCTCCGCCGTGATTGACCCGGCCGAGCTTGAGCAGGAACGCGACGTCATTCTTGAGGAAATCGCCATGGATGGCGATGACCCCACGGACGTGGCGCACGAACAATTTGTTGCAGCTGTGTTGGGCGACCATGCTCTTGGCCGCCCCATTGGCGGCACACCCGAAGCTATCAAGGCTGTGCCTAGGGCTTCGGTATGGGACCACTACCAGCTGCATTACCGACCCGACACCTTGGTCATTACCGCCGCGGGCGGCCTGGACCACGATGAGGTTTGTGCACAGGTGCTTCAGGCGCTGCGCACGGCTGGATGGTCACTTGACGAAGGAATTGCTCCGGCACCGCGCCGCTCGAGTGATCCCGTTGAAGTGTCCGGCACTGCCGGATTGCATGTGGTCAACCGACAGGTTGAACAGGCCAACATCATCATGGGTTGCCCGTCGCTGCGCGCCACTGATTCGCGCCGTTACGTCATGAGCGTGCTGAATTCCGTTCTGGGTGGCGGCATGTCCTCGCGCCTCTTCCAGGAAATCCGCGAAAAGCGGGGACTGGTTTACTCCACGTATTCCTTTGCCTCCTCCTATGCCGACACCGGCTACTTTGGCATGTACGCAGGCTGCGCACCGGCCAAGGTTGGCCAGGTCATCGGCCTGCTCACCGCAGAACTGGAAAAGCTGGCGGAGCATGGCGTCAGTGATGCTGAGTTGTCCAAGGCGCTGGGCCAGCTTGCTGGCGGCATTGTCCTGGCTCTCGAGGACAGCGGCTCCCGCATGTCGCGACTGGGCCGGGCCGAACTGGTCACCGGCGAATTCCTGGACATTGATGAGTCACTGGATCGAATCCGCAAGGTCACAGCCGCAGAGGTGCAGGACCTTGCTCGTGAATTGGCCGGTTCTCCGCGCACCATAACTGTGGTGGGTCCGTTCGAGGAAACCGAAACCTTCGGTCTGACGCTCTAACCGATAGCTTAGTTTTCGCGCCCGTTCCCCAATAATGCGCCCCGTCTACGGGTAGCGAAAACGGGGGACGGGCGCGAAAGCCATTTAAGGCTTAGCCGCCGGCGAAGGGCGGGAGGACGTCGACGACGTCGCCCGCTTCCAAGACTGCCGACAGGTCCCGGGCGGCCACCTCGTTGACGAGGAAACTGCACCGGGTCAGGATGTCTGCCAGCGGGGGAGTGTGAGGAGAGGCCGACGTCGGAAAGCTCGCCACGAGCGTGGCCGAAAGCTCGGCAAGGGTGAAGGGTTCCGTTCCGGCCAGCGTGGCGACGTCAACGAGCTGTTCCTCGACGCCAGTGGCGGCCGCTGCTGCGGCAAAAAATCGTACGTTCACGCTCATCCTCCGATGGCACTCATGCTGCGGTCGGGCTGGACAAAATCGGCGTCGCCTAGGCCTGGATGGCCCATGCCGTGTGCGCGCGGCTTGGCCCACATGGCATCCATCCAGCGGTTGGTGACGGCGTCGTCGTCGGCCGCCGAGGTGCCTGCCCGCAACAAGGCCAGCAGATCAACTTCGGTCAGTGAAAATAGGCAGCTCATGACCTTGCCTTCGGCCGTGATGCGGGTACGGCGGCAGTCGGTGCAGAACGGTTCGGTGACGGAGGCGACGATGCCCACGGTGCCCAGGAGTTCCGTTGAACCGTGATGCCGAACCTCGAAGCGCTCGGCGGGTGCCCCATCCCGGGCGCGCGGATCGGGTGACAGCTCAAAGTCGCTTGCCAGCAGTCCACGCATTTCGGCAGCCGTGATCATGCCCTCGCGGGTCCAGCCGTGATCGGCATCAAGCGGCATCTGTTCGATGAATCGGAGCTCATATCCGCGGTCAAGACTCCACTGCAGCAGCTCGGCCGCGTGCCCGTCATTGATGCCGCGCAACAGCACGGCGTTGATCTTGATGGGTGCCAGCCCGGCGGCCGATGCGGCCTCGATACCGGCAAGAACCTGGTCAAGGAACGGCCGGCGCGTCAGTTGCAGGAAGGCGTCGTGATGCAGTGTGTCCATGGAAACATTGAGCCGCGTCAGCCCGGCGTCGGCGAGCGCCTGCGCCCTTTTCGCCAGCCCAACACCGTTGGTGGTCAAGGAAATAGGTAGATCGGGGTGATTCTGGCGCAGCGCCGCAATGATCTCAACGAGGTCAGCGCGAACCAGTGGCTCGCCACCTGTCAGCCGTAGTTCCCGGACACCCAGCCGGTTCACGCCAAGGCCAACGAGCCGGACAATTTCGGCCGCAGTGAGCAGCTTGTCCTTCTTGAGCCACTCGAGCCCGGCCTCGGGCATGCAGTAGCTGCACCGCAGATTGCACTTGTCCGTCAACGAGAGGCGCATGTCCGTGGCGGCGCGACCAAATTGGTCCAGCAGACCGTTCTCTTCACCGCCAGTGCGCGGCAGGCCAGCTCCCGGGGAGCCAGGGCGCACTACCGGTAGGCCCAATGCCACACGTTCGCTTTCCATCCCTCAACGCTACGCCATTATTGGGCGCCCGGCGCTGTCGCGTCCACTCTTTGGTGCCCAATGGCCATGAATGTGAAGAACGACGGCGCCACCTGCCCTTCCGTGCCGCGTACGTCCCAGCCGGCTCGCCTAGGATTGGGGGGAGAGGGAGCGCCGCGCTGCCCCCGCCGGGAGGACACCATGCGTAGAACAGTTGCCGAACACCAGCACGCCGTTGAAGAACTCTTGCGCCGGAGCTGGGCCGATCTCCCGGGCTCCGCCACCAGAGGGTCAGACACGGCCGTTGCCAACACGGAACTGACAGCTAATACGGAACTGCCGCTGATGCAGGCACGTGGGCGCGTGCTGGCCACGGATCTGACCGCCCCCGTGGACCTGCCGCCCTTTGCCAATTCGCAGATGGATGGCTATGCCGTCCACGTGGACCATAAACAACCACGAGACGTTGATTCAAAGAAATCAACCAGCTACGGGGTCGTCGCCACCATAGCGGCTGGTGCGGTACCGGCCCCGCTGGTTCGTGGAACGGCGGCACCCATCATGACCGGTGCAATGATTCCGGCCGGGGCCAATGCCGTGATCCCGATCGAGCAGGCAATCCCAGATCATTTTGGCGCAGCCGGCGAAACCGTTGACCTTCCTCCAACGGCGCCCGGCACCTTTGTCCGGGCCCAGGGGAGCGACGTTCGGCGAGGAGATACGGTCATTGCCGCCGGAACACTGCTCAATGCCGCCCATCTGGGGTTGGCGGCGGCACTGGGCATGACCCAACTTCCGGTCAAACGGAAGCCTCGGGTCCTGCTGCTGACAACCGGTGACGAGGTGGTATCGCCAGGAGATCCCGTGGCCGCTGACGGACTGCCGGCCGGGATGATCTTCGATGCCAACGAATCATTGCTGCGTGCCAGCTTTGAGGCGGCGGGTGTGGATGTGGTCAAGTCCTTGGTTGTCAGGGATGACCCCGAAGGTTTGCTCCAACTCCTCGACGACTTTGTGGCCGGCTCGGTCTCCGGGGCTTCCTCGGAACCTGGTTGCGAGCTGATCATTTCGGTAGGGGGCATCAGCGCTGGAGCTTTTGAGGTGGTCAAACAGGCCCTGACGCTGGCCAAGGACCACGCACAGGTGGATTTTGGGCACGTAGCCATGCAACCGGGAGGTCCTCAAGCCGCGGGCAGCTACAGAGGTATTCCCTTTCTTGGTTTTCCGGGCAACCCCGTCAGCGCCTTTGTGTCTTTCGAAGTCTTTCTCCGCCCGGCGTTGTCCGCCCTCATCGGCGCCCCGGCACTGCGGCCACGTGTGCTCGCCACATTGGAGCACGCTATGAGCTCTCCGGCGGGAAAGCTCCAGATTCGCCGCGGCATCTACTCCGGGCCGGAATTCGAATCGGCAGCATCCGTGCGTGAAATTGGTGGCCCGCAATCCCATTTGCTGTCCGCCCTGGCCCAAGCCAACGCCTTCATCACCATTCCAGCAGGCGTCACCGAATTGCAGGCCGGCGCAAAAGTGGAAGTATTGCTGTTGTGACTACCTCAGATACACCTTCCCTGACCCACCTGCGGCACGACGGAACTGCCGCCATGGTGGATGTTTCCGACAAAGCCGTCACCACCCGTGAGGCCACCGCCACCGGCACGGTGAACACCACGGCCGCCGTCATGAAATTGCTTGGCGCGGGAGGCCTGCCCAAGGGTGACGCCCTGGCCGTGGCCCGGGTTGCCGGCACTATGGGGGCCAAAAAGACGCCTGAGCTGATTCCGCTGTGCCACCCGTTGCCGATCTCCAAGGTCACAGTCGATTTTGAACTGGGTGAAACGTTCGTGACAGTGCTGGCAACCGTGAAGACACGGGGAGTCACCGGTGTGGAGATGGAAGCGCTGACAGCCGTATCCGTCGCGGCGCTCAGCGTGTACGACATGATCAAGGCCGTGGATAAGCACGCAGTCATTTCCGGCATCCAGGTGCTGGCCAAGAGTGGCGGCAAGAGCGGCGACTGGGTTGCCGGCGAAGGTCAGCAGCCATGAGCGCCTGCGAACCCGGCAACCATCTTGGTACGGCGGCTGTCATTATTGCCTCAACCCGTGCGGCCATGGGTACCTATGAAGACCTCACCGGCCCCGTCATCGCCGAATGGCTGGGGGAACACGGCTTCGACGCCATGGACCCCATCGTTGTTCCCGACGGGGCTCCAGTAGGCGCGGCTCTGCGAGCAGTGCTGACGCAACATCCCGCCGTCGTTCTGACCAGCGGCGGAACAGGACTGAGCCCGGATGACCAGACACCGGAGATGACCCTGCCGCTGATCGAGCGGGACATCCCGGGCATCATGGAGGCCGTTCGTGCGGCCGGGATGCTCAAGACACCCATGGCCGCCTTGAGTAGGGGACACGCCGGACTGGCTGGCCGGACGCTGATCGTGAACCTGCCCGGTTCTCCCTCCGGCGTCATGGACGGGCTGGCAGTGCTGGACCCCATCATCAAACACCTCTGCGAGCAAGTTGGCGGCCATCATGGGCACTAGTATCGAAATCGTTTTTGCCGGACTCAGCGCTGAACCCATCTCCGTGGACTCCGCCATCGCCGCGGTGGAATCGGACACCGCCGGGGCCGTGGTCTCCTTCAGTGGTATTGTGCGAAACCACGACGGCGGCAAGCAGGTGGCGCGGTTGAGTTACAGCGCGCATCCCCTCGCCACCGGCGTGCTCCGCGCTGTGGTTGCTTCCCTCGTGGAAGACAGCAGCGGGGGAGCCATCCTCGATCCCAGCGGGCACCCCGTGCGAATTTGGGTGGCGCACCGCGTGGGACCCTTGGAAATCGGTGAGCCCGCCCTAATCGCCGCCGTTGCCTCCTCACATAGGGCCGAAGCATTTGAGCTGTGTTCCGCGCTCGTGGAACGCATCAAGGCCGAGGTGCCCATCTGGAAAGAGCAGTTCTTCACTGACGGTTCGGTGGAATGGGTGGGGGCCGGGCAGCTGCCGGATCAGGCAGGGACGGAAACCCAGTAGTCTTAAACGCATGAGTGAATTGCTGAAGGTTGCCGTACTCGGTGCCAAGGGACGAATGGGAACGGCCGCTGTAGCGGCCATTGGTGCTGCACCGGATCTGGAATTGGTGGCAGCCTTGGGTCGCAACGATTCCCTAGAGCAACTGGTTGAGCTGGGTGCCCAGGTTGTGGTGGATCTGACCGTGCCGGATTCAACGGAAGCCAATGTGCACTTCGCCATCAAGCACGGCATTCACGCCGTGGTTGGCACCACCGGTTGGGATGCCTCACGGCTCTCCGCGCTGGAAGAACTCCTGGCACAGCACCCCGAAACTGGCGTGTTGATCGCCCCTAATTTTGCTCTCGGATCCGTGCTGGCAACCCGCTTCGCCGCCCAGGCCGCACGGTACTTCGACTCGGTCGAAATCATCGAGCTCCACCACCCACGCAAGGTCGATGCGCCTTCCGGCACGGCGTTGCGCACCGCCCAGCTGGTGGCCGCAGCCCGCGCCGCCGCAGGTGTTCCGGCGGCCCCCGATGCCACCGAAACCGAGCTCGACGGCGCCCGCGGCGCCTCGATCGACGGCATCCCCGTGCACAGCGTCCGCCTCGCCGGCCTCGTTGCACATCAAGAGGTGCTGTTGGGCAGTCACGGCGAAGCCTTGACCATCCGCCATGATTCCTTCAACCACGAATCGTTCATGCCCGGCGTCCTGCTCGGCGTACGGACCGTTGGAACCCGCCCCGGCCTGACGGTTGGCCTTGACGGCTACCTGGATCTGGAGGGTTAGGCCGTGGCAAACGCATTCGCCAAAATGAAAATCTCCAAAACTAAAATCTGGGTCGGCCTGATCACCCTGCTGCTGGTGTTTTACATCGTGGTCATGATGCAGCGCGCTGTGCTGCTGCTCGGCGACTCGGACTGGATTGCCAAGCTGCTGGGGCTTTCCTACTTCGTCATCCCGCTCGTGGCGGCGTGGGCCTTGATCAGCGAGATCCTCTTCGGCGCCCGAACCGAAAAGATGGCCAACGTCCTTGAAGCTGAGGGCGGTCTTCCCGAGGACAACCTGCCCCGGACTCCCGCCGGCCGGATCGTCCGCGAAGCCGCCGATGCAGAATTTGAAAAGTACAAGCTGGAAGCCGAGGCTGCCCCGGAAGACTGGCGCTCCTGGTTCCGACTTTCCTGCGCCTACGATGCCTCCGGGGATCGCAGCCGGGCCCGCAAAACCATGCGTGACGCCGTCGCACTTTTCCGCGCCCACCCCTAAGCTGAACCGCCGCCACCAGGAGGGCTCACCCATGGCCATTGCACACAACCCGCACGACGGCGTCGAGCTTTCCTATGACGTGGTCGGGGAGGGCGAGCCCATCCTGTTGGTCCACGGCAGCGCCCTGAGTAAGGCGATCTGGCGCGGATTTGGCTACACCAAGGCCCTTCGGGAGACCTACCAGGTCATCGCCATGGACCTGCGCGGACACGGCCGTAGCGGCAAACCGCACGCCCAAACCGACTACCTCATGGACACGTTCGTGGCCGACGCACTCGCCGTTCTTGATGCGGCCGGCGCGCACCAAGCACACTACGGCGGATATTCGGTGGGTGCCCGCCTTGGCTTCTCACTCGCCGTCGCCGCTCCCGAACGGCTCCTCTCGCTGACATCGTTGGGCGGCACCTTCCGGATCCAGCCCGGCAGCATTGGCCGGCTGTTCTTTCCCGAGTACGACGCCGCCCTCGGCTCGGGCGGTATGCCCGCCTTTATCGATGGGTGGGAGGCTGCCATCGGCGGGCCTCTGGATGCCCAAACCAGGGCGGCTTTCTTGGCCAACGATGGCCCCGCGCTCAGGGCCTACTTTGCCCAGACGGAGGCCGATCCGGCCATCCCGGAAGAAGACATTGCCGAAATTGCGCTGCCTGCACTGCTGATGGCTGGCACCGAGGACCGGGCCCGGTTGGCGGATTCCACGCGTGCCGTTGAACTCATGCCCAATGCACGCCTCGTGGAGCTGCCTGGCCGCAACCACGGAAACACGCTCATCCCGTCCGGTCCCGTGCTCGATCAATGGCTGCCGTTCCTGCGCTCGCTCTAAAATCGCGGGTGTGGGCCGGTGTGGGCAATACTGCAGGCCGATTTGTGGACGGCGTTGCGCAAAATCACCGCCGAGCAGGTAACGTTTTAGCTATGTCTGCAACTCAAATCTCCTCCCGCCCGTTTGGTACTTTGGTGCCCGCCATGGTCACCCCTTTCACTGCCGATGGGGCAGTGGATTACAAGGCGGCCGGCGAGCTCGCTAACAAACTTATCGACGGCGGCTGTGACGGCATTCTTGTCACGGGCACGACCGGCGAAACCTCCACCCTGACGGACGAGGAAAACCTGGGCATGTTCCAGGCCGTGATCGACGCCGTTGGCGGCCGTGCCCGCGTCATCGCCGGCACCGGAACCAACGACACCCGTCACTCCATTAGCCTGTCCCAGCGCGCGGCGAAGCTGGCCATCGACGGACTGTTGATTGTCACCCCGTACTACAACAAGCCCAGCCAGGCCGGTATCCAGGCCCACTTCGAAGCCATCGCCGGTGCAACTGACCTGCCCGTGATGCTGTACGACATTCCCGGCCGTGCCGGGGTGCCCATCCACACGGAGACCATCATTAAGTTGGCTGCACACCCGCAGATCACCGCCTTGAAGGACGCTAAGGCCGACTTCACCGAAACCAGCCGCGTCCTGGCCAACACCGACCTTGATGTTTACTCGGGCGACGACGGACTGACGCTGCCGCTGATGGCCGCCGGCGCCGTCGGACTTGTCAGTGTCAGCGCCCACATTGCTCCCCAGCAGTTCCGCGCGCTCATCGATGCCGCGGCGGCTGGCGACTTCGTCACCGCCCGCCAGATCCACTTCGCACTGGACCCGATCATCCGTGCCGCGATGGGCCATGTTCAGGGCGCCGTGGCTGTCAAGCAAATTCTTAAGTGGCAGGGAATCCTGTCCAACTCGGTTGTTCGCTTGCCCCTCGTGGAGCCGAGCGAAGCCGAGATCGCCATGATCAAGGCTGACCTTGCGGAAGCTGGAATGGAACTCTAAACATGACCCAAACGACTGAGCCGGGCCTGCGGACTCCGCCGGAATTGGCCAAGGGGACCCTGCGGATTGTTCCGCTCGGTGGCATCGGTGAAATCGGCCGGAACATGACAGTCTTTGAAATGGACGGAAAGCTGCTCATCGTTGACTGCGGCGTCCTTTTCCCCGAGGAAGATCAGCCCGGTGTTGACCTGATCCTCCCGGATTTCTCCTACATTAAGGATCGTCTCGAGGACGTGGTGGGCGTTGTGCTCACTCACGGCCATGAGGACCACATTGGCGCCGTTCCGTACCTGTTGCGCCTTCGCAATGACATCCCCTTGATCGGTTCACAGCTGACGCTTGCCTTCATCGAGGCCAAGCTGACCGAGCACCGCATCAAGCCGTGGACGCTGACCGTCAAGGAAGGCCAAGTGGAACAGCTCGGCCCGTTCCAGTGCGAATTTATTGCCGTCAACCACTCCATTCCGGACGCCTTGGCTGTATTCATCCGCACCGAGGGTGGCTCTGTGCTGCACACGGGCGATTTCAAGATGGATCAGTTGCCGCTGGATGGGCGCACCACCGACTTGCGCCACTTTGCCCGCCTGGGTGAGGAAGGCGTTGACCTGTTTCTGGTGGACTCCACCAATGCGGACGTTCCCGGCTTCACCACCAGCGAAGCGGAGATCGGCCCCACACTTGAAGCACTGTTTGGCAAGGCCAACAAGCGCATCATCGTGGCCAGCTTCTCCTCACACGTGCACCGCGTCCAGCAGGTCTTGAACGCCGCCGTCAAGCATGACCGCAAGGTGGCCTTCGTCGGGCGTTCTATGGTCCGCAACATGGCCATTGCCGAAAAACTGGGCTATTTGCATGTACCAGCCGATGTTCTGGTGGACCTGAAGAACGTCGACTCGCTGGAGGATAACAAGGTTGTCTTGATGTCCACAGGTTCACAGGGAGAGCCGATGGCCGCGCTGTCGCGGATGGCCAATGGTGACCACAAGATTGCCGTGGGCAAGGGTGACACCGTCATTTTGGCGTCCTCCCTGATCCCTGGCAATGAAAACGCTGTTTTCCGCATCATCAACGGTCTGCTCAAGCGCGGCGCCGACGTGATCCACAAGGGCACGGCCAAGGTGCATGTGTCCGGCCACGCTGCCGCAGGGGAGTTGTTGTACTGCTACAACATCCTCACCCCCAAGAACGTCATGCCCGTGCACGGCGAGACTCGCCACTTGATCGCGAACGCCAACATCGCCATCTCCTCCGGTGTTCCGGCCGAGAACGTCTTGTTGACCGATGACGGATCTGTCATCGATTTGAAGGACGGCGTGGCACAGATTGTTGGCCAGGTCGAGTGCGGCTTTGTCTACGTCGACGGCCAAAGCGTTGGTGAAATTACCGATGCTGACCTCAAGGACCGCCGCGTTCTCGGGGATGAGGGGTTCATCTCCATCATCACCGTTGTCAACCGCGCAACGGGCAAGATCGTCTCCGGCCCGGACATCCACGCCCGTGGAGTTGCCGAGGACGATTCCGTCTTCGATGACATCAAGCCCAAGATCGCTGAGGCACTTGAAGAAGCTGTCATGGCCAACACCGATCACACAACACACCAGCTCCAGCAGGTGGTGCGCCGCGTGATCGGCACCTGGGTCAACAGGAAACTGCGCCGCCGCCCCATGATCATCCCGGTGGTTCTGGAAGCCTGACGAGTCCCGCAGACAGACGGGCCACTCGCGGGCAGTAAGATTTCCTCGGCCGCGGCCGGCCTCGCTAAGAGATTTCCGAGGGTTCCCCGCTGAGCTTGCGAAGCGAGGGAAGGAAATCACGCCATCCCCGCTCCGTGGCCTGCCTGTCTGCTGGGTGAGCCAGTCGAGACTTGCGCGGGCCGCAGTTGTGCCCGTCACCACGGGCACTTCGGCGGCTAAATCCGCATGATTCCGCGCTGCGGGCGGTACCGTTGAACTATGGCGACTCGTTCTTCCCCCGCCCGTTCGTCCACCGGTCAGAAGGGCAGCGCTTCTTCGCGCACCCCCAAGACCACCAAGACGCCGGTCGCACGCAGCAAACCTTCCGCATCCGCGCCGGAGGTTCACTTGGTGTGGCCCGTGCGCATGGCGGTGGCCGTCTGGCAAGGATTAGGCCATATGGTCGGCGCCGCAATCCGCCGCATGGGCACCGACAAGGGCGGCATGCCCGCTGAGGAACGCCGTGACGGTGCCGGGCTCCTCTTCTTCCTTCTGGCTTTGGTGACCGCAACTTTTGAGTGGTGGGGCCTGACCGGACCCGTTGCCGATTCCGTGCGCGGGGTTTTCCAAGGCAGCTTCGGCTGGTTTGCAGTGCTGCTGCCGCCGATGTTCCTGATCTTCTCCGTGTTGGTGTTTCGTCAGCCAAGCAACATGTCGACCAACAACCGGGTTGCCCTGGGCTTTTCCATCCTCACGCTTGCCGGTTGCGCTCTGGCGCATGTCGCTGCCGGGAACCCCAACATTGGTGACGGCTTTGCCGGGATCAGCGCTGCCGGCGGCATGGTCGGTGCACTTAGCGGCGGGCTCGTAGCCAACCTTGGCTCCATAACCGCCATCATCTTCTTCTCGATCGTGGCCTTCGCCAGTGTCCTAGTCCTGACTAACACCCCGGTGCGCCATATTCCGGCCCGCCTGCGCGGCATTTACGAAAAGCTCATGGGCGCCGAGCCTGGCTACGCCGGCGAGAACCCGGCCGACGGGCATGATCAGAGTTACCTCTACGAGCATGAAGGCGAGCCGAAAAAGCCCCGCGGCCTGCGCGCACGCCAGAAGGCTGCCCGGGAAGCCGAGTACGACGACGTGGTGGGCACCGAGGCCTTCGCAACCGCGCTCGTCGAGGTGGACGACGACGGCACGGACGTTTCGGCGTCGGACTCGCCTTCCCTGCGGCCCGGGGTCCGCCGGCCAACCCGCGACCAGCTGGCCGCAGACAAGATCAAGGCTCGTCAGGGTCTGCCCACCACCTCGGACGTGTTCGATGGCCAGCAGGATTCCGAGCCTGTCACCGAGGCGATCGGCATTGTGGCCCTCAATACGGCTCGGGAAACTGCCGGCGCCGGTGTGTACGATCTCAGCTCGGCAGCCACCCAGACCATTCCGGCCCCGCCCTTGGCGCCACCCGCACCGATCCCGGCTCGTTCGGAGCAGCTCCAACTCTCAGGCGATGTCACCTACACGTTGCCCGATTCGGAATTCCTGCCGGCGGGCCCTCCTGGCAAGGATGCCACGGAGGCGAACGACACCGTGGTGGCAGCGCTGACGGACACCATGCAGCAATTCAATGTCGACGCCAAGGTCACCGGCTTCAGCCGTGGGCCGACCGTGACCCGATACGAGATTGAGCTCGCGCCTGGCACCAAGGTTGAGCGCGTGACGGCGCTGAGTAAGAACATCTCCTATGCCGTCGCCTCCTCGGATGTACGCATTTTGAGCCCCATCCCCGGCAAGAGCGCCATCGGCATTGAGATTCCCAACGCCGACAAGGAAATTGTTGTTCTCGGTGACGTGCTGCGTTCGGCGAATGCCCGGCGCACCGAACACCCCATGGTCATGGGCGTGGGCAAGGACGTCGAGGGTGGCTTTGTTGTAGCCAACCTTGCCAAGATGCCCCACCTGCTCGTGGCCGGTGCCACGGGTGCCGGTAAGTCATCGTTTGTGAACTCCATGATTGTTTCCATTCTGATGCGGGCCACCCCTGATGAGGTGCGCATGGTGATGGTTGACCCCAAGCGCGTTGAATTGACGGCCTACGAAGGTGTTCCGCACCTGATCACTCCCATCATCACGAACCCGAAGAAGGCAGCCGAAGCGCTGCAGTGGGTGGTTCGGGAGATGGACCAGCGCTATGACGATCTGGCTAACTACGGCTTCAAGCACATTGACGAGTTCAACAAGGCTGTCAAGGCCGGCAATGTGCACCCGCCCGTTGACTCCAAGCGCGTTGTGCGGCCTTACCCGTACTTGTTGGTGATTGTGGATGAGCTCGCCGACCTGATGATGGTTGCACCCCGCGACGTGGAAGATTCCATTGTCCGCATCACGCAGCTGGCCCGTGCGGCCGGTATCCACCTGGTGCTGGCCACGCAGCGCCCGTCCGTGGACGTGGTGACGGGTCTGATCAAGGCCAACGTGCCCTCCCGCATGGCCTTCGCCACCTCCTCTGTCACAGACTCCCGGGTGGTCCTTGACCAGCCCGGTGCCGAGAAATTGCTGGGCCAGGGTGACGCGCTGTTCTTGCCCATGGGCAAGTCCAAGCCGGTCCGTGTCCAGGGCGCCTGGGTGACGGAAGCAGAAATCAAGGCAGTGGTTGATCACGTCAAGGGTCAGCTCAAGGCCACCTATCGCGAAGATGTTGCTGTCGAGGCGCCGAAGAAGGTCATCGAGGATGACATTGGCGACGACATGGACGTGTTGTTGCAGGCCACGGAGCTCGTGGTCACGACCCAGTTTGGCTCCACCTCCATGCTTCAGCGAAAGCTTCGTGTAGGTTTCGCCAAAGCCGGACGGCTTATGGACCTGCTCGAATCTCGCGGTGTGGTGGGTCCCTCCGAGGGATCCAAGGCGCGCGACGTGCTCGTCAAGCCAGACGACCTTGCCGAAACCTTGGCCGCGATCCGCGGCGACGGAGGTCCCGTGGGAGGGGCAGCGGGCAGCCCGGCCGGGGGGTCCGCCGTCGAAGCTGCAATGGCTGCACCTGCCATTGACCCCAAGATCGCGGCACTTGCGGACAACGCCAACGCCAACCATGGCTGGGGCGGCGACCTCGTGGCTGAAGACTTGGCCAGCCGCCCGCAGGCCGTTGAATACAACGATGGTGACGACGACGAAGGTAGTGAAGACGCATGGTCATTGACCGGACGCTAAGCCCCTCCGCTGCCGCAAATGTTCCCGTAGGCCTATTTACAGATAGCCTTGCACTGTGAGTGAAACGGTGGCGCCGCGCCCTTCGAACTGGAATCTTCCCAACGCATTGACCCTTTTGCGCATTGTGCTGGTGCCCTTCTTCATCTGGGCGTTCGTAGCCGACGACGGCGCGTACGGCCCGTTGCGCTGGATCTCCGTGGCCCTGTTTGTTGTGGCCATCTACACCGACAAGCTCGACGGCGATATCGCCCGGGCACGCGGTCTCATCACCAGCTTTGGCAAGATTGCCGACCCCATCGCCGACAAGCTGCTGATCGGTTCAGCGTTGATCATGTTATCGGCCGTGGGGGAGCTATGGTGGTGGGTCACCATCGCCATGCTGGTGCGCGAGGTTGGCATAACACTGTTGCGCTTCGTCGTGATTCGCTATGGCGTCATGGCCGCCTCCAAGGGCGGAAAGCTCAAGACTGTCATGCAGACCGTCGCCATTTTCGTCTACCTGCTCCCCGTCACTCCGGCCGTGAGCTGGCTTTCAATCCTTGCGCTCGTGATCATGTTGGCCGCGCTGGCCGTCACGGTTGTTACGGGAATTGACTACGTGGTTAAGGCGTGGCAATTACGTAATGCCGGACGATCCGGGCGTACCTCCGGGCAGGTGAAGAGGTAACTGTGCTGACTGAAACAAGCTTGGCCACGCTGGTGGCATCCGCCATCGCCGCGGATATAACAGTGGCTACCGCGGAATCGTTGACCGGGGGCATGGTGGCGGCAACGATCATTCAAGTCCCGGGCTCCTCGGGCATGTTGCAAGGCGGCATCATTGCCTACCAAAACAGCGTCAAGGAACGGCTACTGGGAGTTTCCGCCTCACTGCTGGAGACCCAAGGTGCCGTTGATCCGCAAGTGGCCTGCGCCATGGCGTTGGGTGCCTGCACGGCAGCCGGTGCTCGCGTTGGAATTTCCACCACCGGTGTTGCCGGTCCGGATCCGCACCAGGGCAAGGACGTCGGCCACGTTTTCATCGGCGTTGCGCTGGACGGAGAGTCGAAATCCTACGAATATCACTTCGCCGGGGATCGTGAAATGATCCGCCTGCAGGCCACGCAGGAGGCCATTTCTCTCCTGCAACAAGTTATTAACGCTGCCGGGGAACAAAAGTTGTGACCAGATAGTTAGTCATAGTGAACGCAAAGTGCCTCCATCCCCTCTAGGATGGGAACACCTAACGGGCAAAGCGTTTGGCGGAAGATCCGTCAGATGCTGGCAGCTTCGATGAAACTGCAGCGATCTAACAAGGAGTAAGGCGATACCAATGGTGAAACAACCCGTATCCGTAAACGGCGTGGTGCGCTGGCGGGATGTGGGTTTAGCAGACGAAAAACCACATCAGCAGAAGGAGCGCAAAATGGTGGTTCTACGCCACGAAATTGGGGACGTTCTGCGAGATGTGCGTCAGCGTCAAGGCCGCACACTCCGTGAAGTCTCACACAATGCACGTGTCTCTCTCGGCTATTTGAGCGAAGTGGAGCGCGGCCAAAAAGAAGCCTCCTCCGAGCTGTTGGCTTCAATTTGTTCCGCACTTGAAGTGCCGCTGTCACTCATGCTCCGCGAAGTGAGTGATCGTCTGGCCATCGCTGAAGGCGTGGCCATCCCGGACACTGTTCCCCAGGAATTCTCTGCCCGCTACGGCAGGGACCTGAACGAGGAACTCTCCGACGAATTGAGCAAGGGCTTAATGTCCAACGCTTTCTAAATCTGCCGGCCCTCATTGAGGTCCCCGAAGTAAAACTGGATCCCGTCTCTGGCGGGGTCCAGTTTTTCTTGCCCAAATATTTTGGCCCAGTACATGGGTACTTGGCCGCGCCTGGTGCGGCAGCAGGCGTGCGAGAATAGTGGCGTGCGACTAAGCGAATTTTGGCGATTAATGGACGATGAGTTCAGCCCCTCCTATTCCCGAGTACTTGCCCGGGATCTAGTGCTCGCTGGCGTCGGAGGCAATACGGCCAGCGATGCTTTGCGCGCAGGTTTTGATCCCAAGGAAGTCTGGATCGAGGTCTGCAAGATGCAAGACGTCCCGCCGTCACGGTGGCTCGGCCGGGACATAGTCCCGAAAGACTGACCCTAGAACTGAGTTAATTTCTCCGACACGCCGCCATAATTGCGTGACTTGCTCGAATATCTGTTCGATCAAATCTATAATAAGTTCTATGCTGCGGTGTGGATGGCCGAAAAAGTTGTCCACAGATTCTGGTCTTGAGCAGGGATATGGCAGACAATGTCAGACCCTTGAACTAGCGTTTTAGTTAACGAGACAAGCCTGCCGGAGCAATTTTCCGGTGAGACGCACGGGAAACCGGCGAAGAAGAAAAACTGCATGTGCATTGCAACAGACCACTAACCGTGTCCTGCGCTTACCGCGCGGTGGCAAGGGGCCGGAAACGGCGCATAGGAAAGACCGAGGTGAATCATGGCCGCTCCCGCAGACCGTGAAAAAGCGCTGGCAGCAGCACTGGCCCAGATTGACAAGCAGTATGGCAAGGGCTCCATCATGCGCTTGGGTGACGACGTTCGCGCACCCATCGAAGTTATCCCCACGGGTTCCATCGCCTTGGACGTGGCCCTGGGCATTGGCGGCCTGCCGCGCGGCCGTGTTGTTGAGATCTATGGGCCGGAATCATCCGGTAAGACCACCTTGGCCCTGCACGCTGTCGCCAGCGCCCAGAAGCTCGGTGGCCTTGCTGCGTTCATTGACGCCGAGCACGCCCTCGACCCCGAATACGCCGCGAAGCTCGGTGTTGACACCGATGCGCTCCTCGTCTCACAGCCGGACACCGGCGAGCAGGCGCTGGAAATCATGGACATGTTGATCGGTTCGGGTTCCCTGGACGTCATTGTCATTGACTCCGTCGCAGCCTTGGTGCCCCGCGCCGAAATTGAAGGCGACATGGGTGACAGCCACGTCGGTCTGCAGGCCCGCCTCATGAGCCAGGCCCTGCGTAAGATCACCGGTCGTCTGAGCCAGACCAAGACCACAGCTATTTTCATCAACCAGCTGCGTGAAAAGATCGGTGTCTTCTTCGGCAGCCCTGAAACCACCACCGGTGGTAAGGCCCTGAAGTTCTACGCCTCGGTCCGACTCGACATTCGCCGCATTCAGACCTTGAAGGAAGGTGCGGATGCTGTTGGTAACCGCACCAAGGTCAAGGTTGTCAAGAACAAGATGGCTCCGCCCTTCAAGATCGCCGAGTTCGACATCATCTATGGTGTGGGCATTTCGCGCGAAGGCGGCATCATCGATATGGGCGTCGAGCACGGCATTGTTCGCAAGTCCGGTTCTTGGTACACCTACGACGGTGACCAGTTGGGCCAGGGAATGGAGAACTCACGCCGTTTCTTGAAGGACAACCCGGAACTTGCCGACGAGTTGGAGCGCTTGATCAAGGCCAAGCTGGGCGTTGGCGTCACTGCTGAAACTGAAGCTGAGTCTGCGCCGAAACTCAAGGCTGTTGACGGCTTCTAAGCCCAGTTATGAATAACGCTCGACCAGCACCGGAACTTGACCCCGACGCCAATCCGGCGTCGGTGGCAAGGGGCATTGTGTTGCGCCAACTGACGCACTCGCCCAAGAGTCGATTCCAGCTGAGCCAGAAACTTGCCGAACGCCACATCCCCGAGGATGTGGCCGAGGCGGTGCTTGACCGCTTTGAGACTGTGAATCTCATCGATGACGCCGAATTCGCTGACATGTGGGTGCGCAGCCGGTCACAGCACAAGTCGCTGGCGCGCGGAGCATTGAAGCGGGAACTGGCCGAGAAGGGCATTGACCCGGAATTGGCGCAGCACGCCCTGGAACAGATTGATGATGATACCGAGCGCCAGCAAGCCAAGGAATTGGTGCGCAAGAAGCTTCACGGATCGATCGATCTTGCCGAACGCAGTGAGCGGGACAAATACACCCGCCGCTGGGTCGCCATGCTGGCTCGTAAAGGATTCAACCCCGCCGTTGCCTTTGACGTTGTTGGTCAGGTCATCGACGAACACCTTTTGGAAGAATAGGCAAAGGCGTGGGAGAGTCGCGCCCTTGGCTGGGCGCGGTGTTTTGTGCCCTGCGTTGTGCCTTGAGGCCCTTGGCTGGGCGCGGTGACCCGGAACGGTTATGCTAGCGGCATATGACAAAGCAACTGTTGACCTTCCGCCGAATACTGGCCGTCTCCGTGACGGCCGGTTTTTTACTGGCTTCAACTGTTGCCGGTCCAGCATTGGCCCAGGATGTCCCGCCGTCGGGATTCCCCAGCTGGTCCGACGTTGAAAAGGCCAAGGGTGATGCCGCAGCCACCGCCGTCCAGGTAGCCAAAATCTCCCAGTTGTTAGACTCGCTTGAAGCCGAGGCCGGGACTTTAGGTGAGGCCGCGGTCAAGGCCGGGGGCGACTTTGCCACCACGCAGGCCAAGCTCGATGCCGCCACCGCAGAAGTCGGGGTCCTGAATGCCCAGTCGAAGCGGGCAGCCCAGGAAGCTGAGCACTATAAAGAAGCCGCAGTTGCCATCGCCGTGCAAAGCTACAAAAGTGGCGGCACGGGGCTCGACCTCTTCTCCGCACTTTCAGCCTTGGAATCGCCCCAAAGCCTCAATGGCGTGGAAATGCTCCATCAAGTCGGAGAACGAGCCGCCGTCAAACAGGCATTGGCATTGCAGTCCAAGGCCACAGCGGAGTCCCTTGAGAAGACGCGTCAAGCAGCCGTTGCTGCACAAGCGGAACTAACAGGGCAGGCTCAGGCAGCGCGCACTGCGGCCGTCGACGCGCAGACAACAGTGACTGCACGCCTAGACGCACAGAAAGCCCAAAGCGACACCCTCGTAGAGCAGCTGGCGTCGTTGAACAACACCTCTGTTGCCACGGAGCAGGAGTACCGCAGGGGCCAGAATGCGGTGGCGGCCTACGAGCAGGTGCAGGAAGCAAAGCGGCAGGCGGCCGCTGTCGAAGCCGGGCGGCAGGCCGCAGAAGCTGCGCAGCGTGCGGCCGACGAAGCCGCGAAGCCCCAGCCCGCTGTTCCTGCACCCAACCCGGTTGTGCCGAACCCCGCGCCAATTCCAGCACCAGTACCAGCACCTGCGCCGGTCCAGCCCGCGCCGAGCACACCAGCGCCAACCACGCCCGCGGCGCCGAGCCCTGGTGGTTCCGTTGATCCCGGTGTGCCTGGGGGAGCTGTCAATGACCCCGCCGGCGCGAAGGGCTACGCTTCGGCCCGTTTGGGTGCTTACGGTTGGGGTCAAGGTGAGTTCCAATGTCTGAATCTCTTGTGGGAGCGGGAATCTAATTGGCGCACCAACGCGACCAACCCGTACAGCGGCGCCTATGGGATCGCCCAGGCTCTGCCGGCAAGCAAATACGCCCAGACAGGTGCCGACTGGCTCACCAATTACCGGACCCAGGTTGATTGGGGCCTTGGCTACATCAAGGGACGCTACGGTTCGCCCTGTGGTGCTTGGGCGCATTCGGAAGCTATCGGCTGGTACTGAGTTCACACGCTCGCCGCCGGTTCTTCAGCTTGGACGGTTTAGCTGTTCGCTGGTGGTAGGTCTTAAGGTGTATTAGTGAGCCTGATTCAGAACAGCGTTGATTCTTCCGCAACCGCAGCCAGCCCCCAAAGCACCAGCACCATTGCAGGTGGGCCCGGCCATCCTCGCACCTATCAGGTGCGCACCTACGGCTGCCAGATGAACGTGCATGATTCCGAGCGCATGGCTGGCCTGCTGGAGACGGCCGGTTTGGTTGCCTTCGATGATGCTGGCGCCACAGGTGAGCTTGACGGGCGCGGCCAGCCCGTGGGGCCCAGCCCCGACGTCGTTGTTTTCAACACCTGCGCAGTCCGCGAGAACGCGGACAACAAGCTATACGGCAACCTGGGCATGCTGGCCCACGTCAAGGAATCTAACCCGGGCATGCAGATCGCCGTGGGTGGCTGCCTTGCCCAGAAGGATCGCGACACCATCCAAAAACGTGCACCATGGGTGGATGTTGTCTTCGGGACCCACAACATCGGTGCGTTGCCGGTCCTGCTGGAGCGCGCCCGGCACAACGCCGACGCTGAGATGGAAATCCTTGAGTCCCTGGAGGTGTTCCCTTCCACGCTTCCCACCCGCCGCGACTCCGTCTACGCCGGCTGGGTTAGCATCTCCGTGGGCTGCAACAACACCTGCACATTCTGCATCGTGCCCTCCCTGCGCGGCAAGGAGCGTGATCGCCGCCCCGGTGAGATCTTGGCCGAGATTCAGGCCCTGGTGGACGACGGCGCCATTGAGGTCACGCTGCTGGGCCAGAATGTGAACTCTTACGGCGTGGAGTTTGGCGACAAGCTCGCCTTTGGCAAGTTGCTGCGCGCCTGCGGCGAGATCGAGGGCCTGGAACGTGTGCGCTTCACCAGCCCGCACCCGGCCGCCTTCACCGACGATGTCATTGAAGCCATGGTCGAGACCCCCAACGTCATGCCTCAGCTGCACATGCCCCTGCAATCGGGCTCGGACAAGGTCCTCAAGGACATGCGCCGTTCGTACCGATCAGGAAAGTTCCTTGGCATCCTGGACAAGGTGCGCGAGCTCCTCCCAAACGCTGCCATCTCCACCGACATCATCGTTGGGTTCCCCGGTGAGACGGAGGAAGACTTCCAGGAAACGCTCGACGTCGTAGAGAAGTCACGCTTTGCCACGGCGTTCACGTATCAATACTCCAAGCGCCCGGGCACCCCCGCCGCGGACCTGCCCGACCAGCTGCCCAAGGACGTGGTTCAGGAACGCTTCCTGCGACTCACCGCCTTGCAGGACAGAATCGCAGCAGAGGAAAACGCTAAGCAGGTGGGCCGCGAGGTCGAGGTCATGGTTACCGCCGATTCCGGGCGTAAGGCCACCCAGACCAACAGGCTCTCCGGCCGTGCGCAGGACCAGCGGCTGGTTCACTTCAGCGTTCCTGAGGGCGCCGAAACTCCCCGTCCCGGAGACCTTGTCACCGTGACCATCACCGAGGCTGCGGCCTTCCACCTGATCGCAGATCCCGCAACGGTTGGCGATTTCAAGCTCCGCCGTTCGCGGGCCGGCGACGCCTGGGACTTGGCACAGGCAGCGTCCTGCGGTGTTCCTTCCGCGGCCACGTCCGACGGCGCAAAGCCGAAGGTCAGCCTTGGCATGCCATCCCTGCCGGTCCGCACAGCGTGAGCGCACGCTCGTCCCGCAACCTCGAATCGGCCTTGCCGGTAGTGGCCATCGTCGGCCCCACCGGCTCGGGCAAGTCAGAACTGGCTTTGCAACTTGCCGAGCGCTTTGACGGCGAAGCCATCAATGCCGATTCCATGCAGTTTTATCGGGGCATGGATATTGGCACTGCCAAGCTGCCAGTTGCAGAACGCCGTGGCATCCCGCACCACCTCATGGACTTTTTGGGTGTCCGTGAAGACACGACGGTTGCCACCTTCCAAGACCTGGCCAGGACGGCGATCGCAGACATTCGTTCACGCGGAAGGCTGCCCATTCTCGTCGGTGGATCGGGCCTGTACGTCAGGGCGGCCATTGATGTGCTTGAGTTTCCCGGTACAGACGCGGACGTCCGCGCCAAGCTGGAAGCCGAACTCGAGACTGTGGGCCTGGCGCCGCTGGCGGCCCGCCTTGCGCTCGTGGACCCGGTTTCCGCTGCCCGCATTAGCGACGGCAAGCGTGTTGTCAGGGCGCTAGAAGTGTATGAGCTGACGGGCCGGCCCTTCAGCTCCTTCATGCCCGAACGAGACTACATCAGCCCCACGGTTCAGATCGGACTCAACGGCGACCGCGCGGAACTTCACGGACGTCTGGCGGCGCGGGTCCACACCATGGTTGAGCGAGGGCTGCAGCAAGAGGTGCAGGATCTCATCCCGGAAGGGCTCCGAGAAGGCCGCACCGCCCAGAAGGCCCTTGGCTACCAGCAGTTTCTCCGTGTCATTGATGGCGAATCCACAGTGGCTCAGGCCAGCGAGGAAACGATCGTGGCCACTCGCCAGTTTGCCAGGCGCCAGCTGACCTGGTTCCGTGCGGACCCGCGCGTGCAGTGGCTGGACTGGGCGCAGGACGATCTCGCAACTGCGGCAGCGGCCTTGGTGACCCAAGCGAAAGCCTCGTCAGGAGCGTAGCCGCCATCCGGCGTCGTGCTTCAGCGCCTCATTACCCAAGGGCCAGTGCGTCGGGGGAGCAAAGGTGCCTTAGGCTTAATCCATGACTGACATCTCGGCACCCTTGACAGGCATGCGCTTCTCCAAAGGCCATGGCACCGGCAACGACTTTGTCCTCGTGGCTGATCCCGACGGTGATCGGAATCTTTCGCCCGAACAGATCGCAGCGCTGTGCGACCGCCGCCGTGGCCTGGGCGGCGACGGCCTGATCCGCGCCGTCCGTTCGCGCCACGTGCCGGAGGGTATTGAGTTGCTGGAAAGCAACCCCACCGCCGAATGGTTCATGGACTACAACAACGGTGACGGTTCGCGTTCGGAAATGTGCGGCAACGGCGTGCGCGTCTTCGTGCACTTCCTCATCAGCGAAGGGCTCGTGGCTCTGGGCGCCGGCGAGGAGCTGACTATAGGCACCCGGGCGGGCGTGAAGGTTGTCTCGCGCACGGACACTGGTTACCGCGTTGACATGGGCCCGTGGGATTTCATCTACCCGGAGGCGCGCGAAAAAGGGATGGACTCGCTCGTTGACGCGGTGGGGCTCCCGGTTGAACGGCCCGCACTTTCCATCACCATGGGCAACCCGCATACAGTCGTGGCACTGGCCGATCTGGAAGCGTTGGCCGGCACCAAGCTGACCGAGGCCCCCATTGTCACGCCAGTTCCCCCATTTGGCACCAACGTCGAGTTTGCCGTACCTGCCCAGCCTCTTGTAACGGACGACGTCGGACACATCAGCATGCGCGTCCACGAACGTGGCGTGGGGGAGACCCTGTCCTGCGGGACCGGCGCCTGTGCTGCCGCTGCCGCAACCCGTTTCTGGGCCGGCAGCGATGCCCCCGACGTCTGGGCAGTGACTGTCCCTGGAGGCGTGGTTGGCGTGCGCTTCTTCCCCGGCCCCGACGGGCGCGAACACGTTGAACTCAGCGGCCCGGCGGTCATTGTGGCCGACGGCGTACTGGCCTGAAAATAGAGGAAGCCGCCGGAACCTGATGGTTCCGGCGGCTTCCTCTATTTTTGCGGCTACGGCTACGGCTTGGTGCGGGTGACTTTGAGAATCCGGAAGGCCTTGTTGGTGGAGTCGCGAACAACCTTGAACCCGGCCTCCGGGAACTGCTCGTTGAGTTCGGCCGTCAGCCAGCGTTGCAACGAATCGGAACCAAGGTTCTTTTGCACAACTAAGTAGGCGTTGCCGTCATGGGCCAGCCTGGGCAGCCACATCAGCAAAATTGAGTGCAGTTCCTCCTTGCCCACGCGAATGGGCGGGTTGGACCAGATGGTGTTGAAGCGGATCTCGGGATCCACGGCGTCGGGCGTCGAAGCGTGGACATTGTCCAGGCCGAGGGCCTTGGCGTTATCTGTGGTCAGCTCAAGTGATCGCTCGTTGACATCCACGGCGTAAACCGCTGCATCGGGGGAGCGCAGGGCCAATGTCAGGGCAATGGGCCCCCAGCCACAGCCGATGTCCAAGAGATTGCCTTCGGTGGCGGGCGGCGGCGCTTCCGAGAGCAAGATGGTGGTGCCCTTGTCGACGCCATCGGGGCTGAAGATGCCACCGGCCGTCTGAAGCGTGCGCTTCTCACCGGCCAAAACAACCGTTAGAGGCCGTCGCTTCATCGGCGTTGACGGTTGTGAACTGAAATAATGATCTGAACCCTGAGTACCCATAGTCATGCCAGATTAGTGGGGAAATGCCGTGTTGGGTATCTAGGCGCGCCTAAGGGCGCCAAGGACGCGGCGGTGACTTTATCCACAAAGGCACAGTGGCAAAGGTGTGCGTGTGGGTGGGGCGGACTAGGATTGAGAGATAGCGCCTATAAGGAGAATATGTCCAACGCATCTGCACACCCTGGTTCCGAGAACAACCAGCTGCCCGAACCCGGTAACCATGGAGAGAACACACACGGCTCCTCCGAAGCTGACACCTCAGCTCAGGACTTGTCGGTTGCCGAGATCGAGGCCGTGATTGATCGGATTCTTGCCAAGGACGCCGCAGCCGGACGTGCCGTACGCGAGGACGCTGACGCGGAGGCCGAGGATCCCTACCAAGGCGTCCCTTCCACCCGCCCGCTTGGCGGCCAGGCACAGGCAGTCTCATCCCTGAAATTCCAGCACAGCCTCTTTGACGGCGATCAAAGCGAATTGGCCGAGCGTAACGCCCTGCGTCGCAGGGCAAGTCACTCGACCGAGCTCGAGGACGTCACAGAAGTTGAATACCGCCAGCTGCGCCTTGAACGCGTTGTGCTCGCCGGCCTGTGGTCCAAGGGAACCATGGCCGACGCCGAGAACTCGCTGAGGGAATTGGCCGCCTTGGCCGAAACGGCCGGCTCCGAGGTCCTCGATGGCCTGGTGCAGCGCCGCGCCAAGCCGGATCCGGCAACCTACTTGGGTACCGGTAAGGCGCAGGAACTCAAGGAAATCGTGCACGCCACGGGTGCGGACACCGTCATTATTGACGGCGATCTTGCTCCCTCCCAGCGCCGTACCTTGGAAGAAGTTGTCAAGGTCAAGGTCATTGACCGTACCGCCCTGATTCTGGACATCTTCGCCCAGCACGCCAAGTCACGTGAAGGCCGGGCACAGGTTGAACTGGCCCAGATGGAATACCTCCTCCCGCGCCTGCGCGGTTGGGGCGAATCCATGTCTCGCCAGGCCGGTGGCCGGGTGGGTGCCGCTGGTGGCGGTATCGGTTCCCGTGGCCCCGGTGAAACAAAGATGGAACTGGACCGACGGAAAATCCGTACCAAAATGGCAAAGTTGCGTCGTGAAATCGCCGCAATGCGCCCAGCTCGGGAAACTAAGCGGGCCAATCGTAAGCGCAATAGCGTGCCGTCCGTTGCCATCGCGGGCTACACCAATGCCGGCAAGTCTTCGTTGCTGAACCGATTGACGGACGCCGGAGTTTTGGTTGAAAACGCCCTGTTCGCAACATTGGATCCCACGGTTCGCAAGACCGAGACCGCAGACGGCTTGGGCTACACGCTGGTCGATACCGTTGGCTTTGTGCGTTCCCTGCCCACGCAATTGGTTGAGGCATTCCGCTCCACCCTCGAAGAAGTCGCTGATGCAGATCTGATCCTGCATATCGTGGATGCATCGCACCCGGACCCTGAGGGGCAGATCTCGGCCGTCCGCTCGGTCTTTGCCGAGGTCGGTGCTCTGCAAATACCTGAGATCATCATCCTCAACAAGGCAGATATCGCAGATCCGATAGTGATTGAGCGTCTTCGTCTGCACGAGTCGCGCAACGTGGTCGTTTCGGCTCGCACCGGTGAAGGTATCGAAGAGCTTCTGGAAGCCATTAGTGAGGCCATCCCGCACCCGAGCGTGACCCTGACATTGCTGATTCCCTACGATCGCGGTGACGTACTGAACAAGTTGCACCGTACCGACGCGGAAATCATCGCTCTTGAGCATGGCGAGCACGGCACACTGGCTACGGTCCGAGTCCGGGAAGACCTTGCAGCCGAGGTTGAGCCGTTTGTCCAGCATGCCTGAAAGTGATTTTTCGCAACAAGCACTGACCCTCTTGGACAAGGCTGTTGAATCCATGGGCGGTCAGCGCCGCGATGGTCAACACGAAATGGTCCGCCGCGTCGTTGCCGCCATCGAAAGCGGCGACCACCTGTTGGTTCAGGCAGGCACAGGAACGGGAAAGTCACTGGCTTACCTGATCCCGCTGATCGTCAACTCACTCACGAGTGACAAACCTGCCGTCGTGGCTACGGCGACCCTCGCCCTGCAGGCCCAGATCGTGGGACGCGACGTACCTAGGTTGCTTGCCGCCTTGGCGCCGATCCTGCCGCGCGCCATTGACGTTGCCCTGGTCAAGGGCAGGAGCAACTACGTCTGCAAACAGAAGTTGGGTGGCGGTTTCCCCACGGAAGACACCGGGGAGGGAGCTCTCTTCAGCCTCGGTGAGGACACCAGTGTTGCCCACCTGCCGGGTGCGAGCACCGGGCCAGCATCCCAGCTCGGCAAGGAAGTTGTGCGCCTGCGTGATTGGGCTCAAGATACCGAGACCGGTGACCGGGACGAGCTGGTGCCTGGGGTGACGGATCGGGCCTGGCGTCAAGTATCCGTGACGTCCATGGAATGCCTAGGCGCACAAAAATGCCCCCTTGCCACCGAGTGCTTTGCGGAGTTGGCCCGTGCCCGCGGTGCCGAGGCCGACATTGTGGTCACCAACCACGCCATGCTGGCCATCAGTGCTTTTGAAGGCATTGCCGTCCTGCCTGAGTATGACGTGGTTGTGGTGGATGAGGCCCATGAACTTCAGGACAGGGTAACGGGAGCTGTCACCGGACAACTCTCCGTGCAAATGATTCAAGCCGCGGCATCTAGCACCCGCAAACACACGGCTGTGCCGGTGGAGACACTCCATGCGAGTGCCGCAGCCCTGGATATGGCTCTTGCCGGCATGCCCGAAGGCTTGCTGCCCAACGGTCTCAATGACACCCAAAGCCAGGCCATCGAGCAGGTGCGCGACGCTGTTCGTGCTGCGCTGTCAGATTCGAAGCCGGACGGAAACGCGGCCGCTGACGGTGGACGATCCATCGCAAGGTCCAGGCTGAACCTCATCTTCGACCTCTGTGAACGCCTTTTGGTGGCCAACGATGCCCGCGAAGTGGTCTGGGCTTCACGCCCTGGTAATTTCGTCCCAGGACAGGGCTACCAAAAAGCGGACGAGAATGAACCAGCCGTCTTGAACATTGCACCTCTGAGTGTGGCCATGAAATTGCGTGAAGGCCTCTTCGCCGATCGAACAGTGGTGTTGACCTCGGCAACGCTTGCCATAGGTGAATCATTCCAGTCCACCGCAGGTGGTTTGGGTTTGCTGGGGCCAAGCGCGCCCAGCTGGACGGGTGCCGACGTCGGCTCTCCTTTTGATTACCCCAAGCAGGGCATGCTGTACGTGGCCGCACATTTGAAGAAGCCTGGCTTTGGGATGTCTCCGGAGCAGCTGGATGAGCTGGCCGATCTCATCACGGCCGCCGGCGGTGGCACGCTGGCGCTGTTTTCCTCCAGACGTGCCGCCGAGGACGCTGCCGAAAAGCTACGTAAGAAACTCAAGGTGAAGATCCTCTGCCAGGGCGATTCCTCCATGTCCGGGTTGATCAAGCAATTCGCAGATGAACCCGATACCTGCCTCTTCGGGACCATGTCACTGTGGCAAGGCGTCGATGTCCAGGGCGCGTCATGCCGCCTTGTGGTGATCGACCGGATTCCGTTCCCGCGACCGGACGATCCACTGGTCACGGCCAGGGCTCGAGCAGTGGCACAAAGTGGCGGCGACGGCTTTATCGCCATCTCCGCCACCCATGCTGCCGTACGGCTGGCCCAGGGTGTCGGCCGGTTGATCCGGTCAAGCCAGGACCGTGGAGTTGTTGCCGTGCTGGATTCACGCCTTGCCAATGCCAGCTATGGCGGGTTCCTGCGCGCAGCGCTTCCACCCTTCTGGTCCACCAAGGACAGGGCCGTTGCGCTGTCAGCACTGAAGCGGCTTTCCGGCAAGTAGACCTGCAAAAAAGAGGCGCCGTCCAAATCTGGACTGGCGCCTCTTTTGTGTCTGTGGGTGCTACAGGCTGCGGAGCACCGATACGACCTTGCCCATGATGGTGGCGTGGTCACCGAGGATGGGCTCGTAGCGGGTGTTCTGCGGAAGCAGCCACGTGTGGCCGTCGCGCTGGCGGAACGTCTTGACGGTCGCCTCATCTTCGAGAAGTGCCGCCACGATATCGCCATTGTTGGCTGTGGGCTGCTGGCGGATAACAACCCAGTCACCGTCACAGATGGCTGCATCGATCATGGAATCACCCTGAACCTTGAGCATGAACAACTCGCCATTGCCGACAATCTGGCGAGGCAGCGGCATGATGTCATCCACCGATTGATCGGCCAGAATCGGTCCACCGGCTGCAATACGTCCCACCAGAGGAACGAAAGCTGTGTCCGAGGAGCTGCTCAGTTCAGCGAAATTCAAACCGTTTGAGCTGCGCAAAGCTGTGGGGGAGCTGACGCCCTCAATCTCCACTGCACCATTGTCCAAAACCAAGGGGATGAGGACTTCCATGGCGCGAGGTCGTTTGGGATCCCGCCGCAGGTAGCCGTGCCGTTCAAGCTGAGTCAGCTGGTGCGTGACGCTGGAGAGGCTCGCCAACCCCACGGCGTCGCCAATTTCACGCATGGAGGGCGGGTAGCCCTTATCCGCGATGGAGCGCTGAATGCACTCAAGGATCTTCTTCTGCCGAACCGTCAGGCCCTTCATGCCGGCGCGACTGGGTGCCTGGGGGATGCGGTGCGGTGGGTCTGGAAGCGCCATGGTTCCGGGGTCCTTTCGTGGCTGCCCTGAACAATGTCAGTGCCTGCTGGTGGACTGCATCTAGCGGCCAATCCTTGTTTCACAAGTTTAAGCCACAAAGTAGGCAATTTCAAACATTTGTTCGATCTACTCTTGGCAAGTGTCGTCTATAGGTGCTAAAACTGTTCTAGTAGCTAACTAGAACATACGTTCTATCGAAGATGTAAAGCAATGGAATTTGATCCAATGGATGTTCGAGTCCGGAGGGTGAGATCCACGGCGAAAGGACCAGAAGTCATGAATGCAATGGTTATCTCCGCAACACCCCTGAGCACTGTTCGTATCAACTTGACCCGTCGTGGCCGCCTGGTCCTTCTGGGCATTCCGGCACTCGTCACGGCAGCTGTCATGGTGTTTGCCGCGTTGGCGATCGTGCTCGGTTCAGTAGCCAGCCCCGCGCAGGCGTCGGTTGAGCACGTTGCAGTAGATATGGCCGAGTACGCCGCCACTGTCACCGTTCTGCAAGGTGACAGCCTGTGGAGCATTGCGGCCGCCTCGAATCCGAACCGCGATGTTCGTGATGTAGTCAGTGAGATCGTGGCATTGAATGAGCTTGGCAGCGGCGTAGTCCAGGCCGGCCAGCAGCTCTTTGTGCCTCTCCCCAAATAGTCGCACCAGTAAACGCAGTCCATGAAGATGGCCAGCGGGGCATCGTTGGCAAAGCTAGTGTGTTGGCGAAGCTAAGGTGTTGGAAAACGTAACGTGTCCGCATATTGTCGCCAGTTCGGACATTCGGCGGGCAGGAAATATGCTGGAACCATGGATCAGTTCGAACGCCTAAGTCAATTGCCACTCCGCGACGATCTGCGCGGACAGCATCCTTATGGGGCGCCCCAGCTTGACGTGCCGGTGCTGCTGAACGTCAATGAAAACACCTTCGGAGTCCCCGACGACGCGAAGGAAGCCATTCTTAAGGCAGTCGCTGCGGAGCTTGACGGCCTCAACCGCTACCCGGATCGCGAATTCACGACCCTCCGCAAGGAACTGGCTGCTTACCTTGGACATGATCTGACGGAAGAAAATCTGTGGGCAGCCAACGGTTCCAATGAAGTGCTGCAGCAGCTGTTGCAGGCCTTCGGCGGCCCTGGCCGAAGCGTCATGAGTTTCCCTCCCACGTACTCCATGTACCCGCTCCTGGCCAGTGGCACGGGATCGGCCTACATTGCCGGCGTTCGAGCGCCAGACTTCAGCTTGAGTGCCGATTCGGCTGCCGAGCAAGTTCGTGCGCACGCCCCCAATATTGTTTTGTTGTGTTCACCCAACAACCCCACGGGAACAGCCCTCGGCTTGGATGTCGTCAAAGCCGTCTATGAAGCTGGCGAGGCCTCGCAGGCCATCGTCATAGTTGACGAGGCCTACACGGAGTTTTCCCACGCTGGCACACCCAGTGCGCTCGATCTTCTTGAGGGCCGTCCGCGCCTCGTGATCTCACGCACCATGAGTAAGGCCTTTGCCATGGCTGGTGCCCGCTTGGGCTATATGGCTGCCGCTCCTGAGGTAACTGACGCCGTTCGTCTCGTTCGCCTGCCCTATCACCTGTCCGCCATTACTCAGGCCACGGCCGTGGCTGCCTTGCGTAATTCGGCATCGCTGCTGGCCAATGTTGAACAGATCAAGGTCCAGCGCGACCGGATAGTCAACGAGTTGACCGACATGGGGCTCAGTCCTGCACCCTCGGACTCGAACTTCGTCTTCTTTGGGGGCATTGAAAACCCCCATGAGGTTTGGGAAGCATTGCTGGCCAAGGGCGTCTTGATTCGCGACGTCGGAATCCCCGGCCACCTGCGCGTCACGGCCGGTACCGAGACTGAGACCAGCGCGTTCCTCACGGGACTTCGCGTCATCCTGGGCGCTTAGTTCTCACGTCCGCGTACGCCGTCGAGCTTTGGCGGTGTGCTGGAGTCCGGGCTGGTTGGGCTTTGACGCGTCTTCTCTTCTAAACTGGTATAAACACTTATGATCGTCCCCGCGCTCCCTCCTGCCCTGCCTTGCACGGTGATCGGGTTGCGTACACAAATCAAAGGACTGCTGCAATGACTCAGACAACCCCAGGCCAGGGACGGACAGCTCGTTTGGAGCGGGCCACGAGCGAATCCAGCGTCATGGTTGAGATCAACCTCGATGGCACCGGGGTTTCGAACATTGACACGTCAGTGCCTTTTTACGATCACATGTTGACTGCCCTGTCTAAGCACTCCTTGATTGATATGAACATCAAGGCCACCGGCGATACTCACATCGATGCCCACCACACGGTTGAGGATGTTGCAATCTCCCTAGGCGAGGTCCTCAAGGAGGCACTCGGCAACAAGGCCGGCATCCGTCGCTTCGGCGAAGCCACCGTCCCGCTCGATGAAGCCCTGGCCAACGCCGTTGTGGATCTCTCCGGCCGTCCCTACCTGGTGCACGGCGGAGAGCCTGCCGGTCAGGAGTACCACCTCATCGGCGGGCACTTCACGGGCTCGCTGACCCGCCACGTCTTTGAAGCCATCACCTTGCACGCACAGATCTGCCTTCACATGACGGTCATCGCGGGCCGCGATCCGCACCACATCGTTGAGGCCCAGTTCAAGGCTTTTGCACGCGCCCTGCGATCTGCCGTCGAAGCGGATCCCCGCGTGACCGGAATTCCGTCCACGAAGGGCCTGTTGTGAGCGCCGAGACTGATCAGACTAAAGCAAGCCAGCCGACAGTCACCGTTCTGGATTACGGTTCGGGAAACGTACGCTCTGCCGTCCGTGCGCTTGAGCGTGCCGGCGCCATCGTAACGCTCAGCGCCAAGCCTGACGACGTCTTGACGGCCGATGGCCTGGTTGTTCCTGGTGTGGGCGCCTTCGGATCGGTCATGTCCGAGCTGAAGAACGTTGACGCGCTACGCATGATCGGCCGACGCGTTGCCGGCGGTCGCCCCGTCTTGGGTATCTGCGTCGGAATGCAGGTGCTTTTCGATGCCGGCGTGGAACACGGAGTCCACGAGGAAGGCATGGGGGAATGGCCCGGAACGGTCGAGTTGCTGCCCGCCGAGGTCGTGCCCCACATGGGGTGGAATACCGTCAAGGCCGCGGAAGGATCCATGCTGTTCGAAGGCGTGGAGAACGAGCGGTTCTACTTTGTCCACTCCTACGGCGTGCAGACTTGGGACTTTGAAGTGCTGCAGCCCAAGATGCGCCCTCCGTTGGTGACCTGGTCCGAGCACGGTGCGCCGTTCATCGCCGCAGTGGAAAACGGTCCGCTCTGTGCAACGCAGTTCCACCCGGAAAAGTCCGGCGATGCCGGTGCCCGCATGCTGCGCAACTGGGTTAAATCACTCAAGCGCCCTGCTGTCACCCAAGAAAGTACCGTGACTAACTAATGTGGTCGTTACTTCTCATGGGGTTGGCAGGATTGCTCATCGGCGGCGCTTATACCTTCTTCCAGCAAAAGAGTGCCCGCTGGATTCCCATTAGCTTCGCCCTGTTGGCCGTCATGTCGCTCGTGGCCGCTTACATGTTTACGCTTCAAAACTAAGTCACCATCTCGCGGCCCCGCCGCACCTTCCCATTCGCAAGACACAAAACGTTGAGGATCCCATGACCACCCCCATTTTGGAATTGCTGCCCGCTGTCGACGTCGTGAACGGCCAAGCCGTACGCCTCGTCCAGGGCGAGGCCGGCTCGGAAACCAGCTATGGCTCTCCTCTGGAAGCGGCCATGAAATGGCAGAACGACGGCGCCGAGTGGGTTCACCTCGTTGACCTTGACGCAGCGTTTGGCCGGGGCTCCAACGTTCACCTGCTCAGCGAAATGGTTCAGGCCCTCGATATCAAGGTTGAGCTTTCCGGCGGCCTTCGTGACGATGCCTCCCTCGAGGCAGCCCTGGAGCTGGGCGTGGGCCGAGTGAACTTGGGTACCGCTGCGCTGGAGAACCCGGAGTGGACCGCGAAGGTCATCGACCGCTTCGGTGACAAGATCGCCGTCGGACTTGACGTTCGTGGAACCACCTTGGCTGGCCGCGGCTGGACGAAGGAAGGCGGCGACATCTGGGAGGTTTTGGCCCGGTTGGAGGACGCAGGCTGCGCCCGCTACGTCGTCACCGACGTCACCAAAGATGGAACATTGCGCGGTCCCAACGTGGAACTGCTGCGGGAAATGTGCGCCCGCACCTCCAAGCCGGTGGTGGCTTCCGGCGGTATCTCCAGCCTCGAAGACCTTCGCGTGCTGCGCGAATTGGTCGGCGAGGGTGTGGAGGGTGCAATCGTTGGTAAGGCACTGTATTCAGGCCAATTCACTCTGCCGCAGGCCCTTGACGTTGCAGGCCGCCGCTAAATCATGACTGAGATGCCCAAGAAAGCGCTGCCAGGACACATTGCCGCCGCCTTGGCCGGCGCCGGTGGACAAACCGATTCCGCCGGGCAGCCTTGGGCAGGCCGCGACCTTCCCGCGCAGGAGAAATACCACAACTTCGACTCGGATGACGGCGCCATGGACGCAGGTTTTGCCGCCGCCATGGCGCAGCTCGCCGCGGGAGTGGGCACCGAGGAGCAGGTGGTTGCTTCGCTGGCCACGGCCCGCGTGTTCATTCCCATCGTGGCGCAATTGGCCGAGCAAACTGTTGGTGAGAACGGCCTGGTCTCCGACAAGGAATCTGACATGGCGCTGGTGACCCTGCAGGGACCCGACGGCCGCAAGGCCCTGCCGGTATTTTCCCACGCAGCAGCACTGACCCGGTGGCATCCGGAGGCCCGGCCGGTGGCCGTCTATGCGGCACGTGCGGCATTATCGGCGGTGGCAGAGGAAGCGCAGTTACTGGTGGTTGATCCCGGTTCGCAGCGACCATTTGTCGTTCGGCGGCCCGCCATGTGGGCCCTGGCCCAGCAGCGTCAATGGCATCCCAGCTATGTCGATGTAGCGGTTGAGAGCATTCTGCGCGAATCCGTGTCGGTGCTTGGTAACAGTGCAGTCGTGGACATTTCCGCCGGTGCTGGCCAAGGCATAGAATCCCTCTGGGACAATAGCGCCGAACCGGCGCGACGATTGGTGCAAGGCGGCGGAACAGGGCCGGAATTGTGTGTCACGATCACTTTGTTGCCTGGGCTCGATCAGCTTGAGGTGAATGACGTGCTGTCCCGATTGCAAGAATATTGGGCTGGCCATGAGCATTTTGCCTCAGCGGTTGATTCGATCCAGATCCGCTTGCGCCACCCGCAACAACAAACTTAAACCACAGCAAGGCAGCCTGATGCTCTCCTGTGATGGATAACCAGAGAGAAGTCATCAACGTGAATTTTGCTGCCTACCGCGAAATCCTCGCGGTTGGATCCGTGCGCCGCCTATTGATTATCGCCATGTTGGCGCGTATTCCCCACGCAGCAGCAGGTGTCCTGCTGACGCTGCATGTGGTGAAATCCATGAACCTCAGCTATGCGGCTGCCGGCTCGATTGCTGCAGCCATTACCATCGGCATGGCCATTGGTGCACCGTGGCGTGGTCGCATGGTGGATATTTACGGGCTGCGGAAGGCTTTGATTCCCTCAGTCATTGCCGAGGTGGTTGTTTGGGGCATGGCACCCTTTTTGAACTTCCAGCTGCTGATGGTGGCGGCCTTCATCGGCGGGCTCTTCGCCGTGCCGATCTTCTCAGTGGTCCGCCAGGCTTTGGGCGTCATGGTCCCGTCGGAGCAGCGGCGAACAGCTTATGCGCTGGATTCCATGGGAGGGGAACTCACCTTTATGATCGGCCCGGCCGCCGGTGTCATGTTGGCCACGAACAACACAGTCATGGGCCTGATCATCATTGGTGTCAGTGCGTCCCTGGCCGGCGTCTTCCTTATGTGGTTCAACCCACCCACCCGGACTGGCCAAAAGGGTTCCTTTGTCGCTGTTGGCCAGCCCGCCACTGAGCCTGTTGATTCCGTCGAGGATCAGCCAGTGCCGGACCTGAGGGACAAGAATGTGGTGGTCCGATGGTGGGGGAGCACCAGGCACAATGTTCGCTGGGTCAACATCGCCGTGCTGGCCATTCTGGCTACCTCCCTTGGTGCGGGGCTGGTATTGACCGGCGTCAACGTTGGCATGGTTGCGCTGATGGAGCACAACAACAGCACGGGTGATCTTGGAATCGTCTTTCTCTTCTGGTGCGGAGCCTCGATTGTTGGTGGCATCGTTTACGGTGCCCTCAAACGTTCCGTCAACCCCTTGTGGCTTCTCTGCGCCATGGCAATCCTGATCATTCCTATGGGATATGCCACAAACGCCTTAACCCTTGGGTTGTTGTCCATTCTCCCGGGGCTGCTGTGCGCCCCCGTCCTCACCTCCAGTGCCGAGCACATTGCCGATCTCGTCACCGAGAAGCGTCGCGGCGAGGCCATGGGATGGTACGGCTCCTCGATGACGATTGGCAATGCCATGGGCGCGCCGTTCGCCGGCGCCATGATTGACACCCTGGGACCGTGGGCAGGTTTTGCGATCGTCGGCGTCATTTGCACGGTTCTGGCCATCCTAGGTCTGGTGGCCATGACTATCTGGCGCCGACGTGGCAACCGCCTACTGACTGAGTCCGGGCAAAGTGCATCAGGAGATGTCGGGCTGGGTCAGCTGCTCAACGAGTAAGGCCCGGTCTGAGCGCTTTTGGGCCAGCCATAGGGGCTCAGCACAGCTAACCAGCCCGTTAAACAATTCTGTGTGGCAGTCGTTGCACCAAAAACACCGAAAATCGGTCAATTTGATGCAACAACTGCCACACAGATGTAGGGGAGTTATTAGTTGACTGCTCCGGTGAACTTCTCGCCCGGACCCTTGCCCGGTGCGTCCTGGATCGTGGAGGCTTCGCGGAAGGCGAGCTGAAGTGAGCGCAGGCCGTCGCGCAACGGTCCGGCGTGCTGGCTGCCGATCTCCGGGGCTGCGGCAGTAACGAATCCGGCCAGGGCGGTAATGAGCTTGCGGGCCTCATCGAGGTCCTTGAGCTCCTCGGCGTCGGGTCCGGCGGCGAGGCCACACTTAACTGCCGCTGCGCTCATGAGGTGAACGGCCGCCGTCGTAATGACTTCAATGGCTGGAACTTCAGCGATATCACGTACTACAGAGCTTGCCTCTGCGTCGGTCAGGGCCTCTTCGGGGGCTGCCTGAAATGTGTTGCGGGTGTCCGAATTATTATCTGAGCTACTCATACTGCTAAGCTTGTCACAGACCGACTCGATGCTGTTATTTATCGTGTGTCCTCAAGGCGAAAGTCACGGGCACCAAATCAGCGGCAAAGAGTTTGCAAGTGGAGTCCTCTCCCACCTTTCGACCCATTCTTTGGCGTTGTCTGGTTCAGGTCGGTGCCGTTCCCTTGAGGAACAGCAATCAGGTTCCTTAAATGGAGCCTGTGCCGACTAATTCGAGGCCTCCATTGCATCAGCAAATTGGAGGCCTTCTTCGTTGCTGGTGGTACTCACCCTTTTTTAGGCAACAGGAGCTACACATTAGCGAGCCACGCATCAATGATCGAATCCGCGTCCCCGAGGTGCGGTTGGTTGGGCCAGCAGGCGAACAAGTAGGGATTGTCCGCATTGAGGATGCCCTCCGTTTAGCAGCTGAGTCTGACTTGGATCTGGTTGAGGTAGCGCCGACGGCAAAGCCGCCGGTGTGCAAACTGATGGACTTCGGCAAGTACAAGTACGAAGCCGCTGTCAAGGCTCGTGAAGCCCGCAAGAACCAGACCAACACCGTCTTGAAGGAAATCCGTTTCCGCCTCAAGATCGACACCCATGACTACGAGACCAAGCGCGGACACGCAATGCGTTTCCTCGGCGCTGGCGACAAGGTCAAGGCCATGATCCAGTTCCGAGGCCGCGAGCAGCAGCGTCCGGAAATGGGTATCCGCCTCTTGCAGAAGTTCGCCGCAGAAGTTGCCGAAGTTGGCATCATCGAGTCGAGCCCCCGCATTGACGGCCGCAACATGGTCATGGTTATTGGTCCCTTGAAGAACAAGGCTGAGGCAAAGGCAGAAGCCCGCCGCAACCAGCAGCGTGCCGATGCAAAGGCCCACAACGAGGCAGTTGCCAATGGCACCGCTCGCGTTGATGTGGACCGCGACAACAAGGCGCCCATGACTCAGTCATTGGCCGACCTGTTGCCCCAGGGCTTGAACCTGACGGACGACGCCGAGGCTCCCGCCGCCGACGCTGTCCAGGAGACGCCCGCTCCGGCCGTCGAAGTTGCTGCACCCGTTGCGGAAGCTCCCGCAGCTGTTGTTGCACCCGAGGTGAGCGTTCCGGAAGAAAAGCCGGCTCCCGCCGTCGTACCTGCCAAGGCTCCGGCCAAGGCAGCCCCGGCCAAGGCACCTGTTGCAGCTAAGGCCCCCGTGGCCAAGGCAGCTCCCGTCGCCAAGGCCGCAGCCAAGCCCGTTGTAGCCGCCAAGCCGGTTGCTGCTCCGAAGCCGGTTGCCGCAAAGCCCATCCCCATGCCGAAGCCCATGGCCAAGCCCGTTGTTGCGAAGCCCGCAGCAAAGCCGGCCGCCAAGGCTGCAGCAAAACCGGCTACGAAGGCTGCCTCTGCAAAGAGCGCGACCGTAGTCGAAACCCCCAGCTCGGCTGAATAAGGTTTCACCTTTTCAGCGGTGAATACACCCACACAGTGACCCAACCGGTCGCTGCAAGAGAACCACAGGCAGCGCCGGTGGATACGTAAGGAGACAGGTCCTCATGCCTAAAATGAAGACACACAGTGGTGCTAAGAAGCGTTTCAAGCTCACCGGTTCCGGTAAGCTTCAGCGCCAGCAGGCTAACCGCCGCCACTACTTGGAGCACAAGCCTTCCAGCTTGAAGCGTCGCCTGAAGGGTGACCTCACGGTCGCCAAGGCTGATGTTCGCAACATCAAAAAGATGCTCGGCATCTAATTTCGCAAGTCAATCGGTGACATTGCCCGTTATGGGCATAACACCATTTCATCAAAGCCTTCCCCGGCATGATTGGCTTGGGATCTTTAAAATTGAAGGAGTACGCACGTGGCACGTGTGAAGAGGGCTGTAAACGCCCACAAAAAGCGTCGGGTTATTCTTGAGCGCGCAAAGGGTTACCGTGGACAGCGTTCACGCCTGTACCGCAAGGCCAAAGAGCAGCTGCTGCACTCGTTTGTGTACAGCTACGGTGACCGTCGCAAGCGTAAGGGTGACTTCCGTCGCCTCTGGATCCAGCGTATCAACGCTGCATCACGCGCCAACGGCCTGACCTACAACCGCTTGATCCAGGGCCTGAAGGCTGCTGCGATCGAGGTTGACCGTCGCATGCTGGCCGACCTGGCCGTCAACGACGCTGGTGCTTTCACCGCTCTGGTGAACATCGCCAAGGCTGCACTGCCTGCTGACACGTCAGCTCCGGTAGCTAAGTAATTTTAGTAATACCCCTGAGGAACGTTCAGTTCCTTGTTCGTGTGCTGTGACTGCTAAAGTCCTAAGCATGAATGAACCCGGGCGCCCGCCAGCAGAAGCCATGACCAATCCTCGAGCAGATCGAGTGAGGGATGTTGCCAAGCTGACCGGGCGCTCGGGCCGTTTAAAACGCCGGCAGTTCCTGGCCGAGGGGCCACAGTCCGTTCGGGAGGCGCTGCGGGCACACCGCGAATGCCTTGCAGCCGGCGGCACGCCAGTTGTGGAATCCCTGTACGCCACCGTTGAATGCCTGAAGAAATACCCGGAGCTGCTGGAAGCTGCCTCCGCGCCAGGATCCCGCCTGCAGCTGCGCATTGCCAGCGAACTGGTGCTGGCCGCCATGACCGACACCGTTTCACCGCAGGGCATTGTGGCCGTCTGCAATTTTGTGGACGTTCCCTTGGCCGAAGTTCTTGCCGCAAAGCCGAAGCTCATTGCCATGCTGTGCCGTGTGCAGGACCCGGGCAATGCCGGCACAGTGCTGCGCGCTGCCGATGCCGCCGGTGCCGACGCCGTGATCTTCTCCTCGTCGAGTGTTGATATTTACAACCCCAAGGCCGTGCGCTCCACCGCTGGATCCTTGTTCCATATCCCGGTGGTTCTTGGTATGACGGTTACCGAGGTTGTTGGGGCGGCAAAGGCTGCCGGTGTAGGCGTGCTTGCCGCTGACGGCTACGGCCACCTGAACCTTGACCAGCTGCAGGACGAAAGCGCCGCACGCGCGTTCGACCAGGAGATCCCAGATTCTACTTATGAACTGGAGCAGCCCACGCTGTGGATGTTTGGCAACGAAGCGCAAGGACTAGCCGGGGAAGAGAAGGCCTTGGCCGATCATCGCGTGGCGGTCCCGGTCTACGGTGACGCCGAGTCCCTGAACCTTGGTACGGCCGCCACGGTGTGCCTGTACGCATCGGCCCGTGCCCAGCACAGGATGTAGCTCCCAGTTCAAATACAGAAGACCCGCGCTTAGTCATGGTGGCTAGGCGCGGGTCTTTTGTATTTGGGAAGGTTACTTGCTGCCGGACTTATCCAGCAGGCCACTGAGCAGTGCTACGCCTAGACCAAGAACGGCTAGGACAGCGCCAACCATGGCAGGGGCGGTGAATCCCCAACCCCAGGTAATGACGAGGCCTCCAACGAAGGCGCCAAGCGCGTTGGCCATGTTCAGGGCCGAGTGGTTCAGCGAGGACGCCAGGGTGGGTGCGCCTGGGGAGACGTCGAGAAGCCGTGTTTGCAGCGATGGAATGAGCATGGCGCCCGATGCGCCGATCACGAAGATCATGAGCAAGGCCATCCACTGGATGTGCACTGTGGCCGCGTAGAGCACCAGCATGGCGGCAATAAAGCCCATCACGAGGTAGATGCTGCCCATAACGGACCAGTCGGCAATCCGTCCGCCCACATAGTTTCCAACCACCATGCCGACCCCATAAAGGCCCACGATAATCGGCAGGAAGCTGGCAGAGAACCCTGCCACATCGGTCATGGTGTTGGCAACGTACGTGTACACGGCAAAGAAGCCACCAAAGCCAACCACACCGACGAGGAGGGTCAACCACACCTGACCGCGGCGCAGGGCGCTGAGTTCATTGCGCAGGCTTGCCCCGACCTGGGCTTTTTGCGCCGGGATGAAGATCGCCATGCACACCATGGTGATGACACCGATGACGCCGACAAGGACGAATAGCCAGCGCCACCCAAATGCCTGTCCAACAAAGGTTGCCAGGGGAACACCCAAAACGTTGGCGATGGAAAGACCCATCATGACCATCGAAATGGCGCGGCCGCGCTTGGTCGGGGCAACCATGGAGGCAGCCAGCACGGCAGCCACCCCAAAGAATGCGCCGTGCGGCAGGCCGGCAATGAACCGGGTGACAAGCAACGTCGAGTAATCCTGGGCAAAGACGGATAGGAGATTTCCCACCGTGAACAGCGCCATGAGGCTCAGTGCAAGCGTCTTTCGTGGCATCTTGGCGCTGATGGCCACCAGCAGCGGTGCGCCCACCACGACGCCGAGTGCATAGGCGGAAATGACGTGACCGGCAGTGGGGACGCTGACGCCGACGCCCTCGGCAACGTTGGGCAGTAGGCCCATCATGGCAAACTCGGTGGTGCCGATGCCAAACCCGCCAATGGCTAAGGAGAAGATGGCCCAGGCAACTACGTTGGGCGACGCCGGTTTGGTTTCGCGGGAACTTTTGAGCAGGGCCATTTCTTTGCTTTCCATACGTGGGATTCTTCCGCGGCCGCACTATGCTGGGCGGGCGGTGCCGGCGCCTCGGGACGCGGGCGGCGCGGTTGGGCATCGTGATGCCCTCTCCAGTCTAGTTCGGCCTACACTTGCCTGGTGACGACGATCAAACAAATAGTGGGCGGCGCCCTTGTGGACTCCCTTGAAAATCCAACCAAGCTTTTGGCCGCTAGGCGGACCGCCCCGCCGGAGTTTGCTGGCATGTGGGAGTTCCCTGGCGGCAAGGTGGAACCCGGAGAATCCGCGCAGGCGGGCCTTCATCGTGAGTTGGCAGAGGAACTGGGCGTCACAGTCATGCTCGGCTCTGAGCTGGAGTGTCCGACGGCGGATGGCTGGCCCCTGAACGCTGGCGCCGCCATGCGCGTGTGGCTGGCCGAGGTGACGGATGGCACTCCCGAACCGCTCGAAGACCACGACCTGCTTCGGTGGGTCGAGCTGAACGGCTCCGAAATACGTGAACTGTCCTGGATACCGGCCGATCTTCCCATTGTGGAGGCGCTCATGGTTTTTACGGCACCCTGAACCATGAATGTAGCAGCGGGTGTTGAAAACCCGCCGTGCTGTGCCAGACTGGGTGCACAAGACCCCAAGGAGGTTGTGCCATGACGAGTGAAAACCACGACGAACAAACCCCCGCCGGTGCCAGCGATGAAACCAAGGAAAAGTTTCGGCAGGCTCTGGAGAACAAGAAGAACCAACAGCACGGCACTGTAGCTGCGGCCGGTGGCGCAAAAATCAGCGCATCTCACGGCGCGGCATCGCACAAGCGTGAATTCCGCCGCAAGAGCGGATAACACCACGGCTTGATGTTCCTGCCTGTCCCTAGCTATTCACCGCAACAAAAGTTGCGGCTCGAACAGCCATTAGAACAAGGTGGGAGCTAGGTGTGATTGGGCGGGATTCCCCACGGGGAGTCCCGCCTTTCTGCTGCCAGCCACATTCTGCTCAATCACATTCTGCCCAGCGGTTATGCCACGGAAGCCTGCTCCTACGAGCCTTTCGGCGGGGGATGCCTCGTCGTGGGCACGTTCTGCTGGCATGCTGCCGTCTGGATACTGGGCTTCCTCGCGGCGAGGATCATGGATGAAGCCTTGCGCGGTGAATCCGTTGCGTGCCTTGGCCTCGTTAATGCGTTCCGCCAGCCATTGCCGGTACTCCTTGGAGGCGTACGCCCCGGTTCCGTAGAGCCGCTGATACCTGCCAACCAAAGAAGGATGTTCGCGCGCCAGCCAGCCCATGAACCATTCACGAGTACCCGGGCGAAGATAGAGTGCCCCGGCGCTGACTCCTGTCGCGCCAGCTTGAGACAGCGCGGCAAAGAGTGAATCCAAGGCTTCATCGGAATCGGTGAGCCACGGCAGAATGGGCATGGCCATCACGCCGCAGGGCAGTCCGGCGTCGCGCAATTTGCTGATGAGCGCCAATCGCGCCTTGGGGGACGGGGTGCCTGGTTCGATGGCCTGGGCCAGCTGCTCGTCGATCAAGGCCAAGGAGATGCCCATACCGACGCTAACCTGCTTGCCGGCCTCGCGCAGCAGGGGAATGTCCCTGGCGAGCAGCGTGCCCTTGGTCAGGATAGAAAATGGCGTGCCCGAGTCCGCAAGAGCCTCGATGATCCCCGGCATGAGCCGATAACGGCCCTCTGCCCGCTGGTAAGGATCGGTGTTAGTTCCCAATGCCACATGGGGCCGCTGCCACGACGGCTTGAAGAGTTCCTTGCGTAGAACTTCGGCGACATTCACCTTGACCACTACCTGGGAATCGAAGTCCACGCCGGAGTCGAAATCCAAATAGGTGTGGCTCTTGCGGGCAAAGCAGTACACGCAGGCGTGGGAGCATCCGCGGTAGGGGTTCACTGTCCATTCGAACGGCATCGTGGAACTTGGCGGAACCTTGTTCAGGGCGGACTTGGAAAGGACCTCGTGAAACGTAATTCCCGCGAACTCCGGCGTCTGGACGCTCTTGACCAGTCCGGCCAGGGGGAGCAAGGGCACTCCGGGCACCGAAGTGCTCGTGCCTTGGCCCACCGATTCCGCGATCTGCTCGGGAAAAAGTGGTTGGTTAAGTTCTTGACTGGTCCACCGCATGAACTGATTAGAACATATATTCTAATTCAAGGCAATATCGGCGATATGAAACTCGATGCTACCTGTCAGTAGCAATGTGGTGCAGAACCCCGTCGTGGGAGCTAATGTGGTGGCATGGGACGACGATGTCCCGGACTGGCTGGCCATGGTCTCCATCAAATACGATGCGGCCCAGCGGCAGCCAGCCACAGTGCAAAGGAATTTTCATGACGAACCTAGCCAGCATTGTCCCTACATCGGCGGCGAGAAACCCCGGTGGAGTTGCCATCAAACTTGATGACATTGAATTGACCTTCGGCGCGCTGGAGGTCCTCAGCGCGAAAGTTGCTGCGCTGCTGGCTCAACGCGGTGTTCAACCCGGTGACCGGGTGGCATTGATTTCGCCAAATCTGCCCCAGATGCCGCCTCTTTATTATGGGATCCTGCGCTACGGAGCCATCGTGGTGCCACTGAATCCATTGTTGAAGGCCCGCGAAGTGGCCTATCACCTCAAGGACTCAGGAGCGATGCTCGCCTTTGCTTGGGAAGGTGTCATGGCTGAAGTTGCAGAAGGGGCTGCCGAATCCGGTACCGCCATCATCGCCATTGATGCGAACTTCATGGCCCTGCTGGCACCCCTGGAACCGCTCAGCGAGGTCACCGTCGCGGAGAAGGATGACACCGCCGTCATTCTTTACACGTCAGGGACTACGGGTAAGCCCAAGGGGGCCGAGCTGACACACGAAAACCTGCGTAGCAATGCCGAAGTTTCCGTGGCGCTCTTTTCCAGCCGCGACGGAGACGTGATTTTTGGCGGGCTTCCGTTCTTTCATATCTTTGGTCAAACCTGTGCACTGAACTCCGCCGTCATGGCCGGCGCAACAGTGACCCTGCTGCCCAGATTCGATCCGGTCAAGGCCCTTGAAATCATCCAGCGGGACAAGGTCACCATCTTCGAAGGTGTTCCGAGTATGTACATCGCCTTGCTTCGGGCGCCGGGGCGGGAGAACTACGATCTGAGCAGTCTGCGATTGGCCGCGTCCGGCGGCTCGGCACTGCCCGTGGAGATCCTGCACGAATTTGAATCCACCTTCAAGGCAACGCTGCTCGAGGGTTACGGCCTGTCCGAAACCTCGCCCGTGGTGTCCTTCAACCAGATGGACGGCATTCGCAAGCCCGGCTCGGTGGGTACCGTGGTGACGGGCGCGCAGCTGCGGATTGTCGATGACGCAGGGGTCGACGTCGAACCCGGCGCCGTAGGGGAGATCGCCGTCGCCGGGCCGTATGTCATGAAGGGGTACTGGAACAATCCGGAGGCGACGGCCGCCGCAATTCCTGATGGCTGGTTCCGCACGGGAGATCTTGGCCGCCAGGACGAGGACGGGGTGTTCTTCATCGTTGACCGCAAGAAGGACATGATCCTGCGTGGTGGATACAACATTTACCCACGCGAGATTGAGGAAGTGTTGTACGAACACCCAGCCGTGGCGGAGGCCGCCGTGGTGGGAACGCTCGACGCCGTTCATGGCGAAGAGGTCTGTGCTGCGGTTTCGCTCAAGGATGGAGCGCAGGGGGCGGATGACCCGGAGAAGCTCGTCGCCGACATCCAGGAGTTCGTCAAAGCCAGGGTGGCCGCCTATAAGTACCCGCGCAAGATCGTGATCATGGACGCCCTTCCGAAAGGGCCCACGGGCAAGATACTCAAGCGGGAGATCACTATCTCGTAGAGCCGGTGGTCGAACCCGTTGGTCGAGCTTGTCGAGGCCAGGTCTCGACAAGCTCGACCAACGGGGCGACTCGACCAACGGGTGCCTAGACCAGCAGCCAGGTCACCTGGACCGCCATGGCGACCTTGCTTTCCCCCGGTTCAATGGCCATGGAACTGTCCATGGCCATGACGGCCCGGGCTTTCATGGGCCGGGGGATAGATTCATTGACGGTTCCTTCGCTGATCTGGCTGACCGCCCCCAGAGTCTGCCCGGCCAGCTGGGCGTACAGTTCGGCAGCACGGCGGGCGTCGGCCCAGGCGGCCGCGCGGGCTGCATCTTGGGCGGCGGACGGGTCGGAGACCACGGGGGTCATGCCATTTAGCCGGACGTTGTTGTTGCCGGTATCCACTACTGCCGCAATGATGTCTTCGGCTCCCTTGTCATAGCGCAGGGACACCGTGAGATTGCTGGAGACCGTGTAGCCGGTAACGACCGTGCCTGTGCCTTCTTGCCACCGAGTGTCCGCCCTGACATCAAGGGAGGATGAGCTCACCGACTCCCGCCCCACGCCCAAGGACTGCAACTTGGAGTTGACGGCGTTGAGCGCCTCGCTGGCTTGGGAGTATGCGGCGCGGACCGTTGGCTGCCCGGCCTCGATGCCGATGGTGATGTTGAAAAAGTCCGGAGCGGTCTGGACTGTCCCTTGGCCCGTGACGGTAACGGAATTGGCGGACTGTGTCATGGTTATTTCCCTTCGCTAGTCGATTTGGTGTCGATGTTCGATGATTTGTACAACGCAAGGCGCTGCAATTGGTTCCTGATTGCGGGAAATCTAGCGATGGTCGGCAGCTCCCTGTACCCGCCCAAAGCCAAACCTGCATTGCGTTCAAAGAAGTTGCGGCTCCCGGGATCCCCGGTCCGCCAGAGGGAGTATGCGGCGCAGGCTGCGTAGAGCGGCAGGAACGGAAGGCCCAGGCACCACGCATATTGAGTTGCGTGCCCCGATTCATGGGCCAGCAGATCCGGGCGGGAGTCGATAAAGGTCCGCTCTGCCCGGTAGAAGATCACATTGCCTACAGTGAATGCTCCAGCAAGGGGGAGCTTCGGCTGGTAGTCGGTGCCGAACAGCAAACCGTCAGGTCCCCTCTCGATGCGGGTTCGGGTCAGCCCAGCAAGCAGCAGCCCGACGGCGGTGGAAAGGTTGACGGCATTTGCGACTGCCCGGATTCGAAGGGAAGACTTCACTAGGCGGACTCCTTGGCTGTAGCTGTGGTTGTTACTGGGACCGTCATGGGGTCGGGACCGTAATGATCGTGGCCTCGGCCACCGTCAGGGCTTCCAGCGCCGTCGCGGTATCTGGCTTCCCTCGGGCCTTACTGCAGGCATCCAGCGGCCACACCACGTGGATAGCTTGGCCATCGGCGTTGACCAGCCACAGTGCTGGCAGGACCTCCGCATCCGCAGTGCAGGCCAGGTCGCCGTTCGCCCTGTCACTGGGTTGCGTCAAGGCCGCAAGCAACGCCGAGTAATCGCCGTCGAGCTGCTCCTGTCGAACCACGCGTGTATGAACACCAGCTTGTTCAAGGAAGTCCTGTTGGCAACGGACCACCAGAACGGGGACAAATCCTTCAGGGACCGAACCCCTCACGTCCGACGCCGGAAGGCTGGCTTCGGAGCCATCGTTCCATTCGGGCGGGGCAAGGCAGTCAACTTTTTCCTGCAATGCGGCCGGGGCCGGGGTGTAGTGACTCACCTTGCCCGGTGACATGCTGCACCCGCCCAACACCAAGGCACCCAACACCAGCGCAAGGGAGGACAACAGCGCCAGGCGGCAGGCCGGCGTCGTATATCCAAAACGGAGGGAGCCCATGGGCGCTAGCGTAGCAAGGCGGGAGCGGAAGCGGGTCGCCACGAGGTAAAGAGTTGGATTCAAAGCAGGCACGCACCGTCAACTAGACTTGGAACAGGTGGGAGGAGCTACCCCACCGCTTACTCGCACACGAGCTTAGGTAAAAACTGTAGATGTCTGAGATGCCCCAAAAGACGGCAGAGATGCCCGAACCAACCACCGAACCCGCAACGGTTCCGGATCCGCTGGACGAAGGCGCCATTGGTGCAGCCGTTGAGAACGCGCTCGCAGCCATTGCCGCAGCCGCCACGCTGGATGAACTAAAGACCGCGCGACTGGCGCACACCGGCGAAAAGTCGCCGCTGAGCCTTGCCAACCGTGAGATCGGCGGGCTCGCGAAGGAATTCAAGGCTGCCGCAGGCAAGCTCATGGGCGGCTCACGCGGCCGTGTTGCCAAGGCGCTCGCAGCCCGCACCGATGTGCTCGAGGCCGAGGACGCCGCGCGCATCCTGATCGAGGAGACCGTTGACGTTACGGCCGCTGCGCGTCGTCGCCGCGCCGGTGCCCGCCACCCGCTGTCCACACTGCAGGACCGCGTCAGCGACATCTTTGTGGGCATGGGTTGGGAAATCGCCGAAGGTCCCGAGCTGGAATCGGAATGGTTCAACTTTGATGCCTTGAACTTCAAGCCGGATCACCCGGCCCGTGAAATGCAGGACACGTTCTTCGTTGAGCCTCCTGAGGCTCACCTGCTTTTGCGCACCCACACCTCACCGGTGCAGGTCCGTTCCTTGCTGGAGCGCGAACTGCCCGTCTACGTGCTGTGCCCCGGCAAGGTGTTCCGCACCGACGAGCTTGACGCTACGCACACGCCCGTGTTCCACCAGTTCGAGGGCCTTGCCATCGACAAGGACCTGTCCATGGCGGATCTGCGCGGCACGTTGGAACACTTTGCCCGCCAGATGTTTGGTGACGAGGCCAGCATCCGCCTGCGCCCGAACTTCTTCCCCTTCACCGAACCGTCGGCCGAGCTGGACATTTGGCACCCCGGTGCCAAGGGTGGCGCCCGCTGGATCGAGTGGGGCGGCTGCGGCATGGTCAACCCGAACGTGCTCCGCGCGGCCGGCATTGACCCGGACGTTTACTCAGGATTTGCCTTCGGCATGGGCATTGAGCGCACGCTCATGTTCCGCAACGAAGTAGGCGACATGCACGACATGATCGAGGGCGACGTACGATTCAGCGAACACTTTGGGATGGAGATCTAAGCGGTGCGTATTCCACTGACTTGGCTGCGCGAGTATGCGCAGGTACCGGCAGGAGCAACTGCCGAAGACGTAATGACCGAACTGGTCAAGGTTGGTTTCGAAGAAGAAGATGTTCACCGTCCTCTCGATGAGATCAGCGGCCCCATTGTGGTGGGTCAGGTGTTGTCCCTTGAGCAGGAACCGCAGTCGAACGGCAAAACCATCAACTGGTGCACCGTCCGCGTGGTTCCCGAAGGTGCTGCACAGACCTTGGACATTGACGGCATTGATCCCTCAGGCGTTCAGGGCATCGTCTGCGGTGCGCACAACTTTGTGGTGGGGGACAAGGTTGTTGTCACCCTGCCCGGCGCCGTGCTGCCCGGCGATTTCCGCATCACCCCGCGGAACACCTACGGTCACATTTCTGCCGGCATGATCGCCTCCGTGCGTGAACTGGGCATTGGTGACGACCATGACGGCATCTTGGTGCTCTCCACCCTGGGTCTCGATCCGGAACTGGGTACCGATGCACTGGAGCTGCTGGGTCTTCGCGACGAAGCCGCCGAAATCAACGTCACCCCGGACCGTGGCTACGCGTTCAGCATTCGCGGCGTTGCCCGTGAATACGCCCACGCCACCGACAGCGTCTTTACCGATCCGGCGTCTCTCGTTTCGGTGACTGCCACTACGGGCGAGGGTCACCCCGTCCGTTTGGCCGACGAAGCACCCATCTACGGCAATGCCGGTTGTGACCGCTTCGTGGCCCGCACCGTAACGGGAATCAACGCGGCAGCTCAGACGCCGCCGTGGATGTCATCGCGCCTGCGCCTGGCCGGGATTCGCTCCATCTCGCTGCCAGTGGATATCTCCAACTACGTCATGTTGGAACTGGGCCAGCCGCTGCACTTCTACGACGCCGAAAAGGTCACGGGCGAGATTGTGGTGCGTCGCGCCGCTGCCGGTGAGACGCTGAAGACGCTCGATGGCAAGGTTCGCAAGCTCGACGTCGAGGACCTGCTCATCACCGACGGTTCCGGTGCGATTGGTGTTGCCGGCGTGATGGGTGGTGCCTCCACCGAGGTCTCCTCCGCCACGGTCAACGTGCTGATTGAGGCTGCGCACTTCGAGGAAGTCTCGATTGCCCGCTCCCGCCGTCGCCACAAGCTGCCCTCCGAGGCGTCAAAGCGTTTCGAGCGCGGCGTGGATGTTGCCATTGCCGACGTCGCCGCGCAGCGTGCCGTTGACCTCCTGGTCGAATTGGCCGGCGGCACCGAGGATACCACCGTCACCGACGTTGGCACCCCGGCCGTTGTGGCTCCCGTGTTCCTACCGTCCGGTTACGCCTCAGCCCGCATCGGCATCAATTTCACGCAGGAACAGATCATCGGTTCGCTGACGGATCTGGGCGCAGTTGTTGAAAAGGTCGACGGCGGATATTCCGTCACGGCCCCCAGCTGGCGCCACGATTTGCTCGCCAAAGACGATTTGACCGAGGAAGTCGCCCGCCTGGTGGGTTACGACGTCATCCCGTCCACCCTTCCTACGGCACCGCCGGGCCGCGGTTACTCGCGCGCACAGCAGCAGCGCCGTCGTGCGGTTCAAGCCTTGGCGGATTCCGGGTTGACCGAGATCTTGGCCTACCCGTTTGTTTCGAAGGCGTCCAACGACGTGTTCGGAGTTGCTGAGGCCGGTGCCACCCGCACCGCCGTGAAGCTGGCCAACCCCTTGAGTGAGGAGTTCGGCTTCCTGCGGACCTCAGTTCTGCCGGGCCTGATTGAGATTGCCAAGCGCAACCACTCACGCGGCTTCCACGATCTGGCGTTGTTCGAATCCGGTTTGGTGTTCCTTCCGTCGGAGACGATGGGCACCGCTTCGATCCCGCCGCTCGGTGTTAAGCCGCCCGAGGACGTCCTCGATGGTCTGTATGACGGTATTCCGTACCAGCCCTTGACCATCGGCGCCGTATTCACGGGCAAGGATTCACCTGCCGCGCCTGCTCACAGCCCGCGTACGTGGGACTGGGCTGACGCCATCGACGCTGCTCGTTTGGTGGCTGACGTTGTCGGTGTTGAACTCGTTGTCACACAGGGTTCACACCAGGCGTTCCACCCGGGCCGCGCGGCCGTCCTTTCTCTGCGCGACGGCGACGTTGTTGGTTACGCTGGTGAGCTGCACCCGAAGCTGCTGGCCGAACTGAACATGCCTGCCCGCTCTGTGGCCATGGAAATCAACGCCGAGAAGGTCTTCGCTGCTGCTGCAGACGTGATCGTCGCTAAGGGTATTTCCACGTTCCCCGTGGCAACCCAGGACGTTGCCTTGGTTGTTCCTGTTGAGGTTCCGGCCGCTGCGGTTCTAGAAACACTGCGCGAAGGGGCCGGCGAGCTCCTCGAAGACGTCGCATTGTTTGATGAATACCAGGGCACCGGCATCCCCGAGGGCAGCAAGTCCCTGGCCTTCGGTCTGCGCTTCAGGGCTGGGGACCGCACGCTGACCTCCGATGAAGCATCGGCAGCACGCGCGTCCGCCGTCGAGCTTGCCGCGGAACGGTTCGGCGCCACCCAGCGCTAACGTTTCACAGAAGGTCTCGGCAGGCACGGCCATTAATGGCCCAGCTTGTCGAGACCTTTCTTGTATCCTCACCCTGAAGCACAATGGGGTATGGCAACGCTACCTGAAGCACAATGGGGTATGGCAACGCTATGGGTGGGACGAGGCGTGAAATTCACTGCGGGTATGGTGGCCTGCTTGGCGCTGGTGCTGACTGGGTGCAGCCAATCCGCCCCCGTTTCAGACGCTCCGCCATCATCATCGCCTGCATCCGGTGATCCGGGGTTCTGGAAACTCCTCAAACCCAGTGAAGTGACAACTGAATCGAAGACCCTCGAATTGGGCGTCTCGCGGGCCAGCTGTGCGGGCGGTGTGACGGGGGAGGTGCTGACTCCGAAAGTTACCTTCGAGGCCGGCCGCATCACCGTCAAGACCGACGTGGCCCCTTTGCCGGAGGGAGGCTACGACTGCCAAGGCAACGACTTCGTTCCCATCACGGTGGAACTCCAGGAGCGCGTTGGAGAGCGGGAACTCTTTGATGCGATTTGCCTGGACTGTGCGTTCTTGACGACAGCATTTTGCGTGGACGGCGGCGTGCGCTGGCGTCCTTAGCGGCGCCCCGTCGTCGTATGCAGGACTTCTAGAAGCCTGGGATTGTGGGCCACGAGTTCTATCTGCCGCGCTCCGCACTCGTGCGAGCACGCGAGATAAAGCAGCTTGCCTTGGGAGGTGTTGTGCGCTGACTCGAGGTGCCATACGTGCTCATGCGCCGCCGTCGTGCTTGCAGTTTTAGGTGATCGGGGAACTGTTGTAGAGGTCATGGACACCACTATGCTGTAATGGTCTTATGCATCTCAACCCTTACGGAGAATACGCTGTCCTCCTCGCCCAATCGCTGGCTAATGACTTTCCGCTCGACCGCGATGGGATTCTGCAGCGGACTCGCGACTTCGGGATGACCATGGAATTTGCAATGGGCGCCGATGACCATGTCCTGGTTCGCGGAGTGATTGATGATTGGCTCGCCGTTGTTGACGCCCCGGATCATCAGGCCCGGGCAGTCTTGCTCAATGCCCAGATGGCCGCTGAGACGGCATACCCTCGGCTAACGGAACACGATGACGAAGGCTGGCATCTGCACTACCGGGATGAAAGTCAGACGTTGGCCCACGTTTTGCGTGCAGTGTTCAGTGTTGGGACGGCGCTGCACCTAACGACGCGCGGGATGCACCGCCTCGCGCGCTGTGCCGCAGGGCAAGCTCCCGGAGATCCCTGCACTGCCGTGGTTGTCGACGTCACCCGCAATGGCCGCCAACAGTACTGCTCGGTGCGCTGCAACAACCGCGCTGCGGTCCGGCGACACCGTGTCCGGACGGGACAGAGCGGCTGAGATGAGGCCCTAGCATGGGGATATGAACTTGGTGACACGGAGTATTTTCCTCAATGGAACCGTCGGTGTGGGAAAGACTACTGTCGCGGGCTGCCTGGGTGAAATTTTGGAACGGGAATTAGTCCCGCACGCAATTATTGACCTCGATGAACTACGACGGGCGTGGCCGGCCCCCATCCACGACAGGTTCAACCATGAACTTGAGCTTGCGAATCTGGCGGCCATGGCTGCCAACTTTGTCGGTGCCGGTGTGTCAATGTTTGTCCTGGCCGGGGTCATCGAGGACCCCCGTGAGGTACCTCGATATCGCGCGGCCCTGGGAACTCTGCCGCTAACCGTCTGCCGAATTACGGCACGCGAATCTGTGCGGCGTGCCCGTCTTATTGACCGTCACCGGGACGATCCTGACGCGCTGGCTTGGCATCTTGAACGCACCGTTGAGTTGGAAAACATCCTGGCCGAACAAGCCTTGGATGACGTGGTTGTTGACAGCTCGGATAGTTCCGCCGACATCGTGGCACAGGAAGTATTGACGGTGGTGCGGGCATTGGGCTCGCACCATAAGGTTGGGCAATGACAGATCAACACATACCCACCAAAAACGGCTGGGTCGATGTACCGAACGCCAAAATCTATTGGGAGGCAACCGGAAACCCGGACGGTGTCCCGGTCCTGTATCTGCACGGTGGGCCGGGCAGCTCCCTTGGCAAGGGTGGATATCGCAGGCGCCACGACGCCGAGCAGTTTTGGACCATTGGCATCGACCAACGAGGCTGTGGCAAAAGCACGCCAAACGTTCAGGACGATCTGGAGCACTTGGCAGACAACACCACAGCGACCTTGATTGCGGACATCGAAGCTGTCCGCCAACATTTTGGGATTCAACAATGGATCGTGACGGGCATCTCATGGGGGAGTACCCTGGCCCTGGCCTACGCCTTGGCTCACCCGGGCCGAGTGTTCGGCATTGCCCTCATGGCCGTGACCACCACAAACCGCGACGAGGTCAACTGGATCACCGAAGGCGTGGGCCGGATCTTCCCTGAAGCATGGGATGAGTTTGCACAGGCGTCCGGTGCCCTGCCCGGGGAGCGGGTTGTGGAAGCGTACGCCCGCAGACTAGCCAGCGCTGACCGTGAAGACGCCCGAGCCGCTGCCATTGCCTGGGACCGTTGGGAAGCTTGGCACATTTCGTTTAGTTCCTACTGGCAGCCCGGCCCCATGTTTAGCGACGAACGATTACGCATGACGTTTGCACTCCTCGTAACCCACTACTGGGCCAACGACGGATTCCTCGTAGGGGACAAGGAAATCATTCCCCGGATCCACGAACTTGATGGGATTCCGGGGTACCTGATTCATGGTCGGCGCGACGTCAGTGGGCCAGCCATCACGCCCTGGATGATCCATCGTCAATGGGCCACCAGCAAGCTCACCATCGTGGAAGACGAGGGCCACGGGGGACCCGCATCAGTTGAGGCGCTGGTGGCCGCCGTCGAAGAGATCAGGGCCGGGCTTAGCGCTGGCAACGAGGCATAGCCAGCGGCGCTAGAATTCCTCGCCTTCGCCCACCACGGCCGATGCCGGGCCAACGATGTGCGTGTCCGGCACGCCGACAAGTTCATGATCCTTGCCGGTGTAGTCAAACATGCTCAACACATGGCGCATGGCCGCCAGCCGGGCTCGCTTTTTGTCATTGGACTTCACCACCGTCCACGGAGCGTGGCGGGTATCTGTCCGTTTGAACATCCGTTCCTTGGCCGATGTGTACGCATCCCACTTGTCCAAGGAGGCGAGGTCCATGGGTGAGAGCTTCCATTGGCGAACGGGATCCACCTGGCGAATGATGAAGCGAGTCCGTTGTTCGGCCTGCGTGACTGAGAACCAGAACTTGATGACAGTGATGCCGTCATTGACTAGCATGCGTTCAAACAACGGGGCCTGACGGATGAACTCGTCGTATTGTTCCTTGGTGCAAAAGCCCATGACACGTTCGACGCCGGTCCGGTTATACCAAGAACGGTCAAAGAGCACCATTTCTCCGGCACTGGGTAGGTGAGAAACGTAGCGTTGGAAGTACCATTGGGTGGTTTCGCGCTTGCTGGGCTTTTCCAGCGCCACAACCCGGGTACCACGAGGGTTCAGGTGTTCGGTGAAGCGCTTGATCGTGCCGCCCTTGCCGGCCGCGTCGCGGCCCTCGAACAAGATGACCACCCGGCGCCCGGTAGCCTTGATCCATTGCTGAAGTTTCAGCAACTCAATTTGAAGAAGCCGCTTTTCAACGTCGTAAACGTCGCGTTCCAGACGGGCATCATAGGGGTAGCCGTCTCGCCAGGTGTCCACCGGGGACCCGTCCGGGGCCAGCAGCACCGGATCGTCGTCGTCGTTGTCAATAACGGTAAAACCGGTGAAATCCGGGGTGGGTTGATTCATGCCTCGACCCTAACCGGGTGGCAAATACGGAACATGAACAGAAGGTGGAGTGAGGGTGAACGAACTCGGTAGGAGCGCCATTTTGCGCGGGCAGGTCGAGGTGCGTGCCTTCGAGCTGGCGGCGGTTGACCAGCGCATGGTCAGCCTGCTGGATCCTGCCGAAACTGCCCGGGCCGCCACGATCGCGGATGAAACAACTCATCAGGATTTCATTGCGGGACGCGTAGCGCAGCGCCTCATGGCTGCCGACTTGCTGGATGCCGCACCGCAAGACTTGGCGACCGCCTACAGCTGTCCCGATTGCGGAGCGAATCCGGTCCCGTCACACGGCCGCCCCGGCTATCTGTTGCGCGGAGTGCCAGCTGCCCTGTCGATCAGTTTTTCGCGGAGCCACGGCTGGGCCCTGTCGGCAATGGTGCTCGCGGCAAAGGTGCCCCTCGGCGCGGATCTGCAGAACGTTGCCCAGGTTGCCTTTGACGGGTTCGACGACGTCGCGCTGAGTTCTGCGGAAAAGGCGCACCTTGCGCGTCTCACCGCGGAGGGACGCGATGCATGGCGGGCAGCTGCGTGGGCGCGTAAGGAAGCTCTGGCCAAGTATTTCGGACTGGGCCTACGTATAGACCCCACACTTATAGAGGCGTTTCCCGGGAAAGAAAATGGGAAGCAGGGTCCTGCGGCGGCGGTGTGGGATGTTGAATCCGCCAGCGTCGGTTTACCTGAAGGGTTCGCCGCCGCAGTGGCAAGCAGCGCTAGTGCGTGAGGAAGACTATCCGTGAAAGCCCGACGTCCGGGTCGGTAGCAGGTTGAGGACGTCCTTGACCAGGGCTAGGCCAGCGCCAGCCGGGCTTGAACGGCCACCTTGGACTGTGATGTCCCCAGCTTCAGGGCAGTGGAAGGTCATGGCCTTTTCCGGGCCCAAAAGGTGAAAGAGCGGATCGGTGGACCCGATGGCTTCCAATCGCACGGTGACGTTCAACGGCTGGTCAACCGATGCCGTGGCAACTGCACGAAGTCGTTGGCCCGTACTGGCCGACGTTCTTGCGTGGCGGACCGAGTCCTCATCGATGGATTCCTTGGTAACGCGGATCTTGGAAACATCCCAGCCCCACAGCATGCCGGCGATCAAGCTCGCCTTGGTAGCAGCGTCGGATCCCGAGAGATCGGCACTCGTATCTGCCTCGGCAATGCCGAGCCGTTGCGCCTCCCCGACGGCGTCCTGGAGGCGCATGCCCTGTTCCATGCGATCCAGCACAAACGTTGAAGTCCCGTTCGGACAGGCACGGATGGCCCGGCAGTCAAGCCCGTTGACACCAATCCGCGCAAGATCCGCAACCGGCAATGCTGCGCCCGTGGCTCCCGAAATTCGAATGCGGCTACCACCAGCCCTGGCCGCTGATTCGAGTTCTCGCCAGTGCGTGAGGAGGTGATTTTTCGTAGCCGTTGCTACGTCAACACCTAGACGCAGCGCCGTAGTTGCTTCTTCGACGGCGCGAGGATGGGCTTCGGGCGAAGACGGGATGGCCTGTACGAGGATCAGTGCGCTGGTTTGTTGAAGAAACCCTGCGATCGGGGTGAGCAAATTCCAATGGGCCCGTTCCGGCAGATCTGAGTCCGGCCCGAGTACGACCTCATCGGTGCGTCCGCGGATACCCGCAACATAGAAATCCTTGTGGTGGTGGGCTCGGATCCTGTTGAAGAATTCCCGCCCAACCGGACCAAATCCCGACAACAGAATCGGTACAGGGCGGGAATGCTCAAAAGTAGCGGTTGCAGGCATGTCTCCCACCGTAGCCTGATTCCTGCCTCCCGATGGTGGCCTTGCCGCCGCGTTGTTCTAACAGCTGCGGTTCTAACTGCTGCAGTGTCCTAGCCGCGGGGGAGTGAAGGTAGTGACTGCCGGTACAACCACGGAAGAAGAATGTCGGCAGCCGAGAATCCCGGGATATCGCCGCACATTTCATCGGCCAAGGCCACGAAAGCGGCCGTGGAAACCGAACCATGGCGGTTCTCAGCCACCCACCGTTTGAGCAGGGCAAAGAAGTTTGCATCACCGGCCGCTGTGCGGATGGCCACCAGCGCGAGTGCCCCGCGCTTGTATACGGCATCGTCAAACATCATTTCCGGCCCCGGATCACCGACCGTCAAGGCGACCGGTTCGGCGAGCAGTTTTGCGTGCGCCGCGGCGGCCCGTTCGGCAATGGTCATTGAACCGCTCTCTTCGGACCACAGCCACTCGGCGTAGCAGGCGAAGCCTTCATGCAGCCAAATATTGCGCCATGAGGCCAAGGTCAAGGAGTTGCCGAACCACTGATGCGAGAGTTCATGGGCAATCAGGCGTTGGGAATCCCAGCCGGTGTCAAGGTGGTTGCAGCCAATGATGGAGAGGGATTGCGCCTCAAGCGGGATTTCCAGCTTGTCCTCGGTCACCACCACCGTGTACGTGGGAAATGGATACGGCCCAAAGGCCTGCGTGAAGACGTCCACCATTTCCCGTTGCCTTGCCAAAGCCGTGGCCGCCTTGGACTGAAGCTTTTTCGGTACGGCCACCGTGATGGGGAGCTGGGACTGACCTGCCGGAGCCGGCAAGGCGAGCAATTTGTACCGGCCAATCTGGACCGTGGCAAGATAGCTCGCCATAGGGGCGGCCTGTTCGTACACCCACGTTTCACGGCTAGATTTTTTCGTGTGCGAAAGCAACGTACCGTTGCATACTGCCGTGTAATCGGCGTCCGTGGTGACCGCAATGCGGTAGGAAGCCTTGTCGTCGGGCCTGTCGTTGCATGGGAACCACGTTGGCGCCCCGGTGGGCTGGCCTGCGACCAAAACGCCGTCGGCCAGTTCCTCCCAGCCGACTTCACCCCACTGGCCGTTGTCGGGTGCCGGAATTCCGCTATAGCGAATGTCCAGTGTGAATTCCGCACCAGCTGGTACCGGCGATGGCAGCTGGAGCTGCAATTTCCCAGCACGCTGGGCATGCTTGACTATCCGGGTCCCATCAATGGAGGCCTTGTCCATGCCCAAACCGACGAGGTCAAGGTCAACCGAAACCAAAGGAACTAGGGCCTTGGCCGTGATGATGGCACGGCCCTGCACATGGTTCCCGGCGAGTCGGACTTCCACTTCAAGGTCATAGTGCTTCACCCCATAATGGGTGCTGCCGTGCAGGGGAATGTACGGATCCGGGGCGGCCGGGACGTCCGAGTTTGCCGGATGCCGTGGGCGGTGCAGGATTTTCATGCTTGTAAAGTTTCCGAATCAGTTGGGGATCAGGCGCGGTCCGCGAATTCCGGACCCTTCCAGGGGCTGATGGGATTACCCATCCAATAGCTGCTGGCAGGCACGCTTTCACCGCGCATTACAAGGGACGCCGGGCCCACGGTGCCACTTGTACCGATGCTTGCCGCCGGCAGAATTACCCCGTGTGGGCCCATGGTGGCCCCAGCTTCCAGCGTAACCGTATCAATGGCCATGACCCGGTCATGGAAGAGGTGGGTCTGGATTACACAGCCGCGGTTGACGGTGGAACTCTCGCCCAGGGAGACCAAGTCGGCCTCAGGCAGCCAGTAGCTTTCGCACCAGGTACCGTGCCCGATCTTGGCGCCGAGCGAACGCAGCCACCACACCATGGCAGGTGTGCCAACGGCCGCGCGAGCAAACCACGGTGCACTCACCATTTCAATAAAGGTGTCCACTACCTCGTTGCGCCAAATGAAGGAGCTCCAGAGCGGGTGCTCGCTGCGCTTGATCCTACCAACGAGTAGCCACTTGGCGGCAACCGCGCTGCCTGCCGCAACGGCTCCGGCCATCATGATGACGATGCCACTGATGAGGGCGGCTACCCAATAGCTGCTGGCAAGCGCGACGGCGTCGAAGACGGCCAGTACGGCTGCGGGGATGGCTACCGCGAGAACTGTGGGGACTAGCCTGCAACTTTCCCACAGGGTCCTTGCCACCTTGAGCCGCAGGGGCGGGGCGAAGGTCAACGATTCGTCGGTGTTCAGATTGGTGCGGCGCAGGCGGACGGGCGGGCTGCCCAACCATGATGTGCCGGCCTTGGCCTTGGCGGGTGTTGCCGAGAGGACAGCCACGAGGGAGTTTCTCGGCAAGGTGCGGCCCGCCGCAGCCATGCCGGAGTTGCCAAGGAAGGAGCGCTTGCCCACCTTGGCGGGTGCGATGTGGACGTAGCCGCCGCCCAGATCGTAGGAGGCGATCATGGTGTCATCGGCAAGGAATGCCCCGGAGCCAATGGTTGTCATCTTCGGCAGCAGCAGCACTGTGGAAGCTTCTACGTTCTTGCCAACCTTGGCGCCAAGCAGACGCAGCCAAACCGGGGTAAAGAGACTGGAATAGATGGGGAACAGGAGATCACGGGCCATGTCTAGCACCCGTTCGGTGGCCCACACCTGCCAGCCGATCCTGCTTCGAACGGGGTAGTGCCCTTCTTTCAACCCCACGCCCAGTAGCCGCACGGTGGCAAGAATTAGCACCAAGAGAGTCAGGAACCAACTGAGCGCAGCCACGGGAACCGCCCACAGAAGTGTAGGCAGTGCGGCCGAGAATGACGGCTGGCCAGCGATGGTGGCCAACACGATCCAAACGGCAGCGGCTGCTGCCACAAAAGGAATCAAGGACAGCACTGCAGACGCGCTGGCAAAGGGAAGTTCGCCCAGCCACGTGGTGGTAGCGCGCAGCTCCGGCCAGGTATTTTTGGCCTTGCCGGTCCGCTCCGCGGGGGATCCGGAAACTGTAACGCCGGGCTTGATCTTGCCGCGCACCGCGGATCCTGGCGCCACATGAGCACCGGCTCCGATGCGGGCTCCAGGCATCAACGTGCTGCGGGCGCCAACCACGGCACCGGCACCAATGGATATTTCGCCAATGTGCACCCAGTCGCCATCGATCCACCAGCCGGAAAGATCTACCTCGGGTTCAACTGAGCAACCTTCGGCCAAACGCAGCAGGCCGGTCACCGGTGGTACCGAATGCAGGTCCACATTCTTGCCCATCTTCACGCCCAGCGCGCGGGCGTAGTAGGGCACCCAGGGAGCACTGGCCAGAGAGACCGCGGCAGCCATGTCGGCGATTTGCTCGGCAAGCCACAGACGGAGGTGAACCTTGCCGGAACGTGGATAGCTGCCGGGGGTGACTCCGCGAAGTAGCAGCCGAGCCGAGACCACCGAGATGCCCATTCGCCCCCAAGGGGAGACGAAGACGACCCACGATGCTGCGACCCACCACCATGAGATGGTGGGCGCACCTGGCAGGATGCCCTGCCAGGAAGCGATGTTATTCAGTGCCATCAGGTACGTGAGCCAGCGCATGCCCACCAGAATGTGCAGGGGCACGCCCATCAGTGTCTGGAACACCTGCGAGCTGCGGCGGGTCCGCCCCACGGTGCGGGTTACTGTCTTGCCGGCGCCGCCTACCGGGACTGAGCCCAAGGCGAGTTCGAGCAAGGCGCCGATCCGTGGATGTGAGTAAACATCGGCGACCGTGATGCGCGGATAACGCTGGCGCAAGGCCGAGACGAGCTGGGCGGCAGCCAAACTACCGCCGCCGCTGGCGAAAAAGTCGGCATCGAGTGAGGACGGTGAACCGACCAACACGCCCTGCCATTGCTCGAGGACCCACTGCGCGTCCGGGGTCAGCGTCCCGGCGAGGGATCCGCCGTCGTCCGCGGGCTGTTCCAACGGCCACGGCAGGGCCTTGCGATCCACTTTTCCGCTAATTTTGGTCGGCAGGGAATCGGTGAAGGTGAGCAGGGGAATCAAGGGGGCCGGCAGTGTTTCGGCCAGCAGGCTGCGCAGGGCGGCCGCATCGGGCGTGGTGCCGGGAGCCGGAACCAGGTAACCGACTAGTAGCTGACTGCCACCTGCCGTGTCCTGGACGGCGGCAGCTGCGCCGGAAATATCGGGCAGGGCCTGAAGTGCTGCGTCAATTTCACCGAGTTCGATGCGCCGTCCGCCCAGCTTCACCTGGTCATCGGCGCGGCCCATGAAGATGAGTCCCACGCTGTCCAGCCGCACCAAGTCACCGCTGCGGTACGCGCGGTCCCAACCAAATGCGGGCATGGGTGCGTATTTCTCGGCGTCCTTCTCAGGGTCAAGATAACGGGCAAGGCCAACGCCGGCGATGATCAATTCGCCGACCTCGCCTTCGGCCACGGGTGCACCGGAGGAGTCGACAACGGCCAGGTCCCAGCCGTTTAGTGGCAAGCCGATCCGTACAGGGCCTTCGCCGCCCAACGGCGCAGCGCAGGCGACGACCGTTGCCTCGGTGGGGCCATAGGTGTTCCAGACTTCCCGGCCCTTGACAGCCAGGCGGGTTGCGAGTTCCGGAGGGCATGCCTCGCCGCCAAAGATGAGCAAACGCACTGATTCCAAGGCCTCTGCAGGCCAGAGGGCTGCCAACGTGGGGACGGTGGAGACGACGGTGATGCCATGGGAAATTAGCCAGGGGCCGAGGTCCATGCCTGAACGGACCAAGGAACGCGGGGCGGGGACCAAGGCGGCGCCGTAGCGCCAGGCCAGCCACATTTCCTCGCACGAGGCGTCGAAGGCGACCGACAATCCGGCTAACACCCGGTCATCGGGCCCGATCGGTTCGGACTGCAGGAAAATTCGAGACTCTGCATCAACGAACGCTGCGGCGGAGCGGTTGCTGACGGCCACACCCTTCGGGGTGCCGGTGGAACCGGAGGTGAAGATGATCCAGGCGTCGTCCGAAGGAAGCGGTTCGCGGGGATGAGGGAAGGGCGTGGGGCGTTCGCCGAACTGGGTGAGGGCCTTCCCTGCTTGCGGGTCACCGAGCACGGCGGCAACTCCCGCCTCGCCGAAGACCAGTGTGGCCCGTTCCTCGGGATCGTCTGCATCAACCGGGACGTACGCGGCGCCAATGGAGAGAATGGCCAAAATCGCGAGGTAAAGCTCCGAGGTTCCGGATGGGATCCGCACGCCAATTTTGTCCCCGGCGCCGAGGCCGGCCCGAGTGAGCTCTTCGGCCTTGAATCGCACAGCCTTCAGGAGTTCGTCATAGCTGAGTGACTTCATGCCATCGTCCAATGCCGTGGCATCGGGGTTCAACTCTGCCGAAGCTTGCAAGATGTCCCATAGGGTTCTGGGTTCGGGTGCCAGTTCGCTGCCTGGCATCTGAGCGACAAATTCAGCTGTCGATACATGTGCGGGGGAAGCTGTTGCTTGAGTCTCGGGGATATTCAATGAGGCAGGATTCACGGCCCTACCATGCACCATGAAGATGAACGGAAGTTGAATAAAGACAGTAAATTGCTTTTTATGTCCCCCACAGTGTCCGGTATCACTTTCCTTGACTGGACTTTGGCGGCCGCTCCTTGCGCTGGTGGGGCAGTGTTGGTGGGGCAGTCAGCAAAGTCCAATCACGGCGGACGCGGAAGACCTACGGCTCCAAAATGACCTTGCCTGTCGTGACGCGGCCCTGCAAGGCTGCGTGAGCTGCTCCGGCCTCGGCGAGCGGGAAGCGGGCGCCGATCCGGGCCGACAATGCACCCGATGCGGCCGCATTGAACACCTCGGTCGCACGCCAGCTGCGTTCTTGGGCGTTCAAAAGGTAGTTTCCCAGTGTGGGGCGGGTGACGAACAGGGAGCCGCCGGTGTTCAATCGCTGCAGATCAAGCGGGGGAACCTGGCCCGAGGCCCCGCCAAAGAGAACCAACATGCCCCTAGTGCGCAGCGACGCCAGCGAGCCGTCGAACGTGTCCTTGCCAACGCCGTCGAACACTACATCTACGCCCACCCCGTCGGTGAACTCACGCACCTTCGAGGCGAAGTTGTCATAACGCAGCACCTCGTCGGCGCCGGCAACGCGGGAGAGTTCTTCCTTCTCCTCGGTGGATACCGTAGTGATCACCCGTGCACCGCGTTCCTTCAGCATCTGCGTCAACAGCAGGCCAACACCCCCGGCGCCGGCGTGTAGCAGGACCGTCTGGCCGGGCTCAACATGGAACGTGGAGTTCATGAGGTAGTGCGCGGTCATGCCCTGCAGGGGGAGTGCCGCCGCAACATCCATGGGGACGCCAGCCGGAACGTGGAAGGCCTTCTCAGCGGGAAAAATGGCGTACTCGGCGTAGCAAGCGATACCTTCGGCGGTGGCAACGCTGTCGCCAACAGCAAAACCGGCCACGCCATCGCCAACGGCAACCACATGGCCGGAAGCCTCCGCTCCGGGGGTGAACGGATAGGCAACCGGGTAGATTCCCTCGCGCTGATAGCTTTCGATGAAGTTCACGCCCACGGCGGCAATTTTCACCAGTAGTTGGCCGGCTGCCGCCACGGGCATGGGGACCTGCGTCAGCTTCAATACCTCGGGCCCGCCTGGGGCGGCGGCGACGATGGCGTTGGCATACTCAGTCATGGGGACTCCAAATCGGTGCGTCTCGTATGGGCAGGGCAAGCCCTCTGAGTTCATCATATGACGGCCGTTACAACGTGACGGAACATTTGTGGATAAATATCGGTGACTATGAATAGTTCTGCTGTATAGTCGACTTATGACAATTTCAGTAGCCGTCTCCGGAGCCAGTGGATACGCCGGGGGAGAGGTGCTGCGCCTGTTGGCCAGCCACCCCAACGTAACGATCGGCGCCATCACCGCGCACAGCAACGCCGGCACCCGCCTAGGCAGTCTTGCCCCGAACCTGCATGCCCTTGCCGATCGCGTCCTCGTTGAGACGACGGTGGAAAACCTGTCCGGCCATGACGTGGTGTTCCTGGCCCTGCCGCACGGCGCCTCGGCCGCCATCGCCGCCCAGCTGCCAGCGGGCACCTTGGTGATCGACGCCGGAGCCGACCACCGCCTGCAGGACGCCGCAGCATGGGAAAAGTTCTACGGTTCCGAGCATGCAGGCACCTGGCCGTACGGCCTCCCGGAACTGCCTGGCAACCGTGAAAAGCTCCGTGGCTCCAAGCGCGTCGCCGTTCCGGGCTGTTACCCCACCAGCTCACTGCTGGCTCTCATGCCGGGCTTCGCGGCGGGTGCGCTGCTGCCGGACGACGTCGTCATTGTCGCCGCTTCAGGTACCTCCGGCGCCGGCAAGGCCGCGAAGATCAACCTGATCGGGTCTGAGGTCATGGGATCCATGAGCCCCTACGGCGTGGGTGGCGGACACCGTCACACCCCGGAAATTGAACAGGGCCTGTCCAACGCTTCCGGCCTCGACGTGAAAGTTTCCTTCACTCCGACGCTTGCGCCCATGAGCCGAGGGATTCTTACCACCGCCACGGCCAAGGTCTCTGCAGAAATCGCCGCCATGGAGGATCCGGCAACGGCCCTGCGTGAAATCTGGGAAGAGGCCTATTCGGAAGAACACTTTGTGCGCCTGCTTCCCGAGGGTCAGTGGCCTACCACCAAATCTGTGCAGGGATCGAATTACGTAGCCCTGCAAATTGCCTACGATGCGCACGTCAACCGCGTTATTGTTTGCTGTGTCATCGACAACCTCACCAAAGGCACAGCCGGCGGAGCAGTACAGTCAATGAACATTGCCCTCGGCCTACCCGAAACCACAGGCCTGACCTTCCAAGGAGTAGCACCATGAGCGTGACCACCCCACTTGGCTTCCGGGCCGCCGGCGTAACTGCCGGACTCAAGAAATCGGGCAACCCGGACATGGCCCTCGTGGTCAACGACGGTCCCGACTTCCATGCAGCAGCCGTCTTCACCACCAACCGTGTAGCCGCCGCTCCCATCCACTGGTCGCGGCAGGTGCTCAGCGACGGTCGCGTGGACGCCGTGATCCTGAACTCCGGTGGGGCCAATGCCTGCACCGGTCCCGAGGGCTTCCAAAACACGCACGCCACGGCCGAAAAGGTTGCCGAGGTTCTGGGTCTTTCGGCCACTGACATTGCCGTCTGCTCCACCGGCCTGATCGGCGAGCAGCTGCCCATGGACAAGATCCTGCCCGGCGTCGAGGCTGCTGCTGCTGCCCTGACGGACGACGGCGGAGCTGCCGCGGCCACCGCGATCATGACCACCGACACGATCTCCAAGGAAGCGTTGTGGACCTCACCCGCCAACGAGGACGGCGTGAGCTACACGATCGGCGGCATGGCCAAGGGTGCTGGCATGCTGGCCCCCGGCCTGGCCACCATGCTCGTTGTCATCACTACCGACGCCGGTGTTGAAACCGAGGCGCTCGACGCAGCACTGCGCGACGCCGTACGCGTCACGTTCAACCGCGCAGACTCCGACGGTTGCATGTCAACCAACGACACAGTGCTCCTCATGGCCTCGGGTGCCGCTAAGGCCATCCCGAACATGGACGAGTTCACCACCGGCCTCACCCAAGTGTGCGCCACCCTGGCCCGTGCGCTCATTGGTGATGCCGAAGGCGCCAGCCATGACATCGCCATCATCACCAAGCACGCAGACAGCGAACGCGACGCCGAGGTCGTCTCCCGCGAGGTGGCCCGCTCCAACCTCTTCAAGGCCGCCATCTTCGGCAACGACCCCAACTGGGGCCGGGTTCTCTCCGCCGTGGGCACCACAGACGCCGTCTTTGATCCCGACAAGATCAACGTCAGCATCAACGGCATCCAGATTTGCCGCAATGGCTGCATCGGTGATTCCCGCGACCTCGTGGACCTCACGCCCCGTGAAGTCACCGTCGAGATCGATCTCAACGCTGGTCTGGCCACGGCGACCATTTGGACGAACGACCTGACGCACGCGTACGTCGAAGAAAACAGCGCCTACTCGTCGTAACACGGTGGTCGCGCTGGTCGAGCTTGACCCCCCGCTGGTCGAGCTTGACCCCCGCTGGTCGAGCTTGACCCCCGCTGGTCGAGCTTGTCGAGACCCGGCGGCGGACCGACATTCCCTCGGCGACTATCCGACCGACGGCCGCGGGCGGCCTTACGGTCTCCTTTACGTCGCCTACGGAAACGCCGGCTCCGCCGCCTAGATTGTCTGGTCGCCGTGGCTGTCACGGGAGTTGGACATGCCTCAAGGTCCGCCGGGAGGCGCACCAGCAGAGCAGTAAACAACAGGATTGAAGGAAGAGCATGATGACTTCGGTGGAAACCGCTCAGGACAAGGCTGGCACGCTGATTGAGGCGTTGCCCTGGATCCAGCAATTTGCGGGCACGGTGGTGGTGGTCAAGTACGGCGGCAACGCCATGATCAACGATGAGCTGCGCCGAGCGTTCGCCGAGGACATCGTGTTTATGCACCATGTGGGGATCAAGCCTGTCGTTGTGCACGGCGGTGGACCGCAGATCAATGCCATGCTCAAGCGCCTTGATATCAAGAGCGAGTTCAAGGGTGGGCTGCGAGTGACAACGCCCGAGGCCATGGATGTGGTGCGGATGGTTCTCACCGGTCAAGTAGGCCGCGAGCTGGTGGGCCTGATCAACGAACACGGCTCGTACGCCGTCGGACTTTCCGGTGAGGATGGCGCCCTGCTGCAAGCCGTGCGGACCGGCACGGTGGTTGATGGGCTGCCAGTGGATCTTGGTCTCGTGGGTGAGGTGGTTGGCGTGAACCCCGGCGCCATCCTTGACCTGTTGGAAGCAGGCCGGATTCCCGTGATCTCCACGGTGGCGCCCGAAGTGGGGGATGCCTCCACCGTCTTGAACGTGAATGCCGACACTGCAGCGGCCGCCCTGGCCATCGCCTTGGAGGCTTCGCGCCTGGTGATCCTGACCGACGTCGAAGGTCTCTACGCCAACTGGCCCGACAAGTCCTCGCTGTTGAGTGAAATCGGCGCCAGCGCCCTGCGTGCCATGCTGCCCGAGTTGGAATCGGGCATGATCCCCAAGATGGGTGCCTGCCTGGCCGCGGTCGACGGCGGGGTGGCCCGGGCCGCCGTCGTTGACGGACGTAGCGCCCACTCGGTGCTGTTGGAATTGATGACATTTGAAGGCAATGGAACACAAATTTTCCCCGATGAGGACCAAGACTGATGACTGAGTCGAGCAACGATAAAAACAAGATCAACCTTGGCACCGCCAATGCCGCCGCCGTAACCGGCACGGGAACGAGCGCGCAGTGGCTGGCCCGCTACAACAGCTCCCTCATGGGCGTCTTCGGCAGCCCGCAGCGGGTGCTGGTTCGCGGCGCAGGATCCCTGGTCTGGGACGCCGACGGCAAGGAATACTTGGACCTGCTGGGCGGCATCGCCGTCAACGCGCTAGGCCACGCCCACCCGTTCGTCACCTCGGTGATCGCCAGCCAGCTGTCCACCTTGGGTCACGTCTCCAATTTCTTTACGAGCCCCACTCAGATCGCCTTGGCCGAGAAGCTGCTCGAACTGAGCAAGGCGCCCCTTGGCTCCAAGGTCTTCTTCGCCAACTCCGGCACCGAAGCCAACGAGGCGGCCTTCAAGCTGGCCCGTTCCCACGGCGGCAAGGCACGCCCCACGATCCTGGCCCTCGAGGGTGGCTTCCACGGCCGCACCATGGGCGCTCTCGCCATGACGGCCAAGCAGGCCTACCGCGAACCGTTCGAACCAATGCCCGCCGGCGTCCGCCACATTGCCTTCAACGACATTGACGCCCTGCGCGAGGCCATGGATGGCACCGTTGCGGCCCTCGTCATCGAACCCATTCAGGGTGAAGCCGGTGTCCGCCCGCTCTCGGCCGAATACCTGCAGGCTGCCCGCGACCTGACCCGCGAACACGGCGCCCTGTTGATTCTGGATGAGGTACAAACCGGAGTCGGCCGGACCGGCAGCTGGTTCGTTGGCCTCGGCGCAGGCATCACCCCGGACGCCATGACCCTGGCCAAGGGCTTGGGCGGCGGCTTCCCGATCGGCGCCATCATCACCTTCGGTGAGGGCCCCTCCCACCTGCTCAGCGCCGGACAGCACGGAACAACCTTCGGTGGTAACCCGGTGGCAACGGCCGCCGCACTGGCCACCTTGCATGTGCTGGAATCCCAGGACGTACTGGCCAATGTGCGCACCGTGAGCGATATTTTTGCCCAGGGCCTGTCAAAGGTCGAAGGCGTTACCGACGTTCGCGCTTTTGGCCTCCTGATTGGCTTTGACTTGGCTGAGCCCGTGGCCGCCGGCGTTGTCGCTGCGGCGCTGGAGGCCGGGTTCATTATCAATGCTCCTCGTCCCAACACGATTCGCCTTGCGCCGCCGTTGAACCTGACGGCCGATCAGGCCCAGTCCTTTATTGCAGCCCTCCCGGCGCTGCTCGCCACGGCCGTCGCCGCTCATGCCGCCTCGCAAGCAGCAGCAGCAGCCGCGACGGCCCCCAACATGACAGAAGGAAAGTCCTGATGACCCGCCATTTTCTCGTTGATACCGATCTGAGCCCGGCCGAACAAGCCGAGGTCTTGGACCTTGCCCTCGAGCTGAAGAAACAGCCCTACTCCAAGAGCACCTTTGCCGGTGATGGGTCCGGTTCACAGACCGTGGCAGTCATCTTTGACAAAACCTCCACCAGGACCCGCGTCTCCTTTGCCGCAGGCGTTGCCGCACTTGGCGGCAATCCGCTGATCATCAATCCGGGCGAGGCCCAGATTGGCCACAAGGAATCTGTCGCCGACACCGCCAAGGTGCTTGAGCGCATGGTGTCCACGATCGTGTGGCGGACTTACACGCAGGCCGGCCTTGAGGAAATGGCCGCCAATTCCAAGGTTCCCGTCATTAACGCCCTCTCCGATGATTACCACCCTTGCCAGCTGCTTGCGGACCTGCTCACCATCAAGGAGCACAAAGGCGAGCTGGCCGGGCTGACCATGACCTATATGGGGGATAGCGCCAACAATATGGCCAACTCCTACCTGCTCGCCGGCGTCACAGCGGGCATGCACGTGCGCATTACCGGGCCGTCCGGGTATTTGCCGGCTGACGGCGTCGTCCGTGCCGCACAGGAGCGCGCCTCACAAACCGGTGGTTCGGTAGTCATCACCACGGACGTGGCGGAGGCCGTTGCCGGCGCCGACGTTTTGGTGACCGACACCTGGGTTTCCATGGGTCAGGAAGAGGAGAAGGCGCAGCGCCTTGAACTCTTCACCGATTACGCGCTCGACGACGCAGCGCTGGCTCAGGCTGCCCCGGACGCCATCGTGTTGCACTGCCTTCCGGCGTACCGCGGCTACGAGATTTCCGCATCGGTGATTGATGGCCCGCAGTCGGTTGTTTGGGATGAAGCCGAGAACCGGTTGCACGCCCAGAAGGCGCTCATGGTCTGGCTCGTTGAGAAGACCGCTGCGGATGCGGCCACAGCAACCAGTGTGGCTGGCCTGTAGCCATGGTCAAGGCAAACAGCGCTGCGGCGGCCATGCCGGCAACGAAAACGGCACGACAGGCACGAGTCTCAGCTTTGCTGACCAGCCGGGCCGTGCGTTCCCAAGCGGAGCTGGCAACCTTATTGGCCGACGACGGGCTCGTGGTGGGCCAGGCAACGCTGTCCCGAGACCTCGTTGAATTGCGGGCCGTACGGGTGCGGGGCAAGGACGGCGCCTTGATTTACGCACTGCCGAAGGAAGGTGGGGACCGTAGTGTTCACTCGGCGTCGTCGCAGGAGCTGCTGGATACGCGCCTGATCCGTCTGTGCGGGGAATTGCTGGTCACGGCCGAGGCTTCTGCGAACATCGCCGTGCTGCGAACGCCGCCCGGCGCCGCCAACTTCCTGGCCCTGGCCATCGACCATTCGGTCATGCCGTCGATCCTTGGCACGATCGCGGGGGATGACACCGTCATGGTCATCAGCCGGGAACCGAACGGCGGTGCGGAAGTTGCTGAGCGATTCCTGCAATTTGCCGCCGAATCCAGCGCGGGAGCGTAGCCTGCCCCTACGCTTGGGGTAGGGGCCAAAAGCCGTATGAATATCTTTTAGCAAGAATGCATAACCATGCATTATGATGAGTAGTATCGCAAGAAACACACTCTGAGAAGTTTTGAATAAAGGGAGACAAGAACGTGACTGAACGCATTGTATTGGCCTACTCCGGTGGCCTTGACACCTCCGTTGCCATCGGCTGGATCGGTGAAGCCACCGGTGCCGAGGTTATCGCTGTGGCTGTAGACGTAGGACAGGGTGGCGAGTCACTGGAGGACATCCGCCAGCGTGCCCTTGCTTGCGGCGCCGTCGAGGCTTATGTTGCCGATGCGCGTGACGAATTCGCCAACGAATACGCCATGCCGACGCTGAAGGCCAATGCGCTGTACCAGGGTCACTACCCGCTGGTTTCGGCCATCTCCCGCCCCGTAATCGTCAAGCACCTGGTCAAGGCTGCCCGCGAATTCGGCGCCACCACGGTTGCCCACGGTTGCACCGGCAAGGGCAACGACCAGGTTCGTTTTGAAGTTGGCATCCAGACACTCGGCCCGGACCTGAAGTGCATCGCACCGGTTCGCGACTTGGCACTGACCCGCGACAAGGCCATCGCCTTCGCCGAGGCCAAGGGCCTGCCGATCGAAACCACCAAGAAGAACCCGTACTCCATCGACCAGAACGTCTGGGGCCGCGCCGTTGAAACCGGCTACCTCGAAGACATCTGGAATGCTCCCACCAAGGACATCTACGACTACACGGCCACCCCGGAATTCCCGCCGGCACCGGATGAAGTCGTCATCTCCTTCCACCAGGGTGTCCCGGTTGCCATTGATGGCGTCAAGGTTTCCCCGCTGCAGGCCATCCAGGAACTCAACCGCCGCGCCGGCGCCCAGGGCGTTGGCCGCATCGACGTCGTCGAAGACCGCTTGGTCGGCATCAAGAGCCGCGAGATCTACGAGGCCCCCGGTGCCATGGCCTTGATCACCGCACACAAGCACCTCGAAGACATCACGATCGAGCGCGAGCAGGCCCGCTTCAAGGCATCAGTCAGCCAGCGTTGGGCCGAATTGGTCTACGACGGCCAGTGGTTCTCCCCGCTGAAGCGTTCACTGGACGCCTTCATCGAAGACACCCAGAAGTACGTTTCCGGTGACATCCGCATGACCATGCACGGCGGTCAGGCCATCGTTAACGGACGTCGCTCGGATACCTCCCTCTACGACTTCGATCTGGCCACCTACGACACCGGTGACACGTTCGACCAGTCACAGGCCAAGGGCTTCATCGAGCTGTGGGGCATGTCCTCCAAGGTTGCGTCCACCCGCGACCAGCGCGCCTCGGGCAAGTAACCATGGCGCACGGTACTAACGAGGGTGCACTCTGGGGTGGTCGCTTTCAGGGCGGTCCCGCAGACGCCCTGGCGGCCCTGAGTAAATCGACCCACTTTGATTGGCGCTTGGCTCTGTATGACATTGCTGGCTCCAAGGCCCACGCCCGTGTTCTGAACACGGCCGGCCTGTTGGATGCGGCAGAGCTCGAAGGCATGCTGAAGGCTCTTGACGAGCTTGAGGCGGACGTTAAGTCCGGCGCCTACGGTCCTGCCGATTCCGATGAGGACGTGCACGGCTCACTCGAGCGTGGATTGATTGAGCGTGCGGGAACGGCGCTGGGCGGCAAGCTTCGCGCCGGCCGTTCACGCAACGATCAGATTGCCACACTGGGCCGCATGTACCTGCGCGACCACGCCCGGATCATCGCTGCCGGAGTTCTCTCCGTCATTGATGCCCTAGTGGAACAGGCAAAGGCGCACCACGGTGTCGCCATGCCTGGCCGCACGCACCTGCAGCACGCCCAGCCGATCCTGCTGAGCCATCACCTGTTGGCCCATGCCTGGGCGCTGCTGCGTGATGTGCAGCGTCTGGTGGACTGGGACAAGCGCGCTGCTGTGTCGCCGTACGGTTCGGGCGCCTTGGCCGGCTCCTCACTGGGACTGGATCCCAACGCAGTTGCTGCCGATCTTGGCTTCGACTCCGCCGTGTGGAATTCGATCGACGGCACCGCATCACGCGACGTCTTCGCCGAGTTCGCCTGGGTTTCGGCCATGATTGGCGTGGATCTTTCACGCGTTTCCGAGGAAGTTATCTTGTGGGCCACGAAGGAATTCTCCTTCGTCACGCTCCATGATTCCTACTCCACGGGATCCTCGATCATGCCGCAGAAGAAGAACCCCGATGTTGCCGAGCTGGCACGTGGCAAGGCTGGTCGCCTGATTGGCGATCTGACCGGGCTGCTGGCAACGCTCAAGGGCCTGCCGTTGGCGTACAACAGGGACTTGCAGGAAGACAAGGAGCCCGTCTTTGACGCGGCCGACACCTTGGAATTGTTGCTCCCTGCCGTCTCCGGCATGATGGCCACCTTGGTCTTCAACACCGAACGCATGGAAGCGCTGGCACCCCAGGGCTTCGCATTGGCCACGGACATTGCCGAATGGCTGGTCCGCCAGGGCGTGCCGTTCCGCGATGCTCATGAGCTCTCCGGCGCTGCCGTCAAGGTTGCCGAGGCTCGTGGTGTTGAGCTGTGGGACCTGACCGACGAGGAGTACGCGGGCATTTCGGAGCACCTCACGCCCGAGGTTCGCACGGTGTTGAGCACCAACGGCTCACTCAACAGCCGCGACGCACAGGGCGGCACCGCGCCGTCGGCAGTGTTGGCGCAGCTGGCGGCACTTGAGCTGCAGCTGGGCGAGGCTCGCACCTTCCTAGCCTGACCGGCGTCGTACGTCCGCACAAGAGTGTCAAGGGAAATGCCCGTATCCGTAGTGGATGCGGGCATTTTTCTTTCAAGGACGGATAGGCTGAAGCCATGACTGATATTTCCAACGCACAGCTGATGGACCGCCTGAAGATTGCGGCCGACAATGTTGGCGCAAAATTGGGGGGCCTTACCGACGCCGACGTCGTAGCGCCCACGGATTTGCCCGGGTGGACGCGTGGGCACGTGCTGGCTCACATTGCGCATGTTTCAAACGCCGTTGCCCGGCAGGTTGAGTATGCCCTGCGCGGCGAGTTGATCGAATTTTACGACGGCGGCCAGGGCGGGCGTACGCAGGCGATCGAGATGAACGCCGGCCACTCCGCTGCCGAGCACCGGGAGTACATTTCGGCCGCGTTTACGCGGGCGCTGACCATCTTGGACGGGCTCGATGACGCGCAGTGGGAGCTGCCCATCAGCTACCGCGATGGTGCCGTACGCGACGGTGCGCTGGCCTATTGGCGCGAGCTCGTGATCCACCTGGCCGATCTTCAGCTGGGCCGCGGCCCCGAGACATGGTCCAAGGAATTCTGCCTGTACTTGTTCGAATTCTTGGCTGACCGCGTTCCCGCAGGCATCCAGCTGAAACTTCTTCCGTTGGCCCTGGCACCCATGACCATTGGTTCGGGTGAAAGCACCGTGTCTGTACAGGGCATGGTGACAGATATTGCCGCTTGGCTTTCCGGCAGGACGCCCACTATGGGCAGCCTCCGCGCCGAAGCCGCCGCGGATTCGGTTGAGCTGCCCAAGCTACTGCCCTGGCCGACCGCGTTCGCAACCAAATAGTTCCGGCTTAGCCTGCTTTAGCTGGCCTGGCCGCGCTTCTCGGCGACGGTGAGATCGCCTGAACCCCAGTGAGTGGGTGCCACCTCGGTCACAATGACCTTGATGGAATCGACGGGGGCATCAATCGCATCGGACACCGCATTTGTCACTTGACGGATGAGGTTGCGGATCTTCTGCGGATCGCGGCCCTCGATGAGGGAAATCTGAACGAGAGGCATGGTGTACCGCTTTCCGTTAAGTAGTGCGTTGCGCCAAGGATGGCTTCGCGTCAACTTTAGCGGGATGTGGCGTCGTGACTACTTTTCGCCGGCAACCCGCCACAGATGCAAGGTGGCGTAGGAACGCCACGGCTTCAGTGGCTCGGCCATGCGGCTTAGCTCCGGGGCCTTGATGGCCCGGGCCGCCGCAAGTGTGTCTCCCCTGAGTAGGCCGTAGCCGTTACGGACAGCGGCGTCACCGGGGAGGAAAACATCGCTGTTGCCGAGCACACGCATGGCCACATACCCAACGGTCCAGGGGCCGATGCCGGCGATAGGCAGAAGCTTTTCGGCCAAAGACTCGTAGCTGTCCGTAGGACCGATCAGCAGCGAACCCTCAGCCAACATGGCGGCAACCGCCACAATGGAATCGATCCGCCGCTGTGGACCTCGGAGGATCTCCTTGCCACGCGCGGCAATTTCGGCCGGGGCAGGGAAGAAATGCGTCATTGAGCCATGCGGCAGGCGCGATGGGGTACTGAGTGCAACGAGCTGCTTAAGCGCAGTACGCGCCGCGGCCACCGTAATTTGTTGGCCCACCATGGCCCGGATCATGATCTCGGCCGGATTTACGCAGCCTGGGAGACGAATTCCGGGGAGTGCAGCCACCCTCGCCGCCAGCAGCGGGTGCGCACTCAACGCAGCGTCCGCCAGATGGGGGCTGTGGTCCAAATTCAACAAGTGCCGGACATGGCTCAGCAGTTCGGCAGCATCGGAGGGCTCTTCCAGATCTTGCTCGAGCAACAATTCAACGCCATCCCAGGTGACACGAAACCACCCATGGCCACCGCTCAACAGCACGGTGCGGGCATAGCTGGTTGAATCAGCTTCCTCAACACCCGTTATGGCGCGGGCCGCCAGGAAGTCAAAGATTCCCGGCTCAAACGGGGGAGTGAAGTCCAGTGCAATGGGCATCTAGGTAGTCTTTCACGCCCACACATAAACACTGTTTCCCACAGCAAATAATTTGCCTCCGCCTCGATTAGGCCGCCCTGCTAGGTTGGAATGATGGGCGCACCAATGGACCTTCTCGAAATTTTGCAGCTTCCCGCCACTGAGGTGGCGCCTTACTTGTTGGGCGCCTTGGTGCGGCATGAGAGTCCGGAAGGCCCCGTCGTCGTCCGTCTGAGCGAGGTGGAGGCCTATCTTGGCCCGGCCGATTCCCCGGATCCCGATCCAGGCGCACACAGCTTCCGCGGCAAGACGAACCGGAACGCTGTCATGTTCGGGCCGCCCGGTCACCTCTACGTGTATTTCACGTATGGAATGCATTTTTGCGCGAACCTGGTCTGCCGGCCGGAGGGAACCTCGTCAGGGTGCCTGATGCGTGCCGGCGAGATCGTGGAGGGCCTCGAGCTTGCCCGCTCGCGCAGACCAACTGCCAAGAACGACGTCGAACTGGCGCAAGGACCAGCCCGGCTGGCCAAGGCCCTGGGGTTGACCCGCGAGCACAACGGCATTCCCGCGCTCGGTGGGGAAGTGACCGTGACGCTGCCGCCATTTCCGGAGGCGGCGGTGCGCACCGGACCGCGCGTTGGAATCAGCGGACCCGGTGGCACAGACGCCTACCCCTGGCGGTATTGGATCGATGGCGATCCGACGGTCTCGAAATTCAAGCCGGGAGTGGTGCGTTCTCCGCGTCTGCGCGCATCAACTGCTCCGAGTACTCAATGAGTTCTGTCACTTCCGGAAGGAGGTCCGCCGGCGTCAGGCGCTGCACCAAGCCGGAACGCGAGGCAGGCCATTCGTATTCCAGCAGCGAGTACACTCGGGTGTCCACGCGGGTGCCGTCATGACCGCGGCGGTAGCCACGCAGCACACCGTCCAGGGTGGCGCCGAGTTTTTCAATGGCCGCGGCGCTGCGAACGTTGCGTGCATCGCAGCGCAGCGTCACGCGGTATACGAACAACTCTTCAAACGCGAAGGTCAACAGGGCCAGTTTTGACGAGGCATTGACGTTGCGGCCCCAGTAATTACGGCCGAAAAAGGTCATACCCAGCTCAACCCGTGACTGCTCCGGCACGTAATCGTAAAGGCTGGTGGTACCCGCTACGGTGCCGGTCTCGTCATCGATGACAGCAAACGCAATGATTGACGGATCGGCAATTCGCGACGCGAAAAGCCGTTCCAGCGCACGCTTGGAAGTGGGCAGTTCGGAAGCCATGCCGGCCCACATCTCTGCATCGATGTAGGGGTACAAATCTGCCGCGTGACGACGCCGTAACGGCACAAGCCGGACACCATGTCCGAGAAGTGAAATGTTGTGTTGCACGGAGAATATATAAGCACCTTTTTGTGCATCGGAAAAGCCCCTATCCCAGACGCTGTACCGTTGAAGGGTGAACGAGAGATTAAGTGCCACCGAAACACCCATTTCAAACCACACCCAGACCGCCGAAACTCCGCATGTTTCCGCGGTTCTTGACAAGTTGTGTGCCACAGTCGAGGACTACCCATCAGAGGGCATTGTTTTCAAAGATTTAACCCCCGTTTTTGCTGACGGCCCGGCCTTCAAGCTGATGGTTGATTCCATCGTTACCGCCTTCGCCGGAAAGTTCGACGCCGTTGCCGGAATTGAGGCCCGCGGCTTCCTCCTGGCTGCGGCTGCTGCATACGCCACAGGAACCGGTGTCATCACCATCCGCAAGGCCGGGAAACTGCCCCGTGAGGTGTTCGCCGAAAATTACGCATTGGAGTACGGCGAGGCAACCCTTGAGTTGCACAAGGACGATGTCCCAGTTGGTACGCGTGTGTTAATTCTCGATGACGTCCTCGCCACGGGGGGCACGATCGGCGCTGCCGCTTCATTGCTTGAGCGCTCCGGGGCCGTTGTGGCCGGTGTAGGGGTGGTGCTCGAGATCGACGGATTGCCGGGACGGACAAATCTCGCTGGCTATGAGGTTGTTTCGCTGCAGAAGGTGTGAAAGCGCAGTAAACCCACAGCTGCAGGGGCCACGATTCGCTAATGCCCTAAGCGAAGCTGGCGAACGGCCGCGCGGCTGTGGGGATAGACTAGACGGTCCGCCTTTTGGCGGTATGCCTTACTTATCAGGAGCCTTGCATGTATGACGACGAGTTGGCCCAGGAACGCACTTATGTACACGGCCTGTATACGCGGCTGGATGAACTCCGCGCTGAAAAGGTTGAGCAGCTCGGTGAAGTCCGCCGTGCCAAATCCATGGGAACGCATCAAAACCGTTCCGAACGTGACGCCTTTGCCACGCTCTATGAGAACCGTCTCGCACAGCTAAACGCCGTAGATGACAAGCTCGTGTTCGGCCGCTTGGACCTCGACGACGGTCAGTGCCGTTACATCGGTCGTATTGGCCTGCTGTCCGAGGATCTGCGCCAGTTGATGGTTGACTGGCGTGCCCCTGAGGCTGGTACGTTCTACCAGGCCACCGCCTTTGAGCGCCTGAGCGTGCGCCGTCGTCGTCATTTGCTCTTGCAGGGCCGCAACGTCAAGGCCATCGAGGATGACGTCCTGGACCACACCATGCTTGTGGAAGGTGACCACCTCCAAGGTGAGGGCGCGCTTCTGGCCGCACTGAACTCTAAGCGCACGGGCCGCATGAACGACATCGTCGGTACCATTCAGGCCGAGCAGGACCGGATCATCCGATCGCCCTTGAGCGGTGCCCTTGTGGTCCAGGGCGGTCCGGGTACCGGAAAAACCGCCGTAGCACTGCACCGCGCCGCCTACCTGCTGTACACGCACCGGGAGCGGTTGCAGGCGGCAGGCGTCCTTTTGGTGGGACCGTCCAACGCCTTCATGAAATACATCGAGCGCGTCTTGCCGTCCTTGGGCGAGACCGGCGTGGTCATGGCCAGCGTGGGCAACCTGTTCCCGGGAGTGCACGCAACAGCTCCGGAATCACCGGAAACGGCTGAGCTCAAGGGCCGCTTAGCGATGGCTCAGGTGGTTGCCAACGCCGTCGCCAACCGTCAGCGTCTGCCGCGTGAGGATGTCAGGCTCGACGTCGAAGGCACCCGTTTGATCCTGACCGTCCGCCAGGTGCGCCGCGCAAGGGACAAGGCGCGAGCCTTGGGTGTGCCGCACAATGAAGGGCGCGTCACCTTCGTCAAGACGCTGCTGCGCGAGCTGACCGAACAATTGCGTGAACATATCGAGTCGGCAGGTGCCGGAAACAACGCAGACAGGTCGTATCTGGCCGAGGATGTCCGCTCCGCCCACGATGTGCGCGTCATGTTGAACCTGTGCTGGATGCCCATGACGGCAGAGAAGCTGGTGGATGACATGTTCAGCAAGCCGGAGATTCTCGAAGCCGTAACGCCAGGCTTCACGGCTGCCGAGCGCGAACTGCTACTGCGCGCCCCGGGTTCGCGCTGGAGTGAATCGGATGTGCCGTTGCTTGATGAGGCCGCTGAACTCCTTGGCGACATGGACGCCACCGGCGGCCGTGCCCAAGCCTCGGTTGATTCCCAGCGCAAGCGCGACCTTGCCAACGCGGAGAAAGCCATCTCCAATATGAATCAGCAGTTGGAAGATTCCGGAGTGGACGGCATCTTGACGGCCGAACAATTGGCGGATTACAACATTGTTGAAGCCGCATCCCAGACAAGTGCCGAACGCGCCCTGACCGATCGGTCCTGGGCTTACGGCCATGTGGTGATTGACGAGGCCCAGGAACTCTCGCCCATGCAGTGGCGACTGCTCGTGCGCCGCTGCCCCGTGAAGTCCTTCACGATTGTCGGCGACATCGCCCAGACAAGTTCCTCCTCGGGCGCCATGTCTTGGCGCGATGCGCTGACTCCCTTCATGGGGGAGCGATGGAACATGGAAGAACTCACTGTCAACTACCGCACGCCGATGCAGATCGCTGAGGCCGCTGTTCGCATGGCCAATGCCGCCGGGCAGGTAGTCTCGGCGCCCAAGGCAGTGCGCGACGGCGAATGGGAACCCCTTGTTGACGTCGTCGCCGCGACCGACGTGGTTGCGCAAGTTGTTGCGGTCATGCCTGAGGAGACGGCTGCTGTTGGCGGCGGTCTTGTTGCCGTGATTACTCCTGCGGCCATGGTGCAGGAGACGGCAACGGCCCTCCGCGCCGTGTATGGGAACCGGATTGGCCATGGCGCTGGATCTCTCGAGCAAGACATCGTGGTCATTGACCCGCACGAGGCCAAGGGCCTGGAATTTGACGGGGTCATCATCGTTGAGCCGGCAACCCTGCTCTCCGATGCACACGGCCGCGTGGGCGATCTGTACGTCTCCATGACCCGCCCCACCCAGCGCCTGCGCCTGATCACCTCGCAGCCACTGCCAGCGGGAATCGAAGCGTAAATACGTGACCGCGTGCCAGTGACGTTGCCCAACGCAACGACACTGGCACGCAACGCGAGAGTGCGAATCGGAAGAATCGCCGTCGTACTGGTAATTTTGGAGCGTGTCTTTGCAAACTGAACTCCGCGCCCCCGAGAACGATCCCAGCTTCGCCAATGTTTGGCAGGAGCTCAAGTGGCGAGGCCTGGTCCAGGTCTCCACGGACGAGGCAGCTCTTGAAGAGCTCCTCGCCGGCGAGCCGATCACGTACTATTGCGGGTTCGACCCCACAGCACCCAGCCTGCACCTTGGCAACCTTGTTCAGCTCCTGACCATGCGACGCATGCAGTTGGCCGGCCACAAGCCGCTGGGTTTGGTGGGCGGTTCCACAGGTTTGGTGGGGGACCCTCGTCCGACGGCGGAGCGCACCATGAACTCAAAGGAGACAGTTTCCGAGTGGGTTGGCTACCTGCAGGGTCAGGTCCAACGATTCCTGTCCTTTGAGGGCGATAACGCTGCCCGTATGGTCAACAACCTTGACTGGACGGCGCCCATGAGCGCCATCGATTTCCTGCGCGACATTGGTAAGTACTTCCGCGTCGGCACCATGATCAAGAAGGACATCGTTGCCTCGCGCCTGAACTCGGACGAGGGCATCAGCTACGCCGAGTTCAGCTACCAAATTCTGCAGGGCATGGATTACCTGGAGTTGTTCCGCCAGTACGGCTGTGTTCTGCAGCAGGGTGGCTCCGATCAGTGGGGGAATCTCACCAGTGGAACCGAGCTGATCCGCAAGGTTGAAGGCGCTTCGGTCCATGCGCTGGGCACCCCGTTGATCACGAACTCCGATGGCACCAAGTTTGGCAAGAGTGAAGGCAATGCAATCTGGCTCGATGCAGCCATGTGCAGCCCGTTCGACATGTACCAGTTCTGGCTCAATACGGCAGATGCCGATGTGGTTGACCGACTGAAGGTGTTCACCTTCCTGTCAAAGGAAGAGATTGCGGCCATCGGCGAGTCCGTGGAAACCAAGCCTCAGGCACGTGAAGGTCAGCGCACCCTCGCTTTCCAGGTCACCTCGCTGGTACATGGTGTCGACGCCACGATGAAGGTCATTGCTGCATCCGGTGCCTTGTTTGGCCAGGGCGATCTAGCCGAGCTGGACCTGGCTACCTTGGAATCTGCGACTCGCGAACTGCCGCGATCGGCCGCACCTGCGGAGGGCCTGAACATCGTTGAGCTGTTGGTTGCCGCCGGTCTGTCCAAGAGCAATTCAGAAGCACGCCGCACTGTGGGGGAGGGTGGCGCCTACGTCAACAACGTCAAGATCACCGATCTCGACGCCGTTCTGGGCGCCGGCGATGCACTTCATGGCAAGTTCCTGTTGGTGCGTCGTGGCAAGCGAACCCTGGCCATGGTTGAACTAGCCGGCTAGTCCCCACTTGCTGGCCCAGTAAATCGCTGACGCGATTTCCCGGGAACCTAGCAAGCGTGGGCCCATTCATGAAGGTACCCGTTCCCGACTTGCGTTGGGGGCGGGTATCTGTGTATTGTTCTATCTGTTGCTTGCACAAGGTTGAGCCGCTTCGAAAGAAGCACCGACTCCCATCTTGCAGGTATCCAAATCTAAAACTTCCATGGATATTGTTGACTTCTTGAGTCGAAATAACCTTGAAAACATAGATTTGTGGAATTCATGAAGTGACCAACCGCACACGATGCGGATTGGACAAAATGAATTCTAATGAAATAAAGTATGAATATCGCAACGACGAAAACTAATTATGAATTACTAATTAGCAATTACTCGAATGCAGTTGTTGTTTGAGAACTCAATAGTGTGCCAAGTTTTATTGATACCAATTTATTTATATTGAATTGGTTATTTGGTTTTGTTGTTGCCGCCCCTGTGGTGATGGCAGGACCGTTTAGCTG